>JAFGNU010000039.1 GCA_016926875.1 Anaerolineae bacterium | reverse complement strand
GGTTTCCTTTCGGTTTTAGCAAACAAAAAGGTATCCCAATGTCCCCATTTTTCAAGCCCCATTTATCCTTGCGGTCTACTGAATTTCGGCCTGGTCGGCAAAATCAACGTTGACGATCTGACCCGTCCATTGATCGACATAATCAACTTCTTTGTAGACTGCCAGCTTATCATTCTCCGGCAAGAGTGAGCACGCCAGCCACAATGATGAGTCTGCTCGTTATCCGCATCCCATTCTTTAAGGTCAACGGAGAGCACGACTGGTGTATAACCACCGTCCTTGAGTGTCATCGTGTTCCAATCCCAGGCATCCCATTGAACGGAGGGCAGCAAAGCAGGCTCACTTCTGACTACCGTAACCTTAGTTCGGGATAGCAGTTAAGGCTTGAACTTGCTGAGGTGTCAAGTTCAATGTGCCTGACCGTGCACTGGTGATTGTCGGTGACAACTCGTATGCGGCGTTGGATTTGTTGGCAACGTGCCGTGCAACATTGGCTAATTGGTGCACGTAGAGTATAGTGAGAACACCAATCGCACCCGGTACTAGTCAATCACGTGAGGGATATGATCATGTCAGGTAATGAAAACACGCCCACTCCTGAAGAGATGGGGGCCAAGCTCGACGAAGAAATTAAGGAAACGGTCCAGGATTGGGCCGAAAACCCGGACGAAACCGACTTCGATGAACTGGACGAGCGAATTGATGTCAAACTTCGTCGCACGATTGCCGGATGGGTCGGCGCAGAGGAAGAAGCCAGTTGGAAGAATATAGGCTCAAAGATGGACGCCAACACTCGCAACTCGATTGCCGGGTGGGTCGGCGCAGAGGAAGAAGCCGATTGGCCGACCATCACCGGCAAGATCGAGCTGCGCATTCGTTCGAACATTGCGCGGCTGGTGAAGGTGGAGCAGCCTGAAGAAGAAGAGGGCGAAGTAAGCTGGTCCAACATTGGCGCCAAGATGGAAGGTGATGTGCGCGGTTGGATTGGCGGCCTGGTTGGTACCCCTGAAGATGCCGACTGGCAGGCTATCGGCAACCAGATCGTGGACAAGGTGCGCCAATCGATTGAATCGCTGACCCGCAAAGATAAGGGCGCGGATGATGCGGACGCGGAAGCCCCAAAGGCTGTTAAGATCGAAATTGAAGGCGAAGACGAAAACGAGCCGGGCGAATAGCCCTTTGACCTACCTGTGCCTGCGCTATCCTTGTTGATCGTACATCCCCCGGCCTGGTGAGCATGTCCGGGGGATCGTGTTTATATATGGTGGTGGCTGTATAGCATGTCACAGGTAAGTTTGACAACCAGACGGGAATAGGCGACAATTTCGTGACAGCCGCGAATTCCCCTGAAACTGACTTACTTTCTGACGTGGAGCGCGAAAAAATGATAAAAGATGTTTTGAAAGATGCTGAAGAGCGTATGAAAAGCGCCGTGTCGGTGCTGGAAGAAGACCTGATGGGGATGCGAACGGGCCGGGCTTCTACCGGGCTGGTCGAGAAGTTGATGGTTGAATACTACGGTACGCCCACGCCGCTGTACCAGTTGGCTACCATCACGATCCCCGAACCACAAATGATCGCCATTCGTCCCTTTGATAAATCGTCGCTCAAGACGATTGAGAAGGCAATCCTGGCATCGGAACTGGGATTGACGCCCAATAATGATGGGTCTATCATTCGGTTGAACATTCCCGCCCTGACGCAAGAACGCCGCCTGGAACTGCAAAAACTGGTTAATCGCCGCGTAGAAGAGGCGCGCGTGGCTGTACGTAATGTGCGCCGGAGCGCAATTGATGACCTGCGCGAGTTCGAGAAGGAGAAGATGATCTCCGAGGATGACGGCAAGCGGGGCCAGGATGACGTCCAGAAGCTGACAGACAAATATATTCATCAGATCGAAGAAGCCGGTAAGCGCAAAGAAGCCGAGATACTGGAAATCTAGCGTGTAGGAATACGGCTGGCGCACACGGGCCAGCAGGTCTCAGGTTAACCACCGTATTCCCCGTGGAGCAGTTATTCAACGTATGGCAAACGAGTCACCAAGTCTGCCGGAGCGTATCCCGTACCATCTGGCGGTTATCATGGATGGCAACGGTCGTTGGGCCAGGGAACGCGGGCTGCCGCGCCAGGCGGGACACCGCGCCGGAAGCGAAAACTTGCGGCGTGTGCTGCGTGCCTGCGGCGAATTCGGGATCAAAATCCTGACGATCTATGCCTTTTCTACCGAGAACTGGGGACGCCCCGAAGACGAAGTGCGCGGCCTGATCAGCATTGTCGAGAACGTGATCGACCGTGAGTTAAAACACCTGCATGCAAACGGGGTGCAGCTCCGGCATCTCGGCGAACTGGAAGGTTTGTCGCCAGAGTTGCAGCAGAAGGTGCGCAATGCCGTCGAGCTAACGCGCAACAACGATCATCTGACATTGAACATCGCGTTTAACTATGGTGGGCGACAGGACTTGATCCAGGCATTCCGTCGTATTGTGCAGGCGGGCATTCCCCCGGACCAGATCAATGAAACGCTGATCGATTATTATCTGTACACAACCGGGCAGCCGGACCCTGACCTGGTGGTGCGCACGGCGGGCGAAATGCGCCTGAGCAACTTTTTGCTGTGGCAGGCATCCTATGCCGAATACTATGCCACGCCGGTATACTGGCCGGACTTTGATCGAGAAGAACTGCTCAAGGCGATCCTGCACTTTAACCGGCGCGAGCGGCGCTTTGGACTGGTGCCGCAGCCGTAAGTAATGCTCTTTCTTGGCTGACACCTGCTAACGTCGAGACACCCCTGTGCTAAAAACGCGTGTGCTTGTTGCTGTGGTAGCCCTTCCCATCGTGATCGCGCTGGTCGCGCTGGGGGACTGGCCGTTTGCCGTGGCGGTCTTTGCAGCGCTGCTGCTGGGCGGCGATGAATATGTGCGCCTGCTGCGGCAGTCAGAGTTCCGCCCGCCTGAATGGTTGATCCTGGCGCTGATAACGCTGGCGTTTGGCGCTGCCTGGTTTGATCGGCCTGAATGGCACGAGCCAGGGCTGGTGCTGCTGTTGATCGCGGCGCTATTTTATGCCGTCTGGAAGATGGAGCACGGCAGTCCTCGCCCTGTCCTGGATGCAGCGCTGGCGGTGTTTGGAGGGACCTACCTGGGCTGGCTGGGCAGTCGCCTGCTGGCCGTGCGGCTGCTGGACGACGGCGCGTACTGGACGCTGTTTTTGTACTTCTGCGTGATCATCTCGGACAGCGCGGCGTATTTCATCGGGCGGCAGTTTGGACGGCACAAGATGTCCCCACGTGTCAGCCCTAAAAAGAGCTGGGAAGGCTATGCTGCCAGCGTGGTATCTGGCCTGCTGGTCGGGATGCTGGGCGCGGTGGCGCTGGATATCGACGGGCTGACGGTGGGGCATGGCGCGGTGATCGGCTTGTCGATCGGCGTGCTGGGCACCCTCGGTGATCTGGGCATTTCGGCTATCAAGCGGCAGGCCGGGGCAAAAGACTCCAGCCGCCTGATCCCCGGACACGGCGGTATATTGGATCGGACCGATTCGGTCTTGATTGCGGCGACAGTTGGGTATTACTACATTGTGTGGTTTGTAACATGATCTGGGAGCAGGAGCCGATAGGGCGCACTCCACCCCTGGGGCGAGTTTCCGGTTTTGGGGACAATTTATGCGGGGATGCAGCTTGTAGTACACACTGTTCTGCCCGTACAGGCAGTGAGCCTGCCCTGAATCTGGAATACATTCGTTTGACCATACGCCAACACTGTGCTATATTGTCAGTAAGTTCGTTGTTTTTGTCGCTTTTTGCTCCTATTTGTGCGCCCACAACGCATCAATAAGTTCCAGTTCTCAAGGTAGCGGACGTAACCTTGTTATTGTGGTGTGAACCGTCAATGCGGTTGCCCCCTGGTTGTTGTAACTTGTCGTCATCACAGGTATTCAGGTATACACATAATTAAGGGCTGAATATGCCCTTCCTCGTGCGGAGATTCCCATGGATATAGTAGATCTCGAAACGCAAACGTTAGAAGCCTTGCGCACTATGGCACGCGATGCCGATATTGCAGGGTTTAGCCGTCTGAAGAAGCAGGACCTGATCTTGCGCTTGCTGCGCCACAAGGCCGAAAAGCAGGGCCACCAGTTGCGCGGCGGCGTCCTCGAAGTGATTGACGAGGGGATCGGTTTCTTGCGCTCAGATCACTACCTGCCGGGGCCGGATGATATTTATGTCAGCCAGACGCAGATCCGCCGCTTTGGCCTGCGGACCGGCGATATGGTCATCGGGCAGGTTCGCCCGCCGAAAGACTCGGAAAAGTACTACGGGCTGCTGCGCGTGGAAGCTGTGAATGGGCTGGACCCGGAACAGGCCAAGCGCCGCCCGCGCTTTGACGACCTGACGGCGATCTTTCCTGAGGAGCGCTTTAACCTGGAGACATCCTCTCGCGTGATCTCCACGCGGATGCTGAACCTGATCGCGCCAGTCGGGCGCGGCCAGCGCGGCCTGATCGTCAGCCCGCCAAAAGCCGGGAAAACGACTGTGCTCAAGGATGTCGCCAACGCCATCAGCCACAACTATCCAGAAGTGCACCTCATGGTGGTGCTGATCGGCGAGCGTCCCGAAGAGGTCACCGACATGGATCGCTCGGTCGATGCCGAGGTGATCAGCAGCACGTTTGACGAGCCAGTAGCCTTCCATGTACGCGTGGCCGAGATGGCCCTGGAACGCGCCAAGCGGCTTGTCGAGTCGGCGCAGCATGTTGTGATCATGCTGGACAGTATCACGCGGCTGGCGCGGGCGTATAACCTGGTCGTTCCCCCCAGCGGGCGCACGCTGACCGGCGGTCTGGACCCGTCGGCGCTGTACCCGCCCAAGCGGTTCTTTGGGGCGGCGCGAAATGTTGAAGAGGGCGGCAGCCTGACGATAGTTGCAACCTGTCTGGTCAAGACCGGCAGCCGCATGGACGACGTGATTTACGAGGAGTTCAAAGGCACGGGCAACATGGAACTGCACCTCTCGCGCGACCTGCAAGAGCGGCGCATTTTCCCCGCCTACGACATTCTCCAATCTTCGACGCGGCGCGAGGAAATGCTGCTCGGCCCGGATATTTTGCAGCGTGTATGGACCATGCGGCGTATGCTCGTCCAGATGACACAGCCGCCTGCCAACTACGATATTGTGAGCGCCACCGAAGCGCTGCTCAACCGGCTGCGGCATACCGAAAGCAACGAGCAGTTCCTCCACGAGTTGACCAACGGCTGATCGTACTTGATGATGAGCTTGTGGTGATCGGGAATACGCGCGCCCGCGTATCAGCGGGGCGTCATTCTGCGTTCGACCCAACCGGCGATCAACGGGTAGCGAAAGCGGCGCCCGTTCCAGCTTGCCCACGCGGCAGCCAACCCTGGCAACACAAACGCGCCTGCGGTTAGCAAGGTGATGGCGCGATAGCAGTAAATAGCCAGCGTTGACCCGTCTCTGCTGCCGGATAGGAGCGAGCCTGTTATTCCTGCCAGCATAATGCCGCTGCTGAAACAGCCGATCAGCCCGCCAACGATGATGTACAGTAGCTGCCACACAACGGCCTGCGCCATCTGAAACGCAGCGTGCCGTGATTGATCCCTGCGCAGCACCCAGATGATCACCGCGATCACAAAACCCAGCCCTGTCAGCAGGACCAGCGCGTGCGCGATGGCGATGTCCGTGCGGTATGCAAAAGGATCGTCTGTTGCGGCATCCGGTGCTGACGGTTGTTCTGGTGGTGGGCGGTGCGGGCCGTGTTGGCGTGAGGAGCATAGTGGTTGAATGGTCGTGCGCGGCGCAGGTTCGATGGGCTTGATCACATTGGACTGGCGGCGCTTGCCGGGCGGCGGCTTGGGATCGGACATCACAGATCACTCCATCAGCATGGCAGCGGCCAGACCGGCATAAACATGGGCGGCTGTTTTTAGATCATCCAGCCCGATGTGTTCTTCACAGGTATGCACCAGGTCTGGATTGCCCGGCCCAAACCCCACTGTCGGGATGTTGGCCTGCCCCATCGTATACACCCCATCGGTTGAAAACGGCCAATGCCCGACTCCCGGCACACTGCCGCTGACCGTCTGGATCACCTGGCTGAGCGTTGTTACCAGCGGGTGCCCGCGATCCAGCACCCAGGCCGGGTGTGCTTCACTGGCTGTATGCACGACCCCGGTATACGAGGGATCGCTATAGGTGGTGATCTCGACCGTTGCCGGGATGTCCTCGCGGCGGATCAGACTTTCGATCTGCGCCTGTGCACTGCCCACCGTTTCGCCCAACGTCAGGCGGCGGTCTACAAATACCTTGCACAGGTCCGGGATCGCGTTCAGGCTGAGGCCCCGGCTGCCGATGCCGGTAACGGCGATGGTCCCCGGCCCCAGGAAGGGATCTTTTGGCAGGTCGTCGGCCAAAAGCTGCACGCTGAACACCAGCCGCGCGGCGGCGTAGATCGCGTTTTGTCCCAGTTCAGGCTGGCTGCCATGTGAGGCCTTGCCCTCGACTGAGATTTTGAACATCACGCGCCCGCGCTGTCCCCGGCTGATCTGGAGATTCGTCGGCGCGCCTAGCAGCACATAATCCGGCTGAAAGCCATCTTGTTCAACCAGGACCCGGATCGCCAGCCCTTCACACGGTTCCTGTTGGACGACAAACGCCAGCACGAGCGTACCGTTGATCCGATTCTGGTAGGGCAGCAGTTGGCGCGCGCCGTAGATCATGCTTGCCAGCGCACCTTTCATATCAGTTGTTCCCAGACCGTACAGGATGTTATTGTCGATCACTCCGGCGTAGGGTGGGTGCAGCCAGCGATCTGGTGTGCCGGGATCGACGGTGTCCATGTGCGCGTCATAAAGCAGCATGGGGCCGTTGCCGTTGCCCAGGGTGGCGATCACGCTGCCCATATCGTTGATATACACGTTTGGGAACTTCAACGCTTTCATCTGGTCCGCGATCAGCCGGGCAACCGCGCCTTCCTGCGAGGATGGGCTGGGTGTCTGGACCAGTTGTTGGGCGAATTGATACAACTCCTGGGCGGCAACCCACTCCAGGGCCAATGCCGGAATGGAAACAGGTTGATTGCGCAATGTTACAATGCTCCATGTCCTAGCAGTACGTAGGGAATGGTGCGCAACATGATCTGGACATCCAACCCCAACGACCAGTTCTCGATATAGTAAATGTCGAGCAGACACATCTCTTCGAACGGCACCTCGCTGCGCCCGCTGACCTGCCACAGCCCGGTCAGGCCGGGCATGGTGCGCAGGCGTTTACGGTGCCAGGATTCGTACAGTTTCACCTCTTCGGGCACAGCCGGACGCGGCCCGACCCAGCTCATTTCACCGCGCAGGATGTTGATTATCTGCGGCAGTTCGTCCAGGCTGAAACGCCGAATCCAGCGCCCAACGCGCGTGATACGCGGGTCATTGGCCAGTTTGGGGTGGCGCGGGTCTTCGCCGGTCCGGCGAACCAGGGCGGCTTTCATAGCTTCTGCATTGACGATCATCGACCGGAACTTGTAGACCCTGAACGACCTGCCGTTTAACCCAACACGCTGCTGCGAAAAAAAGATCGGGCCGGGTGAATCCAGCCGGATCGCAATGGCGGTGAATACTACCACGATCAACACAAGTGGCAGCGCCAGTGCAACCAGCGCCAGGTCCATCGAGCGCTTGATCAGGCGGCTGCTGGCGTGCAGGCGCGGCTCGCCATTCAAGCCCAGCAAAGGAATGCCACCCAGCATCTCGACCTGGACCTGACTCAGGCTCAGCTCGAACATGTCCGGGACGGTTCGCACCCGGATGCGTTTCTGTTCACACTGGCGGACGATGCTCAAGATTTTGCGCTGCACCTGCCAGGGCAGCGTGATGATAACGGTATCAACCGGCTGGCTGTCCACGATGTACGGCAGGTTGTCGATTGTACCCAGTGCCGGGACGCGCCCCAGGTCGTTGGTGCCGCGCGTGGGATCATCGTCCACAAAACCGATCACTTTGTATCCCAAATCGGGTCGGGCGACGATGGTTTGCAGCACCGAGCGCCCCACTTCGCCCGCGCCCACCACCAGCACGCGCTCTACGCCGATACCGCGCTTGCGCATCTGGCCCTGGATAATGCGCAGAATCAACCGCAGCGCTCCCAGGAGCACAATCGACAACACGGCGGCCTGTACGATCAACAACCGCGAGAATACCAGCGGGCGCAGCAGGAAGCTAAACGCCATGACGACTACTGCGGTGTTGGTTGAGCTGTTGCCGACCGAAAAAAGTTCATCCCACCAGGTACGACCGCGCCGTTCCTCATAAAGACGGGCATTGTGATTAAAGAGCAGCATTAGTGCGGCAAAAACAGCTGCATAGGGTAAATAGGGCGTGAAGGGCGCCGCGTTGGCTTCGTCTACCGGCTGTAAAAACTGCACCTCGTAGCGCAGATAGTAGGACAGCAGGAACGCAACCAGTACCAGGGCGGCGTCAAGAATGGGCAGCAGCCAGCGCGGCAGGTTAAAAACAGTTCTATGCATGGTTATTTCCGGCATGAGATTATCAAGATCAGCAAAGAAGCCACAATGTATTTTTATTAGTTTGGGCGGTTTTGACAACCCTTTTTTTGTTAATTAGCCATTTTTTCTCCTGTGCGCCGGTTCAGGCTAGCGCGCGGCGATAGCTGGCGACGGTTTGCGCAGCCGTGTTCGCCCACGTGAATCGGGCGGCGTGCTCGCGGCCCTGGTGACCGGCTTCTTCGCGCCATGCCGGATCGTGAATAACACGCGCCAGCGCATTTGTCCAGGCAGTCACGTCATCGGGCGGCAGGCAGCAGCCGGTATCGCCCACCGCTTCAGGCAGCGATGAGACGTTCGATACCAGCGCGGGCGTACCGCAGGCCAACGCTTCGGCAACCGGCAGTCCAAAGCCTTCGAACACCGACGGGTAGACAAACGCTTCGGCGGCATTGTACCACAGCGGCAGCTCGTCGGCGGGCAGATAGCCTGGCAAATGGACCGTAGCACCCAGACTGTGTTGCTCAATCGTACGGAAAATGTCCTCAAACATCCAGCCCCTGCCGCCGCCCAGGACCAGGTGTACGACCTGGCGGTCTGGGGCAGGCAGTTGGGCGTAGGCACGCAGCAGGACAGGCAAGTTCTTGCGCGGTTCCAGCGTGCCCAGGAACAGCAAAAAACGATCGGGCAGCCCTTTACGCCACCGGAAGCGATCCACGTCAAGCGTTGGCAGCGGGCGGAACCGGTCACTCACGCCGGGCAGGGCGATGTCGATCTTGTCGGCTGGAATGCCAAAGCAGGCTGTCAGGTCGCGGGCGGTGCTCTGCGAGATGGCGATCACACGCCGCGCCCGGTCGCATGACCGCCGCGTAAAAAAACGCAGGTACAGGCGGCGCACGGCGGGCAGCACGTTCGGATAGTGGATAAAGCTCAGGTCGTACACGGTCACAACGGTTGGGATGCGGTTGATCATGGGCGACACAAACGCCAGCGCGTGCAGCAGGCCCGGGCGTGTACGCAGTAACGCCACCGGTTGCATGATCTGCTCCCATAGGATTCGACGGCGCGGCTTTTCCGTGCTCCAACCGGTGCGGCGTTGTATCAGGCGCTCGTGATCGGGCAGGTGGCCCTGCTGCCCCATAAAAACAGTGTAGTGGATCGACGGATCAGCATCGGGCAGCGCGCGTATTAGGTTGGTGATATAGCCGTTGATGCCTGCCCCCCGGTAGCCTGCCTGAGCCGTCAGCAGGTGCGCATTCAGGCCGATGTGGATATTTGGTATCATGGCGCGGATTATACCAGAAAACACCGGAGGCAGTTATCCTCGAAAGAATCACATCAAAGAGCACGGACTCGGCCTGTCGATTGTACGGCGCATCGTGGAAAAGCTTGGCGGCAGGGTTGGCGTTGAAAGCCAGGTCGGGCAGGGCAGCACATTCTACTTTGATCTACCTGCTTTTGATCCGTACGAGGCCGCTATATATGAAGAAAAGACCGCTCACGCGAGCGGTCTGGATAGTAGTCTGGCGCTGAAAAGCTAGGAAAATTTGCGGACGGGCTGGCAGCGTTCCACTGAAGGCAGCGGTGCTGCTCGCTCTTGCTCCTCGTACTGGTTGATTTGCTCCGGTTCCTCAACGGTCTGTTGTGGTTGGTGAGCGCGGCACCGGGTACCATGCGTAAACACCTCAAAGGTTGTGATCGCGTTCACCGGCTCCGACATCGACCGATCCACTGATTTCAGAAAAGCCCCTGTCTTGCGGTCGAGCGTCTGCATTAACTTCATCATCACATACTCTCTTTCCATACCCTCAAAGCTGACCCTATCATAAACGACAGACGGGGCATTGTAATCTACCCAAGGGGGTATATTGGATATAGAGGGGGAGTATTTATGGTTATATCAGGTTTAATCCCGATGCCTGGGCGATTGCCTGGGTCCGGCTGCTGACATCCAGCTTGTTATAGATGTGCCGTATGTGCACCTTGACCGTGCCGACCGACACGACGAGCCGTTCGGCAATATCCCGGTTTGACAGGCCCGCTGCGACCAGGTCGAGCACTTCAAGCTCGCGGTCGGTCAGCGGATCGAGCAGCGCCTGGTTGGCTTGCTGACGCGTGTTCAACTTGGTATCCCCGATAATACGCCGGATTTCGGTTTCCAGATCGCTGGCAGCGCCGCGTTTCCAGGCAGCCAGGAAAGCTGAATGCCCCAGGTCGGCTTCCAACCGCGCTTGCAGCCGTGTGATCAGCGGCCAGCGCTTCAGCCAGCCGGTAACCGAGTCGGGCAGGCTGAAGGCGAGGCTCAGCAGCTCAACCGCGCGCACCTTGTCGCCTTCGTCCGCCAGCGCGGCGGCTTCGGTAGCCAGGCAGATTGTGCCCGATGCAGGATCATCGTAACGGATCCAATAGATATGCGGCTGTTTGATGCGGACCGTTGCATAGTCGCCCTGCCCGCAGGCGGCAGTCATGATGCCCCAATATACCGAATAGGTTTTATAGCCGTGGAATGGGCGCGCGGGGACGTCCCTGGCACGTTCGGCCAACCGGTGAGCCTTGTCGTAGTCTTCTTCGATAATGCTGATCAATAAAGCACGCAGGCCGTCAAGCTGTAAGTCGCCATCCAGGTAGGTGTCTTTAGCCACAGTGACAATCTCTTCCAGGATCGCCTGGGCTTCTTCCACGTCGCCTTTCAACACCAGCGTATGGCACAGCCGGTAACTGTTCAGGGTGATACCTTTCACCGTGCCGATGGCGCGCATACCGTCCAGCGCCAGCCAGAGATAGTGTTCCGCCTCGTCAAAGCGGTAAAGACTGAGCATTCCCTCGGCCAGATTGAACAACGACCAGGCGATACCGTTCTTCTCATCCAGCTCTCGCCGGATTTCGAGACCCTGCTGTATCAAGCCCATGTCGCGCTCGTGGTTGCTGCCGGGTAAACCTATGCCCGACGCCCCGGACCATGCCAGCGTTTCGCCGATATAAAACCGGTCGTTGATCTGGCGGAAGTACACCAGGCTTTGGTTAAAAAGCTCGGTGGCGGCGTGGTACGCCGCAACATAGCCGTCCGGTTTTACGCCCAGGGTCAGAATGCCCATCAGGTGGTATGCGTACCCGGTTTCCGCCGGGTCATGATGCGCCAGCGCGATATCCATGCAGACGCGGGTTTGTTCGGCCAGGTCAAAATCGTAGTCCATCGCGCCCATCAGGATCAGCCGCATATGGCGCATTTTCAGGCGGGCCAGTGTTAGCTCGTGTCCGGCTGGTACATCGGCGCCAAGCTGATCGATGGCAAACCGGAACATCTGATCGCCCTCGTTAAAGCGCCCGCGCATATCGCTGAAAAGGTTCAAGCTTTCGAGCGCTTGGTTCAGGGCGTCGTAATTCTGCTGTTTCACCGCGCGGTACCATGCGCTGCGGATGTTCTCGAAGCCCGCTTCGATCTCATCCAGCGCTTCGATCTGCCGGTGTGCCTTGATGTCGGTTTCCAGTATGTTCAGCCTACTCATGAAGTAGGCAGTATGCGCGGCGTGGATGGCTTCGGCTTCGCCTGCCAGTTCGAGCTGTTCTGCGCCGAACTGTCGCAGCAGTTCGTGGACTTCGTAGCGCGCGGTATCACCCAGGACCAGCAGCGATTTATCGACCAGGCTGGCCAGCGTATGCAGCGAGGCATTTGTTACCTCGACAGCAACTTCACGCGTGAATCCACCGCGAAACACCGACAGCCGCTGGAACACAGCGCGTTCTTCCGGTGTGAGCAGCCGCCACGAATGATCAAAAACCGCGCGCATACTCTGGTGACGCTGCGACATATCGCGCGAGCGCGTCACCAGGATATCAAGCCCGCGCTCGATCTCGGTGGCAATGTCTGCCGGAGACAAGGTTTTGATCCACCCGGCAGCCAGCTCGATAGCCAGTGGTACACCTTCGACAAGCTGACAAATGCGCGCAATGCTGCGGCTGTCCTCGTTGGGCGAAAAATCACCGCGCAGGCGGAGAGCGCGCTCAATGAACAACTGTACGGCGCTGTAGCTTTCCAGATTACCATTGTGCCCATTGTCGGGGTAGGCCATGCCGGTCAGGCTGCGTATCCACTCGTCTTGCAGATTCAACGCCTCGCGCGAGGTAACCATCACCTTCACCTGGGGCGCCCCCTCAAGAATGGCGCTCACAATATCGACCCCGGCCAGCAGGTGTTCAAAGTTGTCCAATACCAACAGCAGGTGCTTGTCGCGTAGGTAATCCAGAAGCTGCTCGGACGGGTCGCAGCGGACATCTGGAAGCTGAAACGGCAGGGCGTCAATGATCGCCAGGACAATGTCGCTCGGCTCTTCCAGCGGGGCCAGCGAGACGAAATACACGCCGTTGGCGAATGCATCCAGCGTGTGGTGCGCTGATTCCAGAGCCAGCCGTGTTTTACCGATGCCGCCCGGTCCGACCAGCGTCAGCAGGCGGCAGCGTGAGTCTGTCAGCAAGGATACAATTTCGTCGATCTCATGGTGCCTGCCGATGAAGGTTGTTTTTGGCAAAGGAAGATTGTTTTTGACGACTGATTCCATCGTCTGGTTCTCCGCTGCTGTTCCAACTACGGATATGATGCTTAGGTTGGTAGCACCCCGTGTGTTTCTTCGCTGTGAGTTTAACTTGAGCCTGGGAATATAGCACGAAAAGCATACACGCCGTGGTTGAGGACATACCGATAGTCTATAGCCAGATGGTAATTTGCGCAAGTGTGTAACGGCATGTGACAGCAGTGAAGATATTGGCCGTTTGCCGTTGTCCAGCCCTGCTAACCAAGCACCGCCGCAAACCCGGCCAGCGCGTCGGAGCCGGACGTGTGGCCTTGCCTGACGAGTTGGAGCGCGGCGCGATAGACTGCGGACTCATCTTTGCCCAGGCAGCAGTCAAACAAGGTATGCCATCCCGCGCTGCACGTCCCGGTTGCGGCTGCCCGCAGCCAGGCCACCGACAGGGGTGTGGTGCGTGGCGCGGCGGTCAGCGCTGCCCGGCAGGCCAGGGGAAGCGCTTCATCCGAAGCCAAGCCCGCATACGCGGCCAGCACACAGCCCACCAGCCAGTCATCGCCCGATGGTGTCAGACCGCCGCCCAGCCCGGCTAACTGGCTTGCGCTCGCCAGGCATACGCCCCGGTCGCCGCGCCGTAGTCCGCGCACCAGCGCTATCGCAGGCGTGCGCGCGCTTTGTAACAAGTTAGCGGTGATTGGGGATGGTATGCCCGGCAGATCAACGACATAACGCGCCAGACTGTCGGGCGGGGCGTGTCTTTGCAGCACCTCACACAGCACCGGTCGATGCGCCAGCAGTTGGCGGCGGCGCTGGCGTATAAGCGGCCAGTTCGGGCGTGGATTCCATGCTACAGCCGAGTTCAGGTTGATCCCCAGGCTGCCGATGTGCAGCGCGTGCTGGCTGCATCGCACAGGGGCGGCAGGCGTGACGTGATCGGTGAACCGGACGGGCGGCACAACGACGTTAAACGGCCCGTTGCCGATCCGCTCTGTTACCACCGACAGCACGCTGCCATCCGCCGCGATCAGATTGCACGCCGTGTCGAACAGATGCAGGATGCGGACATGGTCCGCGTGGCGCAGCCATGCCCGCACATAAGACGTCAGCGACTGGGCAGCAAGCGACGGGGCCGGTATGGTGCTTACTCCCCCTCTTCCAGCGCCAGGTACACTTTTTCAGCCGTGATCGGCATATCCAGGATACGCACGCCCACTGCTGCCGCGACCGCGTTAGCGATGGCCGGGGCGGTTGGCACCATCGAGTGCTCACCTACGCCGCGCGCGCCCCAGGGGCCGTCATCCTGCGGCACCTCCACGATGATCGAGATGATCTCGTAGGGGATGTCAACCGACGTGGCGATCCGGTAATCGACAAAACTCGTATTCTGCGGCACGCCGTCTTTGAACGCCAGCCCTTCAAAAAACGCGGTGCTGGCTCCCTGGACAACGCCGCCTTCGATCTGCGCGCGGACCTGGTCCGGATTGATCGCTTTGCCCACATCATACGCTGCCGCGACGCGCAGGATCGTGATCTGACCGGTGAGCGTGTCCACTTCCAGGTCAACCGCCTGGCAGCCGGTGGTATAGTGCACTACCGAGCGCGGTCCCTGGCCGGTTTCGGGATCAAGCCCGGTGACATAGGTCGGCATAAAGCTGCCGTGCCCGATGACCGGCCCGCCGCGCCATCCCTGGTCATCCGGCTTGGGCAGCCCGTAGACGACCATGTTCTGGAGCGGCAGCGATTGCTCGGACTTGTACGAGATCACCATGCCGTCCTGGATGTCCAGGTTCTCGATAGCTTCGTCCCAGTGTTCGGCTGCCAGTTCAAGAATCTGGCGGCGCGCGTTATTGGCTGCGGCCACCACCGCGTTGCCCATCGACCATGTCAGGCGGCTGGCGACGGTCTGCCACTCGTAGGGGCTGTAGCGCGTGTCCAGCGGTCCGTGCACGCGCACCCAGTCAACCGGCACGCCCAACGCGGCAGCGGCCATCTGTGCCGCCACTGTAAAAGCGCCCTGTCCGATCTCCTGCCCGCCGACCGACACGGTCACGGTAGCGTCCTCGTTGAAGCGCACCGAGGCCGACGATCCGGCGTTGGGCGGCATGGCGGGCGCTTTCCACATGATCGCCAGCCCTTTGCCGCGCCGCTTGTGGGGGGCGCTGGCCGGTTCGTCCGTGCCCCAGTTGACGGCGTCCGCTGCCTTCTGGATGCATTCCGGCAGTCCTACCGGGTGCATTTCTGAGCCGGTGACGATGATCGAGCCGCCGCGCACGCAGTTTTTTAACCGGAACTCGACCTTGTCCATGCCCAGCTCTTCGGCCAGCAGGTCCATGATCTGCTCGATGCCCCAGTGAATCTCCGGCATACCAAAGCCGCGCATCGGCCCGCCAACCGGGTGATTGGTATACACGCAGTAAGAATCGGCGTGCACATGCGGGATTTCATACGGCCCGGTGGACGAATAGCCGGTCGCGCGGGTGACATTCACGCCATATTCGGTATAGGCCCCGGCGTCCCAGTAGTACTCGGTTTTCATCGCTTGCAGCTTGCCGTCTTTGGTGGCGCCGATCCGCGTTTTGGCGATCAATCCCTGTCGCACAAACGTTGTGAAGAATTCCTCCTCCCGCGTCAGGCGCAGCTTGACCGGGTGACCGGGCACTTTCTGCGCCATGATCACCGCCAGCGCTTCCATCGACACACCGGCTTTTGAGCCAAAGCCGCCGCCGACATACGGCGAAATCACGCGGATGCTGCTCTGCGAAATACCGAGCGCGTCCGCGATCAGGCTGCGCTGCGCAAACGGTGATTGGCTGCTGGTCCACAGTGTGATCTGGCCGTGCCGGTCGGCCTGCGCAATGGCGATATGCGGCTCAATCGGCACGTGCTGCACATGCGGCACGCGGAATTCGCGCTCAACCACGGCATCACACTGCGCCCAGGCCGCTTCGACGTCCCCTTTGCGCACCCGGAAGTGATTCGAGATGTTGGTGCCCGGCTTGGGGAAAATGAAATTGGCGACCTCGTAGTCTTCCAGGTCGGGATGCAGCAGCGGGGCATCCGGTTGGGCACCTTGCAGAGGGTCCAGCACCGGGTCGAGCACCTCGTACTCAACCTCGACCAACCTGCATGCCTGCTCCGCGATGGCTTCGCTGGTGGCGATCACACCGGCCACCGGGTCGCCCACATAACGCGCCCGGTCCCGGCAGAAGATATGCCGGTCTTGCAGGTACAGGCCGATGGTGCCGGGCGTATCCTGGCCGGTGACCACCGCCTTGACGCCGGGCAGGGCCAGCGCGCGGCTGGCATCCACGTTGAGGATGCGCGCGTGCGGGTGCGGGCAGCGCACAATGCGGCCATACAACAGGTTGGGGCCGAACTGCAAATCATCGGCAAACAGGGCTTCCCCGGTCGTTTTTTCGAGCGCATCAACCCGCCGGACGTTTTCGCCGATGGGGGATGGCGCTTGCTGTGAAGTGGGTGGGGTTGACATGTTAACCTCCTGCCTTTGCTGCGGCCTTGACAGCCTCGATGATGCGCACGTAGCCCGTGCACCGGCACAGGTTGCCGCGCAGGGCGTCTTTGATCTCGTCGTCGCTGGGATTTGGATTGCGGTCCAGCAGGGCGCGCGCCATGATCAACACGCCGGGCGTGCAAAACCCGCACTGGGTGCCGGTATGCTCCACAAACATCTGCTGAAGCACATCGAGCTGGCCGTCCTGCGCCAGCCCTTCGACCGTGACAATTTCTGCCCCGTCGACTTCCACCGCCAGCACCATGCAGGCATTGACCGGTTCGCCGTTCAGCAGCACCGTGCACGCGCCGCATTCGCCGGTCGCGCAGCCGTTTTTGGTGCCCGTCAGCCCCAACTGCTCACGGATGAGCGACAGCAGCGTGGTATGCGAGGTGACAAGCGCGGTCTCTTGCCCGCCGTTGATGGTGAATGTGATCTGGTGAGCAGCCATCTAGCCCTCCTTTCGCAGTCCGGCCCACACGTCGTCGAGCGCGCGCCGGGTCAGGTTGCGTGTCATAGCCTTGCGATAGCGGGCCGACCCGCGCAGGTCGTCAATCGGTCGGGCGGCGGCCTGTGCGGCCGGGGCTGCCCGTTCCAGTGTCTCCCCAGTGATGGGCATGTTGGCCAGGATCGCTTCGGCTTCCGGCACGCGGATCGGCGTAGGTGCGACCGATGCCAGCGCGATACGGAAGCGGCAGCCAGAAGCGGCGTTTGCATCTGGATAGCCCAGGACCGCTACGCCCACAATCGCCAGGTCACCGCCCGCGTTGCGCCCCAGCTTGATATAACGCCCCACCCAACCCGGCGGCGGGATCGGGACGTCGATAAATGCCAGGAATTCGCCGGGCATAAGCACATTCTGCTTCGGACCCCGGAAAAACGCGCCAACCGGGATGATCCGCTCGCCGTCCGGTCCCCAGGTCACGCAGCGCGCATTGAGCACCAGCGCGGCGGGTGCGGTATCGGCGGCGGGCGAGGCGTTGCACAGGTTGCCGCCCATCGTGGCGCGCGTGCGCAACTGGTACGAGGCGACGGCCTGCGCCGCTTCGGCCAGCAGCGGGTAATGCTGCTTCACGGCGGGATGTGCAGTCATCGTATTCATGCTCACGGCAGCGCCCAGCCGCAGCCCGCCAGCCGGGTCAAAGCTGATCGTGGTCATGCCGGGCAGGTGCTTCACGTCGATCAGGATTTTCGGCGCCAGCACCCCGTCACGCATCAGCACCAGGATATCGGTGCCGCCCATGAGCAGCCGCGCATTGTCGCCGTGCTGAAGCAGCAGGTCGCAAACCTCGTCCGGTTTGCTGGCGCGGACATAGTCGAAGGCGGGCAGTCCCGGTCCCGGCATGACCAGCACCGAGGGGTTCTCTCTATCTAAAGCGGCGGGCATTGGCATATGCAGTCTCCAAAGCGGGTCAGCTCAAATGTTTTCTTCTTTTTCATCAGCGCTTCATAGCGATCATCATCCACAAAAGCCACGATCCGCGCGATGCTGGCTTCGCCGTCCACAAAACGCCAGGGGAAGCAGCCAATATCGACGCGCTCGTTAAGCAGCAGGTCAATATCACCGCCCACGCATTCGGCGTGAATGATGCCGTGCGGGAACAGCTCAATATGCATAAGCTGGTATTTATCGTCGGTGAAAACATCCGCCAGCCCTTGCCCGTATTTTTGCTGGAAAAACGCTTCGGCTTCTTTGGCCTGGCGCGGCATCCAGTTGCGGATAATGGTATTCATTGGGTGGTCGGCGCTGCCACAGTCCACACCCAACCACTTGATCTTTTTGCGGACGCACCATTCCGCGAACTCGCGGTCCGGGCCGGGATGCTTGACCATATAGCGAATTTCATCCGCCGTCGGCTGATCCCATCCATAGCGGTGATAGCCGGTGTGGATGATCAGAATGTCGCCTTCTTTGACTTCGACACGCTCTTCGATCATGGTGGAGGTATAAATATCATAATCGCCTGCCGCATCCGAGAGATCGACAATAACGCCCGGCCCGCACAGGAAATCCATCTCCAGGCTGGCGATGTCTTTGCCGGGTGTGTAGAAGTGAATCTCGCCGTCCAGGTGCGTGCCCAGGTGATTCGAGTGCGTGACGATCTGGCCGTTGGCCCCGTTGGGCGCCAGCCGCTTGAAGTATTTCACCTGCAAGGGTTCGTAGGTAGGCCAGGGGGGCGTGCCGATGCCGAGCGGAATAGTCAGATCAACAATTTTCATCGTTTCTTTTCCTTGTCATGTGGTTAACATGTCGAACATTACCGGTATGTGAGCGCTTTACCACGCCTTGACGGCTTCAAATGCGTCCGCGAAACACGCGGCGGGCGCGCGCAGCACCCCCGCGCCAACCATGCCGATGCCGGGCTGTTTGTGCGCGATGCCGGTGTTCAGCTTGGGCAGGATGCCGGTTTCCATGATCAGGCGTACATCCATGCCCACCGGCGTGCCCCGG
Source organism: Anaerolineae bacterium (assembly GCA_016926875.1). Lineage (GTDB taxonomy): Bacteria > Chloroflexota > Anaerolineae > Aggregatilineales > Aggregatilineaceae > JAFGNU01. The sequence goes on along the minus strand of JAFGNU010000039.1, from coordinate 88,174 downwards.
AATTCCAGCGCCGGGATGGTGAAGTGCTCGTGTTCCGCAAAACAGATTTCGTACATCTCGCGCGTAGTGTTGATAGCGTCCTGCGCCGTGCCGCCGATAAAACTGGCAATCGCAGGCGCGGCGGCCATCGCAAAACCGCCAAATCCGGCGGTTTCGGTGATCGTGCTGTCGCCGATGTCGGGATTCGCGTCCTCGGCGGTGAAGCCGGGCAGGTATAAGCCATCCACCAACCCCGCCGGGGCCACAAACCAGCGGTCGGGATCGCCGGACAGCCGGATTCCAAAGTCGGTCCCGTTGCGCGCCATCACGGTGACGATGGTCGAGCCGGGGATGCCTTCCGCCGGTTCGAGCATGGCTTTGGCGGCGGGCATCGACAGGTTGAGGAAAAAATGATCGTTGCCGTCGATGAACGCGATCACCCGCGCCAGCCGCTCCCGGTCGTCGCAGGTGCGCGCCATCGACGGTCCCAGCGCGCGCAGCAGCAGCGAGGTGCCCGCCCGGTTGCGGTTGTGACACTCGTCGCCCATGTGCAGCGCCTGCGCGATCAGACCGCGCAGATCGACCGGGTCACCGTGCGCGACGGCGTCGGACAGCGTGGGATAGAGACTATCGGCCATCCAGCGCAGCCGCTCATACACCTCGGCGCCATACGCACCATAGCGCAGCACTTTGCCGAGGCCCTCGTTTAGCGTGCAGTACGCGCGGTTGCCAAACGCGGCGTTTTCGATGATCCACACCGGCATAGACGGCGACACGACGCCCGCCATTGGCCCGACGGCGTGATGGTGATGGCAGGGATCAAACACGATCTCACCGCTTGCAGCCATCTGCGCCGCCTGGTCCGGTGTATCGGCCAGGCCCTCATACACCAGCGCGCCCATCACCGCGCCGCGCGTCGGTCCGCACATCCGCGTCCATTCAACCGGGGGACCGGCGTGCAGGATCGTATTGTCGGTCATGCCGGGGATCACGTCACGCGCGATCCCCAAGCCCACGATCAGGGGCCGCCCGGCCATGATCCGGCGCAGCGTTTCGGTGTTGGCGTCGTCTATCGAGATGCCCGCCTGGGTATGTGTCAGCCGGGAGACACCGGCGGGCGGCGGGTGCCAGTCTACGTCAACAACGTGCAGGTTCTGTTGACGCAAACTATCGGCAAACGACGCCAGCCCGACGTTGATGATCGACAGTGGTTTGCCCAGAAAACCGCTAAGCCGGTCGGAAGACGAGACCATAAATCTTCTCTCCATACGTATCCCGCACTGGCTCCCATGTAGCGGTGAGCTTCATGCCGATGTTGATTTCTTCCGTATCCGCGTCGATGTCGATCAGGCCCATCGCGCGGACCTTGTTCGAGAATTCGACTACGCCCAACACACGCCCGCGTTCGTCAAAGCCCCAGGGAAGCTGTTCGATCACGGTGTAGGTCAACAACTTAGCTTTCGTGGAGGGCACAAACGACTCAAACTCCCGCCCGCCGCAGTTGATACAGCGATAGTGATAGGGATACATGATCTGTCCGCATGACTTGCACTTGTAGGCCGTAATCATTTTTCCCTCCTCAGCACCAGGGCGACTACGTTGTTGCCAAAGCCGCCAAAGTTCAGCGAGAAACCAGTTTGGGCGTTTTTAACCTGCCGCTCGCCTGCTTCGCCGCGAAGCTGCCAGACCAGTTCAACCGCCTGCGCCACGCCCGTCGCGCCGACCGGGTGGCCTCTGGCTTTCAGCCCGCCGGACGGATTGATCGGTAGCTTGCCGCCGATCTGGGTTTCGCCTGCCGCCAGCGCTTTGGCACCCTCGCCTTTTTTGAAGAACCCGGCATGTTCGCTTTCTGCGATTTCCAGGATGGTAAAGGCATCGTGCAGCTCGGCCACGTCCACATCGGCGGGCTTGCACCCGGCCATCTCAAACGCTTTTTGCGCGGCAATGGTCACCGCCTTGAGATCGGTCGGGTCTGCCCGCTCGTGCAGCGCGTGCGTATCTGTCGCCTGCCCGATCCCGGCCACGGTGATCGCTGGCTTGGCGCTGAGCTTTTTGGCGATCTCAGGCGTGGTCAGCAGCACCGCCGCCGCGCCGTCGCTGACCGGGCAGCAGTCATACAGGCGCAGCGGATCGGCCACAATCGGGTTGCCGACTTTGGAATCCGGGTGTGTAAGGATGCCCTCCAGCGTGACTCTGGCGCGGATGTGCGCATACGGGTTGAGCAGGCCGTTTGCATGATTCTTGATCGCGACCTGCGCTAAGTGTTCCGGCGTGATGCCGTATGCTTTCATGTACAACCGGGCGAACATCCCGGCCAACGCGGGCAGCGATACGCCGTAAATGTACTCAGCTTCCGGCTGGGCCATGCAGGCGACGACGTCGGTCGCACGCGGACCGATCACCTCGCGCATCTTCTCGCCGCCGACCACCAGCACCACGTCGGCCATGCCGGATGCAATCGCCTGGTAGCCGTGCTTGATCGCGGAACCGCCCGACGCCGGACCGTTTTCGATCCGTTCGGCGGCTGCCGGGTACAGGCTGAGCTTGTCTACCAGCGCGCTGGCAACCGATACCTGATGGTTGAACAGGCCGGACGCCATATTGCCGACATACACGGCATCGACCGGCTGGTCACCGAGTCCGGCGTCATCCATGGCGCGCAGCCCTGCCTCGGCCAGCATATCGATCAACGTATCGTCGTCGCGGCGCTCGAACGGGATCATACCCGCCCCTGCCATTACAACGGGCTTCATGGTATCTCCCTCCTTGCGCCCAGGATTTTCTCGATGATGTCCTGTTCGCTGGCGACAATGATTTCACGCTCGGCCACTTCCATCAGGTCTGGCGGCACAGGGCGCTGTCCGGCCACCAAACGGTGCTTCGCATCAAAGTACATCTCGCGGGTCAGGCCGTAAGGCGCTGCACCGCCCAGCTCATGCTGCCCCTCGCGCAGTTCCAGGCCGTATTCGATCATCCAGCGGCGGAACCCGATCGGGCTTTCGGCAGTGATCAGCACTTCGTCCTGCCCCAAATATTCGATGTGGTGTTCCATCTTGGCGGCGAACAGGTGCGCGCCGACGCGCAGCCCGCGTTCAATCGCCAGGGTGTGCAGGCTGATGCCGACCTGCGGCGAATACATACGGCTGTTCACAATGCCCACCAGCAGCCCATCCACCTGCCCGATGATGCAGAACACGTCGCGGTAGCGGTAGCGCTGCCAGGCCAGCAGTTCGGCATACAGGCGCGCGCCGACAACGTCGTAATAATCGCGGGGGATGTCCAGCGTTGGGCGAACGGCGGGCAGCAGCTTGGGCACGTCTTCGCGGAAAACCTGGCGGACAACCATCTTGCCGCCTGTCACCAGGGTGATCACTTTGGCCGGATAGAGTGGCATGGGCGCATCCGGAGGGCGCAAATAGGCTTCAAGTTCCATGTCTATTCGCATAGCAAAATCCTTTTGATCTACATGAACGATGATGTGTTGGGGATCGGTAGGAACACGCACCTCCACAAGTTGCACATAACCTGGCGCCGAAAACACTAGCTCCTGGCAGCGGCAATACACGCGGCCAAGTAGGAAGCATCTGCATTGCTGGCTTGCAAAATCATCCCGGCGGACTGCAACGCGCGCGCCTGCCGGGCGAGGTTCTGCGGATCACCGTCGGTGCCTGTCAGCGCGCCGATGACGATCAACGTGCGCCCACCCGCAGCGGCAATGTTACACGCTTCGCGGACGGCGGGCGCCAGTTCGCTGGCCGGGTCAGGATGCGCGCCATAGCCCAGCACGATGTCCAGTTGGATGACGGCCACGGTGGGATCGTTTGCTTCTTGCAGCAGGCGGCGAATACGCAGGTCGTTGTCGATCATCGGGTGCGGGCGGCCAACGGTGAACTCTTCTTCGCCCAGGTCCAGCGCACAGTGTTCCCGGCTCGTGTTCGAATCCGGCAGTTTCCACGCTGGTAAAAGCGGCCCATTCGACCACACGCCGCCGATGCTGGCGCTCCACAAGCGCATCGCTTCTTCACACAGCGTACCGCCGCTGAAGAGGCCGCGCAGGTACTTCTGACCGGGACTGAGCCGGGCCGCCAGATCGTCCGCCTGGGCGCGGAGTGCGTTTGCGCGGTCATCCAGTTGGGCCGTGACCGCCGCCGGATCGCTTCCCTGCGCCAGCGCTGCCGCGATCAGTGCGGCTTCTTGAAGCGTATGTGCCGGGTAAAGATTGTCTGCTTGTGTTTCGGGGAGTGCATCCGATCCCATAAAAATGATAACGGCTGGCTTGGCATGAGCTGCCAGTTGCTGCATTACCTTGCCTGTCACGTCCGGCGATGGCAGCTTGGAAATAGCAACGATCACCTCGGTCTGCGGATCGGCTTGCAGGGCTTGCAGCGCGTGCAGCATCATCAATCCGCCGACTGCATCGGACAGGTCGCGCCCGCCCACGCCGATCCCCTGCGAAATGCCAACGCCCTGTTTAGCCAGCAGCGTGCTGACCTCTTGCAGCCCCGTTCCCGCCGCCGAGACGATCCCGACCGGGCCGGGCGGCACCACGTTGGCAAAACCCAGCGCCGCGCCGTTGATGATCGCTGTACCTGCCCCCGGCCCCATCAGCAGCAGCCCGTTGTCAACGGCGTAGCGTTTGAGCGCGATCTCGTCCTCAAGCGGCACATTGTCGCTGAAGAGCAGCACGTGTAACCCGCGATGCAGTGCGTCCCAGGCTTCGGCAGCCGCGTATGACCCGGCCACCGAAATAACCACCAGGTTGGCGTCATCTGCCATGCGAACGGCGCTTCGGAGCGTGCGAGGGCGGTGTTGTGTTCCGGCGGCGGCTGCCGGACGTTTGGTGAGCAGTTTTTCGGCGGCTGCCAACGCCTGATCAAGCGCATCCTCATCGCCTTTGACCATGATGATCAGGTCGGTGGGCGCGGCAGCCTGCGCTTCAGGGGAAAGCGGGCCGACCTGTTTTAGCAGTCCCTTGTTGGCATCGGTACCCATCACCAGCGCCGCGTCTTCGACGCCCGGCAAGGCGCGTACATCGCGGGCCACGTTCATGAGAGATACCGAATCAACATACTGGCTGACTTTGATAGTGTAGCGAAGATTCATTGTGATCCCCGTGTCTGATAACACTAACTTTGAAAAGTCAACTTCATTTGAATACAACCAATCTGCCGTTTAATGACCAGCGATAGGATTCACAATTCTAGTATAGATCGTATTCTTGCGCTGTTTGTGGGATCGGGATGCTGTGGAAATACGTAGAGGAAAAACAGGCCGCAGACGCAAATAGAAGCGGTTTGGCCAGCCACGCCAGCTTACGGGGTGGGCGTGGGTTGGTTATCGCCGATGCCGGGTTCATCCAGCCACCCCTGGCCGACGATAAACGCAGCGTAAAGACGCGCCTGTTCGTGGGCGCCTGATGGGCTTTGATGGTACCCGTCATCAAACCAGAACGCGCGGTTGTATTCCAGATCGGCAGCCAGATCGTAATAGACGGCGCTGGTTTCTTGGGCGATCTGCTGGGCGATAGCGTTGTGCTGCGCAACCGCCCGGCGCCGCCACGGGAACGTGTAGATATTGGTGACGGGCGTGGTGTCGGGGAAATACGCCCAGCTTGAGAACATCACCTGGACGCCGTATGTCTGGGCAACGGCGACCATGTTGCGCAGGTTGCGTTCGAAGTAAATGGGTGGATTCAGTTCCAGGAGTGTCTCGACATCATAACCGAGGCACTCGACCTCGGTCCACATATCGCACTGGGGCACGTCGGTTTCCCACGTGAATTTTGATTCGAGCGCCAGCGGATCCTCCATCCACCCCAGGTTGATGCCGATATAGCGCAGCAGTACGCTTGAACTGAGGTTTTCGTCGGACGTTTGCCACAGCCCGCGCGCCAGGTTTAGCCCGGTGTAATAGTCCGGGTGGACCAGCCGCGCGGTGATGTCGTTTGTGGCATGGTAGACGATGATCAGATCGGGGTCCAGATCAAGCACGTGGAACTGAAAGTTTACCAGGGATTCCCAGGTGGTGTACGACTGCACACCAGCGTTGATCACCTCTACCTGTTCATACCCGTAGTCTTCGCGCAGGACCTGTTGCAGTTGGGCCGGGTAGCTGTCCTCATAGCTCAGACCAAACCCGTAAGTAGTAGAACCGCCGAGGGCCGCGATCCGGTACACACCCGGCGGCTTAGCTTGAGAAATCTTGGGGCCGCGATAACCGAGGCTGTTGTTATCTGGGTGGTGGGGTGACAGTCCAAACCCAATATAGGGCCTGCCGACAAACTGGGACTGGATGTCTTTGATCTGGTCCTCGGAATAGATATACCGGATGCGGTCTTCTCGCGTCCCGTATGTTTCAAAATAGGCACGCATTGCCAGATCGATGAGCGGGGACAGCACAACCAGGCCGACTAATGTCACGCATATCAGGCTAACGACGGTGTAACAACCGCGCGCTCTTTGGATGGCGCGTGATCCCGGCGTGATATGGCGTTTCCTGATCCACTGCCCGCCTTTGTAAACGAATACCGAGAGGGAAAAAAGCAGCACGACCAGCGTGATAATGTTGAAGATCGTATCAGCGTGTTGCATAGAACCTTCTTATTGCGTGCGCGGTTCAGCGGGAGCGAGCGCACCGGAAACCGTAGTCGCTGCCCCAGTACTGCGGGTAAGCGCCGTCACGGTTGGCTGCACGAATATGCTGGACATCATCCAAAAACGACCCGCCGCGCTGCGCGCGCCTGCTTTCTGTATCGTCGGCGGCTTCGCGCCCGTCGCTGCTGTCGTAGGGATAGGATATGTAAAAGCTGTAGATGGTGCTCACCCACTCACGCACGTTGCCGCTCATATCCTGTGCCCCGACCCATGACGCGCCATCGGGATAGCTGCCCACTTCTGCCGTCTGGCTGCTAGAAGACAGGTTGTACGCGACGTGGCCGGTATCGATGCTGTTTCCCCATGGGAATACCAGGCTGTCCGGGCCACGTGCTGCGTATTCCCATTCGGCTTCGGTTGGCAGCCGTACCTTGTCGCCGCGTGCTTCGCAAAAATCCCGCGCCTCAAACCAGGTGACGCGTTCACGCGGGCGGTTTGGATCGATCCAGTGACTTGCCTCGGCCGCCGCGCCGTCAAAGCGCTCGAACTGCTCGTTTGTCACTTCGAAGCGATCAATGTAAAACGGCTCATCAAAGCACTGTGTATGAGCAGGCACTTCGTCTTCTTCCCCGGCATCATCACCCATGGTAAAGCATCCCGGCGGCACCAGCACCATCTCGACGCCATCAAAGACTTCAATCTGCGGAATCCAGGCTGCATTGGAGTCATCGGCTCCGGCTGTTGCGGCAGTCTGTTCGCTCAGGCTGGTGACGGCGGCTATTTCTTCAAACTCAGCAGCCGGGGTGGGTTGGGTACTCGACACAGTGGGCAGGGCGCTAGTTTCGCCTGTGCAAGCGGTCAGCCCATACGCCAGGGGAACAATTAGGAGCCAGTATGCGCGTTTCATAGAACAGCCACAGCAGATTACGTGTTGCTCGAAAGTGCCTGACCCGAAAGTGTAAAGCAACTCGATAAAGTTGACAAACACGGGACCGAACAAAAACCGCGCATTACAAAACTGTAATGTGGCTGTAAGCAGCATGTAATCTGTCTAGTCAATCATGGCTCGTAGCTCGACATCATCTCTTAAGGAGGATACTGTGAGTCTAAGTCGATCACGTTCAAAATACCTGGCGCTGCTGGCCGTGGTAATGCTGGTTGCCAGTACACTGGCGCCGCTGGCCCCAGACCACGCCTACGCCCAGAGCAAAATAGCCTTGTCGCTGAGTGTGCCGACACTCTGTGAAAACACGCTTACGCCGGAGCTATTGGCCGAGTTTGAGCAGCAGTATCCCGGCGTCAAAGTATATCTCACGTTCAGCGAAACGAGCTTTTTTGGTTTTGGACCAGGTTCCAGCACGATAGATGATAAGCTGGACGCCGCCGAAGAACTGGTGAGTTCAGCAGATGTGTTGTATGTCGATTCGTCGTCCCTGACCGTTGAGGGCACGCTAGCGGGCTATTTCCTCGACCTCGCGCCGCTGGTTATGAGCGATCCGACCCTCGATTCTGCCGATTTTATCCCGGCGGTATGGCAGTCGTACCAGTGGAGCAATGGCTTTTGGGCGCTGCCGTTCTCGACGGATGTCGTGTTGCTGACCTATGATCCGGTCGCTTTTGATGCGGCAGGTCTGGCTTACCCCAATGAGCGGTGGACTGTGGATGATTTTGCCAACGCGGCACGCCAACTCACCCAGTACAACGCGGACGGCACGGTTGCTACACCTGGATTCACAACAGTGTCCGGCGGCAATAACCAGGATATGTTCCTCAGGATATTGGCCGGGACCAGCCTCTACGATGCTGCGACAATGCCCAATACGCCCCGCCTGACCGACCCGGCGCTGGAATATACGCTACAAGTCTGGTACGAGCTGGTGCAAGAGGGTGTGGTCAACGCACGGGGCGGGGGCCGGGATAATGACATTCCACTGCGCGTCGAAGGCATCAACGGATATGCGCGGCGCCGCTTTGGTTTTAACCAGGATGACAGCGATGAAGAAGTCCGCTACGCATCCCTGCTGCCGGGCGGCGTGTCCGGGTTGAACGTGCAGGCGTTCGCGGTCAGCGCCGGGACGCAGTACCCGGAAATGGCCTATAAACTGGCGAAATTCCTGACAACACGCTCCGAGCTGGCTACGAACAATTTCAGCGCATCGCCTGCGCGTTACAGCCTGTTTGGGACTGCGCAAAATACCAATAATGGCCCTGGCGGCCCTGGCGGCCCTGGCGGCCCCGGTGGTGGTTTTGGCGGCGGCCAAACCGCGCCGGAAGAAATCCAGCCGGTCGTAGACCAGGGGTTGACCGCCGGTTTGCCGGTAGCTGAACTGCGCTACTCCTCGTACCTCTCGGCAGCGCTGACCGAAATGGAATCCAACGGCGATGATGCGCTCAGCGCGCTGCAAGTCGTCGAAGCGCAGGCCGTAAGCGAAAGCCAGACGGCACAGGCGCGGTATGGCACGGTCAACCTGTATGTCGAGCCGCCGCTTACCGGCCCGCAACTGGCTGAGGGTGAAATCGCGCTGACGTGCGCGGTGAACCTGGGCATGGGCGGGCGCGGGCGCGGTTCGCAGTTCGCCAACCAGGACCAATGGGACCAGGTGATCGCGGACTATGTCGCCAGCGAGCCAGGCGTGGGCGCGGTGAACCTGGAATCGGTCTTCGATACAAATCTCACCGTATTGGCCGGGGAGTATGACTGCATCATCCTGCCCTCGAATGTTGTGCCGGACAGCGATCTGAGCGTTGTGCTCAACCTGGACCCACTGATCGACACCGACCCGACGTTTGACCGCAATGACGTGATCGGCAATACGCTGACACAGCTTCAGCAGGACAACAAAACCTGGGCGCTGCCGCTTGCCATTCAGCCGCAGATGCTGCGGTACGACCCGGAGCAGTTCGCGTGGGCCGGGGTGCCGGAGCCAATCAACGGCTGGACGACCGATGCTTTTGTCGATGCGCTGCGCATGTTAAAGCTCTACGATACCGATCCCGCACCATTTTCACCCAACGATCCCAGCGGTTCGTACATCATGATGCTGATCGCCGCGTTTGGCGGGCTGCCAGTCGATTACCGCACCGATCCGGCCACAATCAGTTTCACCGATCCCGCTAATGTGGATGCGATCCGGCAGGTGCTTGATCTGGCGGCTGCGGGTTACATCAGCTACAGCGAAGCATCAACTCCCGGCATGGCGTCTGCGGGAGCCGATGCAGCCATCACAACCGGCACGTTGAACCAGTTTGCGCAGTTCTTCAGGCCCGAAGGTATGCCGCAGGACACGATGGTGTCAACGATGTACCCGCAGGGCAGCCAATACGGCGTGGTTGCCTACGAGATCACAACCGGCTACATCAGCGCAACCGCCCAGAATCCCGATGCCGCCTACCATTTCCTCAGCGCGGTAGCGGACAATCCGCAGTTGTTCTCCGGCATGCCCGCGCGCCAATCACTGGTGAACGACCCGGCAGTGATCGCCGCGCAGGGCGAAGAGGTTGTAGCGATCTACCAGCAGCTTGATGCGCTGCTGCGCGATCCAAACACGATTGTGCTGCCGGTGCAATCAGGCCAGGGCGGCATGAACGCGTTTAATTTCATCCAGGAGTACTGGCTGAGACGTGCGTTTGACAGCTACGTGTTGGAGGGCGCAGACCTCGAACAAGCGCTGTCCGAGGCGGAGATGCTCACACTGGCCTACATGGAGTGCACACAGGGCGTTGTGGTTGATACGACGATGACTGATATTGGCGAACAACGGCGGGAAGCCGCCGAGAAAATGCTTGCATGTGCCACAGGCGTCGATCCGACCTTTGGCCTGACTGACTGAGTTCGACGTGTTTTCCGGTTCTCTGTGCCAGTGGGGATCGTACCTGTGGGCGGTCCCCACCCGCTTCTGATAACAAGGATACGCTAATGCGCCTGTTCGACCCGTTTTTTTTTGCGCTAGAGCGGTTGTGGCAGCATCGTATGCTGGTTTTCTGGACGCTGCTGGGGCTGTCGGCGGCAACTACCCTGGCGCTGAGCCTGACGCTGTATGTTGATGCGGTGAACACCGACCTGCTGACCGATAACCTGGACGATCCACCCTATGCTTTCCGGTTCCGCTACCTGGGAAGCTGGGAGGGTGCTATCACGTCCGCCAACGTGGACCGGGCCAGCACCGTGCTTCAGGGCGAATTTGCCACCGCTATCGATCTGCCGGTCGTGCATAAGGTGCGCTTTATCAGCGGGGGCAACTGGAACATTACCCGGCAGGGCGACGTACCAGCGCCATTTGGAACCTACACGCTGGGAACGCTCGAAGGCGCGGACGTGCAAATGCGCATCGTGACGGGCGAGTGGCCGCCGGAAAATACCACCGGAGACGCCGTCCCCGTGATCATGGCGCAGCAGGTGATGTACCAAACCGGGCTGCAAGTAGGCGACACGCTCACGGCCACCAGGCCGGGCGGGACCGAGCCGGCCACACTTGAGATTGTCGCGCTGTGGGCGCCAGTGGACGCGGACGATCCGGCCTGGATATTGGCACCCAAGTTCTTTGACCAGGTGTTCCTGATGGCGGAAGATGACCTGTGGTCGGCGGTGGAGGGGATCGAAACCCCGGTCGAAGAGGCCGACTGGCAGATCATCTTTGACGGCAGCGAACTGCGTACATCGGATGTCAACGGCCTGTTGGATGGTATCGTGGACGGGCGGCGCGTCGTGTCGACGGTGCTGCCGGGCATCCGCCTGGACCGCTCGCCGCAAGAGGGACTGCAAGCATTTAGCGAAGAAGTGGACCGGCTCACCCAGCAACTTGTGATCGTAGTGCTGCCGGTCGCCGGGCTGATCCTCTACTTTGTCACGATGCTGGCCGGGATGCTGGTTGGCAGCCAGCAGCAGGAAGATGTCACGCTCAGTAGCCGGGGTATGAACCGGCGCAAGCTGTTGGGCCTGCACGCGCTGATGTGGCTGATCCTGGCAGGGCTGGCGCTGGCGGTGGGCATGATCGTCTCGCCGCTGGTGGTCCAACTGATCGGGCGGACATCGTCGTTTCTGAATTTCGACGCGGATACAACGCCGCTGGACATTGTGTTCACGCAGCAAGCGATTCTCGCCGGGGCGCTGACCGGGATGCTGGCCGCCAGCAGCGGGCTGTATATGGCATGGCGCACGACGGGCCAGTCGATCAACCAGTTCAAGCGCGCCCAGGCGCGATCCGGTAAGGCGTGGTGGCAGCGTATCTATCTGGATATGATCCTGCTGATCCCTGCCGGGTATGTGTTCTACACCTTGCAAGCAGAGGGCGGCCTGTCCACCGGCGCACAAGACCCGTTCAGCGATCCACTGGTGTTTATCGCGCCGACGCTGTTTTCGTTGGGTTTCACGCTGCTGTTCCTGCGTATCTACCCGTTTCTGCTTAACCAGGGCGCGCGCCTGATCGCAGTGAGCAGCAACATCGCGCTGCTGATGGCGCTGCGCGAACTGACGCGCTCGATGGGGCGCTATCGCGGCACGCTGTTGATGATGTGCTTCACGCTGAGCCTGATCGGGTTTACGGCGTCGATGGCCAGCACGCTGGATCGCAGCCTGGAAGACGTGATCGAGTACGACGTTGGCGCAGAGCGAGTGCTGGTAGTTGCTACCGAGGCCCAAACGGAAGAGGGCACGTCATCTGACAGCGGCACCACGTTAACGGTGGTCGGCTATAACACGCTGCCCGCGAGCAGCCTGTTGGAGATCGATGACGTGTATGCCGTGTCGCGCGTAGGGCGATACCAGGCGCAAATTGTGCTGCCCGGTGAGCGTGCCCAGGGAACGCTGCTGGGCGTGGACCGCGCCTCGATGGCAGCGATTGCGTACTTTCGCGACGACTACGCCAGCGAGCACATAGCCGACCTGCTGAACCGGCTGGCAGGCAACCGCACCGGTGTGCTACTCAGCGCGCAGGCAGCGGAAGCTTACAGCCTGCAAGTCGGCCAGACGATCACGCTGCAAATCTCGGCGTTGAACACGTGGTACGAAACGGACGTACCTATTGTAGGGCTGGTTGATTACTTCCCCACGCTGGACCCGCGTGAAGGCTTTTTCATCATCACCAATATCGATCCCATTTTTGAACTGGTCGGCACCGAACTGCCGCACAATATCTGGCTGCGGCTCCAGCCAGGGGCCGACGGTGACGCGGTGTTAGCACAGGTGCAGGCGCTTGGCTTCCCGGTCCTGGACTGGCTTGATCCGGCAGAACTGATCTACGCAGCGCAGACCGCCCCCACCCGGCGCGGGGTGTTGGGATTCCTGTCGGTGGGGTTTGTTTCCGCGATCCTGCTGACGCTGGTCGGCAGCGTGATCCAGAGCACGGCGTCCTTCCGCACGCAGGCCGTACAGCTTGGATCGCTGCGGGCAATGGGCTTGGGCGGCGGCACGGTGGGCATCTACCTGCTGTCGTCGCAGGGGATCGCGGCGCTCGGCGGTATTGCCGGGGGAACGGTGATTGGGATGGGCACGACACTGCTGTTTTTGCCGCTGCTGGACTTCAGCGGAGGGCTGCCGCCGTATCTGGTCCGTGTGGCCTGGGACGACATCACGCTGGTGTATTCGGTGTTTGCAGCCGTACTGTTTGACGTTACCGTATTGACGACGATGCTGCTGAGCCGCCAGCATATCTCGACGCTGGTGAAATTGGGGGATGTATAGGCAACATGAGGAAAAACATGAAAACAGCACGTTACGAATATGGGTTGATCATGCTGGCAATACTAATACTCGCGCTGGTTGCTACAGCCTGTTCGTCGGACGGGGAGCCGTTGGGGGATAAAACCGCGCAGGCGCAGGACAACCCGACGTCAACACCTGTCCCAACGGCAGAAGTTGCAGCACGCCCGACGTACCCCGTCCAGCGCGGCAATGTTGAAGAGATATTCTCCTTCACCGGGCGCTGGCAGCCGCGTGACCAGATGGCGCTGTCTTTTCCCATCAGCGGCACGGTGCGGCAGGTGAACGTGCAGCGCGGCGATGCGGTGAGCACAGGTGACCTGCTGGCGGATTATGACATTTCCGATCTGGAAAACCAGTTGGCGACGGCCCTGATCAGCCTGGAAACCGCCCAATCGAATATCTCCACCAGCACAGCGGGCGGTATCGAAAGCGTGGAAAACGCCGAAATATCGCTGGCAAACGCGCGGCTCTCACTGGAAAACACCATCAACAGCAGCCCCTGGACGTCGGTCGCGTCGGCCCGGCTCCAGGTTGAATCGGCAGAGCAAAGCCTGGCGGACGCCGAACGGAACTACCGCGAAGCGCTGAGCCACCCGGAGCAGGATGCGTCGGTGATCGATAATGCTTACCAGCAGTTGATCAGCGCCCAGAACCAGCTAGAAAGCGCCCAGATCAGCTATTTCTCATCTGCGCAGAACTTTAATAACTATCAGTACCAGGTTGCCCAGGCGGAAAACCAGGTGATCCAGGCCGAGCTTACTTTGCAGCGCGCCCAGGAAGAAGCCGCTGGTGGAGTCCAGGATGAGGCCGTGCGTTCTGCCCAGCTTAACATAGACCAGATCGAAGCGAAGATCGCCGAATCCTCGCTGTACGCGCCGATTGACAGCGTGATCCTGGATGTGTACATCGCACCGGGTGACGCCGCCCAGGCTTACGACACGGTGATCGTGATCGGTCTGCCGGAGCCAAAAGAAGTGATCGCCAGCCTGGCGATCACGGACGCCAACCGGCTCAGTATTGGCATGATAGGCACCTGCCAGGTGATGAACCAGCCGGATACGATAGTTGGCTGCATGGTGCGCAGCATCCCGCTGAGCAGTATGGACGCCGACCAGACAACACGCGTAGCGGCCTTGCTCGAAGGGGTGACCGAGAACCAGTTGATCGAAGTCGAGATGCCGTTGGAAGTACGCGAAAACGTGTTGTGGCTGCCGCCCAGCGTGATCCGCACGTTCCAAAACCGGACATTCGTCGTTTTGCAGACCCCCGACGGCGAGCGCGCCGTTGATGTGCAGCTCGGCCTACAGACAGATGAGCGCGTGGAGATCGTAAGCGGCGTGAACGAAGGCGACATCGTTATTGCGCCCTAGCAGCGGGCAAAATCGAACGCGATTGCAGAAAGGAATCATCATGCCAGCCCACAACGGCAGCGGACAGCCCTATATCAACTGCAAAAACGTGGTGAAAGCTTACACCGTGGGCGATCACGAGATCGTCGCGCTGCGCGGGATCGACTTCACCATGACACGTGGCGAGATGGTAGCCATTGTCGGTCCAAGCGGCGCGGGCAAAAGCTCGCTGCTGAACCTGCTCGGCGGGCTGGATACGCCTACGGCGGGGCGGCTGACCGTCGGTGATTTTAACCTAGTTGATCTACGGGGCCGTTTACTGGCCGATTACCGGCTGCGGCAGGTTGGCTTTTTGTGGCAGCAGGTGGGACGCAATCTGCTACCGCACCGGTCCGCGCTGCGCAACGTGATGCTGCCGATGATGCTGGCCGGGGCCGGTTGGGGCGAGCGCCGCCGCCGCGCAAAAGAACTGCTGGAAGCGGTTGGCATAAGTGAGCACGCCCACAAACGCCCACCCCAGTTATCCGGCGGGCAGCAGCAGCGTGTCGCTATTGCCGTTGCTTTGGCAAACCATCCGCACTTGCTGCTCGCCGACGAGCCGACCGGCGCGCTCGATCATCAAAGCGCCGTCCAGGTGTTAGAACTGATCGCGGACCTGCGCGAGCGCTACGGTCTGACGATCCTGATGGCGACACACGATATGCAACTGGCCGCTTTTGCCGACCGGACGCTGACGCTGCGTGATGGGGCGCTGGGCCAGGACTTGACACATAGCGAAGCAGCCGCGCCGCCCGTCCTGGACAAGGAAGGGCGCATCCAACTGCCGGCGGCTGTGCGTTCCCAACTGGACGAGGCAGCGCGCATCGCGGTCGAAATCCGGCCCGAAGGCATACTGCTGCGCCCGGAACAGGCAGACGAGGACGACACAGACGCCGTGCTCCAGGACATCCTGCCGCGCAAACATACCAACGGGTCCAGGCGGCGTTTCTTCCACTGGTTTGCGCGTGACGGGCACCCGAAAGAAGAGGCGCGTTCATGAAAGATGAGGTCTGCATCCGGGTGCGCGGGTTGGAACGCAGCTTTGGCAGTCTGCATGTGCTGCGCGGCGTAGATTTTGACGTGCGCGTCGGCGAATTGGTCGCGCTCTACGGACCTTCGGGCAGCGGCAAGACAACCCTGATCAACCTGATCGGCGCGCTGGATCGACCCGATTCCGGCAGTATCGAGGTGTTGGGCCAGGATATTGTGCGGCTGAGTGACGGTCGCCGCGCCCGGCTGCGCCGCAAACAGATCGGGTTCATCTTCCAGGGGTCAACGCTGCTGCCGACCTATTCGGCCCTTGAGAACATCGACCTGGCGCTGCGGCTGCCCCGGTTGGGCTACTTCGAGCGGCGGCGGCGGTCGCGGGCGGCGCTGGCGGCGGTGGGACTCGGCGCGTGGGCCGATCATATGCCGGAAGAGTTGAGCGGCGGTCAACAGCAGCGGATCGCCATCGCGCGGGCGCTGGCGCTGCAATCACGCCTGATCCTGGCCGACGAGCCAACCAGCGGCGTGGATATCGCGACAACACGGCGTATGCTGACGTTGTTTCACGGCATCGCGGCAGCAGAGGAAACCACCTTTGTGATTGTGACCCACGATCCGTTGGTCGTGGAGTTTGTTGATACGGTTTATGACCTGTTAGATGGCAAGGTGATCAAGCGGCTGGCTGCGCCCGAAACCGAAGCAGTCCAACAGAGGAGCGAAGCATGTTTAGAATAATCAGAAGGATAACGATTGCAGGGGGACTGCTGCTCGGCTCGATATTGGTTGGGGCGCTGTTCTCCTATCATACGCCGTCAGGCGAAGGCGATGTGTCCCAGGCGATAAATCAGCAGGATTCGCCTACGCCAACTCTCACGGTCACGCTGGCAGAAACCATTCCGCCGTACACACCGCTGGCGACCCTGACCCCTTCACAAACGCTCAAGCCGCCGCCGACGTTAGAGCCGCCCACCGCTACCCCGACCGCGTCAGTGGTGCCAAGCCAGACGCCTACCTCGGTCACGGAGGTAGATGTGTCGGTTCCAGGCTTGCGCGGGGCCGAAACCCCCACGCCAAGCACAACCCCCGGCTGCGAGCCGCGTGAGGATTGGCAGCTAACCTATACCGTGCAGTTTGATGATACGCTGTCGTCAATTGCAGACCAATACGGGGTGTGGGTGGATGACCTGGCCGACGGCAACTGTATCCAGGACAAGAATATGATCGTTGTCGGGCAGGTGCTGCATGTCCCTGGAGAAGCGTACCCGGTTGTGCCGGAGGTTGAGTGCGTGCCCTGGGAAGTACTGACGCCGTTCGATGGGTCGGTTACTGTGCCTGCTGACGGCTCGATCACGTTCAACTGGCGTGGTCCGGCAGCGCCGATCAACCTGATCCGTATTTACCTGCCTGACGGTACCGTTTACGAACGGGTTATCGAACTGCGCCAGAATGAAATGATCAACCTGAACGAGTACCTGTCACAGGAAGGCACCTACACCTGGTACGTTTTCCCACTGGGGCGTGATTTCCAGCAAATTCAATGCTTAGAGGGTGGCCCGTGGACGTTTTATAAGCCAGAATCGGCGGCGCCCACGCAGGAGGCCGTCAATACACTCATGTAATACCGGCAGCGGCCTTCAGGCCGATCGGGAGATGCGGCAGGCCCACGAGCAAAGCTCAAGCTGGCGGGCGTTACAATAGGTACAAAACAGGTCAAGGAGCACACATCATGATGACCGCGCCTGTGCAACAGACACCTTTCGCGAACCAGCATTCGATTCGCTGGCGGCTGCCGTTAAGCTACGCCGGGATCGCGCTGCTGACGGCAATGGCCTTGAGTGGGCTGCTGCTGTTCACATTGAAGCGGTACTACGACCACCAGGAATGGGTGTACCTGGAATACAACGCCATGATAGTAGCCGGTCAAACCGAGAGAATGTATCGCGACGAGCTGGCCGACGAAGATATCCAATCGACAGTGAACCTGTTTTCCTTCGTCGCACAGGCGCGGGTGCGGTTATTAGATGCAAACAAACAGGTTGTGGCCGACTCCGGACCGATCAGCGAGCAGTCCCAGGTTAATGTGAACTTTATCCAGAGAGAATATGATCCCGGTGGGGCTGGCGATCAAGGTGCCGGGTTCGGACCGTACCTGAGTGTGCGTGACCCGGACGCTCCCCCGCCGCCTGACGAGGGCGTGTTCAGGCCGTATGATTACCCCCTGCCGATACGGCGCGGCACGTTTGGCCAGTTCCTGCCTGACAGCGTATCGAACGGCGAACAGTCTGACCAGCGTGTGACGGTGCCTGTTAGGGGTCCGGCAGGCGAGACAATAGGCTACCTGGAGTTATCCGAGGGACCGGCGTTTGGCGGCGAGATCGTCCGGGATGTGGCCGAAAACGGCGTGGTTGCCGGTGGGATCGCCGTGCTGATCGCCGCTGTGGCAGGCATAATCGTCAGCCGGAACATCAGCCAACCTGTGCTGGCGTTGGCGAACGCTACCCGGCAGATGGCGCAGGGTGACCTCACGGCCCGCGTTGAACTGAAGCGTCGTGATGAATTTGGCGTACTGGCCGATGCGTTCAATGTGATGGCCGCGCGCGTTCAGTCCACGATCAGCGCGCTGAGGCGGTTTGTGGCCGACGCAGCCCACGAGATCAATACCCCGCTCACGGCGCTGCGCACGAATCTTGAACTGATCACTACATACAACATGCCCGATACCGCTCGCACGGATGTGAAGCAGGCGTTGAACGAGTTAAAGCGGCTGGAAATGCTAACGCGCAACCTGCTAGCGCTGGCCCGGCTGGAAGCACCGGACACGGTCGTACAGCGATCCCCGCTTGATCTGGCCGTTCTCGCCCGGCAGATGCACGAGCGCTACGCGTCCCGTGCGGAACAGGCTGAGATCACGCTCACCGTCGATGCGCCGGGGCAGCCCATTCTTATCCAGGCGAACCAGGAGCAGATCATGCGCATGCTCGATAATCTACTGGATAACGCGTTGAAGTTCACACCCGGCCAGGGTCAGGTTACGCTCGGTATGTGCACTGAAGAAGACACCGTGCGGGTTTGGGTGCAGGATACGGGGATCGGCATCCCTGAAGACGACCTGCCCAAGCTGTTTGGTCGCTTTCATCGCGGGCGCAACGCAGCCGCGTATCCGGGGAACGGGTTGGGATTGGTGATCACCAGGTCAATTGTCGAAGAACATGGCGGGCACATCACGGTGGAAAGCAGCGAGGCGGGCACCTGTTTTACAGTTAGCTTGCCGTATGACCAGAAAGACCAGACATCATGATAACCTATCAGATTCTACTGGTAGAAGACGATCCCGGCATTGCTGGCGGCTTGCAGACTGCCTTGATCCGCGAAGGATACAGCGTGCATTGGGCAGCGGAAGGGTTGGACGGCGTGAGTTACGCACGCAATCATGCTCCACACCTGATCATCCTGGATATACGTTTGCCAGATGGCTCCGGGTTTGATTTCTGCCGCCGGATGCGCCAGAGTGGTGTGCGCCAGCCGATCATCATGCTCACGGTGCGATCCGAGGAGATGGACAAGGTGATTGGGTTGGAAATGGGCGCGGACGATTACATGACCAAGCCCTTCAGCTTGCGTGAGCTGTTGTCACGCGTGCGCGCCCACCTGCGTCGCGCCTATGGCGAACTGGCGATCAGTGACAGCGATGTGCTGTATGCTGGCGACCTGGTCATCGACCGGCAGCGCGGCAAAGTGCTGCGCGGCGATGATGTGATCAACGTCACCCCTACAGAACTGCGCCTGTTGGTCTACCTGGCGCAGCATCCCAACCAGGTGCTCAGCCGGGGACAGATTCTAGACGCTGTCTGGGGCTATGAAAATACGCCTGAGACAGAGCAAGTGGTGACGGTCAATATCCGCCGCTTGCGCGAAAAAGTCGAGTTTGATCCGGGGAACCCGGCTCTGGTGCTGACCGTGCCCGGTATCGGGTACAAACTCGTAAACTAAGCGGCAGTCTCGGTTCGATTGCTGTGCGTGATCAGGGAGCGAGATCATGCTGGCGCGTCCCTGATCATCCCCTGTGCCCTGGGCAGTTCCTCCAGGGCACTACGCATTTTTATCAGGTCCAGGTCTGCCTTCGGCGAGCAATCCCCTTTTGGAGCAGACGGCGCTTGGGATTTTTGAGCGGTACGGGTATGCTTTGTGATAGCACGCTTCACCTGCCCAACAGAAGGCGGCTGACTGTCGCCGGGCTGGTTGTTGGTTGCGCCAAACGCCTTGAATAGTCTTACGGGAGGCAATCGAAACAGCATGAGCTTACGAATTGGTATTGTCGGCCTGCCAAACGTCGGCAAAAGCACGGTCTTTAACGCGTTGACAAAAGAGCAGAACGCGCAGGTTGCCAACTATCCTTTCTGCACGATTCAACCCAACCGGGCCAAGGTGCCTGTGCCTGATCCCCGCGTGGAAAAACTGGCCGAGTTGGTGCAGGTTGACCGGGCTGTGCATGCCACTATCGAATTTGTGGACGTGGCCGGTTTGGTGAAAGGCGCCAGCCAGGGCGAAGGGCTGGGAAACCAGTTCCTGGGCAACATTCGTGATGTGGATGCCATTTTGCACGTGGTGCGCTGCTTTGACGATCCCAACGTGGTGCACATCAGCGAGCGGCCCGATCCAGGAACCGACATTGAGATCATCAATACAGAACTGGCACTGGCAGACTGGCAGCAGTTGGAACGCAAAATCGAAAAGCTGGAGCGGCAGGTCAAGGGCGATCCCAAGTTACAACTGCTGTTTAAAACGGCCCAGGCGCTCCAGGATTACCTGGGCACCGGCCAGCCGTTGTGGGCCTATGCAGGCCGTGAGGATCACGTATTCCAGGCGTTGAATGCCGAGATGCGATTCCTCACCGCCAAGCCGGTTATCTACGCGGCTAACTTGAGCGAAGACAGCCTGGTAAACGACAACAACTACGTGCGCCAGGCGCAAGCAGTGGCCGATGAGCAGGGCGTGGAAATCATCAAACTTTGCGCCAAGCTTGAGGAAGAAATGGCCGGGCTGACTGACGAGGAACGGCGCGAATATCTGGCACTCTCCGGCGTTGTGGAAAGTGGATTAGAGCAGATTATCCGTAAAGGGTATGCCCTGCTGGGCCTGATCAGCTACTTCAGCTTTAATGAGGAAGAGGTGCGCGCCTGGACGATCCGGGCGGGTTGGACGGCTCCGCAGGCAGCAGGCGTGATCCATACGGATTTTGAGCGAGGTTTTATCCGTGCCGAGGTGATCCCCTATGACAGCTTTGTGCAGCATGGTAGCTGGTCGGCAGTGAAGGCAACCGGGCTGTTACGTGGCGAAGGGCGGGATTATGTGGTTCAGGATGGTGACGTGATACTCTTTCGTTGTAACGTGTAACCTTGCCCTGAACTCCCCCCGCAATCGGCGCAGCGGGTCAGGGTAGGGGAGAACAATCGTAAGGGGAACAACACCACGAGGCCCGCCACCAACCGGGGTGGTTGGCAGAGGGCCTGTGAAGGTTGCTGTGTGTTATGGGGCGAGTGTGCGTCCTATGCTTTCTGCCGCTGGCGCATCTGATCGATATCGCCCTGGTAGGTGATCGCGGCGCGACCTCGCTCGCCGGTGCTGATGCGGATCACATCGTCTACCGGCAGCACAAAGATCACCCCGTCCCCGCTCGATCCGGTGGCGGATGCGTTGCAGATGGCGTCTATCGTCGCTTCGACGTTATCATCGCTCAGCACAATGTTGATCTGAACTTTGGGGATCATGTCTACCATGTACGCGCCGTTACGGGTTTGGATTGTGATCCCGCCGTCGCGCCCCCGTCCGCGCACCGGCGTGATATTCAGTCCGACAATGCCGATCTCGGTCAACGCGGCCTTTACAGCTTCCAACCGCTCTTCACGTATGATGGCTTCGATTTTTTTAGTCATGGTTTGTTCCTCGTGTGCTAGGTTATCCTGGTGTCGTGCGTTTTTGGGCAGAGTAATTCACGAACTCGTCACGTTTTTCGATTGGACAGGCGCGGCGTTAATCTCCTGTTGTAGGCTTCGAACTCGGCATTGAGATCGCTTCCGGGCTGACCGCTTTGGCGGTCGGTAGTCCATACGAGCTGGTGAATTCGGGATACGAGTACGCGCCATGATAGAACCCGTCGATGCCTGCTTTTTCAACTTCTGGTGGAACCCGCAGACCAATCACCGCGTCAATAATGCGGAACATGATCAGGGATGTCGGGAAGACGAACAGGATTGTTGCTGTTACGCCGAGCGCCTGCGTCCCCAACTGACTGAAGCCGTCACCATAAAACAGGCCGCCATCGGTGGCGAACAGTCCGACCGACAGTGTACCGAAGATGCCGTTGACCCCATGGACCGGGAACGCGCCTACCGGGTCATCGATCTTGAGGATTTCCATCAAGCCAACGCCGTAATATACCAGCACCCCGGCAATCACACCGATGATCAGCGATGCTTCCGGTGTGACGAACGCGCACGGCGCCGTGATCGCTACCAGCCCTGCCAGCGAACCGTTAAAGGCCATACTCACATCCCACTTCTTGGTGTGGAAATAACTGAGGAATATAGCCGTGATTGCGCCGGTAGTTGCGGCGAAGTCCGTATTCAGCACAATCAAGGCGATGGAGTTGGGGTCTGATGCGCCGAGCGTCGAACCGGGGTTGAAACCGAACCAGGCCAGCCACAGGACGAATGTACCAATCGCGGCGAGCGGGATGTTGTGTCCCCGGATTGTGTTTATACCGAATTCCTTATCAAGGCGTTTGCCCAATACCAGTGTTCCCGCCAACCCGACGAAGGCGCCGACCAGATGCACTACCGTCGATCCGGCGAAGTCGAGCATACCGCGTTCGGCCAGCCAGCCATCACCACCCCAAACCCAGTGCCCCACAACGGGGTAAATAACCAGGCCCACAACGAAGCTGTAGGTCAGGTCGGCACGAAAATCGGTGCGCTCGGCCATCAGCCCGGAGGCGATGGTCGAGGCCGCTGCTGAAAACGCGAACTGGAAGAAGAAGAAAGCATAAAACGGCAGGCCCGCGTATTCCGATGGAATACCCTGCAAAAAGAACCACTCGGTTCCAAACAGGCCGTTACCGCTGCCGAACATAATACCGAACCCTGCGGCCCAGAAGCCCATGGTGGTCATCGTGGTGTCGAGGAAGTTTTCGGCCATGATATTGACCACGTTCTTCGACCGCACGAATCCGGCTTCCAAAAAGCCAAAGCCGCATTGCATGAAGAAAACCAGGAAGCCGGCGATCAGCACCCACACCGTATCGATCGATTGGGCCAGGTTGGCAATGGCTTCATCGTTTCCTTGGGCGTGAGCGATGCCGGTGGACAGCATCAACAACCCGGTGATGAGCATAGTAAGCGAGAACAGGCGCCAAAATCGTGATTTCTTTCGCATGATACCTCTCCTTGAGATGTCCTCAGCGAGCAAGGACGCTGATAACACAGCGTCGTCAAACAGGTCTGCGGATGCGTGACTCACGCTGCTTCGTGGCCAATTTAGATATTGTGCCCTAGCATAACAAGCGAAATCGTTATGTCTTCGGATCATTTAGAACATGTTTGATGAACGTTTTTTGTGCAGTATCGAGAGGAGTTGTGCAGCTTGCACAAACAACTGGATGCTTGGTGGCTGGCACCGGGGTTTGATCCGGTTTCCTTGTGATTCAGAACAGCCAAGACAGCCAGATTGTACAATGACGAAGAAAACCGTGATTGGCTGGCATTCGTCTGTCAGGCAAGTTATTATCGTAGCGTCGGGCAGAGATGGCGGGGTCAATCCAAGGGTAAGCAAGCGCCCGCAGTTTGCACCGTAGCTGACCATTCTGAAAACGAACTGCGTATCTTAAGGTAGAACGCCCCAATCGACCGCCCTAATTACGTGTTTTGAGTTTTTTGAAAAGGAGACTAAGATGAAACGCTTTTCGGTTTTTCTTGTACTCGTCATGTTGGTAGCCATGATTTCGCCTATGGCGAATCTTGCTACAGCGCAGGAAGCAAAAACCATCATCATTGGCACCACCGATGAACCATCGGGCCTTGACTCCGGGTATGCCTATGCCACCCATGACTGGGAAATCCTGAAGAACACAGGCGATGCGCTGATGGGTTATGTTCCTGGCACGGCAGACCTGATCCCCCGGCTGGCTGCGGACTACCCCGAAGTCAGCGACGATGGCCTGGTCTGGACGTTCACGCTGCGCGAAGGTATCCAGTTTGCCGACGGTACCCCGCTGACAGCCCAGATTGTGGCCGACTCGGTAACGCGTGCGCTTACCCTGGAAGGTGATATCACCGGATTTGTGCAGGGCTTTATCGCTGGCATCGAAGTGATCGATGAGCTGACAGTTGCCTTCACGCTGACTCAGCCCTACGGTTTCTTCGGGTTTGTCGCCGCCACAGGGCCGTTCATCCCCATGAACCCCAACACCAACCCGATTGACGAACTCGTTACCAACCCGGAAACCATCCTGGGCGTTGGGGCCTATATGATGACCGAGTGGCAGGAAGATGAGCAGCTTGTCCTCGAACGCAACCCCTACTACTGGGACACCGACAACGAACCCTACTACGATCGCGTGATCATTCGTTATTTTGCCGACCCGACGACTCTGTCGCTGGCCGTTGAAAACGGGGAAATCGACATCGCCTGGCGTACGGTTGGTCCCGTCGAAGCTGCTCGCTTGCAGGAGATTGAGGGCCTAGTCGTCACGCGCATTAATGCGCCCACCCTGCGTTACCTGGTGCTGAACCACGCGTTCCCACCGCACGACAATAACAACGTCAACGCTGCTATTGCTGCGGCTATCGACCGTGAAACCCTGGTTGACCGTGTCTTTGAGGGGCGCACCGTCCCGGCTTACTCGATGGTTCCCGCAGGAGTCCCATACCAGACCGAAGCCTTCCTGGATGCGTATGGCTTCCAGGACCTGGATACCGCCATTGCCCTGCTGGAAGGTGAAGGCTACAGCGCGGATAATATGCTTGAGCTGACACTGTGGTATCCGCCGGAGCACTACGGGACCACCACCGCCGACGTGGTACAGGTGCTCAAGGAACAGCTTGAAAGCACCGGCCTGATCACGGTGACCCTGGAAGTGCAAAACTGGGCTACCTATATCGCTGCTGCGACCGATGGGGAATACCCGTTCTTCATCCTGGGCTGGTTCCCGGACTATCCGGACCCCTCCACCTGGCTTGATCCCTTCGGAACCTGCACGCAGTCGCCGTCGATGGGTGTTAACTATTGTGATGAAAACATGGAAAACTACCTGATCACGGCAGGCACCAGCACCGATCCGGCTGTGCGTGAAGAAAACTATGCCAAGGCCCAGGAGCTTTGGACCCAGCACGCGCCGACCATTCCGCTCTTCTTCGAACCGGAATATATCACGGTGCGCGAGGGGATTGAAGGCGTCTTGATTGGCCCACCCTTTGAATTCCTCTACAGCGAACTCTACGAAGAGTAAAACCGGCAGTCGTGTCTAGCAGTGGGAGTGGGGCCCCAGGCTCCACTCCCCTTTGTTCTCATTACCAACCGGGATAACCCTAGTTAGGATAGTTATTCCTGATGACCAGGTCTTTTCGAAACTTTATCATTTTGCGTATCCTACTCACGATCCCGATGGTTCTGATCCTGTCCACCATCGTCTTTTTCGTGATACGCGTATTGCCGGGCGATCCTATCCTCTCAGCCGTAGGCCCACGGGTCAGCGAGGAAGAGCGCGAGGAAATCCGGGAAGCGCTGGGGTTGAATCGCCCGCTGGTCACGCAGTATGTTGATTACCTGGAACAAATCGCAACCCTCGATTTTGGCGACTCTATTGTGGGAGGGCGGCGTCCGATCCGGGACGAACTGGCAGAAAAATTTCCCGCTACAGTGGAATTGGCCGTTCCAGCGATGCTGCTGGCGGCTGTTTTTGGCGTTGTCAGCGGGGCGTTTGCTGCTGGTCACCGTAAACAACCGGCGGATTACAGCTTACGACTAGCCAGCGTGGTGATTTATTCGATCCCTATCTTCTGGCTCGGCTTGATGATGCAGGTCATTTTTTCCGGCTGGCTGGGCTGGTTTCCCCTATCGCATCGGATTGGACCGGAAGTCGATCTAACCCGGCACACCAACTTCTATATCATCGATGCCATCATCACCGGGAACTGGAATGCCCTGGGCGATGTGCTTTTGCATCTTTTCTTACCGACTGTCACCCTGGGCACGGCCCTGACGGGAGTCTATATCCGCCTGACCCGCGTCAACATGATCGAAATTCTAAACGCCGATTTTATTACCGCGGGCCGGGCGCGCGGGCTGCCGGAGCGCCGCCTGATTTATCGACATGCCTTGCACAATACCTTCATCCCCATCCTGACCCTGATTGGACTACAATTTGCTATTCTGCTGGCCGGTGCTGTCCTGACCGAAACGGTTTTTTCCTGGCCGGGGATTGGCCGCTACCTTATTGAAGGTATCAACAATCGCAATTACCCTGTTGTTCAGGCAACGGTCACCATCTTCGCCATGCTGGTCGCCGCCATCAGCCTGATCATGGATATTATGTATGCGTTTATCGACCCACGAATCAGGTATTAGACTGTGACCACAACAGAGGACCACAACACACAATCTTCATCTCAATGGAAAGACGAGCTGGACCACGTTGGCGTTGTCCGCCAGCTTTTACGCGCGCGCAGGTGGTATGGCATAGATTGGTGGCTGATCGCTATCAGCTTGATTATACTGCTCATATTCATTTTTATGGCGCTCTTTCCGTCGCTTGTGGCTCCGTATGACCCGCTTGAAGAGGCTGGCCCTACCCTGCTTGCGCCGGGCGAGTCTACCAGGACGCAGGTGCTTGTGGTGCGTGCAGATAACAGCGCGCGATCACTGCGTGATCTGGGCCAGCCGCAGGATCGTATCGGTATTTTGCGCGGGGGCGATTCCTACCTGGCGATCCAGGATGCCACCGATCTGATTACGGAAGCCGATCAAGCCGCAGGGCTGGACGTCAGCTATACGCCGCGCCGTGTCCGCTTTGATACGTTGGAAGACGCATTAACCGCGCTCGATAATGGCGAGATACAGGCTGTTGTCGAAGAGGATGAAGCGCTGCAAGCCAAGCTTGGCGATTACCCCTCCCTGATCATTGTCGAAACGCTGCCCGGCCAGGAAAAAGTGAGCTTCTTGCTGGGCACGAACCAGCTTGGTCATGATGTGCTCAGCCGCCTGATATGGGGCACGCGCATCGCTTTGTTTGTTGGGCTGGTTTCGGCTATCGTGTCGGTTGTGTTAGGGGTGCCGCTGGGGTTGATCTCCGGGTTCATCGGCGGGCCGCTGGATCGCCTGCTGACGCTGGTGATGGATAGCATTTATTCTTTCCCAGGGCTGATACTGGCGATTGCGATTTCCGCCATGTTAGGGCCGGGTATGATTAACATCATCGTCTCTATCGCGGTGCTGTACATACCGACCTATTTCCGCATCGTGCGCGGGCAGACACTAACGGTCAAAGAACAGTTGTATGTAGAGGCAGCCTACAGTCTGGGAGCGAACCGCTGGTCTGTGTTACGCTACTACGTCTATCCGAATGTTATACCGTCGATTGTCGTGATTTTCTCGGTCAATGTGGCCGATTCCATCTTGACCGAAGCCGGGTTGAGCTTTCTCGGCCTAGGTTTGCCGCCGGATACGGTGGACTGGGGCATTGACCTTGCGCGTGGGCAGGACCGGCTGCTGACGTCCTGGTGGTTGATCACGATGCCCGGGCTGATGGTCGCAACGCTGGTGCTTAGTTTCAGTATGCTAGGTGAAAGCCTATCCGAAATCCTTAACCCGCGCCTGAATCGTTAACTGCCGCGCAGGCCAGGAACCCGGAAAACCCAACGCTGTGCTGGTCATCAAACGTTGGCGCGTTTTCCCCACTGGTCGAGGTGAGTGTACTGTGCCGCAGCGAGCAGCCATACACTTGAAACCTATCACAACGGGAAGCAACGTTTATCAGGAATTGTTGAACATGAAGCCGGAAGCGTAATGAAGGAGCGGCTATGATAGCGCAGTCGGACACGGCAGCCGAAACCCACAGCACGGCCAACAAAGAGCTGCTGCTGCGTATTCGTAACTTGAGCGTGAACTACACCACGCGGCGCGGTATGCTCGGCGCTGTTGACAACGTGAATCTCGATCTATATCGCGGTGAAGTGCTGGGCCTTGTAGGTGAGTCGGGCTGTGGAAAATCCACGCTGGGTAAGGCCATCATGCGTATGATCCCACCGCCCGGTCGCATTGATACGGGTGAGCTTCACTTCAACGGTGCCGACCTGATGGCCGTGCCGGAAAGGACCATGCGCGAGATTCGGGGCAGCCGCATCAGCATGATTTTTCAAGACCCTATGACCTCGCTGAACCCCGTCCAGCGCATCGACAGGCACATCATCGAGGCCATCCGCGTGCATAAAACGGCTATGTCGGTTGCCGAAGCCAATGAAATGGCAGAACGGCTGATTGAGCGCCTGGGCATCGGCAAACGCCGGTTAAGAGATTATCCGCACCAGCTCAGCGGTGGTATGCGCCAGCGCGTGATGATTGGGCTGGCACTGGCACTCAAGGCGGACTTGATTATCGCTGATGAGCCGACAACCTCGCTGGACGTGATAGTAGAAGCGCAATTTCTGGATCTGCTGCGCGAGTTGAAGGATGATTTTAACCTGACCATCCTGCTGATCACCCACAACATCGGCGTGGTCGCCGAGTTATGCGACCGCGTCGGGGTGATGTATGCGGGCAGACTGGCCGAAGTGGCGGATGTGGAAAGCCTCTTTCTGGACCCACAGCATCCCTACACACAAGGGTTGTTAAACTCGGTGCCCAATATCAAGCTCGATGGTGGCGAGTTATATCGTATGGCAGGTCAACCGCCCAATCTCATCAATCCGCCATCTGGTTGCCGGTTCCATCCTCGCTGCCCGCATGCGATGGCGCGGTGCAGCCAGGCAGAGCCTTCCTGGATGGAGCTAAAACCGGGGCACAGCACGGCATGCTGGTTGTACGAGGAGCAGATAGATAAATGAGTGACGAGGTTTTACTGGAACTTCGTGATGTCCGGAAGTGGTTTCCTGTCGGCCAGTCTGTATTCGATACGTTCATGGGCCGGGAACCGGACAATGTGCGCGCTGTCGATGGCGTGAGCTTCGGGGTGCCGCATGGCAAAGTCTATGGTCTGGCCGGTGAGTCAGGATCGGGTAAATCCACCACCGGGCGGCTGGCGGTACGCCTGTTAGAGCCAACATCGGGCCAGGTGCTTTTTGACGGCAACGACATCACCATGCTGAGCAAAG
This sequence comes from Anaerolineae bacterium, assembly GCA_016926875.1. GTDB lineage: Bacteria > Chloroflexota > Anaerolineae > Aggregatilineales > Aggregatilineaceae > JAFGNU01. The sequence continues at coordinate 59,166 of JAFGNU010000039.1, read as the reverse complement.
AAGATATGCGTTCGCACCGGCGTGAGATGCAGGTGATTTTCCAGGACCCGTTTGCCTCACTCAACCCGCGCATGACTCTTGGCGAAGGGATCGCGCACGGGCTGCGCATCCACAACCTGACCGGCTCGCGAGCCGAAACCAGGGAGCGCGTGATGGACATAATGCACCGGGTGGGCCTCACGCCGCCGGGCACATTTTACAATCGCTACCCGCACCAGATTTCCGGCGGGCAGCGGCAGCGCGTGGTGATTGCGCGGGCGCTGGTATTACAGCCCAAGTTCATCGTGGCGGACGAACCTATCGCCATGACCGATGCCTCGGTCCGGGCGGTGCTGCTTGATCTGATGATCCAACTGAAAGAAGATTTTGACCTCACCTACCTGTTCATCACGCACGATCTGGCTACGGCAAAATATATCTGTGACACGATTGCAATCATGTACCTGGGGCGGATTGTGGAGTCGGGGCCGTTAACGCAGGTCTATACCAATCCGCAGCACCCGTATACAGAGGCGTTGCTGGCGGCTGTGCCCGTTCCAGACCCGCGTCACCGACGCGACAAACCCATGCCGCACGGTGAAATCCCTAATTCCATCAACCCCCCGCCGGGCTGTGCGTTCCATCCCCGCTGCCCAAAGGCGATGGATATTTGCCGCGTACAGTCTCCCCCCCTGGAACAGCTCGACCAGGCGTCCCAGGTTCCGCCGGACCAGGGCCACTATACCGCCTGCTGGCTTTATTCTGATCCGGAGGGATGACGTATCCTGACTTGACCAGAGGGCTGGAGCGTGGCTTCGCGCCCAGAAGCTCTAACAGGCCGTATTCAATACACCTCGGCTATGACAGGATCACACGGCTGAGGTGTCGGTTTTTTGTTGGATACCGGACCGCTCAGGCTGACGTCGCGGTAGCCCTCTGATCCGGTGATACGAACTTCAAATGAACACTACTATTGCCTGCTGACTTGATTTTAAATCAAAATTTGCTGTACACTGTTAAAAACCGTGGCCAGTGGAGCTATCGATGTTGTTAAACTCCCGATTTCATTTGCAATCTGGTGCTGTATTCTGTTAACTCTACTGGCAAAAAGGATAGAAAAATAGGAGCATAAAATGGGTCAAGAAGAAGTTAGTGCATTTGTCAAAGCGTACGCCGCGCTCCTCAAGGCAACCTGGACTGAAGGTGAGGAGTTTCAGGACGAGCTGCTATCCGAACCGGAGAAAGTTGTTCGGGAGTTTGGGCTAAACCCTGGCGACGCGCAGATCAACGTAATCACTGAGATTCAAGAAGAAGGCACTGTGGAAGATCAGGCCCGTTTGTGGGAAGAGGGCAAAAAGAAAGGCTCTATTGATCTCTACGTGCCGCTGTCGGTCCCAGAGGGCGCCCTGGACGACGTGGAACTTTCTGACGAAGACCTGGAGATGGTCGCCGGTGGTGGTTGCACCTGCACCGGCTGTTGCACCTGCACGCCCTGCTGCTGCTGCTGTTGCTAACCTCTGTATCCGGTTGCAGACGGTCTCAGTCTGTCTGGTTGGATTGTACAAGATTCATTTGCCAGACCGCGCGAGGTAGCGGTCAGGTCTTCGAGGGAGCCTCACAGGATGAGAGGAGAATGCTATGGGTGAAGCAGGTGAGTTTGTAAAAGGATACGCCGAGCTGCTGAAAAAAGCATGGTCGGGGTCTGAAGCATTCCAGCAGCGCTTGATGTCCAACCCGGAGCAGGTCGTACGCGAGTTTGGCCTGGACCCTGGCAACGCAGCGATCAACATTATTACCGAGATCCAAGAAACCGGCACCGTTGAGGATCAAATTCGTCTTTGGCAAGAAGGCAAACAGGCAGGGCAAATTGATCTGTATGTCCCGCTTGAGGCACCGGAAGAAGCTCAACCAGGCTCTGACGTGGAGTTATCAGACGAAATGCTTGAAATGGTAGCCGGTGGCGGCTGCACCTGCTGTAGTTGCCCGTGCAGTTGCTGCTGCTGCTAAACATGCTGGACCGTGGCGAAAGCCTCGACAGGCGTCGCTGTTATTTCGAAGTCTCCCGCCATCTTGACCCGGTAACACAGCGGTTCGAATCCAGATTTGGCGTAATTGGAGACATCAATTGCCTAACTCACCGAGAATAAGCGCGACAGGAAGCACTTCAGTGGGCCGGTGGCTGGCGTCCTGAAGTGCTTCTTCCGTTTGTAGTGAATTGGAACACAAACACGCACCGATATAGCATTCACTGACTCCCTTTTGTATGAGCTGCGCCGGGCTGGCGCTGGCTGTCATCTGCGCCATCGGAGGAGAAAATAGCGGCCATGCCTGGAAAAATAAACGTGGGTTGGGTGCACATCAATACCGGCATGTATATGACCCGGACCCGGCCCGACAAAACCCGGTTGTTTTGGGGATCAATGGCACCTCCGCCAGATAGCGACGCAAACGCCGAGTCTGATCACTGGGAAGCCCTGCCCTACGCCGTCGGCTTGCTGCAAGCGTATGTGCAGCAGCACGCACCGGACCCCGATCGTTACACATTTTTGCTGCCGATTCACAAGCGCATACCCGTTGAGCAGGCGGTCGCACACCTGGGCGGCGCGAACGTGGTTGGCTTTAGCGTGTATGTCTGGAATATCCGGCTTTCCCTGGCGATTGCCCGGCAGATCAAAGAACGGCAGCCGGACACGTTGATCGTTTTTGGCGGCCCCCAGGTGCCTATGCGGGCCGAGGCGTTTTTGCGGCAGCATCCCTGGGTTGACATCGTGTGTCACGGCGAAGGCGAACAGGTCTTCCTGTCGATTCTTGAGAACTGCCAGACCCGGAACTGGGACGGGATTCCATCGATCAGCTACATACGGCCAGACGAAACATTCGCCAAACACCCACTTGCCTACCCGATCCAGGACCTGTCCACCATTCCTTCGCCTTACCTGACAGGCGTGTTTGACCCCTTGATGCAGGCCAATCCGAACACCGAATGGATGGCGCTCTGGGAAACGAACCGGGGCTGCCCGTTTTCCTGCTCATTCTGTAGCTGGGACTCGCGCGCAAACAGGGTGCACAAGTTCGACCAGGAGCGATTATTCCGCGAAATCGAGTGGATGGCCGAACACCAGATCGAATACATCCACTGCTGTGATGCTAACTACGGGCTGTGGCCAAGAGACCTCGATATTGCCCAATATATCGCCCAGGCAAAGGAGCAGCAGGGTTATCCAAAGTTCTTTTTTGTCGAGAACGATAGCTGCTTTCGTGAGCGAACCTATCAAATCCACAATACATTACACAGGGTGGGATTGAATGGCACAGTGATTCTCGCCGTGCAGTCGATGGATGTCCAAACGCTGAAGAATGTGAACCGGAAAACGTCGATTATCCAGTTGTACCAGGAGGTCCAACAGCGTTTTGCGCGCGATGGAATAGAGACGCTGACTGAGATGATCCTGGCGCTGCCCGGCGAAACGTATGATTCGTTTACTGACGGTATCTCCCAGGTGATCGAGCAGGGCGGGCACCACGGCATATCCTGTTACAACTGCTCTATCCTTCCCTGTGCCGAAATGGCCGAACCGGCTTATCAGGCCCGGTTTGGGATGCGCACCGTTTCCCAGCAGGCAATCGCCATGCACAGCGCGGTAACCGGTGCGGTCGATGATGACGTACCTGAGTTCATGGAAACGGTGATCGCGACCGACTCCATGCCGGAAACGGACTGGGTGAAAGCAAAAGCGTTTCTGTGGATGACCGACCTGCTCCACTTTGGCCGGGTGCTGCGCATCCCTTTCGTTCTGCTCCATCAACTGTACGCGATCAGCTACTGGGAGTTGGTAGAAGCCATTGCCCTGGCGGACCCGGATCGCTACCCGCTGCTGGCCAGCGTCCAGGCGATGTTTCTCGACAAAGCGCGCGCGATTCAACAGGGTGGGCCGGAATATTTCCCGTCCGGCGAGTGGCTGGGTATCTGGTGGCCAGCCGACCAGTACGTGCTGATCAAGCTGGCGATGGAATGGGAGCTGGACGAGTTTTACCGGCAGGCGGAACACGCCCTGGCTGCCTGTCTACAGGCGCGCGCGGTGGGCTTCGACCCGGCGCTCTTGCACGAGGCGATAGAACTGAACCGCCACCTGTTTATCAGGCCCTTTAACCTGTCGAACCTGACCATAGAACAATCTTACAACGTCTGGGAAACTTACCATGCTGCGATGACCGGTGATCCTGTCCGGCTCGAACAGAAGCCGAATCATTACCGGATTCTGCGGATGCAGCCGCTCTGGCTCACCTGGGAAGATTGGTTCGAGTTTCTTGTCTTTTGCTATCACAATCGCAACTTTTACTGGTACCGGATGCTCCCTGTTAAATCCAAAGCGAGCGCGCACGGATAAAAGCGCTCCGGCAGCATTTCCGGTAAGACACCCGGTCACCAGGTGGCGCTGCACCTCTGGCTTACTATGATACCCGGCAGCAGGATCAAGTCCTTATGATGACAAAACCACAATTTAAACGTTCGTTTGTAGTTCAAGTTGTTCCTCCCAGGCACGTTTTTCTGTTGAATGAGCACCGCTATTTTGTGTTGGAAGGCGAGATATATCCCCTGCTGGTCCCGCTGCTGGATGGCCAGCATACCATTGAAGATATCCTGACCGAGATCGGCGGCCAGGTATCGTTCCAGAAAGTGCTCTATGCGCTGCACGTGTTGGAGCGTAAAGAGTACATTGTCGAGGCAAACGATCTGCCCCCGGAAGTGGCCGCTTTCTGGGATTACCTGAACGTAGACGGCGCGGTAGCGGATCGCACACTGCGCGAGGCGCGGGTAGCGGTGCGGGCGGTGGGCGAGGTAGACACTGAACCGCTGGTTGCGGCCTTGCACAGCATGGGCATCCAGCCGGGCAGCGGCAAGGACTTCGAAATTGTCGTAACCGACGATTATCTGCGGGACGAACTGGCAGTTATCAACGAGTGGGCGCTGGCCGAGGAGCGCCCGTGGATGCTGCTCAAACCGGAAGGCACGGTGTTGTGGTTGGGGCCGATTTTTCGCCCCGGTTTTACCGGCTGCTGGGCGTGCCTGGCCCAGCGTTTGCAGTTCAACCGCCAGGTGGAAGGCTACATCGCCCGGCAGAAAAGCGGCTTTAAGCTGTTCCAGATGCCGCGCGCGATGCTGCCCTCGACGCTGCACACCGGGATGAACCTCGCGGCGCTGGAGATCGCCAGGTGGCTGGTACAAACAAAAAACGAGCGCCTGGAAGGCAAGCTCTTGACGCTGGATCTGCTGTCGCTGGAAATACAGGAGCACGTGCTGGTCCAGCGCCCACAGTGCCCGATCTGCGGGGAGGAAGTATACCGGACACCGGCAAAGCCTCAGCCCATCGTGCTGCACAGCCAGTCCAAACGATACAGGGGCGATGGTGGGCACCGGGCAGCACCGCCACAAGAAACCTTCGACCGCTACAAGCACCACATCAGCCCGTTGATCGGCGCCGTGATCTTTGTATCGCGGCTGCACGGCGATAAGGAAAGCGGGCTGGCTTTCAGCTATCTCGCCGGGCATAACTTCGCGATGGGCGTCGAGAGTGTGATCTTTTTGAATAACACGCTGCGCGGGCAAAGCGGCGGTAAAGGCACCACCGATATCCAGGCCAAAACCAGCGCGTTGTGCGAAGCAATTGAGCGCTACTCCGGCATCTTTTGGGACAACGATTACGCCATCAAGGGCACCTATACTGACTTGCAGCCGGAAGCGATCCATCCCAACACGTGTATGCTGTTCAGCGAGAAGCAGTACGAACAGCGCGATCACTGGAACAAGTCGGCTGCCAAGTACCACATTGTGCCCCTGCCCTTTGATGAATCCCTGGAAATTGACTGGACGCCGATCTATTCGCTCTCGCATGACAGGTTCCGCTATATCCCGACCGCTTACTGCTATTACGGTCACCCGGATTTTAATAAGTTGTACTTTTGCAGCCCCGACTCGAACGGCAGCGCAGCAGGAAACACGCTGGAAGAGGCGATCTTACAGGGCTTGATGGAGATCATCGAGCGGGACAGCGTGGCGATCTGGTGGTACAACCGTATCAAGCGGCCAGCCGTTGACCTGGACAGCTTTGATCTGCCCTATCTACGCCAGTTGCAGGCGTACTACGCCTCGATCAACCGCGAGCTGTGGGTGCTGGACATTACCGGCGAGTTCAACATCCCGACCTTTGCCGGAGTTTCACGACGTACAGACAGCCCGGTCGAAGACGTGGTCGTCGGCTTTGGCGCGCACCTGGACCCCACCGTGGCGCTGCTGCGGGCCATCACCGAGGTGAACCAGTTTCTACCCAGCGTCATGGGCCAGAACCCGGACGGCACCACCCATTACCTGTTCCCCGACCAGGGCGCGGTTGAGTGGTGGCAGTCGGCCACCATCGAGAACCAGCCCTACCTGGTGCCCGATGCAGCACTGCCAGTCCGGCAGTTTGAGGACATCCCCCGGTTGGACAGCGACGACCTGAAACAAGATGTCCAGCGGTGTGTGGACATTTTGCGGCAGCATGATCTTGAAGTACTCGTGCTGGACCAGACTCGCCCCGATCTGGGCTTGAACGTGGTCAAGGTGATCGTGCCGGGGCTGCGGCACTTCTGGCGCAGGCTGGGGCCGGGGCGGCTGTACGACATCCCGGTCAAGCTGGGCTGGCTGCCTGAGCCACTGCGCGAAGACCAGCTTAACCCAAGCAGTGTCTTTTTCTAACGGTGTGCGTTTTTGGGGCGGGCACACGGCATAAGCAGGTTGATGGATGGCAGACATATGATTTCTAAACCCAGGTTTCGGCCCTCATTGGTGGTCGAAGTTGTCGAACCAAAGCACGTTTTTTTGCTGAGCGAGCGCAGGTATTCTGTGCTGGAAGGCGAAGTGTATCCCCTGCTGGTTCCGCTGCTGGACGGCCAGCACACGCTTGAAGATATTCTGGCCGAACTGGGCAGCCGGGTACCGTTCCAGAAGGTGATTTACGCCCTGCACGTGTTGGAGCACAAGGGGCACCTTGTCGAAGCCGGTGACACGCTGCCCCCGGCGATAGCAACCTTCTGGGATTACCTGGACGTGGAACAAGCCGCTGCCGCGCGCCAGCTTGAAGATGCGCGGGTAGCTGTGCGGGCGGTGGGTGATGTCGATGCCGGGCCGCTAGTCGCCGCGTTGCAGGCGGTGGGCATCCAGCCGGGCGGTGATGAAACGTTTGAAGTGATCGTGACCGATGATTATCTCCGGGACGAACTGGCAGCCATCAACAAACGGGCGCTGGCCGCTGGCCGCCCGTGGATGCTGGTCAAACCGGTGGGCGCGGTGATCTGGCTGGGGCCGATCTTTCGCCCCGGTCAAACCGGCTGCTGGGCGTGCCTGGCCCAACGCTTACGGGCGAACCGCCAGGTGGAAAGCTACATCATCGACCGGACAGATACCGGCTGGCCGCTGGCGGTTTCGCGGGTCGCTGTGCCGACAACCGTGCAGGTGGGAATCAATCTGGCGGCTACCGAGATCGCTCGCTGGGTGGTGCAGGCGGAAAACAAGCGGCTGGATGGCCGGATAGTAACCCTGGACCTGTTGTCGCTGGAAACACAGGAGCATGTGCTGGTCCGGCGTCCGCAGTGCCCGATCTGCGGTGAGGGGCAGTCCCGCACGCCCACCGAACCGGCGCCCATCGTGCTGCAAAGCCACGCCAAGCGCTATACGGCAGATGGCGGCCATTGGAGCGTCACGCCGCAGGAAACCTTTGATCGCAACCAGCACCACATCAGCCCGATCACCGGCATTGTGAGCTGGTTCACGTCGGTCGAAGAAACGCACGACGGGCTGACGCATAACTATACGACCGGGCATCACTTCCCGGTCATGCTGGACCGGGTGCGGGATTTGCACGCCAACATGCGCTTCAGGAGCGGCGGCAAGGGCGCTACCGAGATTCAGGCCAAAGTCAGCGCCCTGGGCGAAGCTGTTGAGCGCTATTCCGGCGTTTACTGGGGCGACGAGTATTGTGTCAGGGCGAGCTACAAGGACCTGCAACCGGAAGCGATCCATCCCAACGCCTGCATGTTGTTCAGCGAGAGCCAGTACCAACACCGGGACCGGTGGGCGCCGCAGCGAACCGACGATTTTCACTACGTGCCCCAGGTGTTTGACGAAGCGATGGAAATTGATTGGACGCCGGTCTGGTCGCTTACGGATCAGCGCTTTCGTTACCTGCCCACCACCTACTGCTATTACGGCCATCCCGATCTCAGGCGCCGCTTTGCCGCGTCAGACAGCAACGGCAACGCCGCCGGTAATACGCTGGAAGAAGCCATCCTGCAAGGCTTCACCGAACTGGCCGAGCGGGACGGCGTGGCGATCTGGTGGTACAACCGGATCAGGCGCCCAGCGGTAAACATCGCCAGCTTTGACGTGCCGTATGTCGAGGAATTGAAGGCGTATTATCAGCAGCTTGGGCGCGAGTTATGGGCGCTGGACCTGACCAACGATCTGGGCGTGCCCACCTTTGCCGTCGTCTCGCGCCAACTGGATCGCGCGGTCGAGGACATCATCATCGGTTTCAGCGCGCATCTTGACCCCAGGATCGCCCTGCTGCGCGCCGCTACCGAGGCGAACCAATACCTGCCTGCCTTTGTCGAGGCGCTACCGGACGGTCGCACGCGCTACTGGTGGGACCGGCAGGATGCTATCGACTGGTGGCAGACGGCAACGCTTGACAACCAGCCCTACCTAGTGCCCGCTGCGGACCAGCCGCCAAAGACATTGTCGGACTACCCGGCGCTGGCAGGCGACGACCTGCGGGATGATGTGCTGACGTGTGTTGACATCACCCGGCAGTGCGGGCTGGAAATGCTGGTGCTGGACCAGACGCGCCCCGACATTGGCCTGAATGTGGCCAAGGTGATCGTTCCCGGCTTGCGGCATTTCTGGCGCAGACTGGCGCCCGGACGGTTGTATGACGTCCCGGTCGAGCTGGGTTGGCTCCAGCAGCCGCGCGGTGAGGATGAATTGAACCCCGTTTCGGTGTTTGTCTGAGGCGGGTTGTATTGGGTATGCAATAATCGTTTTTGACAGGAGTTATTGAGCATGGAAGCAAGCTTGCTGCTCTCTTTAAGACCAGAGGTTTCGCTGAACGAGCAGTCCGCAGGCCAGGTGACGCTGGAAGCGCCGTTTGTCAGCCTGCCCAATACCAGCGCGACGTTTAAACAGTTATCGCCTGCGCTGCGTTCGGTCATCGACCGGTTGCTGGCTGGGGACGCCAGCGAGTCCGACCTGTCGGCCCAGGTGCTGACAGCCGATGGCATCGCCGGGCTGGGCAAATTAAACGCCATTTTGCAGCATCTGGCCGCCCGCGCCATGCTGTGCCATACGCTGTGCGCCGACGGCGACCCGCTGGTCACCATCACGCCGCTTACTATTTATTACCGGTTCAATCCCGATCTACTGAAGCCCGATACGCGCTATGTGCTGTCGCGGTTCGCGCACTGCCGCCGGGAGCAAGACCGGATGATCCTGGAGTCGCCGCTGAGTTACGCCCGTGTCGAACTGCACGGTTCGCACGCGCTCAGCCTGCTGTCGGCACTGGTCCAGCCCCAGACCTGTCACGAGTTAACCGTTTCGCTGGGGGATGCAGCGGACGATTTGGCCAACCAACTGATGAATCTGCTGCTCAACGCGCAGGCGCTCTCAGCAGTCGAAGAAGACGGCAGCGCGGCAGAGGATCACGACCCGGCGCTGGCGCAGTGGGAGTTCCACGACCTGCTGTTCCACAGCCGCAGCCGGTTAGGACGGCATAACAACCCCTTTGGCAAAGCGTACCCGTTCGAGGATCAGATCAAACCGCTGCCTGCGATCAAGCCGGACATGTCCGAGGATGTTATCCCGTTGTACAAGCCGGACCTGGACGCGATCAAACAGACCGATCCGCCATTCAGCCAGGTGCTGGAAAATCGCCGGTCGATCCGCAGCTACGCCGACCAGCCGATCACCGACCGGCAATTGGGGGAATTTTTGTACCGCGCCGCGCGAGTGGAAATGTCCTATGAAGATGACAAAGGCGGCGTCACCTTCCGGCCATATCCCGGCGGCGGCGCGCTGCACGCGCTCGAAATTTATCCCGTGATCGGACGGTGCGAGAACATCCCGTCCGGCCTGTATCACTACAACCCGCAGGCGCACCACCTGTGCAGGGTGTCTGAGCAAAACTGGTATGTCGATACCCTGCTAGAAATGGCTTGGCATATGATCGCCCAACAGTCGCGCCCGCAGATTCTGTTTGTGATCGCCGCGCGGTTCCAGCGGATTCAGTGGAAATACGCGTCAATCGCCTATTCGGTGATCTTAAAAGACCTGGGCGGCCTGTACCAGACAATGTACCTGGTGGCCGAGGCGATGGGCCTGGCGCCGTGCGCGTTGGGCGGCGGCCACTCCGACCTGTTCGCCCAGGCGGCGAATCTGAACTACTATGCCGAGACATCTGTAGGCGGGTTTGTGCTGGGCAGTCGCGGGGAGCAAAAACCCTGGATTCTAGGTGAACTCTAACCGATGAACGTCCTGTTGCTGTCGCCGGGCAAGCTGACGTTTTACAGCAGCACCGTGTATCCCCATTTTTATCCCCGCCTGGGACTGCGGACGCTGGCCGCCTGCACGCCCGCCGGGATTGACGTGACGATCCTGGAAGGCGAGCAGGCCAACTCGGTTGATTGCGATCAACCTGTGGATTTAGTGGGAATCTCGGTGCTGACACCCCATGCACACCGGGCTTACCAGCTTGCAGACAACTTCCGGCGCAGGGGTAAAAGCGTGGTGCTGGGTGGGCCGCATCCCAGCCTGAACCCGGCAGAAGCGCAGGCACACGCGGACGCTGTCGTGATCGGTGAGGGCGAGCGCGTCTGGCCCGTGCTGCTGGACGATTACCGGCACGTCGCGCTGCAACCGGTATACAAGGCTGACCGGTTGTTGGATCGGGCCGACATCCCCGATCCGCTCCGGCTGGACTCGGACCCGGAGCGCTACAGCCACTTTCCAACCGAATCCGGGCGGGGATGCGCCATCGGGTGCGATTTTTGCCTGGTTGGACCGCTGTTTGGTTCGAGCTTTGTGCCGCGCCCGGTGGACCGGGTTATCGCAGAAGTCGAAGTCGCCAAACAGCTTTACGGGCCGGACGTTACAATCACTTTTTCGGAAAACCTGCTGGGCAGTCCACCTGCCGCCCAGGCGCTCGCCCGGAGCCTTGAGCCGTTGCAGGTGCGCTGGTGCGCCGAAGGGGATTTGTACCACCTGAACGATGATGCATACCTGGACATATTGCAGCAGGCGGGCTGCACCTGGATTTATGTCGAGACTAAACTGCCCAACCGGGCAAAAAACCCGCGTATATTCGACCTGTATCAAGTGGCAACCCAACGGATTCAGGCCAAAGGCTTTCACCTGTCCGTCAACTTTACCATCGGCTACGATGATCACGATGAATCGCTCGCCCAGGATATGCGGGACCTGATCATCGACGGTGGGCTGGTCCCGTATTCCTTTGTCCAACTCCTGACTCCCTGGCCGGGGACGCGCTGTTATAATCGCCTGGATCGCGCCGGGCGCATCCTGACGCGAGACTGGGACCTCTACGACAATCTACACCTGGTATACAGGCCCAGGCAGATGTCGTCACAGGCGCTGTGGCAGATGTACCTGGACTTTTGCCGGGAGTTGGGCACGCTGAAGCAGGCGCATTTTAAGGCCCTGGCGCGTTCGACGCCGGGTGAGTTGCCCGTATGAGTTCACCTGTGCTCAGGTGCGGAAGGAGCCGTGATGAACCAGGATGAAGCCCGGTTAGCGGTGCTGTTTGAATACACCGACAGCCTGGAAACGGCAGCAGAACTGCTTGAGTACAACAAATCTCCGTTTGATCACAGCCTGTTGGCGGACCCGCTGCGGCTGCCGCTCCCGCCGGAACCGCACCTAGAAACCTGGCAGCAGTACGCCGCCGACGCGCAAAAGGGGAGCGTCTTTGATACACTGCAAAGCAGGCTGGTGCAGTTGCGCTTTCCCATAGAAGCGGGGATCAGCCAGAGCGAAGCCTACCGCGCCGCCACGCGCCGGGGAGCATCTCCGGACGCCATGCCCGAAGCCGTTGGCCTGCACCTGCAACAGCCGGACCGGCTCCAACTTTTATTACATCAAGGGCTGTGGGGCGTGATCTCGGTCCTGATCACCGGCTGCCGCCATGATTTTGTGTGCCTGGTGCAGGCCTTTACCAAGCACAACGAACCGGAACCGATCCCAGACTCAATGGGAAGCTGTATCATATCGGGCTACAATAATTGGGACCGGATCGGGCAGTTGCGCCGCCTGTGGGAAACAGAGCATCCCGCCAACACGTCCGCCGCCGCCTGGGCCGAAGAATTTCGCCAGTACATCCTGCCTCACAAAGAACTGTATCAAGATCGATTTATGGTGATAAGCAATGGCCCGTACAGCGGCGTCCCGGCTGACGAGATGGGACTTTCTACGGATGATTGGCAGCGTCTCTCGGTCACTATTCGCCTGGAGCATGAAGCGACCCATTACTTCACGCACCGGCTTTTTTCTGCCATGCGCAACAATATCCTGGACGAACTGCTGGCCGATTACCGGGGCATCGTGACTGCTAACGGTCGCTACCGGGCTGACTGGTTCCTGCGCTTCCTGGGGCTGCACGATTTCCCAACCTATCACTCAGGACGCCGGTTAGAGAATTATCGCGGCGACCCGCCTCTTTCCGATGAGGCGTTCAGGGTTCTGCAAGCCCTGGTCAAGGCTGCGGCGGAAAACCTGGAACGTTTTGATCACGATCAGGCAAATGAACTCACCACCACCGAGGCTCAGGCACGCTTGTTGCTCGCTCTAACACGTTTGACCCTGGAAGAACTGGCCTCCCGCGAGGCTGTCGCCTTCATTCAACAAGCGCTGCAAAGCTTACCATCCCAGGAGATCACATCATGAGCCAAAAGCTCTTTCGTCGAAAAGCGTTGGAAAAGCTGGCATCCCCTGAACAACTCGACCAGCTTATGGCTATCACGACTCCCCGAAGCTGGCTTGCACTGTTTGGCCTGGGCGGCCTGCTGCTGGCAGCCGTGTTATGGAGCGTGTTCGGCACTATCCCGACGACGGTAACGGGTGACGGCATTCTGATCCCCGGCGAGCAGGAACCGGGCCTGCTAGAAGCGGTCCTGTATGTGTCGGTGTGGGATGGCGCGCGCATCGAGCCGGGGATGGAAGTCAAGGTATCGCCCGTAACCGTCGTCAAAGAAGAATACGGCCTGATGTTGGGGCACGTGGCGTCGGTGGATCGCAACCCGTCCTCGTTTGAGGACATGCTGCGCGTCCTGGGCAACGATGCACTGACTACCCTGTATTCCTCGGATGGCAAGTTGATCAAGGTGCAGGTTGAACTCGAAACCTCGGACGACACGCCCAGCGGGTACGAGTGGACGTCTAAGCAGGGGCCATCTACATCGATTGATACCGGTACCATCTGCAACGGCGTAATCGTGATCGAGCGGGAACGTCCTATCGAGCTGGTATTTTCTGAGTTGAAGTGACGGGTTTGCAGCTTGAAACAACCGTAGGAAGCTGTCCCGGTGTTAGGCGTGGAGAAAAGCTGGCATGTCTGATAACAGGAACATCCTCAACAGACTGAGACGGCCCGGCATTCGTTGGCCTGGAAAACGCCGTGTCAAGACCCCGTCTGTGTTGCAGATGGAAGCGGTGGAATGTGGGGCGGCGGCCTTATCGATCATCATGTCCTACTATGGCCGCTTTGTGCCGCTTGAAGAACTGCGCGTTTCGTGCGGCGTATCGCGCAACGGCAGCAAGGCCAGCAACATCCTCAAGGCAGCACGCAGCTATGGGTTTGAGGCCAAGGGTTACAAAAAAGAACTGCCGTCGCTCAAAGAAACGCCCCTGCCAGTCATCATTTTTTGGAACTTCAACCACTTCCTGGTGGTCGAGGGGTTTGGCAGGGATAAGGTCTATCTCAACGATCCCGCGACAGGCCCGCGGACTGTGACCGAAGAAGACTTTGACGGGTCGTTTACCGGCGTGACCATGACTATCCATCCCGGCCCGGACTTTAAGCGCGGCGGCAGCAAACCATCGCTCATCCAGGCTTTGCGCGCGCGGCTGACCGGTACTCAAGTTGCGCTGATCTACGTGACGTTGGCCGCGCTCTTGCTGGTCTTCCTGGGGCTGGTTGTCCCCACCTATACCCAGGTGTTTGTGGACCGGTTTTTAGTCGGCGGGCGGGAAGACTCGATGGTGCTGTTGTTTGCGTTTATGGGCATCACCGGGCTGTTTCAAACTGCGCTGACCTGGCTGCAACAGCAGCACCTGCTCCGCTTCGAAACCCGGCTGGCGATCACGACTTCGGCCAGGTTTTTCTGGCACGTGCTGCGGCTGCCGATTGAGTTCTTTATCCAGCGCTACGCCGGTGACATCAACGCGCGGGTCAGCATCAATGATCGCGTTGCCCAGTTGCTCTCCGGCGATATAGCGACCAACTTCCTGAACGTCCTGCTGATCTTTTTCTATGTCTTTGTGATGATCCGCTACGATGTGGTGCTCACCGCGTTAGGGGTCGTGATCGCGCTGTTGAACATCGTGACGCTGCGCTATATCTCGCGGCGGCGCACGGACGCCAACCAGCGGCTGCTGAACGAGCAGAGCAAGCTGATCTCAACGTCCTTCAGCGGTCTGCAAATGATTGAGAACCTGAAAGCGACCGGCTCGGAGTCCGACTTTTTTGGCCGCTGGTCCGGCTACCAGGCCAGGGTGATCAATACCGAGCAGCGGTTAAGCATCTTGACCGAGATTCTATCCGTCGTGCCCCCAACCCTGTCAGCTATCAACTTGGCAGTGATCCTGTCGGTTGGCGGATTTCGTATCCTGAACGGTGAGCTGACCATCGGCGCGTTGATCGCGTTCCAGGTCTGGATGGCGAATTTCCTGAACCCCGTCAACCGCCTGGTTAACCTGGGCAGCCGGTTGCAGCAGGCCGAAGGCGACATGACGCGGTTGGATGATGTGCTCAACTATCCCATCGACGAGCACGCTGAGCGGACGGGCGACAGCGCCGGGACCGCTTCCGCCGAACTGGGCAGCAAACTGGCCGGACACCTGGATCTGAAACACGTGACGTTTGGCTACAGCCAGCTTGAACCGCCCCTGATCGAAGACTTCAACCTGTCTTTGAAACCCGGCTCGCGCGTGGCGCTGGTCGGCGGTTCGGGCAGTGGCAAATCGACGATTGCCAAACTGGTCACCGGGCTGTATGAGCCGTGGGAGGGCGAGATTCTATTCGATGGCCAGCCACGGGACGACATCCCCTACGCCAAGCTCAAGAACTCGCTGGTGATGGTGGACCAGGAGATATTCCTGTTTGAGGGTACAGTGCGGGATAACATTACCATGTGGGACCCCACGCACCCGGAAACCAGCGTCATCCAGGCGGCGAAAGATGCCGCTATCCACGAAGATATTGCGGCCCGGATTGGCGGGTATGACGCCGTCGTGGCTGAGAACGGCTTGAACTTTAGCGGGGGTCAGCGCCAGCGGCTGGAAATTGCCCGCGCCCTGGTCAGCAATCCGAGTATCCTGGTGCTTGATGAAGCGACCAGCGCCCTTGATCCGCTGACGGAAAAGATCATTGACGACAACCTGCGACGCCGGGGCTGCACCTGTTTGATCGTGGCCCACCGCCTGAGCACCATTCGTGACTGCGACGAGATCATTGTTCTGGAACGCGGCAAAGTGGTTCAACGGGGCACCCATGACCAGCTTATCCGCTCGGATGGTCCCTATGCCCGGTTGATCAAGACTGAAAAACCGTCCAAGCTGGAAGCTGTTCTGGAACTGTTGTAATTATCCAAAAGGTCGATTATGGCAACCTATGAGGTCATTGCAGACCGGCTGAAACAAAAAGAAAACCTGGAACTCTTTTTGCTCAAGCTCCGCTTTCAGGAAGGCGGGCTGATTGACATTCAAGGTAACCAGACGTTCCTGCTGGATGATCCCGGCAGCGCCTGGGTCGTGTACGCCGGATCGGTCCATGTCTTTGCCGTGCGGACGCACGATGGAGAAACCGTGAGCGCGCGCAGTCACATTTTTCGCGGCGAAGTCGGGCAGATTTTGCTGGGTATGGATTTTGAGGCGTCCGGCAAGGGGATCAGCCTCCTGGTAGCCGGGACACCGCATACACGGGTGCTCAAGTGCGAGCGCGCGCGGCTGCAAACCCTGGCCGCCGACCTGGAACACCGCGAGTGTGTGGCGGCAATGCTGGAAGCCTGGGCGGCAGGGCTGGCGAACGGCATCGCCAAAGAGATCGTGCCCAAAAACCATGTTTTGCTGAAAGCCGATCAAGAAACAATACCAGAGCCGGACCAGGTGGCAGTGCCGAAACAAGATATTCTCTGGGTCAGGCCGTTGGCAGGCAACGCCGAATTTATCGGCCAACCACAGCTATGTTGGGCCAACGGCGAGCATTTCTTGCCGGTTTTGTGCGATACCTGGCTGCGCCCCGTGGATCAGGCCCGCTTACAGGCCATCGATACAGAAACATATATCCAGCAGGACCCTGCCTGGATCGGGCTTGACGATTTTCAGCGGCTGGCACTGGACGCGATTGCCCTGAACCAGGAGCGAAGCGTATCAACCGAACACCAGCGTCTGCGTGCCAAAGCCGAATCGGACACGCAGCTTATGGAAGACGCGCTGGAACGCCTCGCGTCACCGCTGTATGCTGGAAAGATCGCCGAGCTGGCCGAGATCACGGTTGACGGACGCAGCCCGCTGCTTAATGTGTGCCGGTTGATCGGTAACCGGCTTGGACTTGACATTCGATCCTATCCGGGCATCGAGAAAGATACGCAAAGAAGCGCGCTCCTGAACATCGCCCGGTATTCCCGCTTCCGGCTTCGCCAGGTAGCGCTCCGAGGGGACTGGTGGCGCACCGACAGCGGCCCGCTGCTGGGCTTCCTGGCAGCGCCACGGCGCCCGGTGGCGCTGCTGCCAACCCCGGCGCGCGGCTACGAGCTTGTGGACCCGGTCGAGCAGACCAGGCAGCCGGTCACTGCCGAAGAGGAAACCCGGTTGTCTTCTTTCGCTTATGCCTTCTACCGTCCCTTTCCCGACCGGACGCCGACAGCCTGGGAGCTGGTCAAGTTTGGACTGCGGGATTGTAAGGGCGCGTTGTTGACTGCCGCGCTGATGGGCACGGTGGTCGGCCTGCTGGAACTGGTGCCGCCTGTTGCAACAGACCAAATCTTTGGCACCATCATCCCCAATGCAGAGCGCGGACTGCTGCTCCAGATCGGGCTGGCGCTCCTGTTGATCGCAGTGGTTGCGGGCTTATTCCGGATCGTCCGGGGTCTGGCGATGCTCCAGGTACAAAGCCGGATGGATGCATCGATCCAGGCGGCGATCTGGGACCGTATCCTGAGCCTGCCACCGCCCTTTTTCCGCACCTACTCATCCGGCGACCTGGGCGTGCGGGCGATGGGCATCACGGAAATCCGCCGCCTGATGTCCGGGCATATCATGACGACTATTCTCGACAGCCTGTCGTCCCTGTTGAATGTCATTATACTGTTTGTCTACTCGGCCCAACTGGCGCTGGTAGCGCTGGCGCTGGTGCTGGTTGCCGTGCTGGCGATGGTCCTGACCGGTTATTATCAGATGCACCACCAGCGAGAACTTAGCCGTATTCAACGCCAGATATCGGGTAAGGTCCTGCAATTTCTGACCGGTATCGCCAAGCTGCGCGTGGCCGGTGCCGAACGTCAGGCGCTGGCTATCTGGGCAGAACGGTTCGCATCACAGCGCGAGCTGGCCTACAAGGCGCGCGCGATCTCGAACCGGCTGCTCGCTTTTAACGCTGGTTATCCCGTCCTGGCATCCTTCGTGATCTTTGCCGTCGTGGCATCCTCGGCCATGTCCGATCTGGATACGGGCGCGTTCCTGGCGTTTAACCTGGCCTTCACCCAGTTTCTAACCTCTATGCTGGCGCTGGGCGCTGTTTCCGTTTCCATTCTGGGCATTATTCCGTCGTTTGAACAAATCAGGCCGATCCTGGAAGCCGCGCCCGAAGTGGACGAGCACAAGGCCAATCCCGGCGAATTAACCGGCGAGATCGAGGTCAGCCACGCATCGTTTCGCTATGTCGAGGGCGGTCCCTTTGTGTTGGAAGATGTTTCGGTGCAGATCAGGCCCGGTGAATTTGTGGCGCTGGTCGGGCCATCCGGATCGGGCAAATCGACGCTCTTACGCCTGTTGTTGGGCTTCGAAATGCCAGAGTCAGGCGGCGTGTTCTACGACGGTAAAGACCTGTTTGGCCTGGACCTGCGCGCCGTCCGTCAGCAGATCGGGGTTGTCCTGCAAAACGCCAAGATCATGTCGGGAGACATCTATACAAACATCGTAAGCTCGTCTCCCCAACTGACTCTGGACGACGCCTGGGAAGCCGCGCAAATGGCCGGGCTGGACGAGGATATCCGCGAAATGCCGATGGGGATGCAAACCATCATCAGCGAGGGCGGCGGCAATCTGTCGGGCGGGCAGCGGCAGCGGCTGTTGATCGCCCGCGCGCTGGCGAACAAGCCGCGCATTCTCTTCTTTGACGAGGCTACCAGCGCCCTGGATAACCGGACTCAGGACATTGTCAGCCGCAGTCTTGAAAGCTTGCACATCACCCGCGTGGTGATCGCGCACCGCCTCAGCACCATCATTAACGCCGATTGGATCCTGGTGTTTGATCGCGGCCAGATCGTGCAGGCTGGTACGTATCAGAAATTGATCAACAAGCCCGGCCCATTTGCCGAGCTTGCCAAGCGCCAACTGGTCTAAGCAACCGGCTTTTAGCGCGGCGTAGTCTTGCGGCGCAGCAGTTTTAGCGGAGGTCTGGGAATTGCCCGCACTTCCGCAGTGAATGACTGTCACCTTTGCCACGCCAGAGAGCGCGCACGCGATGCGCCGCCAGCCTGGGCCGCTACATACAAGCCTTTTTGAAACCTGATGTATTCAAATACTGATCTGGGAAAGAATCCGCTGTACCCTTATAAGACCCGCCTTGATACAGCGGATTTTTGTTCCTTTCTCTACACATGACGAGTCACCGGGCAATCTGCTGCCAACAGCGCAAACACACACGTGGAGGGATCAAGTTATGAGAATTCTCACAGCGGACGACGTGCGCGCAGCGGTTGATATGCGTGCGGCGATTGATGCAGTACGCGCGGGATTCGTCGCACTGTCCACAGGCCGGGCGAATGTGCCCCTGCGCGGCGTGCTGGAAACACCGGGCGGCGTTCTGTTGACTATGCCAGCCCAGATCGAAGGCGCACCGGTCAGCGCGGTAAAAGTAGTCTCGGTGTGCCCGGAAAACCGGTCACACGGCCTGCCGACCATTTACGCCGCCGTGCTGGTGACAGATGCCCAAACCGGCGCGCCGCTGGCACTCATGGACGGGGGCGTGCTGACGGCGCAGCGCACAGGAGCGGCCTCTGGTCTGGCAACCGACCTGCTCGCCGTGTCACAGGCGTCGATACTGGCGGTGATCGGGGCGGGCGTTCAGGCACGCACACAGGTTGCTGCTGTGTGTGCAGTACGCCCGATCACGGAGATTCGTATTTTTAGCCTGTTCGGCGCGGAACAGATGGCCGACGAGCTGCGCGAACTGTATCCTGCCCGCGTCGTCGTCGCCCCATCTGCCCCTGCGGCGCTGGAAGATGCGCACGTCGTCGTCGCGGCCACCAACAGTAAAACGCCGGTTGTGCACCTGGACGATCTCGCACCCGGCGCGCATATCAACGGCATCGGGTCATTCACCCCAGAAATGCAGGAGATCGCCGCCGACGTGGTTTTGGCGTCCAGGGTAGTTGTTGATCACCGGGCAAGCGCCTGGGCAGAGGCCGGAGACCTGATTATCCCACGCAACCAGGGACTGATCACCGGAGACATCGTTCACGCCGAGATCGGAGAAATCGCCGCCGGGCTGAAGGAAGGGCGTCATGATCCACATGAGATCACCTTCTTCAAGTCGGTGGGCAACGCGGTGCAGGATGCCGCCCTGGCACAGCGCGTGATCGCAGCCGCGGACGAGCGCGGGCTGGGAATCGATGTGGCATGGTAAGCAGGGTTGCGGTTGGGGCGATTGGCAACAATAACCTGACCACGGAACGCGAAGCGCTCGCTCAGCCCATAATGCTGTAAGAGTATTGCCCTGTGACGAGATCCCCTTCTGCAAAGCGTTCAAAACGGAAAAGATGCGGATCAATCGGGCAGCGCTGTTCTCCGGTTGCCAGATCGGCAATCATCTCGCCGGTTACGGGACCCATCTTAAAGCCGCTTCCGCTCCAACCATAGGCGCAAATGAATCCTTCCAGCCCTGGCATACGCCCGATAATTGGATGCCAATCGGGCGTGACATCGTAAAGCCCCGCCCAGCCTTTGCGGATTTGCGCATCGCACATAGCAGGCACGCGGTGTTCGGTGTGCTCTGCCATATCGATGTTGAAATCCATATCCACCGTCTCTACGTAGTTATCGGGATCAACCTTATTGGTCGCTTCCGAGGCTTCGAGGGAGCCTGAAAGCGTGAGGCGTCCGGTTTCCGGACGAAGATAAAAGCCCTGGATAAAGTCGCCGATAAACGGGTGTGTGTGGACAAGCCCTTCTGGCCGCTGAAAGACGGCTACCTGGTGGCGGCTGGCTTCTACCGGCGTATCGTACCCCACGCCAAGTGCCAGATGTGCGCCCCAGGGTCCGGCAGCGTTGATCACCACCGGGGCGCTGAAATCTCCCTGGGTGGTTTCTACCCCGGAAATGCGCCCGGCTTCGAGACAAACAGCCGTCACCTTCGTGTCTTGCAGGATGGTTGCGCCGAGAGCTTTGGCGCGGTTGGCATAGGCGTTCGTCGCCGTTGCCCCATCTGCGCAGCCGGAATCCGGCTCATACGCTGCGCCACCAATATCATCGATATTCAGGTAGGTGGCGAGCGCATGAACTGCCTGGGCATCCAGGAACTCGACATTGATCCCGACCTGTTTTTGAAGGGCGATGTTAGTCTTGAGTCCTGCCAGGTCGTGGGGACCAACGATGAACAATGCCCCGGTTTGAATCCATCCTACGTCGCCACCTACAGCCTGGTCAAAATCCTGCCAGACGTGTAGAGCGCGCAGCGCCATGCGGGCTGTGATTTCGTTGGAGTAATGCTGGCGAATAAGTCCGACGGTGCGTCCTGTGCCACCGGCTGCCAGGTAACGTTTCTCAAACAAGGTTACACGGCAGCCCCGCAGCGCTAACTGGTAAGCAGCACTCGTGCCGGTGATTCCACCGCCAATCACGATAACATCAGCGGTTTGTTTGGTCATAACATCTCCTGTCAATGAAAAAGTGTACCCTCCTTGAACAAACGAGGCGACACTTCATAAAACGATTGGTATGGATATATCCCCCGGAGCTGAAAGCTAATTGTGGATCAGCAGTAGAGGGTTGACAAACAAAAGCCATGCCAAATCTTCCAATCGAGACCGGGGAGAACCAGGTAAGCAGGCCATAATCGGCTGAATGCAGGTTCGCCGTATATCTAGAAGTTCAACCGGGACCACAGGGAAGGCCCCATCACGAGCAGCCCAATGGCGGCTGCCATGCCTGATACCACCAGCACCATGGCGGCGGCGCAGTCCTTGGCAGTTTTGGCAAGTGGGTGAGGTTGGGGCGAGACAAGATCAACCACTGCTTCAACTGCCGTGTTGGCAATTTCTGCGGCCCACACAGCGCCTATCGCCACAATGATGAATGCCCACTCAGTTTTCGACAGCCCAAACCATGCGCCCATGAGAATCACGCAAACGGTGGCAGTCGTGTGAAACCATGCATTCGGCTGCGAACGCAGCACATGGAACAGCCCATCAAACGCGCAGCGAAAGGCGTGCAGTCGACTCTTGAAAAAACATTGCAGAGATTTCATGGTAGCTCCTGGTTATAGTCGCAAATCATGTGGCTTATGGGCATTGCCCCCTGGCAATGCCAGGTTGATAACAATACACGCCATACAGAATGGCAGCATCAGAAATTTGCATAGCTATGCTGTCAAAGCACCCCAGGCAAGTTGACAAAGAGATTTCTTATGGGATACTATGTTTGCGTTAACATAACGGCAGTTGGGCAGGTGCAAAATGGAATTGTCCGATTCGAAACGAGTCACACTGGAAGACGTTGCCCAGCTTGCGCGCGTCTCCGCGCAAACAGTCTCCCGCGTCGTCAACGATCATCCCTATGTATCGGATAATACCCGCCAGCGCGTGCTGGAAGCAATCCGTACACTCGACTACCGGCCCAATCGCGCGGCACGCAGCCTTGTCACGCAGCGGTCCTACATGGTCGGCATTATCACGTTCGGCTTTCTGCACTACGGGCCAGCTCAAATGGTCACTCACATCGAGCGCACGGCGAAAGCGCGCGGGTATGGTGTCGCGTTTTCCACTATTGACCAGATGTCGCGGGACGCCATCCGTGATGCTATTGACGTCTTAGGTGATCGTTCGATTGATGGTCTGGTTCTCATCACGCCAACAATGGGCGTGAGCCACGCAGAGCTGGTGCAGGTCTGCGACAGAGTCCCCTTTGTGCAGATCGATATTGAGCTGGGGACTCAGGCCCCGTCGGTCGTCATCGATCAGTGGCACGGCAGCCAGCTTGTGACGCAGCACCTGATTGATCTGGGCCATCGTGACATCTGCGAGATCAGCGGGCCGCTCAACTGGTACGGGGCACACGCACGTCATCAAAGCTGGCTGGCTACCCTGCAAGCTGCCGGTACCGAGCCGGGCATGTCCGTCGAGGGTGATTGGACAGCCCAAAGCGGCTATAACGGCATCCACAACCTGCTGACCCACGGTGCGCGCTTCTCAGCCCTGGTCGCCGCGAACGATCAGATGGCGCTTGGGGCGATGCGTGCGCTGCGCGTGCACCACCTGCATATACCGGAAGATGTCTCTGTTGTCGGGTTTGATGACATTCCCGAAGCTGCTTACTTCGAACCGCCGCTCACAACCGTCCGGCAGGATTTCACAGCGCTTGGCGAGCAGAGCATCGAATACCTGGTTGACTTGCTGAATGACCCGGACACACCAGATCACCAGCGTGTGTTATATCCGAAGTTTATCGAGCGCAGCAGTACGCGCCAGATCGAATAAAATTCGCCATTAAAGATTCCTGTTTTATTCTATGCTTACAAGGAGTTTTCTTCTCATGGCCGCTGAAAAATACGTGATTGGTGTCGACTTTGGGACCGAGTCTGGACGCGCCGTAGTTGTTCGCGCCAGCGATGGTATGGAATTAGCCAGTGCTGTCCACATCTATGCCAACGGCGTGATTGATGATCGCTTGCCGGGCGACGATACGCCACTCCCTCCCGAATGGGCACTTCAAGACCCAGATGACTATATCGCGGTATTCCAAAACGCGGTCCCAGATGCGGTTCGGGAAAGCGGGATCGATCCCGCCGACGTAGTCGGTATTGGGATCGATTTTACGGCCTGCACCATGCTGCCGGTACTGGCCGACGGAACCCCGCTGTGCCGGTTGCCCGAATGGCGGAAAAACCCGCATTCCTGGATCAAGTTGTGGAAACACCACGCCGCCCAACCCGAAGCGGACCAGATCAACAGCACGGCACGCACAATGGGCGAAACCTGGCTCGACCGGTACGGCGGAAAAATATCCTCGGAATGGTTTTTTAGCAAAGCGCTGCAAATCCTGAACGAGGCCCCGGAGATTTATCATGCTGCCGACCGCTTGATCGAAGCCGCAGACTGGGTGGTCTGGCAGTTATGTGGTGTTGAAACGCGCAACACGTGCACCGCCGGTTACAAAGCCATTTTTCAGGATGGAAAGTTCCCGGACAAAACCTTTTTGGCCGCGCTGCACCCGGACCTGGCAAATGTGGTTGAAACCAAAATGCTGTCAGACCTCGCCCCTTTGGGCGGGCGCGCAGGAGATCTCACCGAAGAGGCCGCGCGTTGGACAGGGCTTCGTCCGGGGATCGCGGTGGCTGTCGCCAACGTTGACGCTCATGTCACTGTCCCCGCAGCGAGCGTGGTTGAGACAGGGCGCATGGTCATGATCATGGGGACGAGCACATGCCATATGGTCATGGGCGATTCGCTGCACGATGTCCCTGGTATGTGTGGCGTTGTTGATGGGGGCATCATACCGGGCCTGTACGGCTATGAAGCGGGGCAAAGCGGAGTTGGTGACATCTTCGCCTGGTTCGTTGACAATGCCGTTCCCCCTGAATATCACGCCGCTGCACAGCGCGCCGGGATGGACTTGCACAGTTATCTCGAAGCCGAAGCGGCCAGACAGCAGCCGGGTGAACACGGTCTGCTCGCCCTGGACTGGTGGAACGGCAATCGTTCAATCCTGGTGGACGTGGACCTCAGCGGCTTGATTGTTGGCGCCACGCTTGCCACGCGAGCACCTGACATTTACCGGGCGTTGATCGAAGCGACAGCGTTTGGCACGCGTGTTATTATCGAGTCATTCGAAAACAACGGGGTGCCGATTACCGAACTCGTCGCAGCCGGGGGCCTTCCCCAGAAAAACAAGCTCCTCATGCAGATTTATGCCGATGTCACCGGGCGCGAATTCCGCATAATCGGCAGTTCACAAGGCCCGGCGCTGGGCAGCGCCATGCATGCGGCGGTTGCGGCGGGTGCTTACCCGGACATTCAGGCGGCAGCCGCGAACATGGGCAAGCTCAAAGACGAGGTCCATAAACCGATTCCCGAAAACCAGGCCGTCTATGACAAGCTGTATGCTGAATATGTGATCCTCCACGATTATTTTGGGCGCGGCGAAAACGACGTGATGAAACGCCTGCGCGCCATCCGCAACCGGGCGAGAGGGCTTGCATAATGTTAGAATCACTGCGTAAAATAGTGGCCGATCTTCATGCTGAACTGCCCCTGAACAATCTGGTTACCTGGACCTCCGGCAATATCAGCGGGCGCGATCCGGTTTCGGGCTATATTGTGATCAAACCCAGCGGGCTGCGCTTTTCCGAACTTGGCCCTGAAAACATGGTGGTCGTTGATGCCGAGGGGAATGTGCTTGAAGGACACTACAAGCCGTCTTCGGATACTGCCACGCACGCCTACATTTATCGCCACCTGCCCGAAGTCGGCGGGATTGTGCATACCCACAGCCCATACGCCACAGCCTGGGCGGCGCTCGGTAAGGATATTCCGTGTGTGCTGACGGCAATGGGTGACGAGTTCGGCGGGGTGATCCCCTGTGGAAACTTCGCGCTGATCGGCGGCGAAGAAATTGGACAGGAGATCGTGCGCGTGCTGTGCGAAGGCCCGAATCCTCATTCTCCGGCAGTGATCATGCAGAATCACGGGGTGTTTACGATTGGACCCACGCCGATGGCGGCGGTCAAAGCTGCGGTGATGTGTGAAGACGTAGCGCGAACGGTTTTTCTGGCTTACCAGCTTGGTGAACCGATTCCCATCTCTAAAGAAAATATCGCCCGGCTGCACCAGCGTTATTCAACCGTCTACGGTCAGTCAAAGGACACGTGATGAAAGCTGTAAAACTCTATGGTGCACGCGATTTTCGGGTTGACGAGGTACCCGATCCGCCTGCCCCTGGTCCCGGTGAAGTCTTGATCCGGGTCGGCTCGGTTGGTGTGTGTGGATCAGACCTCCACACCTACGAGGATGGGCGGATCGGTGACACGCTTGTGCAGGCACCCCTCGTGCTGGGTCATGAATTCGCCGGGACTGTCGTCGCCGTTGGCCCTGATGCCTATGACGGGTGCCATGCACCGCTGCGGACAGGCCAGCGCGTGGCTGTTGATCCTGCTGTTCCCTGCTTGCGCTGCGACAAATGTGAACACGGTCATCCCAACCTGTGCCGTAATCTTAAATTCATGGGATTATGGCCGGACGATGGAGCGCTGCAAGAACACCTCATCTGCCCGGCCCACTGCTGTTTCCCAATCCCTGACGCCTTCTCTTTTGAAGTGGGGGCTTTATTGGAACCGCTTGGCGTTGCGATTCACGCGGTTGATCTGGGCAAAATCAAGCTGGCGCGCAGTGTCGCCGTCCTGGGGTGCGGACCGATTGGTTTGCTCATCATCAAACTTGCCAGGTTATCCGGGGCTGGCCCCATATATGCTTTTGACCAGTTTGATTGGCGGCTTGACGAAGCGCTCTACTGGGGCGCAGACGAGGCGATCAACATCAAAAACGGTGACCCGGTTGCCACGCTACGTGAGCAGACGTCACAACGCGGGGTAGACATTGTTTTTGAAGCAGCCTGGGGCGGCAGCGCGGTTGCCCAGGCGATGGAAATGGCCGATTTGGGCGGGCGCGTCGTGCTGGTTGGTATTCCCGGTGATGACAAAGCGGGATTCAAACATTCCACAGCCCGGCGTAAAGGGCTTTCGATCATGATGTGTCGGCGTATGAAACACACCTATCCACGTGCGATTGCCCTGACAACGACTCACACTATTGACCTGGCGCGTTTAATCACGCATCGGTTCCCCCTGGACGGTGTATCAGAGGCCTATGCGCTCAATGCTGCATACCGCGATGGCGTGATCAAAGTCATGATTAATTTGTAACGATTATGGAGAGAGAAAACATGAAACAAAAAGTTACACTCGGCCTGATTGTCGGCAACCGGGCGTTCTTCCCCGGTCACCTTTGTGAAGCCGGGCGCACAACGATGCTCAGCGTATTGGAGGATGAAGGGTTCAACGTCATCGCGCTCAGCCCTGAAGACACCGAATATGGCAGCGTCGAAAGCTTGAGCGATGCTCATAAATGCGCAGAGTTATTCAAAGCGCACCGCGAAGAAATCGACGGCATCCTTGTGGCACTGCCCAACTTTGGTGATGAGCGCGGTATTGCCAATACGCTGCGATTGGCCGATCTCAACGTGCCGGTGCTGATCCAGGCGTTCCCTGACGACGCGACAAAGATGTCGATTGATTTTCGTCGTGACAGCTTTTGCGGCAAGATGTCAGCCTGCAATAACCTGCACCAGTATGGTATCCCGTTCAGCCTGACTACGCTGCACACGGTCGATCCTGAAAGCGAGAGCTTCCGGGGCGATCTGCACAAATTTGCGGCGGTTTGCCGTGTTGTGAATGGGCTGCGCCGCGCGCGGTTTGGCATGTTGGGCGCTCGTCCGGTCGCTTTTAACACCGTGCGCTTTAGCGAAAAACTATTCGAACGCGCAGGGATCACGGTCGAGACACTCGATCTTTCCGAAGTCTTCGGGCGCATCGGACGTATGAAAGACGGTGATACACGAGTGGCAGCAAAGCTGGAAGCGATAAAAGCCTATGCCAATACCGCCAAGGTTCCGGCTGCTGCATTAACCAGGATCGCAAAACTGGGTGTTGTGCTGGATGACTGGATCACTGAAAACGAATACGACGCCACGGCGATCCAGTGCTGGACCAGTATGCAGGAGTTTTTTGGCGTGGTCCCGTGCACGTTGATGAGCATGTTGAGCGATCAGCTAGCTCCTTCGG
This sequence comes from Anaerolineae bacterium, assembly GCA_016926875.1. GTDB lineage: Bacteria > Chloroflexota > Anaerolineae > Aggregatilineales > Aggregatilineaceae > JAFGNU01. Next base: position 31,594 of record JAFGNU010000039.1, on the reverse strand, counting down.
CGTGCGAAACAGACATCGCTGGAACCGCAGCGATGTATGCTATGGCGCTCGCGTCCGGCCAACCAAGCGCGTTGGTCGACTGGAACAATAACTATGGGGATGACCCGGATAAGGGGGTTGTCTTCCACTGCTCAAACCTCCCGCGCTCGGTGTTCACCGATGACGTTCCCGACATGGATTTCCAGGAAATCATCGCCGGTAGTGTGGGACGAGACAACACCTGGGGTACGATCTACGGGCGGGTGAAAGCTGAACCGTTTACGTATCTCCGCATTTCAACCGACGATTTCGGCGGCAAGATCAGCGCGTATGTAGGCCAGGGGACCCTGACCGACGATCCTGTTAACACCTTTGGTGGATACGGGGTAGTCAACATTCCAAACTACCAGCGCCTGCTCGCGTATATCTGCGAGAACGGCTACGAACACCACGTCTCGATCAACCTGTCGTCGGTGGCCAATGCCATCTACGAGGCGTTTACCAAGTACCTGGGCTGGGATGTGTATTTCCATAAAGGCTAAATCGGCCCAGTGCCGGACTTGAGAGAAGTCTGCATTGACAACAAAACTGCCCGGTTCAGGCCGGGCACGTTGTTGTTTAGAGTCTATCTGCGTCTCGATATGCAGGGCTTGTCCGGTCACATTGTTGACTGCTCAAGGGGATAGCTTTACATAGGCTTTTGCCCCCTGCTCGGTGACCGCGCCAGTTTTTTTATTGTAGCCCGAATCGGGCCTGGCTGGCGAACATACTTACTCGCTCAGAATGGTCTCGATGGCCTGCAATTCATCGCCCGCAAACGCTAGGTTGGCAACGGTGGCAGCGTTGTTTTCCACTTGCTTCACGCTGCTCGTGCCGATCAGCGCCGATGTGGACGCCGGGTGACGCAGCACCCAGGCCAGCGCCATCTGCGCCAGCGTTTGCCCCCGGTTCTGCGCGATGGCGTTCAGGCGGCGCGCTTTGCTCAGGTACGCCTCGGTGATTTGTTCCTCCTTTAGAAAGGCGCTCGGCCTGGCGGCGCGGGAATCTGCCGGAATGCCGTCCAGGTAGCGGTCGGTCAGCAGCCCTTGCGCCAGCGGTGAGAAAAAGATCAGGCCGACGCCTTCGCTGGCGGCAGCATCAAGCAAAGCATCCTCCACCCAGCGATCAAACATGCTGTAGCGCACCTGATTGATCAGGCAGGGCGTGCCCAACTCGCGCAGAATGCGCGCGGCTTCGCGTGTTTGCTCGGCGTTGTAGTTGGAGATACCCACGTACAGCGCCTTGCCCTGGCGCACGATGTGATCAAGCGCAGCCATCGTTTCTTCGAGCGGGGTATCGGGATCGGGGCGGTGGTGGTAGAAAATATCCACGTAATCCAACCCCATGCGCTTAAGGCTTTGGTCCAGGCTGGCAACCAGGTACTTACGCGATCCCCACTCACCGTATGGTCCCGGCCACATGTAGTAACCCGCCTTGGTGGAAATGATCAGTTCGCTGCGGAAAGAGCGGAAGTCTTTGTCCAGGATGCGCCCAAAGTTTTCCTCGGCAGAGCCGGGCGGCGGGCCGTAGTTGTTCGCCAGGTCAAAGTGGGTAATGCCCAGGTCAAAGGCGCGGCGCAGCATGGCGCGCATATTTTCGAGCGTATCCACGCCGCCAAAGTTGTGCCACAAGCCCAGCGAGATCGCCGGGAGCTTCAGCCCGCTGCGCCCGGTGTATTTGAACGCCATCACGTTGTAGCGGTTGTCTGCTGGCAGGTAGTATGGGTCAACGGGTAACGTCATTTTGTTGCAGTCCTTTCGTATGTATGGGCCGTATCAATTGCAGTCTTCAGATTTTCCCAGGGCGTATCGCCGGGAACGGTGCAGTCGGCGGCCAGGATAAATCGCTCAGGCGCTTCTCGCAGCACGGACAGCACCGCCTGCCGGACCTGTTCCGGCGTGCCAGTCGCCAGGATGCCGGTGCGGTCCAGCCCGCCCATGTAGGGCCGGTTGAACAAACGCGCTGCCTCGGTGGGTGTGATCGGTTTACCGCCCAGCTTCAACGGTGCGCTCACCACGTCGCCGGGATAATCCAGGAACGGCATAAAATCGTCGTAGTCGAACCGGTAGTCACATATATGCAGGATATTAAACGGGCAGGCGCGGTTGATCTCTTCCATCACCACCAGATCATAGGGCTTGATGTACTGCTCAAAGATACGGGCATCCTCAAAGCGCCCGGCCTCGCCGCCCTGCGTGGACGCGTAAAAGCCATCAACGCCCAGCTTGATACACTCGCGGACAAACAGCAGCATACTTTCCGTGATGATCTCCATCCCCACCTGGACTTGATCAGGCGCCTGGTAAAAATGCTCGGTGATCGCGGCCTTACCGGCGGTGTGTTCGGCGCACATAAACGGCGAATACAGCGTCACAACCACCACAGCCTTGTCTTTCGCCGCGTTGACCAGTCCTTCGACCACTTTAAGCTGCTCTTCGAAGAAATCCCGGCCATAGCGCGGCATGTTAGCCCAGTCATCAGGCGTCTGGATGGCAGGCAGGGGTGGAAACGGTTTTTCGTACTGGATTTTGACCAAGTCCATGCCGGTATAGCGGTAGTATTCCAGGTGCTTATCAACCGCCGCCTGCCCTGTGTGAAATTCCGGTGGGAAGTGAAGGAAGAATGCCGCCGGGATGGTAGCAGGTTGTTGATCGGCGTCGAGTAAGCTTAACATCAAGTCGCGTTTGTTCATACGTCAGCCCTCTTAGGCGGTACGGAAAAATGAAGTATCTCTATCATAGCAAAGACACTCGCAGCTTACACACACTGCGAGTGTCCTACCTATTGTTCAAGTTGATGTTGGTGCGCTCACTCGTAGCGCAGCACGTTCAACGGCTTTTCGCCGGTGGCGCCCCAGGCGGTGACGATAGCCGCCAGCAGCGCGATCAGCACGCACAGGCCCATCAGCGACAGCGCCGCCAGGTAAGGGATCGAATCTCCCAGGATACCGCCGAAGACCATCGCCATCAACAGCAGCAGGACGATGCCCCCCAGCCCTACGCCGATCAGGCCGCTGATCAGCCCCATCAGGCCGTTTTCGACCAGCAGCATACCCAGCACCCGCTCGCGCTGCAAGCCGACCGCTTTCATAATACCGATCTCGCGCCGCCGTTCCAGCGTGGACAGCGCGACCGAGTTGGCGATCACGATGCCGCCCACCACCAGCGCCAGACTGGCAACCAGCATCGGGAACGAAGCGAACTGGTTGATCACGCGGTTGATCAGGTCGTTCAGCAGGCGGGATTCCAGCACAAAAACGCCGGGCACTTCGTTCATCGACAGGCGCAGATCGTCGATCCGGCCCTCGTCAATATCCACTACCGCGTTGACGGTATCCGGCTGCATCCCTTCTGGGAAGGCGTCGAACGGCGCGTAGTTGGGCGAAGTTGCACCTACGCTGATCTGGCTGCCGGTTCGGTCCAGCATACCCACGATCTCGAACGTCAACTCGACCGGATCATCACCGCCCAGCAAACGAAACGTCAGCCTGTCGCCTACCTCAAACCCGGCGGCCAGCGTGGCGTCATTAGCCGGGATAACGAGCACTGGCTGCCCGGCATCGTCGGGCGTGAGCTGCCTGCCGCTGTAGAATGGCACGTCGGGCAGGTTCGAGTCTACGCCGCGCGCGTCAATGCTGGACATAAGCGAACTGATGTTGTTGCGATTGTGACCAGGGCCAAAGTCCGGCACGTCGATCTCCGCTTCCACACGCGCTTGCAGCACATCAACGGAGATGATCTCGCCGGTGCTGGCGTCTTCCATCGACACCAGATCGACGCTGTACGCGCCCATCGCGGTATAGCTGTGCACGCCGTCCAGGCTGTCCAGCCGCTGTTCGACGGCTGCCTGAACGCCCTCCTGACCGGAAGCAAAGACCAGCACGTTGCCGCCGGTTTCGTCGTTCATGATCTCCTCAAACCGCGCGGCGATGGCGTCGGTCAGCATCGTGATCAGGCTCAGCGTGAAGACGCCCACAACCAGCGCCAGCAGCGTAGACGCGCCCCGGCTTTTGGTCGCCAGCATCGAGCGCAGCGCGACCTTAAGATCAACCAGCCACCACGCCGGGAAGAAACGCCCTACCAACCAGATTAGCGCCCACAGCAGCACGTACAGCAGGAACACAACGACGCACGTGCTGACCAGCACCAGCAGCGCCGGGACCGCGTAGCCGATTCCGGCCCCTGCTGCCAATCCGGCCAGGGGCATCACCCAGCGCAGCCCACCGCGCAGGCCAAACAGGCCGTCCGCCGCGATGGACAGCCCGGCCAGCAGGCCCAGCCCCACGCCCACGCCCGCCGCGATCAGGCGGATGGTATCATTGTCAAGCAGGTCGCCTAACAGTGGCTGCGCCACCAGGCTGAGCGCGACGATCACCCCGATCAGCGCCAGGAAGGAGCGCAGCCGCCCGGCGGTGGGCACCAGTGCTTCGCTGGGACGCAGCACCAGGTTGGGGCGCACCTGTCCAGCAGCCAGGGTAGGCATAAAGCCGAAGATGGTCGTCACCAGCACGCCGACCACCCCGCCGGTCAGCGCCGGACCTGCCGTGATGCGAAAGGTTAGCGATTGGGCGATGAACGTTTCCGCGATACCTCTGATCGCGTATGCCGTCAGCCAGCCCAACCCGATCCCAATCACACTGCCAAAAACACCCATCAAGACAGCCTGCGCCATAAAAAGCGTAGTTACCTGCTCGCCTTCCAGCCCGATTGTCTTCAGCACGGCGATCTCGGTCGAGCGGCGGCTGACGACAACTTGCATCGTATTCACGATCCCGATGCCGCCGATCAGCAGCGATACCAGACCCATGATGGTCACTAACTGGTTGAGCATGTCCGAGACTTCCAGGTTTTGCTCCTCCAGGTCGAGCGTGGTGCTGGTGTACAGGTACGGGTACTGCTCCATGAACGCCTCGCCCGCCGCTTCGACCTGGGACGGGTCGGCCAGTCTGACAAACACCTGGCTGATCTCGATAGGTGTATCTTCGAACAGGTCCACCGCGCCAGCGTCCAGGTAGTAGTAGCCGAACAGCGAACCGCCTATATTCTCGAAGCCGCTTTCTGAGTCGGTGGGGATGATCCCGGTCAGTGTGAAATCTGCCTGTGCGCCGTTGACGCGCAGGCTGTCGCCCACGTCTACGTTCAACGTATCGGCCAGGTTGCGGCTGATTACGATGTTGGTTGGCTCATCCAGCAGTTCGCCCAGTGACTGCCCGTTCCCGGAGTCGCGTGTCCCGTACAGCGGGTACGCGCCCGCGTCCACGAAGTACGGCCAGACAAACAACTGCTCCGCTTTGGTGCCCAGGCTGGAGATCGACGACGGTCCCATCGGCCCATGCCCGCCCGCGATCACCTGCCGGGTTGTAACCTCTGAACCGGGGTAGTTGGTATCGAACCACGCCTGAATCTGCTCGACGCCGTCCGGGCTGAAGTAGTAGCTGGACATTTCATCCCGCCGCCCGCCAAACACGCCGCCGCCGCTCTTGTGAATCACGCCCGCGTCCTGCCCCTGCTGCACCTGCTCGTTGGAGATGTTATTATCCTCGACCGGCAAAATCTGGATGTCGCCCCCGTTGCTCTCTTGCAGGCTGCCGGTTAATGAGTTTTCGATCATCACGCCCAGCGTTTGCAAGCTGACGATGGCCGCCACCCCGGCGGCGATGCACAGCAGCGCGAACAGCGTTCGCTGCCCGTTGACGCGCAGATCGTTGAACGAATAGCGCAAATAGAACCGGATTTTTTCGAACATGGTGGCCTCCTGCTACGCTCGAACTTCTGCCAGCGCGTCGATGGCAGTCGGCAACGTGCCGGTCACGACGTCCAGTGCGCGCGGGTCCATATCCCCCTGGATGCAGCCGTCCACGAGTGAGATCACGCGCTCGGTTTGCGCCGCGATGCTCATATCGTGCGTGACGATGATGATCGTCGTGCGCATGCTTCGCTGCACTTCGCGCAGGGCGTGCATCACCAGCCCGCCCGATACCGAGTCCAGGTTGCCGGTGGGTTCATCGCACAGCAGCAGCGGCGGATTGTTCGCCAGCGCGCGCGCAATCGCCACGCGCTGTTGTTCGCCGCCAGAAAGCTGGTTGGGCCGGTGGTTCAAGCGCTCCTCCAGTTCGAGCATGGCCAGCAGTTCTCTGGCGCGTTTGGTGGGATTAAACTGGCGTTGGCGTGCAAACTGGATCGGGAGCGCCACGTTTTCGAGCGCGGTCAGGGTCGGCACCAGGTTAAAGAACTGGAAAACAAAGCCTATTTTTTCGTTGCGGACGCGTGTCAGGGCGCGCTCGCTGAGCTGGGTGATGTCCATGTCATCGATGACGACGCGCCCCCCGGTTGGCGTATCCAGCCCGCCCAGCAGCCCCAGCAGCGTCGATTTGCCGCTGCCCGACGGGCCGATGATGCTGACAAGTTCACCCGCCTGGATGGTGAGCGTGGCATCGCGCAGCGCGTGCACGGTGACCTGCCCCATCTGCAAATCCTTGCGTAGATTCTCCGCCAGGACGACGGGATGCGTGTAATCTGAATGCCTGTTGTTATTCGACATGCTGTTTCCTCCTCAGTTTTCCCTGATGGTATGGCGTGGGTTGGCCGCCCAGTTTTCAGGATGAACGGTGACATTAAAGAAACGATGAAACCCGGTTAAGAACGTTCTTATGGAGTACGCCTGTCTGCGTGCGATCCGGCTGGGCGCGACTGGACCAGCCCCGTTTTGCGCCCACATCTGCCAAAGACGCAGCGCCGCGTCATCGTAACAAGCCATTTCCGGTGCGTGACCAGATGCAGCAGCATACCCAGCACCACCAGCACGGCGCCCCCATGGTGTACCCCAACCAGGTGTTCCGGCGGATTGTCGTTTCCGAACGCCGGGGCGATGGCCAGGCCGGTCACCAGTGTCAGCGCGAATGCTGCCGCCAGGAAAGTATCCAGCCAGAACAGCAGCCGCGTCCGGCGCGGCACCCGGTCCGACCGGCGGCTGATGACTGCTGTTATCCAGTGCCGATGCAGCACAAGATGAATCACAATGCCGCCCAACAGCGCCATGCCGATATACTGGTGCGTTTCAATGCCGGTTGCGTGGGGATGGATGACGAGCATCAGCAGTGTAAAGAGCGCCACGTCCACCCAGTAGCCGGCCTTGGGCTTACCGATCTGTTTCATGGAGGAAAAAACCTCCGCCTGTGCTTAGCCAACCTGGCTACCAGCATGACGGCGGAGATTAAAAAAACGATGAGATGGGTTTAAGAACGTTCTTATACTTGTGGGGTTACCGGCAGCCGCACAGTGAACGTGCTGCCCTGCCCGACTGCGCTCTGCACCGAGATCGTCCCGCTGTGCACGCGGACGATCTCCTGGGCAATTGTCAGGCCCAGCCCGGCGCCGCCCTGGCTGCTGCCGCTCCTATCCTGATCACGCGCGCGGTCGCTGTCTACGCGGTAAAAGCGCTCAAATAGATGTGACAGATGTTCGGCAGGGATGCCGGGGCCGGTATCACGGATGTATACGGTCACATACTCGTCTTCCTGTGTCGTATGCACTGTGATCTGGCCTGCGGACGGCGTATATTTGATCGCATTGTCGAGCAAATTCATAAACAGCCGGATCAGCAGGTCCATGCAGCCCTGGATCACCGGGACGACTGACAACTCCTCGACCAGTGTGATCTGCTTATCTTCGGCCAGCGGGCGCACTTGGTCAACCAGCGCACCCAGTAATTCATCCAGCTTGATCGAATCGGAAAGCGGCTGCCGGGGCTGCTGATCCAGGCGGGTCATCAGCAGCATATCGCTGCTCAGGCGGATCAGGCGATCAACCTGCTGCTCCATGCTGCGCAGCGTGGCAGCGTACTCGTCCGGCTGGCGAGGGCGGCTGAGCGTGACGCCGATCTGCCCCTTGAGCGCGGTTAAGGGCGTGCGCAGTTCGTGCGCCGCGTTGCCGGAAAAGCGCCGCTCGCGTTCGAACCCGGCTTCCAGGCGGTCGAGCATCCGGTCAAAAGTGTGCGCCAGGCGGCCTATCTCATCATTTGGCCCGTCATAGTTGATGCGCTGGTTCAGGTCGGTGGTATTGATCGCCCGGGCTGTCCGCGTGATGTGCTCAATCGGTCGCATGGCGCGTGCCGACAGCAAAAACCCGCCGATCCCGGCCACGATGATCGTCAGCGGAAATACAAAATGGACTTCGTTTGTCAGGCTGCGCAGCGTGGACTGCGTTTGTTTGAGCGACTGCCCGACGTGCAGCCACCCACTGACCCCACTGTCCACCGCGATCACGGGCCGGGTGTAGACGCGCCACTCATCCTCATTCCGGTGGTGTATCCCCTTTGGGCGCTCAAACAGCGTATACCCGGTGGCGAGCGTGTCGGGGAGTGGCGTATCGGGGTCGCCCACCTGCGCCAGCAGCGTCCCATCTTCGGCCACTAACACCAGCGAGTAATCCTCTTCAAGCCGTGCTAGCGCATCCGATTCGAGAAATACGAGCTGGCCCGCCTCGCTGCCGATATAGTTGGCTGCCTGGTTGGCGGCTAACTCAAGCGATGTATCCAGCTCGCGCAGCAGCCGGTCTTCAAAGCGTATATGCAGGTAGATGACGAACCCAGCGCACAGGACGATCAACGTGATCAGATACCAGAAGGTCAGGTGCAGCCGGATAGGGATGATCTTGTCCAGTCTACGAAGCTGGTGCAGCATAGCGGTTATTCCTCAGCACTCAAACGGTAGCCAACGCCCCGCACGGTATGGATCAGCGGGTAATCGCTGTCCGTGTCGACTTTGCGGCGCAGGTAGCCGATATATACATCCACGACGTTGGACTCGTTGTAAAAACACAGGTCCCACACATGCTCACCGATCTGAGTACGGGTGAGCACCTGATTGGGGTGGCGCATCAGGTATTCCAGCACGGCGAACTCGCGCGGGCTGAGATCGATCAGCCGCTCGCCGCGCTGCACCTGCCGCGTGGACGTATCCATTTCGAGATCACCCGCCACCAGCACAGTGCCTGTCTGTAAAGGCGGTCGCCGCAGCAAGGCACGCACCCGCGCCAGCAGTTCGGGAAAGGCGAACGGCTTGACCAGGTAATCATCAGCACCCGCATCCAGGCCAATCACCCGGTCCTCGACCGTATCGCGCGCGGTGAGCATCAGGGTGGGGGTTTTGTTGCCCTGCTCGCGCAGTTCGCGCAGCAGGTCCAGCCCGTTCATCCGGGGCAGCATGATGTCCAGCACCAGCACGTCATACTCGGTTGCCAGGGCATAAGCCAGCCCTTCCTGCCCGTCCCACGTAACATCGACCGCATAACCGGCTTCCTGCAAGCCCTGGCGCACAAAGTTTGCAATGCCGGGTTCATCTTCAACCACCAGTATGCGCATAACCAGATCATCCTTTCATGTTTCGTTCAGTTTAACCCGGAAAATTAAGAAAACTATGAAAAGCCGATCTACCTGTCCGATTGGCAGCCAGCGCGGAGATGGGTTACGCTTTGTATGTGTGCTCATTGCTGGCCTGAATAGTATTTGACTGAGCGCCCCAGCGAAATATAATATGCCCTATTGAATATCTGGAAGTTTATAAATCATAGATTTGTCTACAGTCCATAAGGATAAAACGGAGAATCTGTGATATAGTATTAAGTCAATCGAAGCTGGACGTAGACCCAAATTTCAGAAAGCGTTCATCCAGGTACCCCTACAAAACGAAGTGTTAAATAGTCTCTCGTTCACTGGTTACCATGCTTCGCCTGTGTATTATTATGAGCAAGGACCAGCCATTGCCCCACTAGCTACATAGATTTAAAAGTTCCATTTTTTGAGTTCTTTTGTGACTCATTGCCTCTCTATATGAAAGGAGGACCTATCCGCCAGGGATTGTGACAACTTCTACCTATTTAACCGTACATGACTCAAAGGGTATAAGGAGCTTGAAGGAGGAAACATGTTTAGCCGTCTTAAGTATGCTACTTTGACATTTCTGGTCATTTCTACACTGGCCGTTGCCTTCGTCGGCGTACCGGGCAGCACCAAAGCCCAAGAGTTTGAGCCGATGGTATACGCGGCGGAAAATTGCGATTACGGTGGTGAGTTCCTGTCGATTGAAGCCATCGACGAACTGACCGTCAAGTTCACGTTGTGCCGCCCGGACCCGGCCTTCCCCTCGAAGGTCGCCTTCTCGGCTTTCGCGATTAACAGCGCGGATTACCTGGAAGCGACCGGCGGCGGCGGTGACCTGGTTGATAACCCGATTGGCACCGGCCCCTACATGCTCGAAGAGTGGACGCGCGGTGACAACCTGACGCTCAAACGCTTCGATGACTACTGGGGTGACCCAGCCCTGACCGAGACGCTCGTGTTCCGTTGGAACTCTGAGGGCGCAGCCCGGTTTACCGAACTCCAGGCGGGCACGGTGGACGGTATCGACAACCCGACACCGGATGACTATCCGGCGATTCGCGAGAGCGAAGACCTGATCCTGTACGACCGCGCGGGCACCAATACGTTCTACATCGGCCTGAATAACTGGGTCGAGCCGCTGGACGATGTGCGCGTGCGTCAGGCGATTGCCATGGGCGTTGACCGCCAGCGTATTGTGGACAATTTCTACCCGCCCGGATCAATTGTGGCTACCCAGTTCATGCCGCCTACGATCTTTGGCTATACGCCTGAGGTTTCCTGGTACGACTTCGACCCCGAAGCAGGGCGCGCCCTGCTGGCCGAGGCCGGTTATCCTGATGGCTTTGAGATCGAACTGTCCTACCGTGACGTGTTCCGCTCCTACCTGCCCGAACCAGGCCGCGTAGCCGAAGACATCGCAGCCCAGTTGGACGTGAACCTGGGCATCACCGCCAACATCACGGTGATGGAATCCGGCGCGTTTATCGACGCCAGCGACCGTGGCGAGCTGTCCATGTACCTGCTGGGTTGGGGCGCCGACTACCCGGATGCCACCAACTTCCTCGACTTCCACTTTGGCGCGGGTGCGTCTGACCAGTTTGGTGACAAGTTCGACTCAATCACCGAACCGCTGAAGGAAGCAGCGGCGATTGCCGATCCCGCCACGCGCCTGGCGATCTACGTTAAGGCGAATACGGCCATCAAGGAAAACGTTCCGATGATCCCGGTATCGCATGCTGCCTCGGCGACTGCGTTCAAGGCTTCGGTTGAGGGCGCGCACGCCAGCCCGCTGGGCAACGAGTACTTCGCCGTGATGCAGGTGCCGGATCAGGATACACTGGTCTGGATGCAAAACGCCGAACCGATTGGCCTGTACTGCGCCGACGAGACAGACGGCGAATCGCTGCGTGCTTGCGAGCAGATCAACGAATCGCTGCTGGCCTTCGAAGTGGGCGGCACGGCGGTGCAACCGGCGCTGGCTGAGACGTACGAAGCGAACGAAGATGGTACCGAGTGGACCTTCCACCTGCGCGAAGGTGTGAAGTTCCACGATGGTTCGTCGCTGGATGCCAACGATGTCGTGCTGTCCTACGCGGTTCAGTGGGATGCTGCGCACCCGCTGCACGTCGGGCGTGACGGCAGCTTCACTTACTTCCCCGGCCTGTTCGATGGGTTCCTGAACCCGCCAGCGGCTGAAGAGTAAGCTGTTGGCCTGGTTTGCCCGTTAGATTAGTTGTGGGGGGCGCTCCCAAGTGCCCCCCTATTGTATTCTGGTCCCGTTAAGTTATACTCTGGCGCAAAAATTGAGGCACTGAGCTATGGTTAGTTTTCTTGCTCGACGATTGACCCTGGCGATTCCGGTCTTGTTGGGCATCCTGTTTGTAACCTTTGCACTCTCCCGCCTGCTGCCGGGCGACCCGTGCCGGTCGGCGCTGGGGGAGCACGCTACTGATGAAATATGCGATGCCTTCAACGAGCGCTATGGTCTCAACGATTCGATTCCTGAACAGTTCCGTATCTACATAAACGATGTGCTGCACGGCGACCTGGGGGATTCGATCCGGTTTGGTCGCCCGGTTGACGAGTTGATGGTTGAGCGTTTGCCGGTCACGGTGGAGTTAAGCTTCTACGCGATGCTGTTCGCTGTCCTGGTCGGGATTCCACTGGGGATGGTGTCGGCCTACTATCACAACTCGGCTGCCGACGTTGGCACCATGATCGGGGCGAACATCGGCGTATCGATGCCGGTATTCTGGCTGGGCCTGATGCTGTCCTACGTGTTTGGTGTGGCGCTCAAGGATACGCCCCTGTGGCTGCCGCCATCAGGCCGCCTGACGGCAGGTGTATCCATCCAGCCGTTTTACGAGGCATGGGGCTGGAACGTAAACCCGGACACGCTGACGTTCTCCGGTTTTCTGGCTAACATCAACACGCTGAACGCGGTGCTGGTGGGTGACTGGGCCGGGCTGCGAGATGCGCTCAAACACATGATCTTGCCTGCGATTGCGCTGGGCACGATCCCGCTGGCTATCATTGCGCGTATGACCCGCTCCAGCCTGCTCGAAGTTCTGGGGATGAACTATGTACGGACGGCGCGAGCCAAGGGCGTGCGGGAGTCGCAGGTCGTGCTCAAGCACGCGTTCCGCAACGCCATGCTGCCGGTTGTAACCATCATCGGGCTGTCTTTGGGATCGCTGTTGAGTGGGGCGGTGCTGACAGAAACCATCTTTGGCCTGTCCGGGGTGGGACGTATTCTGTACGATTCGATCACCGGGCGCGATTACACCGTTGTGCAGGCATTTACATTAATCATTGCCGTCATATTCGTTTTTATCAACCTGATCGTGGATACGCTGTATGCTTACCTCGACCCACGCATTCGACTAGAGTAGTACTATGCGAACAGATTCGGCTTCGCCTCAACTTGAACTGCCTGTCGCCGACGTGGCGGAGATCACCAGGCCGCCTAAAGGACTCTGGCGAGAGACGCTTGAACGACTGCTGCGCAAACCGTCGGCCATTGTAGGGCTGACGATGCTTGGCATCCTGGCGTTGCTCGCGATTTTTGCGCCGGTCATCGCCACCCACGACCCGCTGGCCGTGCTGCTGGATATTCCAGAAGAAGGCGCTCAAAAACGGATGTCGCCCTGCATTCACCTGCTGGGCTGTCCTGGCGCAGGAGACGACCTGGTACACACGACTACCGACGCGACCATCGAGATCAGCGCACTAAGCGCCACCAACTCGCTGATGCTGGCCGCCAGCGGAAACACAATCGAAGTGTGGGATACCGAAACCGGTGATTCCCTGATGACACTGGAACACGAACTGCCCGTTACGGCGGTAAGCTGGAGTCCCAATGACCAGAAAATCCTGTCGGCCAGCGGCGACGAGTTGTTTGTCTGGGATGTGAACACCCGCAAAGTCAGCCGGACGCTGCCACTTGAAGGCGGCGCGAACCTCGTGACCTGGAACGCCGACGGCACGCGCTTTTTGAGCGCCGATGATCACAACGTGCGCCTGTGGGATGCAACATTGTGGAGCCAGGTCGGGCTGATTGAATTGGAAGACGAACGCACCGCCGCCGAATGGAACGCAAACGGCACCCTGGTCATGATCGCCAGTGGCAGCAGCGTCAAGCTGTGGAATGCGTTTGTCGGCACCGAAGTTGCCAGCCTGGATCACGATGCGCCGGTGATCAGCGCCAGCTTCAACCGATCCAGCAACCGGATTCTGACCGTCATTGACAACGAACTGCATCTCTGGAACACTGCGTCCTTCCAGGAAGAGATGATGATTGAATATGATGGCCCTCTGGCGAACGGCACATGGAACGAGAATGTCTCGCGCGGAGTCGGGTATGTGATGGCGAGCAGCGACGGTACCGGCCTGGTCTGGGATGACAAGACCGGCGAACTGGTGCTGGAGCTGCCTCACGGCGAACGCATTGAGGCGCTGTCCGGCAGCCCACTGGCGACACGCGTTTATACTAAGGGTGAGTATTCCGTCCGGGTGTGGGATATGTCAACCGGCGAAGAAGCCCTGTCCATTAAGCTGGACACCCCGATTGCCAACACGTCATGGCTCAACACGGGCGGCAGCATCCTCATCGCCAGCGACAACGATCTGCGCATTGTCAAAACAACGGATTACCAGTACTTGATGGGTGTGGACGGCAACGTGCGCGACCAGTTCAGCCGCGTGATCTACGGGACGCGCGTGTCGCTGATGGTGGGCCTCACAACCGTTAGCCTGGCCGTGATCCTTGGTTCGATCTCAGGCGCGATTGCCGGGTTTGTGGGCGGCTGGGTGGATAACATCATCATGCGTATTATGGACGTGATGCTGGCTTTTCCCCCGCTGATCCTGGCGATTGCGGTTGTGACCGTGCTGGGGCCGGGGTTGCAGAACGCGCTGCTGGCGATCTCGATTGTGTTTATCCCGGCATACGCCCGTGTGGCGCGTTCGGGCGTGCTGGCCGTCAAAGAAGAAGATTATGTTACCGCCGACCGGGCGCTGGGCGTGCGGCCTGTGCGTATCCTGTTCCGCCGCATCATGCCAAACGCACTGGCACCGTTGATCGTGCAGGCGACGCTGGGCATTGGTACGGCGATTCTGGATGCGGCGGCGCTGTCTTTCCTGGGGTTGGGCGCGCAGCCGCCCACACCGGAATGGGGCGCGATGCTTGGGGCCGAGCGAAACCAGATTTTCACTGCCCCGCATCTGGTATTTTATCCTGGCATTGCGATCATGATCACCGTGTTGGCCTTCAACCTCCTGGGCGACGGGCTGCGCGATGCGCTTGACCCACGTTTGGACCGGTGATTTTGAATTCCTTCACAGGCAGGGGGGTATGACAGACAAAAACGATAACAACGGCACCAGCAGCGTTATGCAAGCGGCAGACAACTCGCCGCTTTTGCAAGTCTCCGACCTGCGCACATACTTTTTCACCCGCGAGGGCACTGTGAAGGCGGTTGATGGCGTGAGCTTTACAGTGCGCAAGGGTGAAGTGCGCGGTATTGTGGGCGAGTCTGGTTGTGGTAAGAGCATGACCGCTATGTCTATTCTGCGCCTGATCGACAAACCCGGCAGGATTGTCTCCGGTGAAGTGCTGTTTAAGGGCCAGAATCTGCGCAAGATGTCCCGGCGCGAAATGACGGCGATCCGGGGCAAGCACATCTCGGTGATCTTTCAGGAGCCGCGCTCGTCGCTGAACCCGGTGTTCAAAGTTGGCAACCAACTGGTCGAGGTCTTGCGCATTCACAAGGGTGGGAAACGCAAAGCTCAACGGGAAGAAGCGGTTGAACTGCTGCGCGAGGTGGGTATCCCGGACCCCGGACGGCGTATCTCGAACTACCCGCACGAGATGTCGGGCGGTATGGCACAGCGCGTGATGATCGCAATGGGCATGGCTTGCGCGCCGGACCTGCTGATCGCCGACGAGCCAACGACCGCGCTCGACGTGACTATTCAGGCACAGGTGTTGGACCTGATCCGCCAGCTTCGCGACGATCACCGTATGGCCGTAATCCTGATCACCCACGATATGGGCATCGTGGCCGAGATGGCGGACATCGTGACAGTGATGTACGCCGGGGCGTCTGTTGAGGAAGCCGAGACAGAAGCCTTGTTCGAAAACCCGCTGCATCCCTACACACAGGGCTTGATCGCATCAATCCCGGTGATGGGCGAGGTGAAGGAGCGGCTGGACGTGATCCCCGGCACGGTCCCCGACCTGATCGATATGCCGCCGGGGTGCCGCTTTGCCCCGCGCTGCCGGGCGCGCGTCGAGCACGGGCTGACGCAGTGTGAGATCGAAGAACCGCACATGATCGAAGCCGAACCCGGCCACTCTGTTCGCTGCTGGTTGTACGAAGGCGAAAAGACATCATGACCGACACGGAAAACCTGCTGGAAGTTCGCGGCCTGAAAGTTTACTTTGACATCAAGGGCGGCATATTGAAGCGCACGGTAGGCGTTGTCCAGGCGGTAGACGGGATCGACCTGGACATCAAGCACGGCGAAATCCTTGGCCTGGTGGGTGAATCTGGCTGCGGCAAGACCACCGCTGGGCGCGCGATCCTGCGCCTGCTAGAACCAACTGCCGGGGTCGTGCGTTACAACGGCCAGAACATCTACGAGGTAAGACACGCAGAGATGAAACCTTACCGGGCCAGGATGCAGATTGTATTCCAGGACCCGTATTCGTCGCTGGACCCTCGATCCAAGGTGGGCGATATTGTGGGCGAAGGGCTGCGCGTACACGGTGTCACAGATCGGAACGAACGTCAACAGCGCGTGCTGGAAGCGCTGCGGATGGTAGGGCTGCAAGAACACCACATGCGCCGCTTTCCGCACGAGTTTTCGGGTGGGCAGCGCCAGCGTATCGGCATCGCGCGCGCCCTGGTGTTAAATCCAAAGTTTATTGTGTGTGACGAGCCGGTGTCCGCGCTGGACGTGTCGATCCAGTCGCAGGTATTGAACTTGCTCAAAGACTTGCAGCAGTCGCTGAACCTGACGCTCCTGTTCATCGCGCATGATATGAGCGTGGTCGAGCACCTGTGTAACCGGGTCGCGGTGATGTACCTGGGCAAAATTGTCGAGGTCGCCGAACGCGAAGAGCTGTTTAGCAACCCGCAGCACCCGTATACCCAGGCGCTCATGTCGGCCATCCCGGTAGCCAATCCGAAGATCAAGAAAGACCGGATTATTCTGCAAGGCGACCCGCCCAGCCCACTGAATCCGCCGCCCGGCTGCCGTTTCCACACGCGCTGCCTCGAAGCGGTCGACATTTGCTCACAGGAAGAACCGGAACTGATCGACCTGGGCAATAATCACCTGTGCGCCTGCCACCTGCGCCAACCGGACACTGTAAGCTGACCGCATACCACTAACCAACAACTGCTACACCCATACCCGCCCGCAGACCGGCTTGCAGTCTGCGGGTGTTTTTTAAGGGGTTGTACCTGTGTTGCGATGCCGGGCGATCTGGTGTGAAATAGAGCTATCACCACATGCCAGGCGGGTTAAGGTTTTAGGAGCGGAAAAATGAGATTTCCACTGGTAAGATACAAAGGATTTTTGCTGATCGTTTGGATCGTAGCCTCATCATTGCCAGCCACCCATATCTCTACCGTGAATTCACAGGACCCCTGGGAAGACCCCCAACTGGCCGCCTGTGTCGAGCAGATCATCTTGAAATACACGACCCAGGCAGATATCGACCAACCGGACCTCGCGCCGCATTGGGTAGACGAGTGGGGCAACTGGCGCAACGAGTCGATCTTTTACGCCCAGCAGCCCGACGACTGGTGGGACGTGTGGGGCGGCAAGCGCTATTACCGCATCTGCTGCGGCTGGGAAGAGCCGGCAGGCGGCGAGATGCGGTCAAGCTGTGGCTGCCCGTGTGAGGCCGGTGTGACGTCCGCCCAACCACAGCCCCAACCCGCGCCCGATCAAAACATCTGGCGCGATCCCATCCTGGTAAACTGTATCGAGCGCGTGCTGGGCGGCTTCACATACGAAGCGGACATGAGCCAGCCGGAGCTTGCGCCGCACTGGGTGGATGCGTGGGGTAACTGGCGCAACCAGTCCATTTTCGACGCTCAGCAGCCCGATGACTGGTGGACCGTATGGGGCGGTGAGCGCTACTACCGCATCTGCTGCGGGTGGGCGCCGCCGTATGGCGACATTTTGCGCGCCGAGTGCAACTGCCCGTGCAGCGTTGGTGTTCAGCCGCAGCCTCAACCGGCAACACCGGCCATCGAACCGCAGCCGGTTGTGCAGACTCCGGTGGCGGTTGTCACCGAAGTGCCGCCCGAAACGCCTGAACCGCAGCCTACCGGGGAAGTTGGGCCGCTGCCAGCAGGGATGGTGTTCTATGCCGTGTATGATCGCATCTGGGACACCGCCTCATCCGACATCACACTGGAACACGTGGTGATGAGCGGTGACGGTCAGCGTTTGTTCTATTCGGCGCGGGATAACGATTCTGGCGCGCAGTTGCTGTTCACAGCCAGTGTAGACGGCTCAGACGCGATGCAGATCGCGCTGCCGGACCTGGAGCAGCGGGGAATCCACGAACTGGCGATCAGTCATGATGGAGCGCGGGCCTTTTTCGTGACGGGTTGGCCCCAGCAGCTTTACCAGGTTGAAGCTGGCAGCGTGATGCAGTTGTTGGACATCGATAACTACGAGGAAATCAACGCCATCGAAGGCATCCGTACCACCGCCGACGGGCAGTACGTGTATTTCCACGAGGACCGCGACGACCTGTGGCGCATCGGGCAGGGCGGCGGCTCGCCGGAACTGGTGATCGAGGATACCAGCGTCCCGCGTGATGATACCCCCAACGCGGGCTGGGCGATTGGTCATTTCGATATTTCGGACAACGGCAGCGTCATCGTGTTTCAGTTGCGCGGCTATCAAGACCCTGAAAACTACTACGGCGTCAGCCAGAAGCACGAAGTGTTTTCGCTGGACGCGGGCGGCTTCCACCAGTTATCCAACAATGAACCCGAAACCGACGAGGAACACCTGGCGGTCAGCGGGGATGGCACCCGGATCGTATACGGCGAGGGCTTCGGTGTTGACAGGTGGTACGCTGTGCGCCCCGACGGCAGTGAACGGATCGAGCTGGGAAACAAAGGGGGGAGCGTTGGCGGGCTTGCGCTCGACGTGATGGGGAGCGCGGCGCTCATTTCGGATGGCGAGAATCCGGGCCGCTTTATCAGCACCGATGGCATGGAGCGGTATGATATTTTCCCCGCGTGGGATATTACCCAGATAGCCATTGGTATCACCGATAACCTGTCGATGAGCGCCGACGGCAGCCGGATTGCCTTCCGGGTGATCTACGGGGTGAAGCCGTTCGACGCTGCGTTTTACGTGGGCTACCTGGCCGAACCCGGCGCCGTGCCGGATGCCCCGGTTATCCAGTCTATCCAGTTCCGGCCCAATCCGGCCTCCGATGATCCCGCTGTGGTGGTAGCTGCCGACGCCAGCATCAGCGATCCACAGGGCCTGGCGGATATTATGCATGTCAGTATCGACGAGTTGATCAACGGGGTGGTTGTGTACTTCGAAGATGCGCCGATTTACTTCTACCATTCCCCGGCGGACAACGGCGAAGGTCTCGATGCAGCAGCCGGAGACGGCATCTATACCAGCGCTGGCAAGCGGAGCGACATCGCCGAACCTGTCGACTGGGAGATCGTGCGCGTGGGAGCTATGGACGCGAGTTGGACCATCACTGTGGCAGACACGATACTTTCCACCGAATGATTTGACAGCCCATACAAACTGCAAACGCCCACCGTAGCCTGGTGGGCGTTTTTTTCGATTGCCTTTGAGCTGCAATGCGAGTGACAGCCACATGGGCTGCGGGTATACTGAAGCGCCTTTACGGTTGACGATCAAAGCGAGAGCAAACCGGTGAGGAGCGACCAATGACCCGAACGATCATCGTCGTGGCTGCGGCCAGCCTGCTAACCCTGCTGTTTCTACTGGCGCCCAACTCGACCCCGGTCGAATACGTGGCGGCAGCACTGCCCATTGTGACCGTCCTGGCACTGATGACAGCGTTCCGCTGGGGCGGCCAACGCGCCGGGCCGGTAGCATGGCTGATAGGGTTGTTAGCGGCTGCGGCCAGCTTTGGGCTGACGTTTGAAGTGTTCTGGGTATCGCAGGCCAAAGGACTGCTGCTGTCAGTCTTTGTGATGATGGTGCTGTGGCCCGCCCTGCTGCTGTACTACATCGTGGACCAGGCCGGGGGCATCAAAGCGATTGCCCGCGCATTGGAAGCCCTGATCAATGACCGGGGGCTGCTGCTGATCGTGGTGGCGTGGGCGTTCAGTGGCACGGTGGAAGGGCTGGCCGGGTTTGGCTTACCGGTAGCGATTGTGGCGCCAATGCTGGTCAGCCTGGGCGTCTCACCGGTGATCGCAGTGGCAGCAGTGGCAGTGGGACATGCCTGGTCGGTGACGTTTGGTGATATGGGCGTCGTGTTCCAAACGCTGACCGGCCTGGTGAACGTGGACGAAGCAAAGCTCGCATCCAACGCGGCGATCCTGCTGGGTATGGCCTGCCTGGTTACTGGGCTGGCGGCAGCGCGTATCCTGGACCGGGGCAAAACGCACTGGTGGAAAGTGGTGATCCTCGGCGTGCTGATGGGCACCATCCAGTACGCACTGGCCGTGTCCGGGCTGGTGCCGCTGTCGGCGTTTGGTGCTGGGCTGGCAGGCATCGCGGGCGGCGTGCTGCTGAGCCGGTTTAGCGGGCGTGCTGTGCGCCGCGTTGATGGTGACCCTGCCGGTAATCCTGCGCTGACTGTGCAAGGCGAATTCGCCCCGCCCCGGTTTGAAATAACGCCGCCGTTAGCTGGCGCGCTGTTGAGTTATGGCTCGCTGGCCGTGTTAATGTCCGCTATTGCGCTGATCGGCCCGCTGAATGACGCGCTCAAAGAAATCGCCTGGAAAGCGAGCTTCCCCGAAGTCACGACCTCGGACGGATTTTTGACCGGGGCGGGGACCGGGACGATCATTCGCCCACTGGTGCATCCGGGGACATCCATTCTCTTGATCGCCGTGCTGAGCTATGTGATCTACCAGCGGCGCGCGCTGTGCCTGCCGTGTGACTGGCGCGCGGCAGCGGCGGCGACATCGCGGTCGGCCATGCCCGCCAGCATCGGCATCGTGTCGATGGTCGGACTGTCAACACTGATGGACCATACGGGCATGACGCAGTTGTTGGCCGAAGGGCTGAGCGACGTGCTGGATACGTTCTTCCCGGTTGTATCGCCGCTGGTGGGGATGTTGGGCGCATTCGCTACCGGCAGCAACAACAACTCAAACGTGCTGTTCGCCTCGCTGCAAGATCAGGTTGCTATCTTGATCGGCGCTGCGCCTACCCTGCTGCTGGCCGCGCAGACGACCGGCGGCGCGCTGGGCAGCATGATCGCGCCTGCGAAAATCATCGTTGGATGCAGTACGGTCGGCTTGCAAGGCCGGGATGGCGAGGTGATGCGTATCACGCTGCCTTACGGCCTGTTGATTGGCCTTGGGATAGGCATCCTGGCGCTTGTCTGCTGCCAGTAGCCCATCTCAGTCGGGGGTGACAAATGAACCGGCGTTGGCGAGCATGGCCTGCCGCGCCCGCTGAACGGTTTTACGCTCAAGCCCTGCGCGCTGCATACCAAGCAGCACGCCGCCGATGACCGGGGGGGCGTCCAGGCGAACCAGTTTGGCGTGGGGCGCTTCGGCGTGCAGCCTTTCGCGCAGCGGATCGATCAGCAGGGCACCGCCGTTAAAAAAGCTGCCTCCCAGCACCACCGTAAATGCCCGCTGTTGAAGTTCTAACTGGCGGCATACGCCGATTGCCATCGTCGCCAGCGCGCGCCCCGCCCAGCGGATGATGTCCCACGCGACGGTATCGCCCTGTTCAGCTACCCGGAAAACAAGCGGCGCTGCCGTTGCGTCCAGATCATAGCGTTCGGTGACCAATCCCTCGATCAAATCATCCGCGTCACGCGCGCCAACCCAGTCAACAAATGCCTGCGTCAGCCGTGTTGGCGGGCCAGTGAGCGTCCAGGCGGCGGCAACAGCGTGCTGTGCAGCGGTGACGGTTTCGGCTGCGCCTGCCCCTTCCCCAAAGAGCAACCCTTCGCCGACAGCGCGCCCTTCGCGGCCTTGCTCGTCACGCCCCAAGCAGTTACAGCTTGTCCCGGCGATCAAACTGATGCCCCAACCGTCCGGCGCTCCGGCAGTCAGAACAAGAATGGTGTCATTGACCAGATCATACGGCGCGGCCAGTCCCAGCGTGGCGATGGCCTGTACGTGTCCCTCATACTGGGAGGGCCAATCGTAGCCGGATATGCCAAAGCCCGCCCCGGCGATCTGACCGGTTGTCAGTCCTGCCGCAGCCAGGGCTTGCGTGGTGACCGTGTTGAGCGCGGCGCGTGTCCGGCTGTAATCGTCGCCCTGGTGGACGCCCGGCCCGCAGCGCCCTACGCCCAACACGCGCCCGGCGTCGTCGGTGATCGCGGCGAGGCTTTTGGTGCCGCCAATATCCACGCCGAGGTAGTATCCGGCCATCCCGGCTTATCCCTCAGGCCAAAACAGCGGCAGGTGAGCTTTGTGCGTTGTCAGCATGTCGTCCAGCACGGTCTGAATCTGGTCGGCCTGCGGCCCCAGGGGATGAACCAGCAGCGCCTGGTAGGCAGCGCGCCGATCGCCTTTGATCGCTGCTTCGACGGTCAGCAGTTCGTAGGCTTTGACCGCCGCCAGCAGCCCGTAACACACCGACGGCAGGGGTTCGGCGGGCAGCGGGTGCACACCGGCGGCATCAACACGGCAGGGCATTTCCAGCACCCAATCGGCAGGCCAGCCGGGCACCGCGCCGTTGTGCCGGACGTTTACGACGTGTGTCTCGCCCAGGTCGTTATAGTGAGCGTTGAGCAGTTGTGTGGCGACCGTCGAATAGAACGCCCCGCCGCGCTGCATCAAGCCTGCGGGCGGTTCGGTGCGGTCCGGTTCGGCATACTGGGCCAGCAGTTCCTTTTCAATCGCCATCACTTCTTCGGCACGCGAGGGGGGCCATTGATCCTGAAGCGCCAGCTTACGGCTGGTATAGTAATAATATTCAAAGTACCCGTTTGGGATCATGCCCAGCGCTTCAATTGTCCGGGCATCCCAGCGGGGATCGGGCGCTTCGTTCACGTACAGGCCGATCACCTCCGGCCACACATCCTGACCGTTGGCGGTTAATCCTCGAAACCACGACAGGTGATTGAGTCCCAACGCGTCAAGCTGCGCCTGATCGGGATCGATGGCGAGATCCCGGTATTGGTTCAGGTTCGCCACGATCTGCATCTTGGTATGGAATGGCCCGTTGCACACGCCGACCACCGGCACATCCGGGACCTGCTGGCTGACTGCCTGCGCGATCAGTCCCGCCGGGTTGGTGAAGCTGACCAACAGCGCATCCGGCGCCAGATCGCGGACGTCGTTCGCAATGTCGAGGATCACCGGGATAGTACGCAGCGCCTTTGACATGCCGCCGATGCCGGTTGTTTCCTGCCCGATCAGGCCGTGGCGCTTGCCCAGGTATTCATCCTCGCGCCGCGCCTGCATCATGCCTACGCGCAGTTGGGTGATCACATACCGCGCACCCTGAACGGCTTCGCGCTGATCGGTGGTCAAATGGACCTGGAACGGGTTCCCTCTGGCGGCAACCATGCGCTGCGCGAAGCCGCCGACGATGCCCAACTGTTCCGGGGCAATATCCATCAGCCATAACTCGGTCAGCGGAAACGACGCGGTTCGATCCAGGAATCCGTTGATCAACTCCGGCGTGTACGTGGACCCGCCTCCGATAACTGCTACTTTCATCGATTTCTCTCCAACCATTCAACTGTGGCTGTCACGAACACATAAAACGCGGCTTTAGTTTGGGCCAGTAGAGTGACTGCGGCAGGGCAGTTGGCCGGGTGGCTGCTGCCTGGTCTGGATACGCCGGGAGAGATTCAGGGTGTTTCTCCCCGTTGTGCTTCAAACTGCTGATAGAGCGCGTGCAGGTTAGCGTAATGCAAATCTTGCACCAGGCCGTTGAGGGGAATCCGGCTTTTGCCACAGCTTTCGATGCTGATGTCGGCCAGGGCGTCAGCGGATTGGTGTTCGTAGAACGTCTGCTCAGCATACTTACGAACAGCCGCCAGATAGTCCAGATCGCTCTGAATCTTGCGCTCGATCTCTCCCCGCAGCACCACTTCGCCATGCCCCTGTACCACGTTTTCAAAGCCGCCGTTCTTCAGCGCGTTGAGACTGGCGATAAAGTCATCGTAGCTCCCGTCTACGAAGTACGGTACCGGCATCAGCGTATCGGCAGCAAACAACACCTGGTCTTCCTTCACCAGGCAGACGATTGAGTCAGGGCTGTGGCCGGGTGAATGCCTCAGTTCAACGGTTTTATTGCCCAGGTGAACGCTCATCGTCCCGCTTTCGAAGACCATATGCGGCAGCACGACCTGTATCTCGCGCAACTCATACGCGCTCTGCTGTGCCTGGCGCAGACCTTCCTGACCGCGTGTCGCCAGCAGGTCATAACAAAGCGCATGGGCAACAACCTGGGCGTTCTCAAAAAAGCACGTTCCATACGTGTGATCGGCGTGGTAGTGGGTGTTGATCACGTAGCGTATCGGGCAGTTGAGGCGGGTTTCTAAAAAATTCTTGATGGCGCGTGCTTCTTCGGGGAAAACAAGTGTATCGATCAGAATCGCGCCATCAGAAGTGATGACGGCGCCAGCTGTAACCTGGGCATAGAGCGTGCTTGTAAACACATAGATGTCATCTGCGACACGTTCTCGCTGCATAACGTACGGATTTCCTGATTGTTTTTGATCGTTAAGTTTGTGGTTGGCAAAGGGCAGAGTTCAGTATAGCGAGTTGCGAACCCGGAATCAAGGTAGTTGTTGCCGGATTAGTGGTAACCAGGGGGGAAATGCCAAGAAAAAACGCCCTGCTGATCAGCAAGGGCGCTGGATAATACCGCCCCGCCATGCCGTGTGCCGCTACGTTTTGAACCTGCTTTCGCAGGTGGGTCATCTACCTGGCGCTTTCGCTTTGGAGCGAGTCCTAATGCGTAGACGCGCAGACGAGGATGCCCTATGTTTGGGTGTTGGCTCAAAACCTTGTGCGGATCACGCGCACGGCAGGTTCGAGTACGGTTATACCACGCTTCATCCAGGCTGTAAAGTAAAAAACTGGTACAGCAGCACACGACAACCACCGGTTTCCCAACGGCAGGTTGTAACAAAACCATCACCCATTGTATACACGCAGTAAGCTTGTCACACGTTGGAATTGGACCCATTTAACAAGCGCAAGTAGTCCGCCGCAAACCCGCCGCCGTCGGTAGCCACCAGCACGCCGGTCAGCTTGTGAACCTGCAATTCGCCAAAGTGACGGATCAGGCGCAGGATTTGCTTTTCCATAGTATCCATAAAATCGGCCCACGAGATTTCTTCGGGAAGCTGCGGCTCGCGGATGGCACGCACGCTGTTCAGGTAGGCGAGCACCGGCTCGACTTCTGGGAAATGCAGCGCGCTGGGCAGGTCGTGGCGGGCCACCGCCCTGAAGTGGCGCCCTAATAACACGGTCCCGTTTTCTAGCGTGAACGAATCGGGTGGGGTTTTAAACTGCTTGGGAGAACCGAGCAGCGTGCAAGTTCGCCGGGCCAGTGTATCAAATTCGGGCATGGTGTCCTGGCTGTTCGAGGCTGCAACCAGGCACCCGCTGGGACGCAGCACCCGCCGAATCTCGGTGAGCGCCTGTTCGACGTCCGGCACGTGGTGCAGCATGTGGTTTGCCAACACGACGTCGAACGTGTCATCTGGGAATGGTAACGCCTGCACATCCATTGCCAGCACAAACATGTGGCCCGCGTGTGGGTGCTGCCGCGCCTTTTGCGCCATGCTGAACGACAGGTCCCCGGCGGCGTGACGCCCGCGTGGTGCGTGTTCCTGCACCAGCTCAAAATAACTGCCATAACTACCCGGTCCTGCTCCAACGTCAAGCACCCATTCGTCACCACGCCAGGTCAGGCACTCGATCACCCATTTGTGAAAATCGATTTTCGGCTGGCTGTATAATTCATGAGTCCGGTAGCGAAGGGCCAGATGTTCATCGGTAGCGTAGGCTTGTTTGGTCAAAATATCGCGGTCGGTGCGCGGGTTGAAGTCGGTCATGTTTGTCACTTTCAAACCAGACGATCAGAGCATAGCAGAAATTGGGCCAGCATGTCTGTTCCAGGATCATTGTACCATGAGGTTTAAATATTGTTGGTAGTGTATCACGTCACGCCGCGCGCACAAATCTGACACTTATCCTAAAGTTCACTTCGCACCGGCACGTCTGGCGGCAGAATCCGCTGCCGCATGCGTCCGGGCAGCAGCGGCGCGATCCGCTCGATCTCGTCCGGCTTGAAGGGACGCAGCGCCAGCAGCGTAATGCCGTAGATCACAGGCGAGATCAGCAGCCCTGCCAGCGGCGCAACCTGCCACAGCAGTATTGTCACCCCCAACAGCACCAACATGCCCATCACCGGGCGCCATAACGCGTAGCGCCAGCCCATCCCGCCGATCTCCTGGCGGATGATCCAGTAGAACGCGATAAACAACACGCCTTCCGAAAAGATGGTGATGATCGCGGCGGCGCGGTAGCTGTACAGCGGCAGGAAAACCAGGTTGGTGGCGATATTAAACACCACCCCGCTAATGAAAGCGTATATCAACGTGCGCTGGCGGTCCAGCGCCACGATCACGTAGTTTGTTACGCTGTTGATCCAGCCAATCGGGATGCTCCAGATCATCAGTTGCAGCGCAATCCCGCCCACCGGCAGGTATTCTTCGCCGCCTAAGACGCGGATCAACGGTTCCGCGATGAAAGTAGTCATTACTGCAACCGGCAGCGCGACCATCACCAGCAGCTTGACCGCCAGCGTGTAGTTGCGCCGCAAGCCGGGGCGGTCGTTGTGCGCCTGCCGCGCCATGACCGGCAGCAGCGCCATCGTCAGAAACGCCGGGATGATGTTCAGCGCATCGAGCCATTTGTAGGCGGTGGAATACTGGCCCACAACCGTATGGCCGTTGATCGCTTCCATCAGCACCACGTCGATCTTAAAAAAGACCGTCGCCAGCAGGTGATTGATCATCAGCGGCCAGCTTTCGCCCAGCATGTGCCGAATCAGCAGGCGGTCGAGCGGCTGCCAGAAACCGCTGATCAGCGGGCGCGCCAGCCAGGCCAGCACCGCCAGCGTCACCAAGTTGGTGAGGATCGCGCCGCCCGCCAGCCCGACCACCCCCCAGCCGAGCAGCAGCGTACCCAGCCCCAACACGACTTTGATGATGGTGCTGACGGTTGTGATCGCAGCGGGGTATTCGGCCTTTTCGAAGGCGTAAAACAGCGCAGTCAGGCCGGTGCTGATGCTGCTCGGCAGCAGGCTCGCATAGAGCAGCACAATCGACGCGACGGCGTAGGGTTCCAGCGCCGGATCAACGCTCGCCTGCCGGATCACCAGGAAGACGATCAGCAGCGGCACGCCGACCGCCGCCAGCCCCAGCCGCAGCGCCGTGCTGTTGAACAGGTAGCGCCCGGCGGAGTTACGGTCGCGGGCAACTTCGCGCATCAGCAGCGTGTTCAGGCCGAAGTTGGTCAGGATGTCGAACCAGCCGAACACGACGATAGCATAGTAGTAGATGCCTGCGTCCGCCGGGCCGAGGATGCGCAGCATGATAAACGCAAAGGCGAAGTCGATCCCCCGGTTGAACAGATTGAGCACAATCGGGGCCAGACTGTTTTTGGCGATGCGTTTGGCGCTGTCGGCGGCTTCGTCATCTGCGTTTTCACGGTACAGCCGCCGCCACAGCCACAGCATCAGCATAAAGATGATCAGCATCCCGCTCAGGAACGAGCCAAACGCGCCCACCTGGAAGCTCTTGGGACTGTAGCGGAAGCGCACCGTCCACGCGCCCGGGTCCAGGCGCACACCCCGGAAGTTGCCGTTCACCAGGTGGATGTCAACTTCTTGTTCTTCATCGTCGTCCGCGCCCAGCGGGCGGACAAACGCCTTCCAGCCGGGATAATAGCTGTCGGCCAGCACCAGCCAGGAATCCTCGTCCACGTCGGGGTTAACGCGCACCTCGATTGAGCCGTAATTGGTGATGTGCGTGGGCAGCGGGTCGGCTTCGTGCTCCGGCCCCGGCCAGTTATAGACCAGTTCGCAGTCGTCGGCGTCGGGGAAGCTTTCGATCACCACCCGGCGCGGATCGGCCTTGAAGTCTGGACTGGTGATGATCGCAGCGAACGAGTCCGGCACCGCGCCGCACATGGCTTCGGTCAGGTCGTAGTACGGCAGCGTATAGGCACGCGGCAACGCATCGGTGTTCTCGTAGATGCGCACCGCGTCGTCCTGGTAGACTTCCACGTAACCAAGCGCCCCGGCGTCCTCGATCAACCAGTCCGTGACCACGTAGCACACATTCAGCAGGTCCAGCAGCGGTGACGCCAGCGCATCCGGGTTGTCATACCATACCGGGTCGATGCGGTTGTGCAGCAGGCCGCCCTGCGGCGCGATCAATCCCATATAATCGGCGTACTGCTTGGGGATCATGCTGTCATAACCGCGCGCGTCGTTCAGGTTGTAGGACCACGTGCTGTTAGCGTGCAGTGGATTCTCGCCCCAGTTGTAGGTGGTATAGCGGAACACCTCGCCCTCGGATTGTTTCGCTTTTAACCAGGCTATTGCATCAGGCGTATAGTCCAGCCAGGCGGGATCGGCGGACGGGTAAAAATCCCAGCCTGCGACCATCAAATCCAGCGCGACCACGCCCACCGCCAGCACGTGCCAGACCGGTCCACCCCCCAGGCGTTTGGGCAGGTAGATCGGGCAGCGGCTCACCCGGATCACGATCCCGGCAGCCAGCGTGAACAGGCCCAGGTACAACACATTCCAAAACTGGTAGCTGTAAAAGGCGCGGGCATCGGGGAAAGCCCGGTTCGCCCCGGCCAGGTGATCGAACACGCGCTCGACCAGCGGCTCAAATGTCCCATACGCGGCCCGGCTGACCAGTAACCCGACCAGGATCGCTGCGCCGGTCCCGATCAGCGCCCAGCCCAGCCAGCGCGCCAGCCGGAACACCGGATCGCGGCGCACTGCTTCTACCTGCCAGTAGGTTCGCCCGTGTTTTTCTTCGTGCCGGGCACGGCTCAGGGCGTCCGCGCCGAACCCTGCCAGCGCCGCCACGCAGAACGTCAGCGGCCACACCCAGCGAAACGGCGTATGAAGCTGGTTCAGGTTGGGGAAGGCGTAATACAGGAGCGCATAGGTTGGCAGCCCAAAGGCAAACGTCAGCGAGATGAGCGCCAGCAGCGTCAGGACAGCGCGGACCGGCGGCTGGCGGTTGGGCGATTCATGCTTTCGCCGGGCAGCCAGCCCTACCCCGGCCAGGACCATCACCAGCAGGCCCATGTAGGTCCCACCCTCGACATAGTTTTTGATGCCAAAATCGGTATTGGTCACGCGGTCATAGTTGCCGCTGCCGTCGTCACGCGGGCGCTGCCAGTCGTGCCGGACGCTTTCCCACTCGAAGACGTCCACGTAATCGTGATGCGCGGGATTGCCGTAGACATTGGGCACCAGAAACTTGAGCACGTGCCGGGCGGGCAGGGCGTAGCCGCGCACGGTGGCAAGATCGGCGGCTTCTTCGCGGAAATTGCGCGTGCCCAGTTCGTAGAGCGGGATAAACTGCGCCGCGCCAAGTCCCAACCCCAGCAGCACCATGACCAGCAGCGACGAAGCCGGGCGCACCAGCCGCCGCCAATTCGCACGCTCCGGCCACCACAACCAGATCAGGCGCGCTGCGGCGTAGTAGGCCATCACGATCAGGGTGTAATAGGTGATCTCGATGTGCCCGGCGAAGATGTTCATCATCAACGCGATGGCGCCCACCGCGATCCAGGGCACAGTGGCCGGGCGGTCACCGCGCAGGGGACGACGCTGAAGGATGAATTCGATCATGAGCAGCAGCAGCGGCAGCCACGCCGCGCCCGCGATCATCATCGGGAAAACCACGCTGACGATAAAAAAGGCGCTGAGCTGGTAGACCACGCCTGCCACCGCACCGCCGATGCGCCGCAGGCCGATACCGCGCGCGAACAGGTACATCAGCGCGCCCGCCAGCCACAACTGGCTGACGGTAAACCAGCCGTAAGCGCGGGCCAACGGCAGTATGTAGTAGATCAGGCTGAAGGGGTACAGGGCGGAATGCTGGCCCGCTGCCAGGAAAGGCGACCCGGCGAATTGATCCGGCTGCCAGAGGGGGATAGTGCCCGCGCTGATGCTCTGCCGGATGAACGATTTCCACTGGTAGTTTTCCAGCACCAGGTCGGACAGCAGCGCGTTATGCGGCACGTCCGGCACGTCGACCGCCTCGCGGGCGCTGAGCCAGGGTTCGTACTGGTACAGGTTGTCGGCGGGAATCAGCGTCCGCCCGCCAAGTGTGACCGGGGCAAACAATAAGAGTGGCAGAAGCAGCAGCCCTGCCACAATCGATACATCCGGTAGGTATTTCCGCATCATCAGCCTCGGCCGGATCGGGTTGTCAGGCCTCGTTTGGGGGTTCCTTGGCCGGAAGTTCTGCCCGCATCGATGGCTTCAGTTTCCGGTGCCGCCACCAGACCTGCCACACACGCAGCGCGGCCTCTAACTGGACTCTAAAGCTCATTTTGGACTGGCCGACACGCCGGTCTTCAAAGTAGATTGGAATTTCAACCGCCTTGTAATCGAGCTTTTCAGCCACGTAGATCGTTTCGACCTGGAACACGTACCCGTTCGAGCGAATCCGGTTCAGGTCGATGCCGCGCAGCACCTCGCTGCGCCATAGCCGGAAGCCGCCGGTCGCGTCTTTGGCTTTAGTGCGCAGGATCAGGCGGACATAAATGCTGTTCGCCCACCAGCTTAGCAGCTTGCGCCCGATGCCCCACTGCTCGTCCAGGCGTCCGCCCTTCGTATACCGCGAGCCGATCACAATATCGCAGTTGCACCCGTCCAAAGTCTTGACCATCTCAGGAATATAGGACGGTGAATGCGAAAAATCACAGTCCATCTGGAGCACCGCGTCTGCGCCGCGTGCCAGCGCCTCGCCGAAGCCGTGAATATATGCCTTGCCAAGCCCCTGCTTACCGGGCCGGTGGATCACTTCGATCCGGTCGGGCGTGTCAGCCGCCAGTTCGTCAGCGATTCGCCCGGTGCCGTCGGGCGAATTATCGTCTACCACCAAAATCGACAGATTAGCGACCGGCAGGTTTAGGAGTGCGCCGACCATGTTCGACAGATTTTCTGCCTCGTTGTAGGTCGGCAGCACCACGATGATTTTCATAATGCCTGTTCTCCACCGCAGATACAACCCGTATTGATGAGGCACCACTATAACGCACCGCCCCGCACCCGGCAAAAGGTGATTAACCTGCGGCTGACTTATGCGCCGGGCGCTTTCAGCCTGGATTGGCGACCGCCGATTGTCACCGATTGATCAAAAGAAGCTGCAACTAGCTCCTGTTTAGCAGTAATCTACACTTTATGTTTGCTTCACAAACGATTATGATCATCGTCTATGACGATACAAAAGCTGGCTTTCGACAATGAACAACCGGTTTTTTTACAACCCCCTAATAATTAGGAGGCTAGGTACATTGATGATCCCGTATAGAAAAGATAAGAGGCATGAAGATCAAATGCCGGTTACTGGCTGTTCATGACTGCTTATCACCGAGGAGGAGCCGTAATGATTCATCTGAAAAACATCTCCAAGCGCTATCAAATGGGGACAGTAACCGTTTCCGCGCTTGACGACATTTCCCTGGATATTGATCGCGGGGAATTTGTGGTCGTGCTCGGCCCGTCGGGCAGTGGCAAAACCACGCTGCTGAATATCATCGGCGCACTGGACGTGCCGACTGAAGGCACCGTTCATATCAACGGCGGTGACCTGAACCTGACCCAAAAAGGCAACCGCTTCAGATTCCGCCGTGAGACGGTCAGCTTCATTTTCCAGTCATTCAACCTGTTCCCCAGCCTGACCGCGCTGGAGAATGTGCAGTTTGTGCTGGACATGACCAACACGCCGGACAGCCGCGCCAAAGCG
>JAFGNU010000038.1 GCA_016926875.1 Anaerolineae bacterium | reverse complement strand
GGCGTTCCTATCTAACCAGTGGGATGACTTGGCGGCACGCCGCACCCATCTCAATCGTGCCGCCTAACAACTCGTTCGTGGACCCGATCACCGGGATCACTGGAGCAGGTCGGCCAACCCCGGATCAGGTCCCAGCGCGGGCACCTGCGGCAGCAGTATCCCCCTGGTAGCCAGATGCAAAAACTGGAAATTGGCGATCTCCTGGCCGTATACCACGGGCCGCCCGGTCGAGTCCGGCAGGATCAGCTTCCGCGCCGCGCCCAACCGTTCCTGCATCTGTTCGTACTCCCCCTGTGCCTGGGCCAGACCAGCCTCAATGTAGCGCATCCAGGCTTCACCCTGATCGGTATGCACCAGCAGCCGCGCCGCGTCCAGGTAATCCTGCGCCCGCTCAAGCTGCCCGGCGGCGAGGTAAAGCCGCGCCATGTCGATATACGGGTACGGCTGGGTGGGATCGTGATCCAGGCTGTGATCGAGCACGGCCAGCGCGGCTTCCGGCTGCCCCGCCTCCCAAAGCGCGTGCGCCTGCATGTACGGCCTCGGCTCTAATGGATAGGCCGCCAGCACAGCCTGCCGCAGCGGCGTAGCCGACCAAAACAATGCATGGCCCCACAGGTTTTGCGTATCCACCTCAAGGGCGTTTTGGTAGGCAGTCTCGGCCCGGTCGGCAATGCCCATTTCCTCATAGTACACACCCAGGCTCAACCACATGTCCGCGCTGTCCGGCGCGTAATGCACGGCCTGCTGCGCGGCATCGACAGCCTGTTCGCGCTGTCCGGCCTGCCAGTAAAGCGCCGCCAGATTCGCCCACCACACGGCATGAGATGGCTCAAGGTCCAGCGCCTGCCCATACGCATCAATGCCAGCAGGCAGCAGGCCGCTATCCCCGCCATACGCGGCCAGGCCGCACGCATAGGCATACGCAGCATGGTACAGCGCCGTAGTTGGCTGTCCATCGGCCACGTGACGCAGCATATCCGCGCCGCGCCGGTAGTCGCCGTCAGCCAGCAGCCGCTCACCCTGCATATAGTCGGCGTATACCCGTGTGGACCACCAGCCCGTGATCAGCACCATCCCCCAGATAGTCACCGGCACCACGTGGTAAGCGACTGTCCAAAACCGTTCAAGTCCCTGGAATCCTTCTGTCTGCTCCGGCAGGCGGCCAATACCCGCCGCCAGCACGCCAAGCATCAGCAGCATCACCGCCGGGACCATCATCGGCATATCGACCACGCCGTGCACGCCAAACGCGACCAGCGCTGCACCACACGCCGCTATGCGTGCTCGTTCTGGCGGCTCAGGCATGTCCCGCCAGATACGCCAGCCGCGCCGGGTGATCAACACCAGCGTAACGCCCAACGCCAGCAGCCCCGGCAAGCCCAACTCGGCTGCAACGTTAAGGATCAGGTTGTGTGCGTGGGCATGTGGCTGATCCGGCGGAATAGAGCGGTTGCGCAGAATGCTAAGCCCGGCGGTAAACAGGCCGGTGCCGGTCAGCGGGTGATCCCAAAACGTGCGCCCGGCGACTTCATACAATGCCACTCGCGTACCGGTCGCCCGGCGCGGCGTCTCGAAAGCGCCCGCAGACAGCCCTATCAGCACGCCGATCAGGACCAGGGCAGCACATACACCAGCCCCTGCGATCAGCCATGTGCGGTGTGATCGGTCCTGCCACCACGCCGCCGGATTCAATCGATCCGGGCGGGGAAACGTCAGCACGCCCAGCGCCAGCACCGCGCATCCCGCCGCCAACCACGCGCCGCGCGAATACGTCAGGTACAGCGTGCCGAGCGCGCAGACAACCCACACGCCCCACAGCACCCGGTCCAGTGGGCGTAACGACCAGCGAGCACGCACCAGCCCCAGCGGGATGACCATCGCCAGCACGGCCCCAAAAGCATTTGGATTACCAAGCGTGCTCGGTGGGCGCGGCGGCGCAAACGCGATCCGGATGCCCTGGTTGCGCAGCGTTAACCAGGCAGGAAACCAGTCGGCCACCTGCATCCAGGCCAGCAGCATCAACGGAATCGTTGCCAGCAAAGCCCCGTCCGTGATCCAGCGCCCCGGCAGCCCGCGCCGCCGGAGGTCACTCAGCACAAGCCAGGCACCTGCATATAAGCCTGCATACCACAGGCCAATCGTTACACGCCCGGAAAGATTGCTCAACGAGGAAACCGCCAACGCCGCGCCCCACAATACGAGCGCCGGATCGAGGACCGTCAAATACCGTCCGCGAACCGGTCGGCGCCAGCGTACAAACAGCCACAGCGCCGCGCCAGCCGTCAGAATCACCAGCGACACCTGCCGCAGCGGCACGCTCAGCATACCGTTGAACGTGCCGCCCAGCGTGAGTGCATAGGTCACGCCCAGCAGAACAATGGCGCGTCCGGCAAGTTGGCGGTAGTAACCCGGCTGATCTGGTGGGGAGAGCATCGGCTAGTACAGCACCCTGCGTGGGCGATACTGTATCGCCTCTGCCAAATGTGGCACTTCAATCGCATCGCTACCCGCCAGGTCCGCGATTGTCCTGCTCAACTTGAGAATACGGTGGTAGGCGCGCGCGCTCAACTGCATCTGGCGGAGTGTCGTATTCAACAGTTGCTTGCCTGTCGGATCAGGCTGGCAAAAACGCCGGATGTCGCCCGCCCCCATGTCAGCATTCGATTGAAGACGGCGCTCATCTCGGAAGCGGTGGCGCTGGCGCTCGCGCGCGGCCTGCACTCGCTCCCGAACTGAAGCCGACGGTTCGCCGCGCCGCTCATCGGTCAGCTTGTCATAGTCCACGCGCGGCACTTCGATGTGAATATCGATCCGGTCAAGAAGCGGCCCGGATAAGCGCTGCTGGTAGCGTCGTATCGTTGCCGAAGAGCAGGTGCATTCGCGCACGGGATCGCCATAATACCCGCATGGACAGGGATTCATGGCAGCAACCAGCATGAAATTAGCCGGGAAAGACAGCGAAACCCGCGCCCGGCTGATGGTCACATGCTTATCCTCAATCGGCTGGCGCAGCACTTCCAGCGTGTGGCTGCCAAACTCCAAAATTTCGTCGGCGAAGAGAACGCCCCGATGGGCAAGCGACGCTTCACCAGGACGCGGCCACGAACCACCGCCAATGAGACCGGCTTCGCTTACCGTGTGATGCGGCGCGCGGAAAGGACGTACACGGATCAAGGGTTTATCCGGCGGCAGCAGGTCGGCTACCGAGTAGATGCGCGTGACTTCCAGGGCCTCTTCCAGTGACATGGTGGGCAGAATGCCGGGCAGCGCGCGTGCCAGGAGCGTTTTACCCACGCCCGGCGGCCCGACCATAAGCACGTTATGCCCACCTGCTGCTGCGACTTCCAGCGCTCGCTTGACATGTTCCTGGCCTTTCACATCAGCAAAATCTGTCAGCCCATCCAGATCGGGGGGCACCTGCAGGTCAAGCTCGCTGCGAACGTAGGGTGGGATAACTTGCAGATCATAGAGGTGCTCCACAAGATGGCCCAGCGATGTCACAGGGATAATGTTGATTTCAGGTACAAGCGCCGCCTGGGGAGCATCTTCTTCAGGCACGTAGATGCACTCGTAGCCTTCCTGCCAGGCGCGATGCACAACCGGCAAGATACCCTTCACATGGCGCACGCTGCCATCCAGCGACAGTTCGCCAATAAAAAGCGAACCGATCAACTTGTGCAAGGGAACCTGATCGGTTGACGCCAACACCCCGACAGCAATCGGCAGATCGTAAGCAGGTCCCTCTTTCCGCAAGTCGGCAGGGGCAAGGTTAACGGTGTAGCGCTTGTTGGGAAATTGTAAGCCACTGTTGCGAATTGCCGCCCGGACTCGCTCGCGGCTTTCTTGCACAGCCGTATCCGGCAGTCCAACTACCGTAAAGGCCGGCAGCGAGTGCGGGTTGAAGTCGACCTCGACCTGGATGATCTCGCCATCCAGCCCGACGAGTGCACACGAGTAAACTGTCGAAAGCATCTATGTCCCTGCCAGAGCTATAAGCGGCCAGCGACGATCTGATGTCCAGACATATCCTAGCGCAGATGCCAGCAGTGGAAAAGCGCCTTTCGCTACTTGTTCCGGCAACCCTACAAAATAAACCATCTCAAAAACCCCTTGACTTCGAGCGCGCTCAAAGATGTACAGTGTACATGGATGACCATCCAATCTACCGCCAACAGAATTCACGAAGGGGAAATGCATGTTCACACGTAAACTTGGACGCAGCGAGATCGAAGTCAGCGGGCTGGGCATTGGCTGCTGGGCCATTGGCGGACCGTTCACCAATCCGGACAGGGTACCCGTTGGTTGGGGTGAGGTAAACGACGCGGAATCAATCCGTGCCATTCACCGCGCGCTGGACCTGGGCGTCACGCTACTGGATACGGCGAACGTCTACGGCACCGGTCACAGCGAAACGCTGCTCGGACAGGCGCTCGAAGGCAAGCGTGATCAGGTCGTGATCGCAACCAAGTTCGGTTACATCTTCGAAGAAGGCTCACGTCACTTTCACGGTCACGATGCCAGCCCGGCTGTGATCCGCCAGCAGTGCGAAGACTCGCTTCGCCGCCTGCGCACCGACTATATCGACCTGTACCAGTTCCATGTAGGCGAATACCCGGCAGACAAAGCAGGACCGGTGCGCGACACGCTGGAAGAACTCGTCACCGAGGGTAAGATTCGCACCTATGCCTGGAGCACTGATGACCCGGACTGCGCGAGCGTGTTCGCCGAAGGGCCGCATTGCAGCGCCGTGCAATACCGTACAAACATCCTGGAACGCAACCTGGATATGGTCGCCTTGTGCGAAGAACACAACCTGGCCGGGCTGATTCGTGGGCCGCTGGCGCGCGGGCTGCTGACGGGTAAGTTCAACGTGGATAGCAAGCTGCCTGCGAATGATGTCCGCCATCACTGGGACTTTGCCGCCGGTGAACAGGCCGAATGGCTTGCCACGTTGGGCAAAATCCGCGATGTGATGACCCGTGACGGGCGCACGCTGGCACAGGCCGCATTGGGCTGGCTGTGGGCGCTCAGCCCAACAACCGTCCCGATTCCCGGCTTCAAAACCGTCCAGCAGATCGAAGAAAACGCCGGAGCGCTGCAATATGGCCCGCTCAGCGATGACCAGATGCAAGAAATCGGCGAACTGCTCGGCGATACCATGTTCACCATCCTATAGTGCCACCAACCCTGGCTAGAGGGGCGTACAGTGGCTATGCCCCTCTTCACCGGTTGTTTCTGCTGGCTCACCTCATTTTCGGCACATCACCCAACCGGTTTTCACTTGACTTTGAGCGCACTCTAAGTTATAGACTGGTTGTACGTATAGATTGAAGGAACAAATGATGACTGACACACTGGCTCAACCGCTGACCATTCGGGAAGTTGCCGAACGCACGGACCTCAGCATGCACACGCTGCGGTACTATGAGCGCATCGGCTTGATCCAATCCATCGATCGCGCGCCAAGCGGCCACCGTCGCTACTCCGAAGATGACATCGGCTGGATCGAATTCCTCAAGAAATTACGCTCAACCGGGATGCCGATCCGCGAGATGAAGCGCTACGCCAACCTGTTGTGGCAGGGTGATCACACGGTTGGTGAACGGCGCGCGCTGCTGGAAACCCACCGCAAACGTATGCAAGCGCAGATCGATGAACTCAACGACTGCCTATCGTGCATTGAGTGGAAAATCAAGCACTACAAAGAGTTCGAAACCATGTTTTTTGCTGACTATGAACAAGAAACTGTAGCCAGCCCGACCGCGTGACGCACTGTTATGCAGCGGGCAGCCGGGCGCGGGCCGCGGCTCATGCGCAGCTATTCGGGGGATGCGAACACATCGGCCTGCTGGAGATACGCAAGCCGGGTTTGCTCGGTCGAAGCATAACTATCCTCCGGCAGCAGCCCCCAGAAGTCTGCCGGGTACGCCACCTGTCCCGCCATCTGATCGGCATAGGCGCGCAGCCACGCGAGAAAGGCTTCATCGCCCAGGTCGTGCCGCAGCGCATCCATCATCATAGCGCCGCGTAAATACACGGCGTTGATATAGCCGCGCGCAGAGTAAAAATCATATACCGGCGCATCCACATAACCGGCTGGCAGGTACGTCGCTACCCGGAACTGCCACCACCAGTCGAGATAGTCGGGATAATAGTGCTCAAAAAACAGCACTTCGCTATAAATCGCCAGCATTTCGTCCAGGTACGGGCAGTTTCCCTGGTCATTGCCAACCAGCGCGTACCACCACTGGTGCGACACCTCGTGCGCCGTGATGATTGTCAGCCACTCGTTCGGCGTGCCGTGCCACGTCCTGAACCAGCCTTCGCCGACATAGACCAGCCCGCTGAACTCCATGCCATCGGGAAAATCACCCTCGACAACTACCAGGCGCGAACGAGGATATGGCCCGTACAATTCTTCATACAGCGCCAGCGCATCAGCAGCCGTATGCAGCGCGTGACGGGCTGTGCTCAGCGTGTCCGCTTCGGGATCGGACAAATAATACAGCTCCACTTTGACACCTGATGCTGTGACGGTGCTCAGCAGTTCAAACTGATCGGAGAACGAAAACGCCATCTCCCGTCCTCCGGCCAGTTCAAAGCGCCATGTCTGCTCATCGGGCCGCGTCACGTCTCCCGGTCCGGCCACGCGCAAGCCGTCCGGCGCGCCATCCACTTTGATCTGGACCGCAAAATCAGCCGCTCGCAGCACAAAATGCTCCCCGACCGAATGGTACTCCGGCGTGATCCAGCCGCACACCGGATCATACGCGGCCACAGCAGGGAACCATAACCCTAAGTTAAGCTGGCGCGCGCTGTACCCCCAGTAGCCCAGGTGGTACCCGGCAGTGCCCAGGCTGTAGCCGTCTTGCAACTGGGGCAGCGCCAGGCGGTAGTCCAGTGTCAGGTCGGTGGTCTGCCCTGCTGCCAGGTGATCGTTCAATGGCACCAGCAAACGCGCCCCCTCAAGCGTGTAATCCGTGAGCGCGCGGTTATCCCTGGTCACGCGCGTGAGTTCAAACTGATCCGGCTCATGGTTTGGCTCGATGTTGAACACGATCTCGGTCTGAGTATGCCCGGTATCGTTCCGGTATGTGACCTGCTGCTGCACCTGCAAGGTGTGCTCATCCCAGTTCAACACCGCGTCAATGTCATAGCGCACATCTGATTCCGTCGTATCTTGCTGGGGCGGCGTTTCCAGCACAGTGGGCGTGGCGTTTGGCTCGGCAAGCTGATCTGGCATAGGTAATTGCACGCCTGCGCCGGGCGGAGACGGCAGCAGTGTTTGTACGATAGGGCTGGCGTCCGGCACGGTCAGCGATTCAGGCGCACAGGCCGACAGGAGCGCAGCGCATATCAAACCGATCAAGATAATCAAGGCACTACCCCGTTTGTGGATCATGAGAACCTCATGCCAATCATAGCCCCAAGATCATACTTCAGACCGTGTGCAAAGCCAACGCTCTCCCGCCGGTTGCTGCACTCTGCCACCATCGATTACACGAGAACGGCCATTGACGCTCATGAGGCATCCAGCTATAATAGCCCTTCGATGTCCTGGCGCTGGCCAGGGTTTGTGTGTTTAAAACACCAATTTTCCCCGCTGGGGCGCCGTGTGGTATAGGCCGCTGTCAGTGGTGGCAAAGTGAAGATTGGAGACAATAGGATGTACGCAATCGTGCGCACCGGCGGTCGCCAGTACCGCGCGGAACCGGGGCAGTCTATCGACGTTGAGCGCCTGCCCTACGAAGAAAACGAAACGATTGAACTGACCGATGTGCTGCTTGTGGTGCCGGACGACGGCGAACCCATCATTGGGCAGCCAGTTGTCGAAGGTGCTGCCGTCAAGGCAACGGTCATCAAGCAGGGACGCGGTCGAAAAATCTTTGTGTGGAAGTACAAACCAAAAGAACGGTATCGCCGTCGGCGTGGTCATCGACAATACTTCACACGACTGCGCATTGACAGTATTTCGGGCGCATAAGTATCTGAAGGAGTGCTGAATAATGGCGCATAAAAAAGGCGGCGGGTCAACCCGCAACGGTCGTGATAGTAATAGTAAGCGCCTTGGCGTCAAGCGTTTTGGCGGCGAATTTGTGATCCCCGGCAACATCATCGTCCGGCAGCGTGGCACTAGGTTCCATCCCGGCGAGAACGTCGGCATAGGCCGCGATCACACGATCTTTGCCACCACCGAAGGCTATGTCGTCTTCGAGACATTCGCACGCGGGCGCAAGCGCATCAGCGTTTACCCTGAACTGCCGAAAGTAGAAGCGGCTAAAGCGTAACCCCGTTACGTCTCGGCTCTATTCTGAGGCCCAGTCAGCCGTACAAACCGCTACGTATCACCCTGTTGAGGGAGCCGTGGCCGAAAAGGTTGAGAACAAACAACATGCGTGAAGATATTCATCCCCAGTGGTATCCCGAAGCGCGCGTGATCTGCGCGTGTGGGAATACCTGGACTGTTGGGTCCACCGTGCCGGAGATTCGCACCGACGTATGCTCGGCCTGCCATCCCTTCTATACCGGCGAACAACGCATCGTGGACACCGAAGGCCAGGTTGACCGCTTCATGAAGCGGCTGCGCGTCCGTGATCAGATGATTGCTGACACCGAAGCCCGCGAGCAGGAACGCACCTCGCCGGATGTTCCGATTGCCGAGTTGGGCCTGGAAAAGCGCTACACCAACATTTTTATCGACAATGGCATCGAAGTCATTGGCGATCTGCTGGCGCGCTTTGAAGCAGGCGGAGACGAGGCAATTCTGGATATATCGGGCATTGGGCGCAAAGTGCTGGCCAACACCAAAAAGCTGCTGCGCGCCCGGGGGTACGAACTCTCCCAGCCTGAAGCGGAATAACGTCCGTTACAAATTCAACCAGACAAGGGCAGGCTGCCTCTAACGCCTGCCCTTTTGGTTGCCACCTGTCGCCAGGAGATGGGGAAGAGGGCACGATGAAGCACCATGCCGGGTTAATCGAAGTCATCTGCGGCAGTATGTTCAGCGGCAAAACCGAGGAACTGATCCGCCGCGTGCGCCGGGCGCGTATTGCCAAGCAGAAGGTGCAGGTTTTTAAGCCGGAAATAGACACGCGCTACACCATCGAGCGGGTTATGTCCCATAACGGGCAGGATTTTGTCGCCGTACCGGCCAAAGACTCGCGCGATTTGCAGCAGAAGGTTGATCCCGACACGACTGTCGTTGCCATCGATGAAGTCCAGTTTTTTGACGACGGCATTATCACCATCACCGCCGAACTGGCTAACCGGGGTATTCGCGTGATCATTGCCGGGCTGGATATGGATTTTCGCGGGGAGCCGTTCGGACCGATGCCCACCCTGTTGTGCTGTGCGGACGACGTGCAAAAGCTGCACGCCATTTGCACGGTGTGCGGCGAGGAAGCCAGCCGTTCACAACGCCTTGTCAACGGCAAACCGGCCAATTACGATGACCCGATTATCATGGTCGGCGCGTCCGAAGCCTATGAGGCCCGCTGCCGCAAACATCATGAAGTGCCGGGCCGCCCGCGTTGATCAGCCGGGGTCAAAACAGCTTTAACAGCAGGCTGAGCGCTTCTTCCGGCGCGGCCACCGATAACGCCAGCGGAATAAAGTTGTAAAAGAAGTGCGCAACAATGGCCGCTGTCGTACTGTAGCGCTGTCGCAGCCAGCCGAATGCCACCGCCACCACCAGGATGATCAAGGTTGCCGGCGTGAGCGTATATTGAAGATGCGTCAGCGCAAACAAGACAGCCGTCGGCCAGAATCCAAACACCGGCTGTAGCGCCCCCCGGAAGGCGATCTCCTCGGAAACAGCCGCCACCGCCGCCAGCAAAAATGCCAGCCACAGGGTATCAACACTGTCTGCCAGCGCTTGGGATGCCTGGGTCTGTTCTTCATAGGTTTCTGCTGATACCAGCCCCATCCAGATCGATGCCATCACCACGACGCATACAAACAACCCAACAACCACAAGGCCCGCCATGCGCAGTTCTTCGACGCCGGGCTTATGAATGCCCAGCCGCTTGAACACCAGCCGCAGATCGCGCCGCAAACCAAGACCTACACCCACCAGCGGCAGCACAACCAGCGGCAGGCCATTAAGCACCAGGTCCCAGGCTGTCAGCTCATCCGAAAAGTCCTCCGCTACACCCGACAGCCCGCCGCCCAGGACAAATCCGATAAACTGTGTTCCCAGCAGGAACAGGCACAATACCAGCGCCACCAGGTGAACTGTCGAATCGGGACTAAAACCCCGTACCGCAGCATGGTGCTGTACGCTGCGGTCGCTCACAGGGCCGGGCAAGTGCGTATCTGTCACTATCTGGCGGAATGGAACAACCGATGTTGTCGTGTAATAATTCAACATCTGGGGAAACAGCGGCGTTCCTTCAAAATCCGGCTGGAGTTCTGGGCCTGTGGATGCGGTTACCACTCGCCGCGCTGGCAGTTGAGGTCCTTCCTCGTTTCGAAAACGCGGAAATAACCGGGCGGCAGCTTCGCGTCCCCGCCGGGACAACACGGCGCTTGCCAGGCCAAACAGAATCAGCGCGATGATAAGTGCGCCGAATGCTGCCGGTTTATCTGGTCGGGTGAGTTCGTCGTTGTCCGGTTCCGGCATATACGCCAGCACAACCTGAAACACGCCATAGACCAGCAGAATCAGCACGTTGATCAAAACCAGGGTTACGATCACAACGCGCCGCAGCCGGGGATCATGCTCACGGTCGGCATAGTTCGCCGCCGCGACGATGACACTCAGAATGCAAACGGCGAAAACTGTAAAAAGGACTTCCTCAGCGGGCAAGGTATGCTCCCGATAATCAGTGAACAACTCAAAACCGATGATGATTATACCGCGTTGGTTTGCCCCCAACATCCAATAACGTTTGTCACAGGTTGTTGCACACACCGGTCCTTCGCGGCAGAATCTCGATGCTTACCTGTAAACAAGGTTGAAAGGCTTTACATGTCATCACAGAATCATATCGCCGAACATGGGCCATCCCCATATCCAGCCACAACGCCACTGCGCCGGAGGATTTTTCGCTGGCGTCGTAACAAGCGCCTGTTGGGCTGCATGATCATCATCCTGGCGCCGCTGGCGTGTTTTGTCATTTTTATGCTGGTATACCTGATCTTCCCCCCAGAGCCGATGGATATTGTGATCCTCGGCGTGGATGCGCGCGCAGGCCAGGGCTACCTGACGAGAACAGACAGCGTGATGCTGCTCAATATCGATCCCGGCAGTATGCAAGTCGGCCTGCTGTCAATCCCGCGTGATGTATTCATCGAAGTGCCGGATTATGGATCACAACGCATCAACACGATCAACGTGCTGGGCGAGCAGGAAGGCGAGGGACGGGGTCCGGCGCTGGTCAAGGCCAGCTTCAAAGAAAGCTTTGACGTGGATGTCGAGCGCTACGTGCGGCTGGACTTCGCCGGTTTTGTCGATCTGGTTGACGCGGTGGGCGGGCTGGATATCGATGTGCCCAAGCTGATCATTGACTACACCTATCCTACCCCGAAAGGCGGCACGATGACCGTTCAGTTCGATCCGGGCAAACAGCACATGGACGGCGAGACTGCCCTGCAATACGCCCGCACGCGCCACCAGGACGGCGATTACGCACGGGCCGAGCGCCAGCAGCAGGTCTTTGACGCGCTGGTTAAAAAGCTGTCCGATCCGCGCCAGATTATCAACTGGCCGCGCGTGCTGCGGGCCGTTCAATCCAGCACAGACACCG
Organism: Anaerolineae bacterium; assembly: GCA_016926875.1. Taxonomy (GTDB): domain Bacteria; phylum Chloroflexota; class Anaerolineae; order Aggregatilineales; family Aggregatilineaceae; genus JAFGNU01. Next base: position 119,221 of record JAFGNU010000038.1, on the reverse strand, counting down.
ATATAAACACCTGGGATATGATCCGCATGGGACCGGGACTGCTGCTAGGTTGGTCAAGCCGGGAGCATCTCGTGATGGACCCCGACTACCTGATCGGGATGAAAGCCGGATACTGGATACCGAATTACGACAAAGTCATGCCCTGGATCGAGGAAAACTTCGATTAGCGGCGGGTGGTAAAAAGCACTATTCCATCTCGTCCACCAGGCGCTGGTAGGCTCCCTGCCACACGCTTGGTGGACGGGTGAACTTGACAATCTTTATATCGGCAAAGTATTCGAGCAACCCGCCCATCATGCCGGGAATGGCTTCCCATGCCTCATTCAAAATCACGCCTTCCAGCCTGGCTGCTGCGCTGCCGCTCCATGACCACCGCTGGCGCAAACGTTCCGCCTTGATCCAATAATCTCGTTTTTCCCAGACAGCCGCCGAAGAATCGATGCCGTCGCTTATTTCCTTCAGACAAAACACCAGCAGCGCAGCCATATCCTTTGCCTCTTCATCCAGTTCGGCCTTCTGGCTCAGACGCCGCAGCAGTTCGGCTGCCGTTCGCATCAACTGGTTGCGCTGCTTGCCAGGGCTGTTGGTATTCACCACACGGCTCATATAACTATCCACTCCGCTTGGATTCTCTCAGGTCAAAGCAATACATCACGCACATTTGCGCCTGACATACGGGCAACCTTACCGGCAGCTTGCATCAATGTCAAGATCAGAACCTCACAATATTAACAGTGACAGCCGGTACCCGGCAGGTTACATAAATGCCAACGGCAGCACCAGGTCAAGCTCGTAGTCCTGGATGCCGCATTTGCGCAGGGTGAGACAGCCCCCCTGCCGCTCAGTCAACAGGGTGGCAACATAGAGCTGCATACGATGCAGGTATGGGCGGCTGGACTCGCTCAGGTCGCGCGATCGCATAAGCTGGAACAACACCGCTGCTTCGGCAGCGCTCAAGCCAGGCGCCGTATGCCGGAAAATGATATGTGCCTGCGATTCTTCATACTCGACGCTGATGTCAATCATGTCTTCCGGCTGGCTTTCTTCCAGGGCAAACTCAACCAGAATATACAGTATCTTGTGCAGCGCGCCGGGCGCGACATCCGCCACCAGGCGCCTTTCTACTCCTGTATGCAAAACCAATCGCTCCACAGGGAAACGATGCACCGCGTCGGACAGCCAGTGCTCGACAAACTGACCTAACAACACAGGCTGCGATTCAAAACGCTGTGAATCGGCTTCCAAAAACATGATATCCAGCGCAATTTGTGTATAACGGCTGAGTTCATTCGCGTTTTTGATAATATGCCCCGCGAATTCTTTCTGCTCGTCACCGGACAGCCCGCCCTGGTTGTTATACAAGAGTTCCGCAAAACCGAGGATGGTGCTCAACGGTGTGCGTAGATCATGCGAGATCATACTGAGGAAGGACTGTTCGACCGCTCCCGCTTTCCCCTGTACGGTTGCATCGGTAAACACTGTCAGCGAGCCAAGAAACTGCTCGTCATCCAACAGGGGAATCTGTTCCCAGGTTACACGCCGGGGTGGATGTTTGCGGACGCACAGGCTGCCCCACCCGATATGACCATTACACCTGTCGATATCCAGCGCCGCGCGCAACCCGGGGATGCGTGGTTCGGCTTGTTGCAGCAGTTGTTCCACTGTATGCGGGGACGCTTCCAGCTCGAATAACTCCCGCAGACAGGGGTTGATCAAGCTGATCGCGCCCAACGGATCAACAACCAGCAGCCCTTCGCTTGAAACATGACACCAGGCCTGAAACGCCAGGGAGTGTAGCGGGTTCATAGAGCCAGCTTCTGATTACAGGTGTACGTTTTTCCTGCCTCTACATTAGTGTAGCACGCCAGGGTTTGCAATTAAAAACACGTATAAATGACGCGCTTGTTACCATCCTACGCGGTTAGGATACTCCGGTTGTTTATGCTATCATTGAATTGGATTTACACATGGAACATCGTATGACAGTTTTTTTACTGATCCGACACGCCACTAACGATTGGGTCAAAACTGGCAGGTTGGCCGGGTGGACTCCCAATGTACACCTGAACGAGGCCGGAAGAACACAGTCCGCAGCTCTAGGTAAGCGATTGGCAAGCGCGCCGCTGGCAGCAATCTATGCTAGCCCGTTAGAGCGCACCATGGAAACCGCCGAAGCCATCGCCATCCACCACCCCAGGCTGAGCGTTCAGCCATTAGAAGCAGTGGGCGAAATCGATTTTGGCGAATGGCAGGGCGCCAGGCTGAGCAAGCTCAGGCGTCAAAAACTGTGGCAGACCGTGCAGCTTTATCCCAGCCGGGCACAGTTTCCACGCGGAGAAACGTTTCGAGAGGCACAGGCACGGGCGGTCAACGCGCTCGAAGCCCTGGCCGCTCAGCATAAAAACCAGCAGGTGGCGGTCGTGTCTCATAGTGACATCATCCGGCTGATCGTGGCGCACTATCTGGGCGCACACCTGGATTTTTTCCAGCGGATCGCCATCGCCCCGGCATCGCTGACTATTATCGGTCTGGGAACCGACCGGCCTTTTGTGACATGCGTGAATGATACCAGCCATGCGCCGCCCGCCCTGCCAGAAGCGCGAAAAGCCGGGTTGTGGCAGCGCGCGCGAGCTATCCTCAGTAGTTACTGTTAGCCAACAAATCGCTCGCATTTAGTTAGGTTTCGGAGGAAAATACGATGTGCTCACACTTCCGGTTACCTCACTGGTTTTTGTCACTCGTGTTGCTGATCTTGTTGACGCTTCCCTTGACCCCGGCGCTGGCGCAGGGTGATGAATGGACCTGTGACGAGGGACCAAATGATATTCTCAATGCGGCCCAGGCTGCCTTCGACGAAGGCGATCTGGACCTGGCCTACGAACTGGTGACTGAAGCTCAATCTGTGTGCGCGAATAATATCATGCGTTCAATAGAAGCAACGCAGTTGCTCGGTGAAATTGAAACCGCTCGCAATCCCGTGCCTACCACGGCTCCTTCCCCAACGCCAGCGTTGGCCTCGCCGTGGGGTGGCCCTGTTGCGCAGGCTGGGCACACCATGGCCTACGATGTTGAATCGGACCGTGTTGTCCTGGTTGGCGGAGCGAATCCTATCGGTGTATGGACATACGAGATAACCGCGAATGAGTGGCAGTGTATGGACTCCGACCAGGCACCCTATGGAGTGGGCCGAGAAGGCTCCGGCGCCATGGCCTACGATACTCAATCTGACCGGGTAATCCTGTTTGTTGGTGTGAACTACGGCCTTGATCCCGACGCGCCCTTGAGCGAGACATGGGCGTATGACCTTAACACAAATACCTGGACCAATATGCAGCCGGACCCGATCCCAACCAATCTGTTAGGCAGCATGGTATACGACGCCGAATCGGACCGGATCATCCTGTTTGGAGCAGGTGGAGGAGAATGGGACGACCCTCAAACGTGGGCGTATGATTTTGATACCAATACCTGGACCAATATGAACGCCGGAAACAGTCCTTCTCCCCGTTTCTTCCACCAGATGGCATACGATGCCGGTTCGGACCTCGTGATCATGTGGGGCGGAGCTGCGCCTGGCGGTGATGATATCGTTCTGGGCGGCGTCACCAGTTACATTGGTGGTTGGGTCGTTGATAACACCTGGACCTACGATTACAATGCCAACACCTGGACTGAAATGCCAGCGGTTCCCGGACCAGGACCGCGCTCTGAGGGGGCTGTGGCCTATGCGCCGAGCCTGGACCGGGTTATCCTGTTCGGCGGCAGGTATGACGTTCGCCAAGAATGCGGTGATACCTGGGCCTATGATGTCGATGCCCATGCCTGGGAATTGCTGAGTCCCGACGTTTTTCCTGATGCGCGGAGCGGAGCAGTCATGGTCTACAGTACGGGGGCAGACCAGATCGTTTTGTTTGGTGGGGATTCGGAGAGCGGTCTTTCGGATGAAACGTGGCTCTACGAGCCTGACACCAATACCTGGGTGAACATGACACCGAGTCCATAGGTTATTCTCGGGCTGCTTCCTATTGGCGCAGCGTGTTGGCAATTCGTCAACACGCTGCCTGTCACAGATTCCGAGCAGGTTCCCAATGAACCAGATGAGTCTGTGATCACGGCGTTTTTCACGTTGAAACCGGCTAAGATTGAAACGTATATTCAGTTTGCGCCAGGTCAGAGCAAGTGTGTAACCGGGCAGGTTTTCGTTGAAAGGGTAAACGCGTATCATGCCGACACACGGTTTCGAACTCGATCCGGTTGATTTTGTGACAATCGGGACCATTGGACCCAAAGGCCGCCGCCGCTTTCACTTGCAGGCGGGCAGCGGCAGCGATCTGGTCACACTGATCATCGAAAAGGAACAGGCACGCGCGCTGTCTGATGCCATCAACGAAATACTTGAGAACTTGGGCCAGCAGTTTCCGGATATTTCTAACATCGACGTTGATTTATCCCAATGGGATATGACCCTACGCGATCCGGTCGAACCGCTGTTCCGTGTCGCGCAAATCGGGCTGGGCTACGATGAAGACCGCGAAATGATCCTGCTGGTAGCCCAGGAGATGATCACTATCGAGGAAGACGTCCAGGCGCTGCCCGATCCGCAGGAAGTACGTCTTTGGGCATCGTGCGAACAGATGCGTGCGCTCAGCGAGCACGCGATGATTGTCGTCAAGCAAGGCCGCGCCAACCCCAAGAGCAACGGGCACATGATCTACTACTGGACATGATGACCGATCAACCGCCGCCCGCCCCACCTCAAAACGCTTCCTCTGACGACACCTCGCCTGGCCTGCCGTCGATTGATGTCACACGCATCGAAACACTGCTGGCGCACGGGCAGATTGTCGGCACGCATAATATCCAACTGTGGGGATCAAACTATGCGCGTCTGATCACCGTCAGTGATGGCGAACTGGCAGTCCCGGCGGTCTACAAACCCCGACGCGGCGAACGACCGCTGTGGGATTTTCCCAACGGTACGCTGTGCAATCGTGAAGTAGTGTCCTACCTGCTTTCCAAAGCGCTCGACTGGCAGCTTGTCCCACCCACGGTGCTGCGCAGCGGGCCGCACGGTCCCGGCTCAGTCCAGCTATTTATCGCCCACGACCCGGAAATCAACTATTTCTCGCTGGGTGATAGTTTCATTCCCCAGTTGCAGCGTTTCGCAGTCTTTGATTACCTGGCTAACAACGGCGACCGCAAGGGTGGCCACCTGCTGCTGGACCCGAACGGCAAGTTGTGGGGTATCGACCACGGCCTTACCTTTCACGCCATGCCCAAGCTGCGCACCGTGATCTGGGAGTTCGCCGGACAGCAGGTCGCCGACGATCTGCTGGAGACGGTGCGCGCGCTGCTTGATCAGACCAAACCCAAAGACGGCCCACTGCGCCGCGAAATTACCCCCCTGCTGAGCCTGGATGAAATTACGGCGCTGATCCGGCGTGCCGAAACCCTGCTGGACAACCAAACCTATCCCGAACCCGGTCCCGGCCCGCATTACCCCTGGCCGCCGGTATAACCGCGACCGGCACTGGCTTGTTCAGCCGCCCGATCTTCGAATAAACTGAACCAATTCACTCCCTGGCCAGTGATTCAAGTAGCCTTTTGTATTTTCTCCCAGTTTGAAGGAGCCAGTATGATCTCAGAAGTTGCAGCCCAGATCCGCGAGAACATCAAACGCGTGATTGTCGGTAAGGATGAAATTATCGACCTGATGCTGGTAGCCGTATTAAGCGAAGGCCATGTGCTGCTGGAAGATGTGCCCGGCACCGGCAAAACCACGCTTGCCAAGTCGATGGCAGCCTCGCTGGGCTGCACGTTCCGCCGCATCCAGTTTACGCCCGATCTGCTGCCCGGTGATGTGACCGGCGTGAACTTTTTTAACCAGAAAACCCAGTCGTTCGAATTCCGGCCCGGCCCGATTCTGAGCCAGGTTGTGCTAGCGGACGAGATCAACCGCGCCACGCCCCGCACCCAAAGCGCCCTGCTCGAAGCGATGCAGGAGCGCCAGATGACCATTGACGGCCAGACGCGACCGCTGCCGCGCCCGTTCCTGGTGATGGCTACGCAAAACCCGATTGAGTTGGAGGGCACGTTCCCGCTGCCCGAAGCGCAGGTCGACCGCTTTTTGCTGCGTGTAGCAATTGGTTACCCGGATGAGCAGCAAGAAAACCTTATTCTGAAACGCTTTAAAACCAGCGACCCGCTCGAAGACCTGGAACCCGTCACCGATCCTGACACGGTGACCGGACTGATCGCCCAGGTGCGCGAGATTCACGTTGCCGAACCCGTTCAAAACTACATTGTCGCCATCGCCCGCCGGACCCGCACGCACGAAGAAATCGACCTGGGCGCCAGCCCGCGCGCCACCCTGGCGCTGTATCGCACCAGCCAGGCACGGGCAGCCATTCATGAGCGGGATTTTGTGCTGCCGGATGACGTCAAGGTGCTGGCACCTTACGTGTTGACTCATCGCATCCAGATCAATCCACAAACCCGGCTGCGCGGGCGCCGCCCGGAAGACATTGTCAGCGACCTTGTAAACACCGTGCCTGTGCCGGTTGAGCGCTAGCGCGAGGGTAACCGTGGGCTTTTTCGACTTTGACCAGGCCGAACGCGAAGAACGCGATCTACAACCCGTCCAGGGGCGCGGCGACACGCTGCGCACGCTGGTCGATCACCGCTGGATGAGCTTCGCCTTGATCGCGTTTGTAGTGGCCGTTCTCGCTCATCTCCAGGAACTGCTGGCGATGGTGGCGTTTATGGTCGTGGTGCTGCTGGCAGCCTGGCTGTGGAGCCGCAGTTCGTTACGCGGGCTGGTATACCACCGCCAGTTTCGTTATCGACGTTTTTTCCCGGACGAGAATTTTGATGTGAACATCCTGGTCGAGAACCGCAAGCTGCTGCCGCTCCCCTGGTTCCAGACCGAGGATGAATGGTCCGTTCATGTCGGCCCATCCGACGAATTCGCACTGGCCCGGTCCGAATACGATCCCGACTCCGGCTTTCTGATCAACACCTACTCGCTGCGCTGGTATGAACGCATCCGGCGCACCGTGACGCTGACCGCCCGCCGCCGGGGCGTGTTTGACATTGGGCCGGTGACGCTGGTATCCGGCGATCCCTTCAGCCTGTTTGATCGCAAGCTTGTGATAGAAGATCGTCACGAAGCATTGATCGTTTACCCACGTATCAAGACCTTGCCCGAATTAGGGCTGCCGCTCAAAGACCCGTTTGGCGATCACCGGGTGCAGCGCCGCCTGTTCGAAGACCCAAACCGCACAATGGGCATCCGCGATTATTCACCAACAGACAGCTTTCGCCACATACACTGGAAAGCAACAGCGCGCACCGGCAGCCTGCAAACCCGTGTGTACGAACCAACTCGCAGCCAGCGCACCGTGCTGTGCCTGAACGTCGCCACGTTTGAGATATACTGGCGCGGCGTGTGGCCTGCCATGCTGGATTACGTGACCGAAGTTGCGGCCTCGCTGGCACATTGGGGACTGGAACAGGGGCACTCGGTCGGCATCACCGCCAACGGCACTTTGGCCCATGCTGACCAGCCGTTCCGCATCTTGCCCAGCCGCAGCCCTGACCAGCTCACACACGTGCTCGAAGCCCTGGCCGCCGTCAGCTATTTCGTCAGCAGCAGTTTCGACCGCTTCCTGCTCGACGAAAGCCCTCGCCTGCCGTGGGGCGCAACGCTGGTGCTGATCACGCCGTTTATGAACGAAGCTATCGGCGCCTCCATTCTACGCCTGCGCGACAGCGGTCGCCGCCTGGTGCTGATCTGTCTCGGCAAGTCTGAACCACCGGTTATTCCCCGTGTGCTGACTTACCATCTACCGATCCAGGATGAAGAACCGCCGCTGCCATCCGAGGAAGAAGAGGATGATGAATTGCCATCCGGCGATGAGCACCTGACGCCACGCCAGCGTTACCTCAGGCGCCGGGCCAGAGAAGAGGCTGAACGTGCCAAGCAATCAACCAGTTCTACCCATGACTGACGCCAGCCCTACTGCCCGCCGGATCAACTGGCGCCAGGAATACTTGCATATTGCTGTGATTCTGATGACTGCCTGCTGGCTGGCGCCCTGGCTGGCGCTCTCACTGGCGTACTTTCTGGAAATAGAACTATCCGCCGCGCTGGGTCTGGCAGTGGCTAACCTGCTCGCCAGCACCCTGATCACCCGCCGGATGTATCACCGCCGCACAGACGATGGGCTGCAAACTACTGCCATCCTGCTGTGGATGTGGGCCGCCGCGGCTGCAACGGTGCTTGTGCTGCCCCTGCTGGTAAAAGCCTATGGCGGTAAAGACGATTTAACGCTGATCGACCTGTTTTACATCGACAGGCAGCAGCGTGTGCCCGGCGGACCGCTGGTGATCGCCTGGGTGCTGTTCCTGTGGTGGCGCGGTTTTCAGCTTGGCAGCATCTACATGACCCTGGTGCGCGCCAGTTTTGGACTGCGCCTGGGGATGCTGGCGTTTTTCTGGCTGTTCCTGTTTGCCAACCCGGCCCTGCGGCGGGCTGCGCTGCCAACAGTGCCCGTGTTCTTTTTCCTGGGTTTGCTGAGCACAAGCCTGGCGCGCGCCGACAGCCTGAACCTGGACCGGAGCCGGACAGCCATCTTTGGACGCGGGTGGATAGTGTCGCTGCTTTTTACTGCCCTGGGACTGACCCTGGCAGGCTATGTGGCCGCGCTGTGGTTGTCGGGCATGGACATGGCGCGGGCGGCAGATATTTTCAAAACCATCGGTGAAGGCGCGCTGACCCTTCTGCTCCTGGTTGCTTCGCCGCTGCTGTTGTTGGCCCAACTTATTTACAACCTGCTGCGTTCCATCTTGCCCGATCAAATACCCGGCGACATCTTTGAGATTGGCTCAGGTGACGACAGCTCAAGCGGCGGCAGCGATATTCCGCTGCTGGCCGATATTTTTGCCGTGCTAACCGATGCCCTGATCGTGGCGCTTATCGTGTTTCTGATCCTGTTGATCATCGCGTTTTTCTGGTTTTTGTTGATCGGGCGCGACCGGCAAGAAAGATACAGTGACGAGGAACGGGAAGCGCTGGGTACCGCCGAAGTGGTAGGCGGCCTGCGGCAAACGCTGCGTGCCGGTTGGCAGCGCCTGGCCGATACGCTGGGGCTTCTGCGCCGATTCGGCCTGGGGAGCGATCTGTTTGCGGCGCTGACCATCCGCCGTATCTATGCGCGCATGGAAAAGCTGGCTGGAAAACGTGGTTATCCCCGTGCGTTGTCCGACACACCATACGAATACCGCCGCGAGCTGGTCCAGGCGTATCCCGGCATGGGCGACGATGTGCAGACCATCACCGAGGCATATGTTGCTGTGCGCTACGGTGAAATCCCAGAAGATCAAACTGTGCTCCAGCCCGTGCGCGCTGCCTGGGAGCGTCTCCAAAACAGCTCTGATCCGGTTCAGCTTGAACCTTTCTCAACCCGTTCGTGAATAAACTAAGCGGGCAGCACCCCATGGTGTCACCCGCTTTTTCCTCTCATAGACCGGGATCGCTGCTTACGGGAGAGCGGTCGGTGCTACTCGCGTGGGCGGCACTGTTGGCGTCATGGTTGCGGTCGGCCCTTGTGTCGGTATGGCAGCCGGGGTAGGTGTCAGCGGCGATTCTGTCGCGCCCGGCACCGGTGTAGCCGTAGGCCCAGGCTCTTCACCCTCCTCGCCTTCTTCTGCTTCTGCGGCTGCTTCCGCTTCTTGAATACGCTCTACCAGATCATCAATCCGTTCATCAAAATCATCCTCAACAAACGGATAGTCGTACTGCCCATCCCAATAGGCCACCCAGTTGTATTCTTCCAATGCCTCGACGAGCATCCCCAGTTCTTCCAGGATCAGACCTCGGTAGTAATGGTCAATCGGCCTGTCGCGGATCGCCAGCGCCTTATTCACATCATCCAGGGCCTGCCGGTTAGCTGACTGCCGCGATTCGCTCGCAAGTCGGCGGTCTTGCTTGGTCTGCCAATACTGCGCCTGGGCACGGTAGCTGTACGCATCCGCCTGTTGATCGTCGTCCAGCGCCGAAATAAACGTATTGCTCAACCTGCTGAGCACCTCGTCATAGTCACATGTCAGATCATCCGAATAGGTGCAAATCTCGGCCAGCGCCTGTGCTTCCAGCAGCAGGTATGTTTTCTGGTTGGGTTCAAGCGCCAGGTATTCATCCAACCGGTGAGCCATGTCCGGGTAATCGCCCAACCGGTACGCAATATCCACCAATTTCCCCAACGTGTCCAGGTCTTCGAGCGACACGTGATCAAAGTCGTCGCGCGCTTCTTCCAGCCGTCCCTGCTCATAATACAGGTTGCCGCGCGTCCGGTATACATCCTCAACAATCGCCGCTGTTTCGTCGTCTTCCGGCAGGCTGGATTCAACCTCGACAACCCGGCTGAGCACCGCTTCGGCTTCGTCATACTTATCCTCGCCAATGCGCGCTTTCGCCAGATACAGGTATCCTGCCGGATCACCAGCGTAATACAGCAGCAGTGTTTGCGCGCTGTGCGCCGCCAACCCGTAGTATTCAAGCTGCCGCTGAGCATTGGTTTCTTGCTCGGCCAGCATCAGGTATATCTGCGCCTGATACCGCAGCGCCGGTTGCAGCGCCGGGTCCACGTACAGCGCCTTGCCGATGTATTCCAACGCGTTGCCAGGTGGATCGCCTGCCATTTCGATCTCGGTTGCCAGCAGCAGCAAATTAGTATCGCCCGGCCATTCCCGGAGCGCCTGGTCTACCGTCAGCCAGGCATCCGAAATCTGGCCGTTGCCGATTTGCACCCTGGCCTTGGTCAGTATAGCCTGGACCAGCTTGGAGTCATCGACCAGCGCTCGTTCGCTCAGGGTAAGCGCTTCACTCAGCCGATTCTGCAAATAGCGCACGTAGCCCAACCCGGCCAGCAGTCGCGGCGATTCCTGGCAAGATGTAAAACCATACGGCGGCTCATAGGCCAGTGCATCCTCCAACAGTTGAGAGGCTGTATTGAGGTTTTGCATCCCTCCCTGTTCCGCGTAGCTCATGGCCTGGTAGTACACCACCGACTCGTAGCAATTGTCACCGGAAAAACCGCGCTGCGCCTCCAGCGTGCCAACTGCGCTGTCATATTCTCCAATAGAGTAGTAGTCTATTGCGTTATCGATCACGCCCGCCACATTGGGATTCACCGCCGGATAAATGGCGGTGGGCGGGTTACCATACTCGCTGCCCGGCTCAAGACCTGCCGGGACCTCGGTCGCGGGTACCGCCATCTGCTCAGGGAACGGGGTGGGGGTTGCGCCGCCGGGAGTCGGCGTCATGGTTGATGTGGGCGTTGCAGTAAAAATACGCGTGCGCAGTGCTGCCACTTCAGTAGCCTCACCACCCAAAATATCCAGGCTGGTCACCAACACGCCCAATCCGACCACCAACGCCACCATCACCAGCCCGATAACAGCGTAGGTGATCTGGCGCAGACGGCGCGCGCCACCTTCGCCATAGCGCCGCCGAGTCTTGCGCTCCCACTTAATACTGAGCTGATCTACAGGCTGCGGGTCATAGCGGCGCAAAAAGCCATCAAGGGCTTGCTGCACGCGCGCGTGCTTCTCTTCGTCCAACACAGGGATGGTCGTGAACGGCGACACCTCTTCAGGCTGTTCCGCCAATATGCCCAGCGCCCGCAACCCCTTCTGGGCATACTCATTGTTGGGGTTGATAGACAGCAGTTGTCGCAGGCAAAACGTACGCTCTTTATCATCCCGTGCAACACTGCTCAACCACAGCCAGGTTGTTTCATTCTGTGGATCAAACCGGACTGCCTGTTGAAGCAGTTCGCGCGCCACATCAGGACGACCACTGCGCGCCGCAGCTATACCCTGTTGTAAAAGTTGTTTGGCTTGTTCCTGAGTCATACGCGTTTAACTCTACCCGCCATCATAAGGATGCCGTCATTGTACAACAACATTCAACGAACCAACAATTGCTCATGTTACCAGGCCAGCGGCGCTGTGTGCAAAGCTATGCATCACGCTATACTGTGCCTGATTGGCACCAGACGCGATTGTGTGTATAAAAAGGGATTCTTCCATGACAGATATGCTGCGGCTGTTTATTGCTATCGAACTGCCCCCCAACGTATTGTCCCTGTTGAGCGGTATCCAGACACAGATCAAGGAACGGGTGCCGCCCCGGACGGTGCGCTGGGTGAACCCCGATGGTATCCACCTGACGCTCAAATTCCTGGGCGATGTGCCCGCCATACGGCAGCACACGCTCGAACAGGCATTGATCGACGTGACACGCAGCCACACCGCGTTTGAGCTGGCTGCTGGCGGGCTTGGATGCTTCCCTAACACCCGGCGCCCGCGCGTCGTCTGGGTCGGCGTACAGGAGCAAACGGGCGCTCTGCACGCCCTCCGAGATGCCATCGAGGCGCATTTTTCGCCTCTGGGGTTTCCCACCGAACAACGCCCGTTCAACCCTCACCTGACACTGGGCCGCGTGCGGCGTGAAGCAACCAAACACAACACTGCCGAACTCGGCACGCTGGTAGCTAATATACCGCCGGGAGATACGCAGCGCTGGCGAGCCGATGCGGTCAGCCTGATACGCAGCCAGTTAAAGCCGACCGGCGCGGTGTATACCGAACTCGTGCGCGCGCCGCTGCGCCAGCCAGATTGATCAAGCCCCAGCCACACGCGCTGGCACAGGCAGCAAGTCATGCTAAAATGAGTATCAATACCTGTGTTAAACAGCATCTGGAGGTTATGCAACTGGACCCAATAGAACTGGCACGGACAATCGTAGACCTGGCATCCGATAAAAAAGGTGAGAACGTTGTCTTGATGGATATGCGCCAGGTGTCGCCGGTGACCGATTATTTCGTGATCATCAGCGGCAACAGCGACCGGCAGCTAAAAGCTATCATCGAACATATCAGCGAGGAAGTAGAAAAGCAGCACGCGATCCGCCCCTGGCGTATTGAGGGCACAGCATCCGGTGGCTGGGTACTGATCGACTTTGGTGATGTTGTGATTCATGCTTTTCTGCCCGAAAAACGCGCCTACTACGATCTGGAAGGGCTGTGGCGCGAAGCCCCGGTGATGGTTCGTATTCAATAACACGCGACTCTAACCCCTATTTGCCTGGTAAACAGCACGCGAGACGTTGGACTGACGCCTCGCGTGTATACATACAGCGCCCCCGCTTCAAAGAAGCTAGCCTTCAAAAACCCAGCGGTCCAGATCGCGCGACCAGTCAATCAGTTCGTCCGGTGAGAAGAACAGGTTAAGCTCTCGCTCGGCGCTCGCTGGTTTGTCGGACCCGTGCACCAGGTTCCGCCCGACTTCCACGCCAAAATCGCCCCTGATCGAACCGGGCGACGAATCGATCGGCTTGGTTGCGCCGATAGTGCTGCGCGCGATCTCGATAGCGTCCGTGCCTTCCAGCGCCATCACCACTACGGGCGCAGCCGTGATATAGTCGAGCAGCCCTTCGTAAAATGGTTTCCCCTTGTGTTCCTTGTAATGCTCGGCGGCAAGTTCCCGGCTGATCTGCATAAACTTCATGCCTGCAATCCGCAGACCGCGTAATTCAAAACGACGAACGATCTCGCCAATCAAGGCGCGCTGAACGGCATCCGGCTTGATGATGATTAATGTACGTTCCACAGGTCCTCCTGGTAATCGATCAGACGATGATGGTACATAATAAGCGGGCCGGGTTGTTCAGGTAACCCCGCCCACCGTATCGACAATTGTACACTGCTGCGACGCGCCAGCGGCTACAGTCGATCCAGCGCGCTGCGATACGCCTCCAATGCATCCTGAAGCATACCACGCCGCATGTACGTGTCCCCCAACAGGCGGTGCATACGCGGATCAGCGGGCTGCTCGCTTAACACACTGGTCAGGTCATCCGAAACATCTTGCAGCAGTTGCGAGACGTTGACCAGTACTTCGTATTGATCCAGGCTGGAAGATACCTGCTGGTTTGCACGCAGTGCGCGCGCCAGCGCCAGGCGCGTGGCATAATCGTTCGGGTCGTCTTCCAATCGTTCGCGGTACTGCGCAAACAGATCGCCTTCCGGAATAGCTGCCGGTTCAATCGTGGCCGGAATTTCCGGCTCCATCGCGCCGGGCGGCGGGGCGGCTTCAGCTAGTTCCGGTAACGGTTCTTCCGCAGGCAGCCAGTCCAGTCCCGTTTCTTCCGGGGTTTCGGCTACCTCGGCCAACCAGTCGGGTACGGCGTCCTCTTCTGCTGCCGGTTCAACTTCTTCGATGAGCCAGCTTGGCATGGCTTCATCCGGCGCGGAATCTGCCTCTGTGGGCGTATCCCTGAGCCAATCGGGCATATCCACCGGTGAGGCTTCGGCCAGTACTGGCTCGCCAGGGATTTCTACTTCAGCCGGTGGTACTTCCTCCTCGGCTTCGACTTCAACTGCTTTTGCCACTGCCTCTGTATACCACGCCGGTTCAAGCTCGTCGCCGATTAGTCTGCGATCATATTCTTCGTCTAGCGCCTCGGCCAATTGATCCGGCTCTTCCAGTGCAAAATCCCCTCTGATGAACGCCGCCAGCTCAGAATCCTCGGCTGGCTCTTCTTCCACAACAAATTTCTGCGTCTCGGAGGCTTCGGCCCACAGCAAATCTACATCGGACTCAATTAACAGTTCAGCCTGTTCCACTTCATCCGCAGCATCTGCCAGCCACTCGGAAACATCGGCGTCTGTAGGCAGGAGGGCGGGTTCTTCACCTGCCTCTAGCATATCCTCTTCGCGTATTTGTTCAAGCCAGCCGGGCAGCGCACCCGGTTCTGCCGGGCCAACCGCCTCATCACCGATCTCGACCTGCTCTGCTTCCAGGTCCAGGCGTGCTTCGGCCAGCCGGGCAGCCTGGCGCTGCACCCAGGCCAGCTCCTGGTCCGGCGTCAGTTGGCCGTGCGCCTGCGCATAAGCGATCTCTTCGTCTGTCATCCCGCCCAGCGGATCCTCTGGCGAAACCGCTGCTGCTGAATCTTTGAGTTCCGGCTCAGCCGCTTCCAGGGTTTCCGGTTCGGCGGCCAGGTCTTCCAACCAGGAAAGCGGCTCATCCAATGCATCAAACTCTGGCGGCAGGTCTGCGGGTTCTTCTTCGCCAACAGCCATTGATGCCACCGGTTCGAACTCTTCATACTCTTCTTCTTCGCCAAACGGCGAATAGCTCACATACCCAGGTTCCTCAATAACGGTGTCATCCGGCAGTTCGGGGATATCCAGGTCTGCGGCTGTGACCAGTTCCTCATCCCTAACGCCCTGGCGCCTGGCAAGACTTTCGAGCCAGGTCATCGCGTCCGCGCCGCCTGGGGTCTCAATTTCATCCCCAACTGCAAGCAATTCATCCGGCGCAGTCCCAGGCAGTTCTTCGGCAGTTCCCTCGCCCGCTTCCAGCTCAGGTTCCGGCCTGTGTCCATCGGTGATAACGTCATACGGCACATAACCCGGCTCATCAATGACGGCATCCTCCGGTATCTCGACTTCCAGGTCGGCAGATGTGATCAACTCGTCTGCGCTGACTCCCTGGCGTGCAGCCAGGCTTTCCAGCCACAGCATCGGGTCGGCCCCGGCTAACAGGTCTTTCTCGCCGGTGGGGACCGGGCCGCTCTCAACTTCGGCAGGTTGAACGGCTTCCGGTTCTGGCAGGACTTCAGCTTCTTCGAGCGGCGGAGCCTCCAGCTCTTCAAATCCAAACTCAGTTTCCAGGTCCCACTCAGCGGCGGCGTCTTCACCCAATTCCATGAGAGCGGGTGAAGCTTCTTCCAATTCCATGGCCTCAGGTGTTTCCAGGATGTGCGGTTCAAAATCAAGCGCGAATTCATCCTGCTCGCCCACCGGCTGCGCCGCCAGGTCTTCCAACCAGGGGATGGATTCGACCGGTTCTTCCGCAGCCGCTTCTTCTGCTTCGGGGAATATTTCCGGCTCAAGTTCAGGCGGCGCAGCTTCATCACCAGCGAGAGCAGGCTCACGTTCCTCTTCGGCCATCACAGTCGGTTCAGGCTCCGCTTCGGGCGGCGGTGCTTCTTCTCTGGCAGCAGGTCGTTCACTGATCGAATACGGCACATAGCCCGGCTCATCGATCACCGCGTTCTCCGGGATAGGGATATCCAGATCGGCAGCGGTCGTAAACTCCTCATCAGAGGCCCCCTGGCGCTTGGCAAGACTTTCCAACCAGGCCATTTGTTGCTCAGGCGTCATATTTTCGAAATCGGGGAACTCGTCACCTGCGTTTTCAGGGGGCGGTACCATGATGTCCTCCTCAAGCACCAGCGGCGACTGGGTGCCGTACGGTGCGCGATACTACAGGTTAATCCTTGTCTTCCTCAAAGACTTCACGTAACCATTCCGGCGGTTCGGCTGGCGGTTCAAGGTCCGCTTGCGTCGAAAGATCCGGTTCGTGTTCCTTCGGTTGGCGCAGCCATGCAGGCATATAATCATCAAATGAGAAATCGTCCGGCATATGTTCCTGGTCCGATATAGCCTCCCCCAGACCTGGCTCCCTTACCGAAACGACTGACTCAGCGTCCTTAGTATGGGCTAGATCGTAGCGTTGTGCAACCCGTTCTTCCGTTTCGCCGGGTTCGATCTCTGCCGGTTGCGCCTCGACCCGGCGCTCGCCGATCTCCGGCAGCGATTCGGGGCGGCTGAGAGGCTGGATCACACCGGACTCCTCAACCAAACCGTCTTTTAGCCCCTGCTCTGCAAAGAATTCCTCGCCCGGTTCAGCTTCGGCCAACTCGTGTCTGCTCAATTCCGGCAGCCAATCGGCCTCGCTGCCTGGTTGAAGTACGCCGGTATCCTCGGCAGAGCTGTACTTTTCCTGTTCGTCCGGGAACATATCATCGAGCTTATCCGCCTCAGACCTGGTAATCGCGTCCAGCCAATCAGGCATTTCATCTTCCGCCCCAACCTCAGCGGCGGGCAGCGCCGACCCTGCTTCCCTCTGAACCGTCCAGTCCTCAAACTCCATATCGGTCAGGCTGTCGGTGATCGGCTCTTTGACGGTGACGGACTCAGGTCTAAAGCCGTCTTCAGCTTCGTCCTCTCCGAACCGGTCGTCAAGCGCCAGGGGTCTTGTGGTTGGGGCCGCTTCAAACTCGGCATCCAGATCAGCTTCGGGCAGCAACTCTTCCCCGGTGAACGCTGTCATCCAGTCCGGGTGCTCGTCCGGCTGTAAAATGCCGGTATCCTTGGCGGATTCGTATGCCGGCACCTGGTCAGGACGACCAGCAGCAAACGGATCGTATGCCTCGTCCATGATCGGCTCGGCCTGGTCGGATGGCGCAGGAGGAGCTTCGACCGGCATCATATCGGCCAGCCACGCCGGACCTACATCTTCAGTTATCTCAGGCTCGGCATAAAGCGGCTCCATATCCGTATCAGGAGCAGCCTCTAACTCCATAGTGTCGACACTGGCCGCCATACCGGTTTCCTCGGCGAGCGGTTCTTCAGTGCCAAACATCACCTCTTCCATCGCATCAAACAATAGCTCGTCATCTGTCAGTTCTTCCGCTAGCATGTCCATATCCGGCACTGGCATCTCGGACAGCCATTCGTCCGTTTCAATGGCTTCGGGGGCAGGTATGTCTGCCGGAGCTGCGTCCTCAACCTCGGCCTTAGCAAACGAGCCGAGCCAGTCCGCCTCGTCGGTATCGGGTTGCAGCCAATCCATTGCTTCGCCTGCCTCAGCTTCAGGGGTTGGCTGCGCTTCTTCGGCTTCCCATTGCACCTGCTCCGCCGCGCCGAGCGTTTCCTCTTGCGCGTCGAATAGGGCACTTAAGTCATCAGCAGCTATGTTCAACTCTGCCGATGACAGTTCCATCTCGTCCCAGGCCTCGTCATAGGTTTTTTCTGCAACAAACGATACGTCCTCTTCTGATCTGGTTTCGCTGAGCCAATCGAGCAGTTCTGACGCTGGCTCGATCTCAGGCGCTAAAGATGCCGGGGGTTCTTCCTCAACACCAGCATCCATCGCGCTGACCAGCTCCGCCTCGTCAAGCTCTTCCAAATCGGCCAGCCAATCGTCCACGTCGGCCAGGTCTTCCTGAGCCTGGGCTGATCTCGGCAGCGCTTCAGGCTCATCCCATGCGCTACCGTCGAAATCATCAGGCTCCGCTGCCCAATCCTCAGTCTCAGCCTGCCCGATCCTGGTCAGCCAATCGTCCACGGCACCCGATCCCTGGTCTTGCAGGGCAGGAGCTTCCGACTCCAATGCTCCGGGCGCAAAGAAATCAAGCTCCGGTTCGGTTAGCCAGTCCAAAGCGGCCTCCGGCTCCGGTTCCTCCGGTTTTGCGCCCCTTATCACCTCGGTATCCAGGTCTTTCGCGGTAATAACCTCGTCGAAATCCATATCCGATGGGGGCATTGCAGCCCGGCGCAGCATCGCCAGGTCTTCCTCTATCACTTCGGACGGTTCCTCTGCTTCGAATAGGGCCTCATCCCCAAGATCGATGGGCTGCATCCAATCCATCGCGTCTTGATCTTCAGACAGCCAATCTACTTCTTCCCCAGATGGTTCTTCTTCTACCAGCCTGCTTGCTTCGAACGCGTCTTCGTCAACAAGCTCGGCCAGGGGAAGCTGATCCAGCATCTCTACAATCTCGGCTTCAGGAGTGTGCGGCAGCGAGTCTTCAGCTTCTTCGGCATCAAGCTCCGGCTCCTCGAAGGATGCCAGCCATTCCTCCTCATCTATCGCCGGAGGTTCATAGATGGCCGGTTGCTCTTCTGCTTCAGGCCACTCGTCAACAGCGACTTGATCCGGCTCTGCTGTAGCAAACTCTTCCATCTCAGCAAACCAATCATCCTGTTGATCGAACGCCTGGGGGACGTCTGCGCCTGTGTCCTCCGGCAGCCATATCAGTGAATCATCAGCCGGTGCGCCCATTTCTGGTGTTTCCGCCTCCGGCTGTTCGGGTGTTTCGTCTTCGTCAAACGCGCTCAACCAATCCGGCGCGACCGGCTCGATATCTCCAACATCGTCGCTTGAACCCGGTGGAACATGCGTCGTCTCGATCCCATGTAACAGGTCTGTGAATCCGCGAATTCCCCGCGCAGGCGCCGCCTGTTCGGCAGCCGTGTCGCCATCAGCAGCGAATGTGTCCTCTGTGCCTGTTTCCTCATCAAAAGATAACCAGTCAGCCTCAACGGCGGCTGAGTCCGGTGGTGAAACAGGGGAAGGTTCTGGCTCTGGCACCTCAGCAAACCAGTCGGGAACCTCCGGCGCCGATGGTGGTCCGGCTTCATCTAGCCAGTCAGGCTCAACCGGTTCGGTCATGGCCGGTGACTCATCCTCAGGCATGTAAGCCTCAACACCGCCACTGTACCAGTCGGGGACTTCGGGTTCGCCGGGTGACACGGGCTCATGACGCAGCCAGTCCGGTTCTTCTTCTGCTCTGGAGGATACGCCGCCAAAAATTGCATCCGTATCGATTCGCTCCGGTCCGCCCATCGACGCGATATCCGGCTGCGGCGCTTCTGCTGGCACCTGAAAAATATCGTCCACGCTGCCCAGATCGCCCAACTGCTCTACCCAGTCCGGCGTCTCGGCAGACAGAACTGCGGCGGCTTTCGCCGTGTAATCCAGGTGCGGCAGCACATTGGTATCAGACGCCGGGTCAGCATCCGGCTGCACGACACGCAGCGCCTCGTACGGGTTGACAGCTTCCACCCGCTCAAGAAAAGGCCGGGCATCGGTTGGACGTTGGTAATCCAGCCATAGCTGGGCCATGATCCGGTTGGCGGGCAGACAGTTCGGCAGCTTTTTGAGAATCCCGATAGCCACTTCACCGGCTTCAATCTTGTACTGGTTTTCCCAGAGTGTCTCTGCCAGCAGCACCTGCAAATCAATTCGCTGGGGGGCCTGTTCCAGTGCGGCACGCAGTTCGACCAGCGCCTGATCGATAAGCCCTGCGTTGACATACTGGCGTGCCAGCGCCCCACGCGTCAACTGAAGCTTTTCAGGCACCTTGTCTTTGCCTTGCCGCTTAACATATAGGTCACGCAGCGCGCCCTGGAGCATGGCATTACCCGGCATCTGCTCGTAGGCTTGCTCCAGATGCCAGAGCGCTTGATCAAGCTGGTTCTGCTGCTCTCGGATTTCGCTCAAGCCAATGTGCGCTGCATAGTCATTGGGCAGCACACTGAGCACGCGCTGAAACACTTCTGCCGCTTCATCAAAGTATTCCTCGCGACCTTCGCTGTGTCCTTTTTGCAGAAGCGCTTTACCCAACAGGCGATACGTCTCCGCATTTTGTGGAAAGTGTTGCAGGATGTATCGGCAGTGGCTCACGACCTCGGTTGGAGACTCGCGCTCCAACATCACATTTAGGTCTTTCAGATACGCCTTGAGAGTTACATCATCAGCCATCGTCGGCTCATTTCTCAGTTTTTACCTAGCTT
This sequence comes from Anaerolineae bacterium, assembly GCA_016926875.1. Taxonomy (GTDB): domain Bacteria; phylum Chloroflexota; class Anaerolineae; order Aggregatilineales; family Aggregatilineaceae; genus JAFGNU01. Next base: position 98,786 of record JAFGNU010000038.1, on the reverse strand, counting down.
CTAACTCATTATGCAATGCCTGAAATAAACGCGCAAGATAACAAAAAGTTGTATCAATCTAACTTATGAAGTCGTTTTAGACTTACAACGAGCTGATCTATTGCAGGCTCCTCACCGTTTTTTGAACCAAGCGGATCGGATACCCGGTCAATGCCCAGCAAGGATCGCGCCACGTTTGCCCAGGCATGTCCGAGTACCTGAAGATTATACCCGCCTTCCAAAACAAACACGATCCGCCCTTCGCACAGCGCGCTTGCCAACGCCAGGAGTTCTCTGGTCAAGTGATCATACCCCGCGAGCGAAAGACGCATATGCGCCAGTGGATCAGCCCAGTGGGCATCAAATCCCGCCGACACCAGCACCAGCCCTGGATCAAAGCGCTGCGCAGCGGGCCAGACGAGCTGCTCAAACACCCCCGCATATCCCTTGTCGCCAACGCCCGGCGGCAGCGGTACGTTGATCGTATATCCCGCGCCCGGTCCGCTGCCGGTATCCTGTACCGCCCCGGTACCGGGATACAGAGGCCACTGGTGTGTAGAAATATACAACACCGTCGGCTCGGTATAAAAAACATCCTGGGTGCCGTTGCCGTGATGCACATCATAATCAACGATCAGCACCCGCTCGACACCATACACCCGCTGTGCATAACGTGCCGCAACAGCCACGTTGTTTAGCAGGCAGAATCCCATGCCATTGAACGGTGTAGCGTGGTGCCCTGGGGGGCGGATCGCGGCCAGCGCGTTGTCCGCGTCTCCGCACATCACTGCATCCACAGCCCGCAAAACACCACCAGCCGCCAACCGGGCGATCTTATACGAGCGCGGCGCTAAGTACGTGTCCAGGCCAAGAAGACCAGACCGCCCTGTCATGGCGTCAAGCTGTGCAAGATACGCCGGGCTGTGCACGGCCAGCACATCTTCATCCGTTGCCGGGGCGATCTCCAGCTTGACCAACTGATCCGTCAAATTCGCCTGTTCCAGGTGTTGCTCAACAGCCGCCAGCCGTGCTGCATTCTCAGGATGGTCTGGCCTGGTATGGGATGCAAACCGGGGGTCGCACACAAAAGCAGTAGGCATAACACAGCCACCTTATAGTTTACCGGGCACCGTTAAGCTTAACTAGAGTGTAATCAAAAAAGCGACTCACAAGCAAAATAGTTGCCGTGAGCCGCTTATCTGTTACGTTATATCCAGGCATCTACCTGGTTGTTGGCGACGTCCTAGTCGCTGGAAGCTACCGCTTCGGTGATACGTTCGGCGGCCTCGTCAAACTCTTGTTCTTCCTGACGGTCGCTGCGCCGCACCGCCCACAGAATGACCGCGATCGCTGCCGCTGCGCCAATGAGCACGCCCGCGCTGTAGCCTTCGTACTCCACGACGATAGGCGCCATGATCAGCGCGACCAGGTTCATCACCTTGATCATCGGGTTCAGCGCCGGACCAGCCGTATCCTTCAGCGGATCGCCGACTGTATCGCCTACAACGCTGGCTTTGTGGTTCTCGCTGCCCTTGCCGCCAAAATAGCCGTCTTCGACATACTTCTTGGCGTTGTCCCAGGCACCACCCGCGTTGGACATAAACACAGCCAACAACTGGCCGGACAGGATCACACCCGCCAGGAAGCCGCCCAATGCCTGTTCCTTGAGCAGCAGGCCAACAGCAATTGGGGCCAACACGGCAATCGCACCCAACGGCACCAGTTCGATCTGGGCGGACTGGGTTGAGATCGTCACCGCCTGGGCGTAGTCCGGGGTTTGTGTACCGGCTACGATTTCAGGGATACGAAGCTGCCTGCGCACTTCGGCCATGATCAGGCCAGCCGCGCGGCTCACAGCCTTGATCAGCAGACCGCTGAACAGCAGCGGCAGCGAGCCGCCGATCAGCAGCCCGACGAATACAACCGGGTCGGCTAGGTTCACGACTTCCTCAAAGTTTGGCTTTACGCGCTGGATGTCGGCAAAGAAACTGCCGAACAGCGACACCGCTGCAATCACCGCCGAACCAATGGCGACACCCTTCGTGATCGCCTTGGTCGTGTTACCGGCGGCATCCAGGTCAGCCATGATCTGCCGCGCCTCAGCCCCCATGCCCGCCAACTCGCCAATACCGTTGGCATTGTCAGAGATCGGGCCAAAGGTGTCCATGCTCACATTGTTGCCGGTATGCGACAGCATACCCACGCCGATCAGCGTCACGCCAAACAGGATGTAGTTATAGCGGTGTACGTCCGGGACCTCGTGCATGCTGATGATGAACAGCGCAGCCACCATGATCCACAGCGCTGAGAAGAAGCCCTCAACCAGATGCTGGCGCATCTGGCCACGTACGATCTGGATGACCGACAGCGCTACACCCGCCAACACGGCATACAGCTTGTAATCTTCAGGGAAGTCATAGCTGTAAACCAGGATCGAGGCCGTCAGGCTGCCGATAATCACAAACACCGCCCAGACGCTCGACAGGTAGCCCAGCGACAGGCCTTCGAGGATCACCGAAGCCGGGCCAAAACGAGTCGCTGCCGAAATGTTTTTAACACGGTTGCTCTTGGCGCTGGTTGCATACGAGGTGAGCGGGTTAAAGGCTACAGCCAACGCCACACCAACCGCCACCAGGGTCGCTAACGAAAGCTGCCCGGCATAGAGCCACGCCAGCAAGAACGTCGACATGATGGTGATACCGCTCGAAACCTCGTAGCTCTTGAACATGGCTTCTTCGGCGTCATCCACCCGCCACAGCGACACAGCGTAGGTACCCACAATCGAGCTGACCACACCAATCCCGCGTACCAGCAGTGGCAGCACGATCCAGTACAACTCGCCGTTGATGGCCGTCAGTGCCAGACCCAGGATCAGGCTGGAAACGATAGTTACCTCGTAGGACTCGAAGATGTCGGCTGCCATACCGGCGCAGTCACCTACGTTATCGCCCACCAGGTCGGCAATCACCGCCGCGTTACGCGGATCATCCTCTTCCATGCCCGCTTCGACCTTACCAACCAGGTCCGCGCCTACGTCCGCCGCCTTGGTATAGATACCACCACCCACACGCATGAACAGCGCCAGCAGCGTACCGCCAAAGCCAAAGCCTAGCAGCACGTCCGGCGAAGCCTTGCCAAAGATGATGAAGATCGTCGTGCCACCCAGCAGACCCAGGCCATCGGTCAGCATCCCGGTGATCGTGCCGGAGCGGTAAGCGATCTTCAGGGCTTGCTGGTAGCCGCCGCGCTCGGCTGCTGCCGCCACGCGTACATTACCCTGGACGGCCATATTCATACCGAAGAAACCAACCATTGCAGAGAACGACGACCCCATGGCAAACGCCAGGGCACGCGCAATCGCGATCACGATCCGCGCCTTGTCTTCGTTGCCGTCAAAATACTCGTTGGCCTCAGGCGTTGGCGCAACCACAAACACGCTCAAGAACATTGCCACGGTTAGCAATACGATGAGCACTGCCACTGTACGGAGCTGGGTACGCAGGTACGCGTTCGCTCCATCGCGGATGAACCCCCAGATGCGCTGCATCTCTTCGTTGCCCTTGTCCGAGGACATAATGAAGTGCCTCAGCCAGGCGGCATAACTCAGGGCCACACCCGCCGTAGCAAGCACGATAAAGATCATGACTTGCTCAAATACTTCGATATCCATTTGAAACATAAACAGTACCCCTCCTGGTTAATGGAGAATCCCACGATCAATCAGCCAGTGATCCGCAGGACTCAATAAGGCTGTTCCCCCAGTAAGTCCAAACCGCGCTGGTTGCCAGGATATTCTGGAATCGCCATCTCGGTAGTAGATTCGGATCATCAGAGATTTCAGCCAGACAACAGGGGGCATTGTACCGCGAAGCGTGGGGGCGGGTCAAAGCATTCTTTTGTTAATTTGGATATTTTACTCAAACAACTTGGCTATTTCATCACGCGCCGGGCAGGCCAGCGCACCTCGCTCCCGATCATGCACTGCCGGAGGGCCTCCGACAACATGCCCTAACGGGTAAACGGGGATGCGCGCACGCCTGTATGCCGCCACTATCTGGTCAACCTGATCCGGCGTCACGGTCAGCAGCAGGGCACCGGACGCAATCGCGCCCGCCGGATCAAGATTCAGCGCCTTGCACAGCGCCTCGCCTTCGGCCAGCCAGGGCTTGTGTTCCCCGTATAGATCGACCGCCATACTACAGCCGCTCGCCTCGGCCAGTTCCCACAGCGCGGTTAAAACACCGCCCTCAGTTGGATCATGCATGGACGTGACACCGCCAGTCTCGACAGCCAGCCGCGCATCCTGCACCACGCTGATCCCCGGATCGTGCAAAAAGCCCGCGCAGCGATCCAACATGTCCGGCGAAAACTGCTCGACCAGGTCGTCCCGTTTTTCCCGCGCAATAATCGCCGTCGCTTCAATCGGCGCGCCTTTGGTCAACAAAATGGCATCGCCGGGGCGCGCGCCACCGGTCCGAACCAAGTGATCCTTATCCACTTCACCCAACATACAGCCCATAACCACCGGGCGATCCAGCCCATACGTGATTTCGGTGTGCCCACCAATCACGGCGACATTGATCGCGCGGCACGCCTCGGCTATCTGCATAAAAACAGCCCGCCCCATGTCTGCTGTGGCGCTGCCGGATGGCAGCAGCACCGTTGCCATAAACCACAGCGGCGTGGCCCCCGTGACGGCGATGTCGTTGGCGTTGACCTGCACGGCATACCAGCCGATGTCCTCGGTCGCAAACGTGATCGGATCGGTCTTGGCGACCAGGTAGCGCTCGCCCATGTCCAGCACGGCAGCATCCTCGCCAAGGCGCGGGCCTAGCACCACACGCGGGCCGGTTGGCAGCAGCGGCAGCAGTTCGGCTAACAGGTGAGGTGACAGTTTGCCGGTTGGCAGGTTATGCATTGCCTTGAGTCCTTGCAACATGCCATATAACGGAAAAGACTCCCTCACAAACCGGGAGCCTTTTCGAGCCGTACGCGCTGTGACACCTTACTTCATCGGAAGGAGGGGTGTCACAGCGCTGAATTTGGTACTACTATCATTCATTCGACACCACCTCCTTCTTTTTGAGATGGCAAATGTGAAGGAGGGTTAGCGGATTATCTGTCCGCAAGATAGCTAGATTATGCCACAGCCTTTCAGTCCTGTCAATTAATTATCAATATGCCGTCACATTCGCGTTGTGACGCGCTGCAATTTTAGCTTAATCATCATGCATATTCCCTTGAGAATAGGATTCGATACAGCGGCCAATTTGCACGATCATTGCCCGGTTGCTAAACTCAATAGGTTATCTTTCCGGTTTCAGTTGGTAAAAAAGGAAAGCCGTATGCAGCGGTTGGGCTTTTCCCTGGCTGTGGCCGTTCTCGTCACCGGGCTGAGCCTGTTTACCCCCATCTTGGCACCGGCTGCCGCCCAGACCCCCGATGACATCGTAGCCGTGATCACATCACCGGCGGATGGGCAGCAGTTGTTCGGGCTGACCAACATCACTGGCAGCGCGTCACATCCCACAGCGTTTGCCAGCTATACGCTGGAATATGACGATCTGAGCGACGCGGCGCAGCAGTGGTTTCTGGTCCAGGAACGTGTCACGCAGCAAATTCAAGACAACGTGCTGGGCGCATGGAATACCAACATGGTCCCGGATGGTGTTTACCAGCTTCGCCTGCGCGTCTTTCTGACCGACGGGCAAATTGGCGAGTTCATCGTTTCTAACCTGCAAGTGATCAACAGCGAACCGACACCCGTGCCTACGGTCGCATCCGGGCAACCCGATACCGTACCTGCCGCTCCGGCATCAGGGCCGACGCCAACCTCGCCGATTGAGCAGCCGCCGAGCAATAACCCATCAGCCGGGGACATTACCGGTCTGAATCCGGCGGAAAACGCACCTGATGGCAGCACGCCCGCCGTCTTGAACGCCGACCCAGGGGACACCAGCACGCGGATCAACATCGGGCGCGTGCGCAGCGCGTTCTGCTCCGGTGCTTATCTGGCGGTAGTGGCCTTCGCCGTGATGTTAGGTTACGCCGTGGTACGGGGACGTCTGCGGTACTGATCGGTGAGAATCCAATGCGCTGGCTAAAAACCCGTCAGCATCACAAGGACATGAGCGTACCCTACCTGATCGTCGGCCTGGGCAATCCCGGTCGAGAATACCACAATACCCGGCATAATATCGGCTTCCGGTGCGTTGATACGCTGGCACGGGCACACGATCTGAGCTTTGCCCAGAAGAAACGCTCAAAAGCCAAACTGGCAGAAGGCGTGGTCGTCGGAAAGCGTGCGCTGGTTGCCAAGCCGCAAACCTTCATGAACCTGAGCGGCGGATCCGTTCAGGGCTTGATGGCCTTCTTCAAAGTGCCGCCGGAACGGCTGATCGTCATCTTTGACGACCTGGATATGCCTTCCGGCACGCTGCGCATCCGGTCCAAGGGCGGATCAGGGGGGCACAAGGGCATGACCGACATCATCCGGCGAATCGGTACGCAGGATTTCGCCCGCATCCGATTTGGCATCGGTCGCCCGCCGGGCAAAATGGACCCGGCAGCTTACGTATTGCGCCCTTTTAACGATGATGAAGGCGACCTGATCGAGCAAACCGTCGAACGGGCCGTCGCGGCTGTGGAAACCTGGCTGACAGACGGCATCGACATCGCCATGAGCCGCTACAACGGCTCCCCGGACGACTCTCCACCGCCCATACTCAACAATACCGGTTCACCCAAGTAGCAACGGACGACTTCACCTTATGCAACTAACCGGCATTCTGGACATCTTGCGCCAGACGCAGGCGTATCAAGAATTACTGCGCCACCTGCGCAACAGACAGCCCGTTCCCGACCAACACCTGCTGCGTTCCGCTCGCCCGTATCTGGTCGCCGCGCTGGCTCAAGACCTGGGCCGCCCGGTTATGCTGCTCACCGGGCGGGTTGAGCGCGCGCACGATCTGGCCGAACAACTGCCCGTGTGGACGCCAGGGCTGCCGGTCCGGCGGCTGGCGGAACCTTCGGCCATCTTTTACGAACGCGCTCCCTGGACTGCCAGCGCCATCCAGGGCCGCCTGAATACGCTCGCCGCGCTGGTCCAGCCAGTCGGCACGCGCTCTGAATCCAGCGTTTCGCCGCCTGTTGTGGTCGCCTCGGCCTACGCGCTGATGCAAAAAACGCTGCCGGTGCGCGAATTTCGCGCCACGTCGCGGGCGCTGCGGGCCGGCCACCAGGCCAACCCGGAAACGCTGCTCCGTACCTGGCTCCAGATCGGTTATTCGCCCGCCTCAATCGTGGTTGAAGCGGGGACATTTTGCCGCCGGGGCGGTATTCTCGACATCTTCCCAACAGCAGCCGCGCAGCCAGTCCGCATCGAGTTTTTTGGTGACGAGATCGAAAGCCTGCGCACATTCAACCCGGCAACCCAGCGCTCGACCGGCAGTATTGATCAGGTGTTGATCCCGCCCGCGCGCGAAGCGCTGCCGCGTTTTGCGCCGGGGGTGGCCGAACAGCTTGCCGACTGGTTTGCCTCCCAGCCCGCGCCAGAGGACGACGTGATCTCCGCGCTGCCTGACCAGGAAGCGCTGGCAGCCGGTGCGGCTTTCCCTCTGCTGGAATTCTACCTGCCATACCTGTACAGCTATCCGGCCAACCTGCTAAGCTACGCGCCGGACGATGCGCTGATCGTGATAGATGACTGGGGCACGCTGACGGACAACATCACCGAGATGGAAGAACAGGCGGTGAGTGTACGCCAGGACAAGATCGCGTCCAACCTGCTCCCGCCGGACTTCCCGATCCCATACCTCACCTGGGACGAGCTTCAGGACGATCTATCGGCGCGGCAGGTGCTTCACCTGGGTGCCAACCCGGAGGGGTTACACGACGACAGGCCGGTTGTGGGCAACCTGTTCGCGCCGGGGCAGCGCTACGGGGGACAGCTTCGGCTGGTGCTGGACGAAATGTACAAACTGTACGGGTGGGGTGAGCCGGTGGTCGTCGTCACGCAGCAGGCACAGCGGTTGGCCGGGCTGTGGGGCGAGCAGGCTGATCCTGTTCGCACAATCAAACATATTCACACGCTGGATGCCATTGGCACCCTGTCATTTGTTGAAGGGTCGCTGGCCGAAGGGTGGGTGCTGCGCGGCGGTCAGTCAAATCTGCACCTGCTCACCGACGCGGAGATATTCGGCTGGAAGCGTCCCGAACCACGCCGCCGCCAACAGCCACAGGCCCTGCCCCCAGAATCGAGTTTTGCCGACCTGGAACCCGGCGATTACGTGGTGCACGTCGAATACGGTATCGGACGCTTTGCCGGGCTGCAAAAACGCTTTCTGGACAACAGCGAGCGCGAATACCTGCTGGTCGAGTATGCAGGCACCGATACGCTCTACGTACCGATCCACCAGGCCGACCGCCTGTCACGCTATGTTGGCGCCGACGACAGGCCGCCCCAGCTTAACCGCCTGGGCACGCAGGACTGGATACGCATCAAGGAGCGCACCCGGCAGGCGGTCGAAGAAGTGGCACGCGAACTGCTCGAACTGTACGCCGCGCGCGCCCAGGTGCCGGGACACGCGTTCAGCCCGGATACGCCCTGGCAGCACGAGCTTGAAGCTTCTTTCCCCTACATCGAGACAGACGACCAGCTCCGGGCCTTGAACGAAGTCAAGGACGACATGGAGCGCGCCCATCCCATGGACCGCCTGATCTGCGGTGACGTGGGCTATGGCAAAACCGAGGTTGCGCTGCGCGCGGCCTTCAAAGCGGTCATGGACGGTAAGCAGGTCGCCATGCTGGTCCCGACAACGGTGCTGGCACAGCAGCATTTCAACACGTTTTCGCGGCGGCTGCTGTCGTTTCCGGTCAAGGTCGAAATGCTGTCTCGCTTCCGTACACCTGCCGAACAGCGCCAGATTCTATACGAGCTGGTAGAAGGTCGTATTGACATCATCATCGGGACTCACCGCCTGCTGCAACCAGATGTGCAGCTAAAAGACCTGGGACTGCTCGTCATCGACGAGGAACAGCGCTTTGGCGTTACCCACAAAGAACAACTCAAGCAACTGCGCACCGAGATCGACGTGCTGACACTGACGGCCACTCCCATCCCGCGCACGCTGTATATGGGCCTGACGGGCATTCGTGACATCAGCATGATCCAGACGCCGCCCGAAGAACGGCGCTCGGTCGTGACACATACCGGCGTGTTTAGCGACAGGCTGGTCCGGCAGGCAATTCTGCGCGAACTGGATCGCGGCGGGCAGGTTTACTTTGTGCATAACCGCGTGCAGACCATCGAAACCATCGCCACCAAGCTGCGGCGCCTGGTCCCAGAGGCCAACATCGCGGTTGGGCACGGCCAGATGGACGAAACCCGCCTGGAAGACGTTATGACGACCTTTGCGCGGGGAGACTGCGACGTGCTGCTGTCCACGTCGATCATCGAAAGCGGGTTGGACATCCCTAACGCCAACACGCTGATCGTGGATCGCGCCGACTGGTTTGGACTGGCGCAGTTATACCAGCTTCGCGGGCGCGTAGGACGCGGCGCCAGCCAGGGTTACGCCTACTTTTTCCACCCTCGCACCAGCCGCCTGACGCCCGAAGCACGCGCGCGCCTGGAAACAATCGGAGAGCAGACCGAACTCGGCGCGGGACTGTCCATCGCCATGCGCGACCTGGAGATTCGCGGCGCGGGTGACCTGCTGGGCACACGGCAAAGCGGGCATATCGCGGCAGTGGGCTTTCACTTGTATACGCAGTTACTGGCGCAAGCCGTAAAACACCTCAAGGGCGAAGGTGAAGCGCCGCACCTGCCGGTTGCCACTCCAACCATCACCATCGATCTGCCGCTGCCTGCCTATATCCCCACCGGTTTTATCTCCGAGTCTGCGCTTCGTATCCAGCTTTACCGGCGGCTGGCAGAACTGCAAGATATGCAGAGCATCGACGACATGCAAACCGAGCTGACCGACCGCTTTGGCTCGCTGCCGCCTGCCGTGCAAGGACTGCTCTTTCAGCTTCGCGTCAAACTGCTGGCCCAGGCCGCTAACGCGATTTCTGTCGCCAACGAAAACGGCCAGATCAGCATCCGCCTGCCTTACCTGGCGAATGTTGACCGCCAGATGTTACAGCAGCAGCTAGGGCACAATGTGCGTGTCAGCCGGACGGCAGTCTGGCTGCCCTTCCAGGCGGCAGAAGCCAATGGAGCAGACTGGCAGGCTGACCTGCTGCAAGTGCTCGATATGCTGGCACACCATCAGGAACCAGTCGAAATGTCATAAAATCCCACCCGTATCCCACATAACCCACCGTGTGCGGGATAACTGTGGGATAAAGTGGGATTCTGTGGTGACGATCTGGCAGCTTGGCGCTTATGGCGGCGTATCGGGGCGCGCGAGCAAGACACCCTGCCCGTGATCCAGGCAGCCGCCAGGGGGTAAACGCCCAGGGACGGATCGCGCGGTCCGTCCCTGGCTGAACTCAAGCTATATTGTGGCAATGAAAAGCTGTTACCACACAACCGCCAGACAGGGTACGTGTCACACTCAGGCGGACCACTCCACGCTCACGCCCAGCACGCCCGGCCCCGTGTGCACGCCCAGCACCATAGCGAGATACGACAGGTGCACCTCACGCGGGGCAAGCAGTTCAATCGCCCGCTCCAGCAGTGTATTCGCTTCGTCTTCACAGTCACCATGCAGCACAGACAAGCGCGTGACCGGGCGCCCGTCGGCCAATTCTTCCGCGTGTTTCAGCATACGTTCAAGCGCCCGCTTCCGGGTTCGCACGTTATCCACCGGATCGATCACGCCGTCCTGCAATATCAGCAGCGGTTTTATACTCAGCGCCGAGCCAAGCAGCCGCCGGGCGTTGCCGATCCGTCCGCCGCGATGCAGATACTCCAGACTCTCAACGGTGAAAAGCAGCCGCTGGCGTGTGGCTGAATCCCTGATCACCTGCTCGATCTCAGCCGGGCTGGCCCCGGCGTCGCGCGCATCGGCAGCGGCCAACATCGGATGCCCCAGCGCCCAGGATGTCTGGCGGGTATCGATCACCCGCACCGGGAAATCGACCGTCTTTTGCGCCTGGATCGCAGACGCATATGTCCCACTCAGATCGCTCGAAATGACAGCACAAACGACCTCATCCGCTTGCTCTACTTCCCGCGCGTGTTCAAATAATTCAGTAAAATCTTTCGGCGAAACCTGCGACGTTTTTGGGATATCTGGTGAATCTACCAGGCGCCGGAAAAACTCCGGTTCTGTCAGATCGATCCCATCTTTGAATGTTTCCTCGCCCCAGAGTACATACAGTGGAGCCGTATAAATCCGCCGGGCGGCTGTCAGGTCCGCGGGCAGATTACATGTACTGTCCGTTACCAGTGCTGTGCACTTCGTCACGATCGCCTGCCTCCCATGTTAGTAAAACTAAGATATCAAAATGATGAACCAATCTCACGAAGGGCCTACCCAGCCCAGCAGCCGGATTTCCCCCCGCAGATAACTGGTCAGGTTAGTTGCCCCGTACCCATTTGGCTGCGCAACATATAAGTCAAGGCGCCCATCGCTCGCCCCTGGGCGGAACTGGATTCCGGCATACGCCAGCCAGCGGCCATCGGGCGAGTACTGGGGATTGCAGGCGCGGGGTGTTGTAGCGGGTCCCGAAAAAACAGCCAGGTCGTTACGCGCCACGATCAATCCATACGGGCACAAGCCGTTACTCCCTGCAAAGGCCACCCATTCGCCTTCTGGCGACCAGTCTGCCGCGAACCCGAATCGCGCGAAAGAATACTCATCGAGCGAACTGATCAGGTTGCCATTGCCGTCTTTCAGCAGCAAGCGATCAGGGTCGGAGGCCTCATGGTACAGCACCTGCAAACCGCCCGGCGCCCAGGCTGCCCCCAGGTTCAGCGCTCCGGTGGGATCGGAGATTTCGCGCAAGGTGCCGGACTGGATATCGGCTATCCACACATCCGACTGGGCCGCCATCAGGTCTGACAACCCCACGGTGAACCCAACCTGTAAATTGCTGATCCAGGTCGGCGGGCCGTCCAGCATAATATCGGCCACCCGCCGGACATTGCCGGTTGCCACATCCATCACATACAGGTTGCCCCTGGTTGGAGGCGTAGCATCCAGGGCTGCGCATGTATCTGGCTCGCCCGGCGCCCAGGTCGGGCATGTCTCCCGGTCAGATACAAATGCCAGCCGCCGCCCGTCCGGTGACCATGCAGGCCACAGGTCATAGGCGCCGTGTTCCGTCGCGTTCTGGTAGATCGAGCCATCGGCTGACACGATGAAAATATCCACGTCATACGCAGTCGGCAACGCCACGGCGAACTGTGAACTATCCGGCGACCATACCGGCTGGTGATCGAGTATGCCGCGCGGGCTGAGTGTCGATATATCAAACAGGCGCAGACTGATCCCCAGGCTGAGATTTAGCAGGTACAGCCCGCCTGCCCGTGTGCCGTCCGGCAGCAGGGCCGGTTCCAGGAAATACACCAGCTTCAAGCCGTCCGGCGCCCAATAAATGCGGTCTTCGGTGCTGGATGGAAAATCCAGGATAGACACGTGTTCGCCGCTTACAGGATTGAGCAGATACAGCGTTTCCAACTCGGATGCAGGCTGCGGCGTTTGCAGATTCGTCATATCGGTTCGTTCGTTGACGCTCAGGAAAGCAAACCACGAACCGGCCAACCCCTCGCTGATCGTCGGAGAAATCTCGACCGAGGTCCACTGGTCGTTGGCAAACCCAGGGGTGGGGTACGGTGTTGCCGTTGGCAGCGGCGTGGCGCTGGGTGTGAGCGTATGCGTCGGCGTGTAGGTTGGCGTTGCTGTCGCTGCCGTTGTGGGCGTTGGCGTAATAGTTGGCGTCCGGCTTGCCGTTGCCGTTGGCGATACTGTGGCGGTTGGTGTTGGCGTCGATGACGAAACCGCCAGATTGCACGCTCCAAGCGCCAATACCAGCAGCCATCCAACCGCACACAATCCCAGCGTAGATCGTCTTGGCATCATGTTTCTCACAGCCGCTTAAGACTGTTTTTTGAGCACGTAGTACGAGCCGCGCTTTTCGCCCATCTTGATCAGGATTCTCCGGCTGACCAGGTCCGCCAGGTCACGCCGGATCGTCTCGGAATGTACATCAGGACACAGTTCTTGCAGGTCCTTGTTGGTGATGCGTGCATTCTTCCGGTTAATGAGGAAGTCCAGCGCGTATTCCTGGCGGCGGTTGATGTAATTTCCCCGGAACACGCCGCCAAACAGGACCGGTTCGGTTACACCGGGCACCACCGGGGCGTTATACAGCGTGACCCGGAAACCGCCCGCTGTTTCGGTGAAGGCCGGTTCCGGCAGGTTGTGTTCGCGCATCAGGGCCAGTACACGATCCACTCCATAGCCCAGGCGCTCGATGAATCGCATGTCCGAAAGCACCTGCACAATCGCCGTATTGCGCGAAAAGCGCTCGTCTACGATGTTATCCACCGTCACCGGCCCCGGCAGGCCACCTGGACTGGTAATCTCCAGCCGGTCACTGAACAGGTACAGGCGGATACCATCGCCCCGAATACTGTAATCCCGGTGAGCGACCGCGTTGACTACCAACTCGCGCACAGCCTCCAGCGGGAATTCCAACTGCTCGCTGCGTGCCATCTGGCCGCCCAGGTGCACGCCTTTGCGCAGGTTGTCGATCAGGAATGTCTCAACCCGGCGTATCTGCTGGGGCAGCGTGCCGTTGATGTCCTGGCGGGTGAACACGTCGCCCATTTCGGCCCCGGCAAACCGCGCGGCGGTGATGTCAGACCCGCGCAAAAACTGTTGGGGTTCCTTGCCAAAGAGTAAGATACCGGCGTTGGTCGGGCGCAGTTCGCCATCCTGCTTGACCAGACATCCACGCTTGGTCAAGATTTGTTCTGGCGGCAGTTCGCCCATGCCGTGCAGCTTGGAAGTGTACGCTTTTACCTGTTCCCAGTCCAGATCATCCCTGGCGGCATTGCGGGACGGCAGGGATTCGAATGTCACGTCGCCGCGTTCCAGGATCAACCGCCGCAGTTTATAGGACGGCACCGGGATATTGCGACTGCCATCGCGGGCCAGGTATCTCCCGTCCAGCGCGTAGACATGCGGCATGCCGCGCGGCACCTGGACGACCACCATCGGCAGCCCTTGCGTCTGGACAATCTGCGGCAGGGGGATGATCAGCGGTGGATCGATAGATAGCGCTGCTTCCAACACCCGGCTTACCGCGTTCTCCGCATCATCCACGCCTGCTGGCTTGTCGGAGCGGGGCGCCACCCCCAACAGCAGCGTCCCTCCCCGCGTGTTGGCCATCGCCGCCAACAACTCGGCAATATCACGGACAGGCGCACGACCGGGCAGCCAGTCTGCTACCTCGCTGCGTTTTTTCTCCAGCAGCGCCAGAATATCTTCCTCGGTGCTGACCTGTTCGCGCTTTTCTTCCGAGGGCGGATCGGTCACATCAGCTTTTTTGGGAGACATCGTCTTTCCCCGCTACAGATACGCCGTCCGAACCGGGCAGCGAAACGTGCGTTTCATGCCGCACAGGCAGCAGCGCCTGTTCCAGCACTTCGTCCATGTGGGCCACGAATACGATGTTCATATCGCGCAGGGTGCGCTTTGGGATTTCCTGTAAATCCTTGCCGTTGCGCCTGGGCAGCAGTACGGTAGCGATCCCGTTGCGGTGCGCGGTCAGGATTTTCTCCCGCACGCCGCCCACCGGCAGCACCCGCCCGCGCAGTGTGATCTCACCGGTCATGGCGACCGTCCGGCGCACTTTGCGCTGGGTCAGCGCCGAGATCAGCGCTGTTGCCAGCGTGATCCCTGCCGACGGGCCATCTTTCGGAATAGCTCCCTCCGGCAGGTGGACGTGAATATCTAACTGGTCGAACTCGTCCGGAGCAATATTCAACTGCCTGGCACGCGAGCGCGTATAGCTCAGCGCCGCCTGAGCTGATTCCTGCATCACATCGCCAAGCTGCCCGGTCAATGTTAGCGCGCCCTTACCCGGCATCAGCGAGACCTCAATCGCCATGATGTCTCCACCGGCCTCGGTCCAGGCCAGCCCTGTCGCCACGCCGATCTCGTCCTCTTCTTCGGCCAGCGGCGGGATGAACTGCGGCGGGCCAAGATACTTATCCAGGCTTTGCGGTGTAACCCGTTTGAGGATCGATTTCTCTTCGGCCACCCGCCGGGCCAGCTTGCGGCACACCTTGGCGATTTCGCGTTCCAGGTTGCGCACCCCGGCCTCGTAAGTATATTCCCGGCAGATGGTGCGGATAGCATTGTCATCAAAGCGGATGCGCTGGTCGCTCAGGCCGTGCTGCTCCAATTGGCGCGGGATCAAAAACTGCCGGGCGATGCTCAGCTTTTCCTCTTCAATATAGCCCGGAAACTCGATCACCTCCATACGGTCGAGCAGCGCCGGGGGGATCGGGTCCAGGTAATTGGCCGTCGTGATAAAGAGCACCTTCGACAGGTCGTAATTCACGTCCAGGTAGTGATCGGAATACGCAAAATTCTGCTCCGGGTCGAGCACTTCCAGCAGCGCAGCAGCCGGATCGCCCCGGAAATCAATCCCCAGCTTATCAATTTCATCCAGCATAAAAACCGGGTTGACCGTCCCGGCGCGGCGCATAGTCTGGATGATGCGCCCTGGCAGCGCCCCGATATATGTGCGCCGGTGCCCGCGAATCTCGGCCTCGTCGCGCACGCCGCCTAGGCTGACGCGCACAAACTCGCGTCCCAGCGCGCTGGCGATGCTTTTGCCGAGCGATGTTTTGCCGGTGCCCGGTGGCCCAACAAAGCACAGGATCGGACTGCGCATCTTGTCCGGCGCAAGACGGCGCACAGCCATATGCTCTAGAATCCGCTCTTTTGCTTTGGGCAGGCCGTAATGTTCAGCATCCAATACACGGGCTGCGTTATCCAGGTCCAGGTTATCCTCGGAAGTCTTCTGCCAGGGCAGGTCCAGCAGCCAGTTGAGGTAAGTGTGGATAACGCCGACCTCCGGCGCCATCGGCGGGATCATCACCAGGCGGCCCAGTTCCTTAAGCGCCTTGTCCTGCACTTCGTCCGGCAGATCGCCCGCCTCGATCCGCTCGCGCAGTTCGCTTATTTCCTGCTGAAAGATATCCATTTCACCCAGTTCGTGCTGGATGACCCGCATCTGCTCGCGCAGGAACATTTCACGCTGGCTGCGATCCATCTCCTGCCGCACCTGCATCTGGATATGTTCTTCCAGTTCCAGCATTTCCAGTTCGCGCCCCAGCAGGTTGCTTGCCCGGCGCAGCCGCTCGACCGGATCGATTGCTTGCAGCAGTTCCTGCCGTTCCCTGACGCGCAGACTCACCGTTGATGCGATCAGGTCGGCCAGCCAGCCGGGGTCTTCAATATTCAGCGCGTAGATATATGCTTCTTCCGGTAGCTGCGGGTTGAGCTGTATACACTTTTGAAACAAGTTCACAGTAGCACGCATCAACGCGGTGATCTCGCGCGAATCCGAAGCTGGTTCGCTCAAAGGGCGTGCTTTCACCCGGTAACAGGGTGATGTCTGAGTAAATTCGACAATATCAACCCGCCGCCGCCCCTGTACCAACACGCTGGCACCGCCATCCGGCATGTGTATCAGGCGCCCAACCGCCATCTCGGTCCCGACCGTATACAGCTCTCCAGGCTCCGGCGTATCGAGGTTCAGTTGTCGCTGCGCTACACCGAGCAGTGTTTGCTGCGTATCCTGCGCTTCGCTGATTGCCTGAAGATCGCGCTCGCGGTGGATAAACAGCGGCGTCACCATTTTGGGGAATATCACCAAGTCCGGCAGCGGGATCAAAACAAGTTCGATCAACCCGTCGGCATCAGGCGTGGCATCCTGAACTGTGTAAAAATCGGTGACGCCGTGTCCAATCATCAGAGTAATCCAGGCCGCGAATCAATCGCAGAAGACAACGCTCGAACCGGTTTCCAACTGCTGAGCCGGGCGCTTCACATGACCTGCCGGCAGCCCGCACACCGTGCGCATCTCGCCCACAATAAACAGCGACCCGGTCGTACAGATCAATCCCTCCGTGCCGACCAGTGCCGTTGCTCGCGCCAGGGCCGCCTGCGCTGCCGGTATTTTTTCGATATACCCTGTATAGCCCTGTCGGCGTGCCGCCGCCACAATCTCATCTGGTGACAGCGCGCGCGGGTGCACCGCCTGCGCGGCGATGAGGTAATCCGTCAGCGGCAGCAGTGCGTCAAACATGCCGCTGACGTCCTTATCTGCCGACGCGCCAAAGATCAGCGCCAGCGGACGCTGTGTAAACAGCTCGGTTAGCGCGGCCCGTAAGCGCCGGGCCGATGCTCCGTTGTGCGCGGCATCCAGCACCAGCGGCGGCGTATGATCGACGACTTCCAACCGCCCCGGCCAATCCACCGCCATAAACCCGGTTTGCACAGCCTGCGTATCCACCGGTATCCCGGCTTTGCGTACGTGGTCTAGTGCGGCCAGCGCGACCGTAGCATTGAGCGCCTGATGTTCACCGGGCAGTGCCACGCGGAACGGTTGCATTGGTTGGTCAACCGGCCCGGCGGTGAACTGCTGGCAGTCCCAGGTGCATTGCTGCGGGGTGTACAGCCAATCGTGCCCTATCAGCGTCAGAGGAGCATGGTGCTCGGCAGCAATCCCGGCCAGCACGTCGAGCGCTTCCGGGGACTGGGGCGCCGTTACAACCGGCACGCCCGGCTTGATAATACCGCCCTTCTCCCTGGCAATCGACGCCAGCGAGTCGCCCAACAGGTGTGTGTGGTCATAGCTCAGGCTGGTGATGACTGACACAACCGGTGTCACAACGTTCGTCGCATCCAGCCGACCGCCCAACCCAACCTCGATCACAGCCACCTCTACCTGCTGCCGGGCGAAGTACAAAAACGCGAGCGCCGTCGTTACTTCAAACCACGTAATATCCGGCACCGCCTCAATTACCGGACGCATTTCGTTGATCAGCGCCGTCAGGTCGTCCGGCGCAATCAGCCGGTTGTTTATGCGAAACCGCTCGCGGAAGTCCTGCAAATGCGGCGACGAATACAAGCCTGTGCGCAGCCCCGCCGCCTGGAACGCCGACGCGCACATCGCCCCAACCGATCCCTTCCCCTTGGTGCCTGTGATATGCACCACGGGGTAACGGTCCTGCGGATTATCCAATGCAGCCAACACGGCGCGCGGACGCTCAAGCGTGATGACCTCCGGCGCATAGCGCATATGGCGCTCAACTTCCCAGTTGACGAAGCTGTACAGGTAATCCAGTGTTTCAGCATAAGTCTGCAACGAAGAGAAACTCATCGAATCCCGTTTATCCTCGACGTAGCTATGATCGCGAACCGTGCAAACCAACGTGCCACCGCCGAATCATAGCAGACAATAATGAAAAGGGCGCTGACAGCGCCCAAGGCTGGACACAAATTATCCCACATATCCCACATACTACCGCTTAAAAGAGCAGCTTACAAGGGCAAACCTGGATATTCTGTGGGCAGCAACGGCACCTCCCCAGCTTACCTGCCGATTGGGGGACGCTTACCTGACAAAACGCCCGGCTCGCCTTGATCGGGGTGGTGCGATTGCCTGGGCCATGGCATAATCGCCGCGTCTTGTTGGAGAGGGTGCCAATGCATATTCCAAAACTGCTTACCATCATCGCAGCACTGGGTGCCGTTATCGTGGTCGGGATCGCGGGGTATCTGGTTCTGCGCCCACCGGTATCGCTGCTGTCGGGCGCCGAGTTTGAGCTTCGGCAGATCTCGCCCAACGCCGACGGCGAAGACGATGTCACCACGATTCGCTATTCCCTGGCACGCCCGGCGCGGATCAGCATCTACCTGGAAAACGAAGACGGGCAGCGCTACACTTTCCGCGAAAATGAACGGCGCGGTTCCGGCGATTATTCCGTGCTGTTTAGCGGCATCGTCGAGGGTTACACCCTGCCCGGTGAAGCTGTCCCCGGCGACATTGAAACGCGCCTGATCCCCAATGGGCGCTACACGTGGACCATCGAGGCCGCCGGAGACGACAAAACCAAACGCCAGACCGGTACACTGGATATTATGGACGCCGACAGCGCCCTGCCGGTAATGTCCGCCTTCGAGGTTCACCCGCAGACCTTTACCCCCAACCAGGACGGCATCCACGACCGGGTGAACGTCAATATCTTCCTGGAAAAACCCGCCCACCTGAGCGTTTACCTGGAAGACAGCGAAGGCGAGCGTTACTACCTGTCCGAACGGGAAGAAGGCCGCGAACCGGATGACCTGGGCAATCACGAATTTGACTATGACGGTGGTGTAGACCAGGGTATGGAGCCGCCGCCGGACGGCGATTACACGGTGTACGCAGTGGCGCAAGATGACGAAGGACAGCGCATTGTCCACCAGGGACAGCTCACTATCAAAGACGGCGGGCTGCCGCAGGTCGAGATCACGCCACAGACTACCGGCTCGGTCGTCTTCTTTGATCACATGCCCTATGAGGATGCCTACTACACCAGCCTGGAGGCCAACGGCGAGCGCACCGCGAAACCGGAAGGCATCGCGTCCGAACTCACAACGCTGACAATGGTCCAGGGCGATCTGCTGATCTTCAAACTGACCGTCAACAACTATGGCTCTACGCCGGTCCGCACGGCGGGACCGTTCCCCGGCACGGTGTACCAGTTTGACCAGCAGGCCGCCAGCCTGGGCGCATACGAAGAATCCGGCGCATGGCGTGTCGGGATCAAATGCGACACATCGTTGAGCGATTTTCCCTGGCGGTGGGCGCTCGCCCCGCTCGATGAACTGGAAGCGGTCTACGACAGCACCACTGGCGAAACCTACTACTACTTGCAGCCCGGACAACGGGCCGAAACCTGGGGCGCCATCCGTATGACCGAACTGATCGCCGCCCGCAATCCACAGGACTGCTGGGCAGGGCTGATTCACGAGGATGTCGGCATTCCGGCCTTCCAAAGCCGCGTCGGCGCACGTGAAATCGAGCTGGTGCCGCCGCCGGACGAAGTTGAATGATCGTACTATACGCTTGCCGCGCACTTACAAGTGCTGTACCATGTGAAGCAGTGGAATACAAACTGCGGGAGGTGCATCATAAACCGCCGGGCATCTTTCTGGTTAATCCTTGCCGCCGGGGCTGTGCTGCTGGCGCTGGTAGCTGCGGGCTGTAGTAACGACCAGGGCGAGACCGGGCCAGTGGTCACGCGTCCGCCAACAGCTATTCCGCCCACGCCTACCCCACGCTCAACAGCGCTGCCCGATGTGCCGAATGTGCCCCTACTGGGTGACAACCAGCGCCCGATTGCGCTGTTATTTGTGCTGCCGGATGGCAACGACGATAGCAAAGCCGTCGATGCCAAAAACGCGCTAAGAGACTATTTCCGGGAGCTTGATATCACCATCGACGTGCAGTTTGTCGAAGATGACGCGGTTGCGCTCAAGGCAGTGTGTAACCAAAGTGAAGAAGGATACCCAACCGCAGCCTGGGTCAACCCCTTTACCATGATCATCGCGCAGGACAAGTGCGAGGCTGTGCCGGTGCTGACCGTCAACCGTGGCAGCGGGCGCGCGCTGTCAGTCGGCCAGACGGCGGATATCGTATCACGCGCCGATGTCAGCAGCATTAGCGGGCTAAGATCGCTGGCTTTCTGTCGGCTGGGCGCCGATGATTTCACAAGCTGGGTTTTCCCCAGCCTGGTGATGGCCAGCCAGGGCGTGGACCCGCTCACCGATCTGAGCGCCGTCCATGATTACCCGAACAACCTCAGTATGCTGCGCGCGTTGTACGACGGTGATTGCAGCGCAGCCGCTTTCCCGCCTGACGAACTCGAAAACCTGCTGGACGAACTGGCCGACGAACTGCATGACGAAGACGAAAACTTTGTGCCCGGCACGCTGGACGAGACGATCAAAGTGCTCCGCTCTGCTGGGGATGCATCGTTCCCAACCGACGCGGAGCGCTGGCAGGGCTTTGAGAGCGGCGTGATCCCGTATGATGGACTTGTGTTTCCGCCTGAGCGCATCATACCCGCCGACCTGCGCCAGCAAATCGTCGAGGGCATCCTCGATTTTGCCGACAGCCGGGCAGGGCAGGGACTGCTGGATGATATTCTCGACGCGTCCGGCTTCGTGGAAGTCGCGCCGGACGATTACCGTGCCTTCCACTCGCTGATTGTGCAGGCGAAATGGGATATGACTTTTGCCGAATAAGCATTCGGCCTAGCACCAGTTGATAGTCGCGGCGCAGACCTGTTCCTGCGCCGTTTGGTTTGTTGTCTCATAAAATACAGGATCGCCAACATGCCAGAACTCGCGGTTGTGATCGTTTCGTGGAACACGCGCGAACTGACGCTCGGCACACTGCGCACACTCTACACCGACCTGGATACCAGCAGTCCCGAAACGCAGGTGTGGGTTATCGACAATGCCTCGTCAGACGGCACGCCGGACGCGATCCGGCGCGAGTTTCCACAGGCTACACTGGTCACGAGCGACTGCAACCTGGGTTTCGCCGGGGGCAACAATCACGCGATGCGCCTGATGGGCTTCAGCAACCAACCCGGCGAAAGCGCAAGCGCCGAACTGCCTCAAGCCGTTTATCTGCTCAACTCGGA
This sequence comes from Anaerolineae bacterium, assembly GCA_016926875.1. GTDB lineage: Bacteria > Chloroflexota > Anaerolineae > Aggregatilineales > Aggregatilineaceae > JAFGNU01. The sequence continues at coordinate 77,137 of JAFGNU010000038.1, read as the reverse complement.
CACGCGCACCCAGCCGGGCGCCACCCGCGCTTTGTTCGACGCGCTGTTAAGCCTGCCGCGCGCGGGCGTGGTGGGAGCGCGGCTGTCGTATGGTGACGGCTCATTCCAGCACAGCGCGTTTCGCTTCCCCGGATTGGCGCAGTTGATCATCGACCTGTTCCCCGTGCCGGGACGGCTGCACGACAGCGCGATCAACGGGCGGTATCCCCGGCCAGCCTACCTGGGCAATAAGCCGTTCCCGGTCGATCATACGCTGGGTGCGACGATGATGATCCGCCGCGAGGTGATCGAGCAAACCGGCCTGTTCGACGAACAGTATTTTATGTACTGCGAAGAGATCGACTGGAGTATGCGTATTCGCCGCGCGGGCTGGAAAATCTACTGCGTGCCGTCGGCGCATGTGATCCACCTGGCCGGGCAGAGCACGCGCCAGGTTCGCCCGCAGAGCGTGATCAACCTGTGGCAAAGCCGGATGCGCCTGTTCGAAAAACACTATTCACCGCTCAAGCTGCGGCTGGCGCGGGTTATCGTCCGGGCAGGGATGCGCCGCCAGATCGCAGCAGCGAAAAAAGCATGTGCGGCGGGCGAAATCTCGGCGGAACAGCGCAATACGTTGATCGACGCATACCGGACTGTGCAGCACCTGTGAGGCATACAGAGACACACGATGGGCGTAAAACTGGCAGCCGTTATACTGGCACGTGACGAAGAAAACGATATTCAAGACTGCATCCAAAGCGTGAACTGGGCGGACCGTGTGGTCGTATTTGAGTACGGCAGCGCGGATCGCACGGTAGAACTGGCTCACGCTGCCGGGGCCGATGTGCTGCACAACCCCTTTGAGAACTACGCCCAGCAGCGTGACGCCGCGCTGGACGCCGTCGAGGCTGAATGGATTCTGTTCATCGACGCCGACGAGCGCTCAAGCCCGGCGCAGGCCGCCGAAATCCGCGCGCTGATCGCAGCCGGTGAGCACAACGGCTTCTGGATTCCGCGTCACAACTACATTTTTGGCAAGCTCACCCGCCATACCGGCTGGTACCCCGATTACCAGATGCGCCTGCTGCGCCGCGATAAGGCGCGCTATGATCCAACGCGCAAAGTGCACGAAGTCGTACAACTCGACGGCGAGCCGGGCTACCTGACCGAACCGTTTGTTCACTATAACTATCGCAGCTTCGCTCAGTTCCGGGAAAAGCAGCGCCGCTACGTCCAATACGACGCCCGCATCCTGCAAGAACAGGGCATCCGGCCCAGGCCGCACAAGTTTTTCACGCAGCCGGTACGCCATTTCATCTGGCGCTTTATCACGCTGCGCGGCTATCGTGACGGGCTGCACGGGCTGCGCCTCAGCCTGCTGATGGCGTGGTACGAATTGCAGAAGTACAGGCACCTGCGGCGGTTGTGCCAGGGGGATTAGCTGCGCCTGGGCGCTACGATCTCGGCCAGCGCGTACAATCCCCCGCCAACGGCCCCATGCCCACCCAGCAACACCGGAATCCGCGCCTGGGCTGCCGCAGCGGTGAACGCTTGCAGCCAGGAATCACCGATTGCATCTGTCAGGAACAGGTCAGAGGCAAACCGTTCGGCACGATCCGGGTAGTGCCCGCAGGCGGCCATCAAGACACGGGTGTCGATAATTGCCGCATCGGCCATACGCGCCAGCTCATCAAAAAACCCGACCGGCCCCACCAGATCAAGCAGTCTGCCAGGCAGGGACGTTACCTCGCCCCGCGCCAGGCGCTCGCTGGCAACCATGCCCCGCTCCTCGGAATATACGCGAATCCAGCACTGTGTCGCTTTGCTCAACGCCTGCCATGCCAACGGGGATACCCGTCCCGCCAGCGCTAACTGGCTGCCATTACGGCGAATCACGTCCAGGATCGCATCAAGCTGAATACGATCAAGCAGCGAATCCCGCAGTGCTTCGGATAGGTGCGGAGGGCAGGCCGGGTGCCGCCGGATGATCGCCAGGTCGGCGGGCGTGTCCAGGTCCATGCTGGACGCAGGCCGCACGCCGGACAGCACGCGCACATCAAAATCCCAGTCCTGTTGCAGCATCCAGGCCAGGCTGTTATCCCGCTCTGCCTGCCGGATGATCGGCAGCGCGTCTCGTGCGTGGCTGATCCCGATCCAGTCGCTGGAATGCAGATTGTTCGTCAGGGCGATGTGATCGGGAATCTGGGTGCTCTGCCCAAACTCTGACTGGTACAACATGCCGCGCATCAAGCCAACCATTTCCTGATCAAGCAACGGGGCGCTGCCTGCGCCAAAGTAAATCACAGGAGATAGATCGTACCGCTCAACCAGCCCGGCCAGCCGCTCGCCAAAGTGAAACGATCCCCGGTCGACATCGCGTATCACGTTCAGCCCGTCCGGCAGCCAGTCCAGATCGGCGCCTGCCACAATGACGGGGGAAATCCCCTGTGCGTTTAACACGTCGAGCAAGTCCAGCATGGACGCCTGAACGGCGCGGTATACCAGTTGCTCCTGGCGTGTTGTGCCCCCCGATCCAATCAGAATCACCGCACCGACCGTTTGCAGGTGCATTACTATTGTTCTCCTCTGGCTAACCTGTAATCAAAAAGCCGGGGGCATGTGCTCCCGGCCTGCCAATCGACGGCTCACAGTTTAGCCGACTTCAGCTTCCAATACGCCGTAGTTGCCGTCTTCACGACGATAGAGCACCCCAACTTTGGCCGTTTCGGCATTATAGAAAACAAAGAAGTTGTGTCCTAACAGCTCCATCTGGTCGATAGCTTCTTCTTCGCTCATCGGGATCAGCGTCACCTGTTTGCGACGTACGATTGTGCTCTTGTCTTCCTCTACTTCCTCTGCTTCTTCGAGCGGCACCTGTTCCACCAGTGCCAGATCGGCGTCCATCTCTGCATACCGGCCACCGCCGCGCCGTTTGCGCTTGCCCTTGTAGCGCCGTATCTGGCTGTACATCTTATCCAGCACAACATCCATTGCTGCGTACAAATCGGGCTGCCGTTTCTCCTCGGCTCGCAGAATAACGCCCCGCGTATTGCGCACGGTCAACTGGGCAATATGTTGATCCCCGCCCTGTCTCCGGGGTTCTGTTGCCAGGTCCACGCGCACTTCATGAATATTTGGTAGGTATCGTTCCAGTCGGTCTACCTTCTTTTCAATGTGCTCCTGCAGGCTAGGGGTCAAATCGACATTCCGTGCATGAATCTTCAGTTCCATCGTTTGCTCCTTGCAGCATGCAACCACATATACCTATACAAACGCGCCAGGCGCGCCTATATGCAGATCATAATCAATCGCCCCGGATACCGCCGCACCATAAACACCGCGTGCGCCCGCCGCGCGCAAAGCTTCCGCACAAGCAGACAGGGTAGCGCCGGTTGTCAACACATCGTCGATGATCAACACGTGTGTGCCCTCTACCAGCATCGGAACAGCGCTAAATGCCCCGGCGACGTTGGCACGGCGTTCGGCGGCGTTCAAGCCAACCTGGCTGTCCGTTTCCCGGACGCGCTCGACCGCTTCGGGCACACACACCCATTCCCGGCTCCGGGCCACATAATGAGCCAGCAAAGCCGACTGGTTATACCCACGCTCGCGCAGGCGGTTGGCGTGCAGCGGCACAGCGGTTACGATTTCAATCGGCCAGCCGACATCACGCAGTGCCCGGCACAACACATCGCCCAAGACCTCAACCAGCCGGGTTTGCCTCTCGTACTTAAATGCGTGGATCGCCGCGCTGGCCGCTCCTTCGTAGGCAACGCCGACACGCATTTCATCCAAAGCAGGAATCACGCGTCCAACTGCCGGTTGCATCGAAGCCAGACACCGGGCACACAAAAAACTCCCTACACGTTCACAGTGAACACAATGAGGCGGAAAAAGCAGGTCCAGCCCCGTTGTGAACACCTGGCGTGCGAGGAGTTTCGCTCGGTTTGCCAGTTGTGTTTGCCGGTCGAACCGGACCGGCGTGTGCAACGATGTGATCAAGTTAATTTTGAGCGCAATCGGCTAAATACCCCCAAGAACACCCGTCTCCATCAAAATAATGACCGACGGCCCCAGCAGGGCAATCCAGATCGACGGGAAGATCAGCAGAACCATCGGGATGATCATCTTAACCGGTGCCTGCTGGGCTTTCTCCTGCGCGCGCTGGCGGCGTTTGACTCGCATCTGGTCTGCCTGGATACGCAGCACCTTGGCAATACTCACACCAAGCTGCTCAGCCTGTACCAGCGCCGCGACAAAGCTGGTTACATCGGGCACGTCCATGCGGCGCGACATATCGCGCAGCGCTTCGCTGCGTTTTTTACCAAGCTGAATCTCCTGCAACACGCGCCCGAAAGCAATCGCCAAGTCATCATCCCACTTTTCGTATACCTTGCCCATTGCCTGCTCAAAACCCAGACCGGCCTCAACGCAGATCGTCAGCAGGTCCAGCGCGTTTGGCAGCGATTTGACAATCGCATCCTGGCGCCGGTTGATCTGGCCCTTGAGCTGCAACATAGGCAGAAAATAACCCAACGCCGCGCCGCCAACCGTCCCCATGATGCCCTTTGCAGGTCCCCAATCGGTCACCATAAAGAACAGGATAAACGCACCGATTCCCATGGCGAGCGTCAGCGCGATACGCTGTCCAAAGAATGTCACTGGCTCCATTGTGTCCGCTTTTCCGGCCAACTCGATCTGGCGGCGGATCTCTTCAATCTGATTCTCCGGTGTCATACGGATCGCAAAGCGCGCCAGCGCTCGATACATGGGTATGATGATGCGCTCCCGCTTGCCGAGCGACATCTCAATTTCCTCTAGCGAGGTGGGGACTTCGCGATCACCATACTCGGACAGGCGTTTTTCCAACGGATCAACTCCGGTATCCTCGCGGATTCCCACGATGATCAACCCGGCCAGCAAGATGATCCCGACTATGATCAATCCCAGGATGCCAAATACCTGCATCTACATACCCTTCCTTCTTGCCGTTAACACTCGCTAGTAGTCGATCTTTACAATCTTCTGGATGATAGCCGCCCCTGTGCCGATCATGCCCATCGCAATGCCCATCATCGGCCATCCGCACATGCGGTTCTGCACCATGCGTCGCATGTAGCTTGGGCTGGCATAGTACAGGAAGATCGTCAGGCCAATGGGCAGCAGCGAGATGATCCAGCCAGTGATGCGCCCCTGCGATGTCAACACGCGAATCTCGCCCTTGAGTTTAATGCGCTCGCGGATCGTGTGGCTGATGGCTTCCAGGATTTCGGCCAGGTTACCACCGACCTCGCGCTGAATGTTCACGGCTGTGTTGACCAGGTCCAGGTCTTCGCTGGGCATACGGATCAGCAGGTGTTCGAGCGCATCGTCCATCGGAATCCCGAACTGAACTTCTTGGACAACACGCTGAAACTCTGTCGCCGTGGGTTCAGGCGATTCCTGGCTGATAGCTTCCATCGACTGCAACACCGAATAACCAGAGCGCAGCGCATTCACCCACAGCGATAGCGTATCTGGTAGCTGGTTCTCAAACAGCCTAAGGCGCTGTCCCTGCTTACGCGCAACGTATAACCGGGGAAACAACAGCCCGGCCATTCCTGACACTGCCCCGGCAATTGGGTTACCAAAAATGATAAACCAGCCTACCAGAAAAGTACCAATGGCAGAAATGATATGCAGGGAAAAATACTCGGATACAGTCAGCTTCAGGTCGGCACGTGCTAACTGGATCCGCCAGTTTTGAGCAAACTCGCGATTGGCCAGGGCAGACTCCAGACGTTGACTGAGTATGCTCTGTTCGTCCTCATCAATCAAGTCGCTCTCGATGTCATCAAACTCTGCCAACAGGCTGCCGTATTCGGTGGAAGCATATCGCCCCAGGCGTTCCTCATATTCGCCCTGGCGCTCGCTGCGTATGCTGATGATCCCAAGCACCAATATGATCACAGCTAACAATCCAGCAGCGCCGGTGATGATTAGTTCGACACCACTCATATCACGCTATTCTCCCTGCCGCACTCATGCGGTTTATATCTATTCTACCAGTAAACCCCATGCGATAGTTCACACTTTGATCCTAAGCGAATAGCTTTTAGCAGTTAGCAATCAGCGGTTAGCCCAAACCGGGAGCTGTGTTTCTTGCCTGTCATTCAGGAACGGAAGCCCGGCAGCTAATCGTCAAAAGCTAACTGCTAATGTCTTAGTATCGCGTACCGATTCCAAATACCGACGGCGGCAGGTGAATGCCAGACGCTTCGATCTTATCAATGAACTTTGGCCGCAGTCCGGTAGGCCGGATACGACCGATCACCTTGCCTGCCTCAATGCCGGTCTGTTCGAATTCAAAGATGTCCGACATCGTGATGATGTCACCTTCCATACCCTGGACCTCGGTGATCTTCACGATCTTTCGGGCGCCATCGCGCAGGCGGTCCTGGTGCACAATCAAATCAAGGGCCGACGAAACCTGTTCGCGAATCGCCCGGACCGGCAGGTCCATACCGGCCATCAAGCACATCACCTCCAGGCGTGAGAGCGTATCGCGCGGGCTGTTGGAGTGCAGCGTTGTCAGCGATCCTTCGTGACCGGTGTTCATCGCCTGGAGCATGTCCAGGGCCTCGCCAGCGCGACACTCCCCGACCACGATGCGGTCAGGCCGCATACGCAAGGAGTTCACTACCAGGTCACGGATTGTGATCTCACCGCGTCCCTCGATATTGGCCGGGCGGCTTTCCAGCGACACCACGTGTTCCTGCCGGAGCTGAAGTTCGGCAGCGTTCTCAATCGTAATGATACGCTCATCGTTCGGGATAAAGCCAGACAGCACGTTCAACAACGTCGTTTTACCCGACCCGGTGCCACCTGAAACCACGATATTCAGCTTGCCGATCACGCAGGCGCGGAGGAACTCGGCAATCTCCGGTGTCATTGAGCCAAAACGGATCAGGTCTTCGACCGTAAACGGTCGCCTGGAGAACTTTCGGATGGTGATTGTGGGGCCGCACAGCGCAATAGGCCGGATAACGGCGTTCACACGCGACCCATCCGGCAAGCGCGCATCCACCGTGGGTGAGCTTTCGTCAATACGACGTCCCAGCGGTGCCACAATACGATCCAGCACTCGCAAAACATGATCTTCGTCCTCGAATGTCACGTTCGAACGCAGCAAGTTACCTGCCCGCTCAATGTATACATTCTTAGGGCCGTTGACCATGATCTCGGTGATAGTGTCTTCGGCCAGGAGCGGTTCCAGCGGCCCATACCCCAGGATTTCGGCTACAATGGCCTCAAACAATCGCTGGCGCTCTGCGCGTGCCAGCACGATACTTTCCTCTGACAAAATCGTGGTAAAGAGTTCCTCAATCATCGTTCGCACTTCGGGCGAACGGGGGTCTACGCTGCTGTCCATCTCGGCGAGCAGCTTGTTTTGCACGCGCGTCCGCAAGTCCACATACGTGTTTGGATTATCCGCGCGCGAATGGCTCGCAGCGGATGGCGGCGGCACCTGTGTCCGCCGATGTACCTGATCTGGCCGGGACGGCTGTTCTTCCTCGTCTATCTGGCCACCACGATCGATCCGTCTTAACAAAGAAGACATCGTATTACCTCCTCAGTGTCCTCGCCCATGTAACGATGATCACATAACACCTCACTTCAGCCTGTTAACCCGTCCCCCCAAACAACGCCCGAATTCCACTCTTGGACCGCGTGTCGGGTAGCTGGGTTGCGTCTATCTGCCTTTCCTGGGCCTCCACAGCCTGCCGAATCAGTTCGGCCAGCTCGGCCATCTCTCGACCCGGTGATCGCGTTTTCAGCTTGGCAACCAGCGGCACCCCCTGGTTGACCGAAGTCAAGACCGTCCGTTCTTCCAGGGGTATGATGCTGTCAACTTTGCGCTTGAGATGGTTCTCAATCGATGCCACTGGGACCATTCCCCGGCTCCGTTCCCGGTCGGTAGGAATCCGGTTCAGAACAAAGAAGACCTTGTCCGACAGGTTAGGCGGGTTCTTCAGGTGATCAAAAATGTCCAGCATCTTTCGCGTATTTCGAATGGCCGGGATAGTGCCATTGCTGACCAGCACGATGCGCTCTGCAACGTCAAACAGCTTGAGCGTCATATCATCGTACTGGGTCGACGTGTCGATCACAACGTAGTCATACGACCGAGCCAGGGCTTCTACTAGCTGCTGCACAGCATCCGCCCGGATATCATAGGCCAGTTCCGGATGCGGGGGCGCTACCAGCACTTTAAGCCCGCTGGTGTGTGTAACCAATACGTTGTCGATTATCTCCATATCCAGGTCGTTGACTGCTTTGATCAGATCCAAAATGCTGGATTGTGATTGGAGGTTGAGGAATGCATCCACATCCCCAAACTGTAGATCGCAGTCGATCAACAAAACGCGGGTATCCTGGCGCATTAATGCTGAAGCCAGATTCGTTGCCAGCGTGGTAGTACCAACGCCGCCCTGCGGGCTGTACAACACAATAACGTGTCCTGCCCCGGCCCCTGGCACCCCGTAATCCGGTTTACCCACCTCGGCCCTGACCGTCTTCATCGAAGCCATCTGGGCTTCTTGCTGACGGATTGGCTCATTCCGCTCATAAACACGGCGGATAGTGGCATATAGCTCTTCGCTGGAGATCGGCTTGGTCAAGTAATCACGCGCGCCTGCCAGCATAGCCTGCCGCAGATAGTCTGGTTCGCTCTGAACCGACATGATGACCACCGCTGCCGTCCGTACCGCAGTGCTGATGGCTTTGGTAGCTGTAATGCCGTCCATATCCGGCATGTTGATGTCCATCAAAACAACATCCGGTTGGACTTCGCCTGCTACCTGTATCGCTTCGCGCCCGGTACCGGCATCCCCTACGACCTGGATATCCGCTTCGAACGCCAGAAGCTTCCGCAAATTCTCTCGCGTGTCGGAGATGTCATCAACGATCAATACCTTGATGACTCGTTTTTCAGATCCACTACCCATTAAAAACCTCGCGTTATACCGCTACTGGAAGATTAAGACAACCAGCACATCCAGGTGCAAGAAAAGCACACCCCTTTCAATTCAAGTCGTGTGCTTTTCCATACGCACAATATCCAATACTCACCTATCCAACGTTGCTTATTCTTCCTCTGTAACCAGTTTCCCCAGGAAGCTGTACAACGTACCAATATCAAACCGGCGTACACTGGTGATCGGCGGTTCCAATGCAAACGGCAGCGTATCTGGCTGCGTAATATTGAAGGTCTGGATCATGTATTGCAGCGTCACGGCCTGCGTTGGGGTAGAACCAACATCGCCTGCTGCCCGCAGGACCAGCGTGATAGGAATCTGCGAGTCTACCGCCCAGGTTAATACCAGCGCATCCTGCGGCGTAACCCCCAGCGTGATGATAGCGGGAGTAAACGGCGTATCAGTTGGGGGCTGCGTTGCTGCCACCTGTTGCGGTGTTGCTTCGCCAGGCGGCGGCGGTGGTGCAGCGATCTCCATTGGCGTTGGAGTCGAGCCGATGAAATTCCCGCCTTCCGGGAAGTATCCCACATGCACCACAAAGGCGTTTTCGACTGTACGCTGTGTCACCAGCCGTGGTCGCTGGGTCGCTTCGCTGGGGCCAATCAGCACCCCTTCCGGTGAAAGCGTGCTTGGCTCCTGGCGCCCCTGGCGCGGCGGGCCAATGCTCAACTCGCCGCTCTCCAACCGTGTGATCACAGACAGGTTATTTGGCAGGCGAGTCTGGAATGCCTCGTCTACGTCGATGAACAGGAAGGACAAGATCACATCTACATAGTCGCCATCCTGAATACCATAGGCTACCTGCCCAACGCCTGACAGGTCAAGCGGCACCGCAACGCCAACCAGACCCGGCGGCAGGATGGCGGCTGCGTCTGAGCCTTCCTTGGCAATATCACGCAGGTCTTCGACAATTTGGCGGCGTAGAATCGGCGCCCCACGGAACAGATCGGTGCGTGCGATCAACCCGATCACCTCATTTGGATCAGTAAAATAACTGCCCGGTTCTGGGAGCGCTCGTTCTGGCCACGGCTGAAGCCCTACGCCGTCTTCGGGAATTTTCAGACCGCGAGGCAGGTCTTGGATAGCGATGACGATATCGACCATATTTTCAACGCCCAGTCCAGTCCCACCCGCCGGTGCCGGGGTCCCCTGACCTGTTGGTTCACCTGCCCCCACTTCCTCAACAGCTTCTGTTGCCGCCGCTTCTTCTTTCTTATCTCCGTCACCACCACCAAGCATGAGAACTGCGATCAGCACAACAGCCAGCAAAATGATGGCGCCTACCAGGATTAGTACTCTGCCTCGCATAGACTTCCTCCCGAAAAGGGTTGTGTTCTGGTTGTCAGACGAATTCCGGTTGAGATAATACGGTTTACTATACCTAGTGTAATCTGATGTAAAAATTACGCAAACGGCCCGATTGTCCTATGCGCTTATGATAATAAAACCTGAGGGTGACGAGCACACAGACTATCGCCCGCCACCCTTTTTACTGTCTATTCTACATCGTTCCACACAGAACTCATCATATTCCCGATATATCATGCGCATGGCAGCAGGATAACAAACCGATTCAGGTCGCCCTCGACGCTTGACACCTCGATGGTGCCCCCTACCAGTTCTATCCGCTCTCGGAGCGTGCGTAGTGCAAACTGATTCTCACTGCTGGTGTCCGAAAGCGCCTGCTCAACGTCGAAACTGCGCCCGTCACTTTCGATAGTGGCTTTGATTCGCTCCGGTCCCAGATCAAGCACAATATTAATGGCCTTGGCTTTCAGGGCATCGCGCGCGCCGGTTATGATTTCCTGAACTGAGCGGAACACCATCACCTCGATATGTCCCGGCAGACGGCGCTCATCCCCTAGCAAGCTGAGTTTGGTTTGAATATCGCTTTTTTCCTGGATAGCATCCACGTATCGGCGAACTGTCGGCACCACTCCCAGGTCATCCAACATCATGGGGCGCAGATCAAAGATGAAATCACGCACCTTCTGAAACGTGACACTCGCCGCCGTTTTGAGATGATCCAGCTCTTCTTTGGCCCGGTCAGGGTCACGGTTAAAAAGCTGCTGGCATATCTCGGCCTGGAGAATGAAGTTCGTCAGCGATTGGGCCGGACCATCATGCATTTGCCGGGCCAGGCGCTGGCGCTCGATTTCTTGTGCCTCGACAACTCGGACAACTGCCTGCGTAGAAAGCCGACCATCCTCGAACGTGAGTAGTTCAGAGGCTCCACCGCTGGCAATTGTCGGGGCAAACTGATCGGGCGAAATGCCCTCGGCCACATTCAACAAGCGTCCCAGCAGTTGCGCGAACCGCTGCAGTTCGTCCTGGTTACCCCGCAGCTTTTCAAGCTGCCCTTGCATGGTCAATAACCGCGTCTTGGCATCGATAGCATTGTCATATGCCGTCTTGATGTCCGCGCGCGGAATGGTATCAAAATTGCTCTCTACACGACGAAGCTGAGAACTGACCGCCACATTCCGGTCGCGGAGCCGATCAACTTCTTGCTCGCTCTGCTCGATCAGTTGCTGATTTTCCCGCAGCCGTATCTGAAGTTGCTCAAACTCAGTTCGGAACCCCTTCAACAACTCTTCTTTTGGATCCATAAGCCCTGGAGCTGCCATTGTTTTTCCCGCCTACCTGAACTTCGCCCGGCCAACCAGATTATTCCTGATCATCTACCTGCTCATTACTTGCGCGCACCCATCCCCGGCGTAGCGCATACACAGCCGCCTGGGTGCGATCGCGCACGTCCAGCTTTTTGAGAATCGACGTCATGTGATTCTTCACCGTCTGGTGGCTGATGCCCAGCGAACGCGCAATTTCTTTGTTGCTTTTTCCCTGGGTGACGAACTGCAAAATTTCCATCTCGCGCGGGCTTAGAGGCACAAAATGCTCGCCGGGATCGACCATATACGGCCCGGTAATAGCCTCTACTCCGGCGTCCAACCACTCCTTTAACCCATCATAATTAAATACCTTGCCGCCGACAACGTAATATCCCCGCGCGACTTTACGCACAGTGTCTACCAGCAATTCCGGCTCAATGTCTTTTGGACAATACGCAGCCCCGCCTGAGCGCATAGCGTGCAGGACCTGTTCCATGTCATCATAGGCAGTTAGCAATACGACCGCCGTAGTGGAATGATCGGTCTTCAAGCGGCTGGTTACCTGCAACCCGTTAATGCCGGGTAGATTGATATCAAGCAGCAGGACATCTGGCTGCAAAGCGCGTACCAGTCGCAGCGCGTCTTCGCCATTGTCTCCTTCTGCAATGACTTCGATGTCATCTTCCGTCAAAAAGATGTTAAGCAATCCTTGACGAAAAACCGGATGATCATCGACGATCAAAAGTGTTATTTTGGGCAGGGCATCATACGCCTGGTCTTCGGACATACAAACCTCCGCAAACAGCCACCCCTGGTAGAATGGGTGGTGGAGAAAATGCGGCTGGCGCATCGGCGGCAAAAAGCGCGCAACTCAAACATGCCAGGGATAAGTAACCAATCATCGCAGGCTACTGCATCCGGCAGTTCGACCACAGTCTCCTGGAAAGAAGTATCTCAAAAGCATTTTGACCTAAACTGAATTGTACAGTCTTAGCCGGACAGAGATCAATAAGTACACATTGCTGCACGGGCTACCCGCTTATCCTCGATTATTGGCTTAAAGCCCTGACAACGCTTTCTTAATTTAATTTACCAGGACCAAGCCCTGAAATACAATTTGAGCACTATCCCTGAGGCGAGTATACCATAGGACAGAATCTACGAGCAAGCAATGATAAAAAACTTAAGTAACAGTACATTCAAAATAACGAACAGTTTATGAATATTAACGCTCCAATATGGCACAATTATCCGGCCAGTGTAATTCATAGATAGCCATATTCCCACTCCCGGCAGCGGGCGCGTAGGGAGCGTTTGTAATAAATATCGGCTCACTACCCAGGCGCTGATCGGACTCCACAGCGGGCCGTTGATCTGGCAGCACCATCAGGTAACGCGCGCCGCGCTCGCACATCAACTGCATGATCGCCTCGTGATCGCGAATGATCGGCACCACTTCCGGGCTAACCAGACCGGCCAGGTCCAGGATCGGGCGCGGCGCATAATAGCCCAGTGCGCCAATGTCGTGAACCGCCAGCAGGTCTTCCGGCGGCAGGTTGTCTTTCACCCAGTGGGCTGTATCAACCATCTCGGTATTGATAATCCGCACATCGCGCCCATACTGCTGTGCCCCGATCCACCAAAACGCCAGTGTAATCAAGGCTGCCGATAACCCCAGGCTGCGGCTGAACACGCGCTTGATAAGGCTGCTGCGGCCAGGCTGGACGATGGTCAAGGTGCCGCCCACACCATATAACCAGACATACGGCAGGATCGGGATCATGTACCGTCCGTGCTGGTACGGCGCCGGTAAGCGCAGCGCATACGCCGACAGGTCAACCACTATCCAGGCCAGCGGCAGCAGAAAAAGTATGCGCCAGCGTTTTCCGTCCGGGTGCCGACGCAGGCCAACCAACGCTGCTATCATGCCCGGCAGCACCAGCAACTGCCCGCCCGGCACCAGCGGCAGCAGCAGCCGACCGTAGCGTTCCCACAGCGGCAATTCAAGCGCAGGCGCGTTTTCGGCCTGCTTGGCCGATGCAGTGCTGGGCAGCAGGTCGCCGCTCACATGATAATTCAGTGCGGCATAGGGCAGCACGCCGATCAGCCAGCCCAGCGCAACCCCGACTAACCACGCCATGACCAACCGCCAGCCATTCCCGGTGTGCTCGTAGGGCCAGGCCAGCAGCACAAACAGCCCGGCCAACCCAACCAGCCCGGCGCCTTCTGGGCGGGTCAGGGTGAGCGCGGCCCCCACCAATCCCGCAACCATTCCCCGCCCAAAGGTGTCTTTGACACGCTCAGACCGCTCGCCGACCGGTAATTCTCGCCAGGCGCACCATACCAGCGCCAGGCTCAGCGTGCAAAACAGCATTGTTTCCATGCCGGACGCCGCCGCCCAGACAAGGTGCCATGCCAGCACCAGCGCCAACCCGGTCAGCAGCCCGGCACGGGGCATATCCGGAAACACGACCTGTGCCAGCCGCGCCCCGATCCAGCCCGCAGCGGCCAGCGCCAGCGCGCCCAGCACAAACGTCCAGGCCAAAAACGGAATGCCGGTTATATAGCCAACGGATAACAGCAGCGTAAACAGGGGTGACGTAGAAGCCACGCTCGCCTGGCCGGGGATAAATGCCCATTCACCGTGCTCTGCGAGATTGCGCGCGTATGTCTGGTGAATCCACGAGTCGTCCAGCGGGAAACCGACTGCATGTGTCACTGCCGCCGCGATCACATAGGCGGCCACGCCCAGCGCCGCGATCACGCCGATCAGCACGTCCTGCCGGTGAAAAGTGAACCAGCGCCTGATCATTCGCCGTCTTCCACGGTTACGATCTCAAATACGCGAATATCATCTGAGCGGTCTGCTGTACCCCGGTCGTACTGCCGTAAAAAGCGCAAAAACGGGCGTGTTTCCTGGCCCAAAAACAGCCCGGTGAACGGTTCTGGCCGGTTGACGTCCAGCACCAGGTGCGTCACGCCAAACCGGTCGGCAATCTCCGGCACCACGCCCGGATCAGCATAAGGCACCACTACGCTGGACAGCCCGGTGTGATAGTATAATGCTGGCGGGTCGTTGACCATTACCACGGCGTCAGGCGGCAGATCGTCGGCCAATGTCCGGTAAAACACGCCGTTATCATTCCATTCGGATAACCGCCGGGCAGACAGTACCCCGCTAAGCAGCACCGCCAGCACCACCAGCGCCACGGTAAACACGCGCTGCGCCTGCGCTTTTGGCCAGCGCCGCCGCTTTGCCATCCCGGCGATGATCTCGTCCAGCCCGATCAAGCCCGCGCCTGCCCAAAACGGCAGCAGCGCCGCCGAGGAATGGAACAGCCCGCCTCGATAGCCGGGATAGGCAAATACAAACGTCATCGCCAGATGCAGGCCCAGCGCATACAACATCACGCCCCGCAAAAACGAGTCACGACGGCGAATCCACAGGCCGATCAACACGCACGGTCCTAAGATCACCCAGGTTTCGACCGCGATAAACGTTCCCAGGTTTGTTGTCAGCGCCTCCCAGCGCGACCGGACGATGTTATCCAATCCCCACGCAAAAAAATCATCTGCGCTGGCGCCGGGGGGATAGCTCACCAGTTCATCATAGCCGCGCAGCCACATCGCCTGCACGCCGCCAGTCGGCAGGGGCGTGCTTATCTCGTGCATATTTCGCACAAACCAGGGTGACATAACCAGCAGGTACGCCAGTACACCTGCCGCCAGCCCGGTGATCCGCTGCTTTCGGCTGTGCGCCGTCCAGGGCCAGAGCGCTGCCAGGATCAGCACGACCAGCAGCAGCACGCCGTCCGCGCGGGCCAGGTGCGCCAGCCCGCTCATCGCGCCGCCCAATGCATACCAGCGCCAGCCGCCGGTTTCGCTGCCGCGCCCGATCCCGACCAGCGCCAGCGCACCCACCAGCGCGTAAAGCGCAAATGTATCTGTCGTTGTCCAGAAGGGCGTAAAAAATCCGCTGAACAGCACCAACAGTCCCGCCGTCCAGGCATGGCGCCGGCTCCGGCCCAGGTGCCCACCTACCCAAACGGCTACCAGCACCAGCCCGGCATAACACAGCACCGACGGCACCTGTGCCGCCGCAAACGTCGCGCCAAACACCCACATGCTGCCCGCTGCCACCAGCGATTCGAGCGGCATCCAGTACGTGTGGCTTGGCCCCGGCAGGCTGTCCGGCGCGTTGATGTATACCCACAGGTACGGATCGGTTAATCCCTCGCCCTGAACAACCCGCTGCCCGGCGTTGAAATAGTAGTAAGCGTCGGTGTAGCCCGGCTGGCTGATCGTGGCAGCCAGCACAGAGCCAACAACGAGCGCCAGCACGCCCAACACGATATAGGCGCGGCGATCCGGCATCAGTCGTCTGCTCCGGCAAACTCATCACCCGTATCGACCAGCAGCACGGCCAGACCGTTAAACTCCCTCTGCGAAACAATCCGGTCGCGCCGCGCCAACAGCCAGCCTGTCATCAGCGAGTCTTGCTCAAGTGGATCAAAATCAGCGAGTACGCCCTGCCGGTGACCATCCTCGTTTGGGTTGCGCATAATTGCCCAAACACGCCTGACTGGTTTTTCATATTCCCCTGCCACAGCAGGGCCTTCGGCCAGCCACAAACATTCTGTGTCGCCATCAAAATAACGTAGAAACGACAGCAGTGTAAGCGGAGACTTGGTCAGACAGCCATCGTCGGACTGCTGCGCCTGCTCCACATACGCTGCCGCCGCGCGCCAGTCTTCTTTGACATCGTCGCCCTGGTGGATCGTGATCAAGGTGCTGGCTGCCCCACCGGTGATCACAGCACCCGCCAATACCACGCGCCATGTGTTGCGCGGCAGGTGCTGCCAACCCTCGACCGTCAGCAGGATAACCGCAGGTAGAGAGATCATAAAGTAGCGGTCTACGTACACCGGGCGAACCTGTGAAACGACAAACGCCCCCAGCAGCGGCCCCACAACCAACCAGAACCAGTAAAAGTTTATCCGGTTTGCTTTGCGTTCCCGCACCGCGTAGTACAACCCGGTCAGCAGGCCGATTCCAGCCGCTGCCAGCCCTGGCACGATATACCAGGCCAACGAGCCGTCATAGCCGAGCGTCATATTCCACAATGTTAATGGAATGTCGTGCAGACCGGGGCGCGGAATCCAGCCCACGCCAAGCGATACCGCAGGCTGCCGTATCAACTCGATAAGCCAGATAAACACGGGAATCACGGCGACGCACTGCGCCACCTGCCAGCGGCGGAAAAAGCCGCGATTGCCACGTAGAATGAATGCAAACAAAATATACTGTGCCAGCGGCAAGCTCGCTGCAAAGTAGTGCGTGAGATACGCCGCTATGCTGGACAGGACAAACCCGATCCAGTTCGCCCGCGAGCGCTCACCGCGCAGCAGTGCCAGGAAAAAGTACGATGCCAGCAGCGACCCCACAAACGCCAGCGTATAGGGGCGAGCCGTTCGTGACAACCAGATGTGATAGGGGTTAAACGCCAGCAAAGCCCCTGCCAGCAAGCAGAGCATGGGATCGTCGTACAAACGGAGCACAACAAACATCAATAACGCAATGCCAATTACACCAAACAGCACCGAAGGAAACCGGATCAATGCCTCCGTGCCAATATCAAGCGGGCGCATAAGCGTGAAATAAAGCGGCAGCTCAGTGCCAGATTCCAGTATAAGTGAGTAGAAACTGTCTGATGGGCTGTTGAGCCAAAAGTCGGTTACTGCCTCGTCCAACCACAGGCTGGCGCTGCCCAACTGCCACGTCCGCAGCCCAAACCCGGCCAGCAAAATCAACACGGCGGCTGCCCAGAAATAACGCGGGCGTGCAGTTGTCGATTGCATCCAGTGCTCCTTCAGTCCGTCGATCAAGCCTGTTTTTGTAGGGGCGATGCAAGCATCGCCCAGGGCAGAGCAAGCTTTACCCCTACATGGCGCCGAAAACGAGGTGTTTGTGCCACTTTCAACTGATTTCCCAATGAGTTTAGTTTGCCGTCCCGGCGAACTCTCCTTCGACATTCACCAGCAGCACGGTCAAGCCGTTGAATTCGCGCCGTGACACGATTTGATCACGGTGCGCGCGCAGCCAATCGGCTGTTGTTGTATCGCTTTCGAGGGGATCAGAGTCGGCCAGCACGCCCTGACGGTGCCCATCCTCATTCAGGTTCCGGTACACAACCCACACCTGCCGGACAGACGGCCCAAGCTCATGCGCAAAAGCAGGCCCGTCAACCAACCAGGTGCGTGCTATCGGGTCATCGAAGTAGCGTAAAAAGCACATCAGTGTCACCGGCGTTTCCGTTACCACGACATCACCGGGCTGCTGTTCATGTGCCACATACACCGCAGCGCGGCGCCAATCTTCCTTCACATCTTCCCCGTGATCGATTGTGATCACGGCGTTGGTCGCCCCTGCCAGCATCACCACACCGGCCAGCGCGGGCAGCCACGCGCGCCGGGGCAACCGCTGCCAACCTACCACCATCAGCAGGATAACAGCTGGCAGGAAAACCATAAAGTAGCGATCCACATACAGCGGGCGAAACTGCGACCCAATAAAAGCAACTACCAGCGGTCCCACCAGCAGCCAAAACCAGTAAAAGGTCACGCGGTCAGTTGCCCGGTCACGGAAAGCGACATACAGGCCAATCACCAGACCGATGCCCGCTGCTGCCAACCCTATCAGGACATACCAGGGCAGCGAGCCGTCATAGCCAAGCGTCATGTTCCACAGTGTAATCAGGATATCATCCAAGCCAGGGCGCGGAATCCAACTGATCCCCAGCGCGATTGTCGGCTGCTGCGCCAGCTTATACACCCAGATCATCACCGGGATCGCTGCGACAAACTGCGCGACCAGCCAGCGCCGGAAAAAGCCGCGATTGCCCCGCAGAATGAACGCAAACAGGGCATATTGCGCCAGCGGCAGCCCTGCGGCGTAGTAATGTGTGAGATACGCCGCCATGCTGGACAATACAAACCCGATCCAGGTTGCCCGCGAGCGCTCGCCGCGCAGCAGCAGCAGAAAAAAGTAGGACGACAGCAGCGCAAAAACGAACAGCAGCGCATACGGACGCGCCGCGCGTGATGCCCAGATATGATACGGGTTGCATGCCAACAGCGTACCCGCCAGCAGCGCCAGGTCGCAATCACCGTACAGGCGCACCGCCGCGAACACCAGCAGCGCAATACCAAGCACGCCGGTCAATGCCGACGGAAACCGCAGCAGCAGTTCATTGCCTGTGGGGAACAGGTGCAGCGAGGCGAAGTACAGCGGGGTCTGGTTGGCGGCCTCCAACAGCAGCGTGACCATGCGATCCAGTGACGCCTGGGCGCGGGTCTCGGTCAGCACCTCGTCATACCAGAAGCTCGCCGTCCCAAGTTCCCAGAGTCGCAGCCCAAACCCTACCAGCAAGATAAGCACGGTGCCCGGTAAAAAATAACGCGGGCGTGCAGGGGTTGATTGCATGAACGGCTCCTTATCACCATGATAGATTGTAGCTGCGTCCGGGTCTATCCGGTGCGTGTTACGTCTCACGGTTCTACCCGGTAGATCGTCACACTTGCCGACTCAAATACGGGCACCAGGTAATCCGCCTCAGCCGGGTTCCATGCGCCAACCGCGCGGGCACTGTCATCGTACCATACATACCTGGCGTTGATTTGATCAAGAAATGCCTGCCGCCAGGGATCAGGCGTGGACGGGTCATAAAACCGTTCGACCTGCTTCGCCTTGTTGTCAAAACCTACCGTTTCGATCCAGTGCCCGGTATACACGCGCTGCCCTGTCATCGCCACCAGCCGCCCGCCGCTGCCGATAGCCGACCGGTCGGATACGGTGAGCACCAGGGCACCGGGATCGACCTGTTCGCGCAGCCAATCAAACGCGCGGCGCTCGTCCGGCTGGTAAAACAATTGCTCATGTTGATCCGGGTTCGCCAGCGCGGTTGTGTTCGCAAAAATGATCAGGATCGATGCAATTGATCCGAACGTCAGGTACACAATCGTCACCAACGGGCGGCGCGGTTCGCTGATACGCGGCAGCATACCGCCGGTCCAGCCTTGCGCGGCCAGCACAGCCAGCGGTGTCTGTACGCCAAGCAGATAGCGCCGCTGCGTGGGAAACGGCGCATACAGCAGCACGGCCACCAATCCCACCCACACCAGCGGCAGCAGCCAGCGCCCACCTGCCTCTCGCCACACAACTGGAAAGCCAAGCGCTATCGGGATCAGGAACGGCAGATACCCCAGGACATAATAAATCACCGGCGGCGACAGCGTATCGTTCTGCGCGACAAAATCCGACCAGACCGGATCGGCCCGCATCGCCAGGTATTGGTACAGGATCAACCCGCCGTGCACGCCCAGCGGAATCGCCAGCCAGAGCGCACGCTGCCAACTCAGGCGCCGCGTTACTCGGATGTGAACCAGTGCCAGGATCGCCAGCAGGCCGCCGGTCAGCAGAATCACGTAGGGTTGGATCAGGCTTTCGGCGGCTAATGCGAGCGTCAACACGACGATCTGCCGCCATTCTCCGCGCTCGATCCAGACTTCAAACGTCAGGAAAACAACGATTTGCAGGCAGATCGCGGCGGCAAAATGTGGGAAGTAAAACGCGCCCAGCAGATTGTAAGCATCCACCAGCCAGAACTCAATCGGGGACACGTCTGCCGTCATAGTCGGCGCAACCAGCAGTAACAGCCAGCTCCAGCCGCTTACCAGCGTAGCGAACACCATACACAGCCAACGCTGCCGGTTATCGTCAAAATAGCGGCAGGTAAACGCCCACAGCGCCAGGACCATCGTCCCTGCCAGCAAAAAGCGCGCTGCGTGATAGATCAGCGGCAGGCCGAACGGCAGCAGGTCCGCCAGTCCGCCCAGCGCCACATAAAAGCCCTGCACCAGCGGCAGACCGGGATGATCTTCATGTGTAAACAGCAGGCGGTACGCGAATTCACCCCGCGCCCCCTGCCACATCTTGGCAAAATGGCTGTTGAAATCCCACTGCACGCCGCCGGGCAAGGCGGGAAGACCGCTGTACACAACACCTTCTTCCGGCGCGCTCAATACCCCGACCACATACGGCAGCGATGTCACACACGCCAGGGCCAGCGCAAACAGCCACACCGTGACCGGAAACCGTCGGGTCATTACGGCACCTGCTCCGTTGGAGAGACAGTGGCGATCAACGGCGGCGCAGCCCACCACATCCGGCGCGTGATCCACAGCAGGATCAACATGCCAAACGCCAGCGGCAGATACAGCGTCGGGTGTTCAAATTCGCCCTCAACCGTCGTCAGGAAATGCACCCAGGGCACGATAAACAGGACCAGCAGGATCAACGCGATCCAGAGTCCGCCGGATTGGCAGCGCCGGTCGATGGCGCGGAAGTAAAAGATCAGCGGGATGGTAAACACGACGTAATGCGGGGTGGCCGTGCGCACCGCCGACAGATGGGTGATCGTCAGCGTCAGCATGATAGCCCAATCCAGGCGTTCGCCCTGGTCGCGGATCAACACGGCATACCATGCCCACAACAGCACGGCGTACAGCGCCAGGTTTACGATCCACTCACCCACGTCGCCCAGCCCCAGGTAGTACTGCGTCACGACCCACACCGGCGCGCCGATCTCGGTATAGGATGGATAGCTGCGTATCTGCTCGATCCAGTCGCCAAACCAGCCCGGTTCTAGCACAAAGGATACCAGCATCAGCCCGCTCCACACGGCGGCGAAGCTCCTCACCAGCCGCCAGCGCCGGAACCGTGCACCCCACACCAGCAGCAGCGGCACCAGCAAAAAGCCCATCTGCGGCTTGATGGTAGACAACGCCAGCGCCGCCCCGGCCAGCCTGTCCCGCCGGTTGGCCAGCGCCCACAACGTCAGCACTTGCAGCAGGTAGACCACCAGACCCGGCTGCCCCAGGATCAACCCCCGCGCGGCGAAGTAATACAGCAGCGTCCACAGCAACAAAACTGCCAGCAGCCAGGGTTTGGGCCGCCAGCCGAACAGGTCCAGCAGCAGGGCCAGCGCCGCGATCAGGCAGACTTCCAGCAGCACCATCCAGATCGCGGACGCCCACGCATACGAGGTATAGACCAGCGGCCACAGCAGCAGGGCGGTGTAGAACGGGTACGCAAAATAACCGGGGTCTTCGTCGTCGTTCGCCGCGCGGCCATAGATGCGCGTCTGAATATTGAGGCTGGCTTCATCGCCGTAGGGGTTTAACCCGTCCCGCCAGTAGGAGCGCACGCCTTCCCAGCGCGACATAAAATCATTGTGGCCAGGGTGCGGCTCAGTCAGCGCGTTATGGGTAGCGATCACGTTACCGACCAGCAGCGCAACCAGTACGCCCGCCACGATCAACACCTGGAGTCGGTTCGGCACCATCACCTCGTTTTTTCAGTCCGGGTCACATATTGCATT
Organism: Anaerolineae bacterium; assembly: GCA_016926875.1. Taxonomy (GTDB): domain Bacteria; phylum Chloroflexota; class Anaerolineae; order Aggregatilineales; family Aggregatilineaceae; genus JAFGNU01. The sequence goes on along the minus strand of JAFGNU010000038.1, from coordinate 55,091 downwards.
CAGGGCGTCGGCATCGGGACCGGTGAATAGATACACGTCCAGATCGTTAAATGACTTCACCTGCGCTTTGGTGTAGTGCGCGCGCAGCCAGCTTAGCGAATCGTAGCGGGCATTGGCCGGATCGTCGTCCACCAGATCGATCATTTCGTCTTCAAGCTGCTCAAAGGCCACATACCACACGCGCGGCGCACCATTCGCCGCTTCCGCAACGCACTGATCCGCCAGCAGGCCCAGCATCCGCTGCGTGGGCAGGGCCAGCGTATCCGAGCCGGAACCGGGAATATCGCGCACAAAGCGCTGCGGCAGGTCCCGGTCATAGTACTCCATCGGCAGCGCGGTGATCTTGTTGCCATGTACGATCACGTCATCGCTGGCAGCTTGTTTTGCCAGATAGTCCGCTGCACCGTCAAACGGCGGCGTGGGGAACGTGTCCCAGGTGTAATGGGTGACCAGGCTGAAGCCGATCACTACCAGCCAGCCGGTTACCAGCAGACCCACCACAGCACGCGGCATCCCACCGCGCATAAACAGCCACGCCAGCGCAATATAAAACATGACCGCCGACGGCAGCAGCGCGCGCGGTAAAAATAGCGGCTGCAACAGGTAGGACGCGATCCACATGCCGACCATCGGCATAAACGCCAGCCACAGCGCCCAACCAAGCGCCAGCCGGTCATCATCTGGGGCTGCACCGCGCCGGACATGCAGCACGGCGTAGGCGCGATACAACAAAAAGACCGTCAGCACGGCGGCCAGCAAAAATGTGGGCAGCCACCACCCGGCGGAAAAATCCAGGTTCACCGAAATAAACGAGCGCAGCGCCAGCCAGATATGCAGTACATTCGGCTTTTGTACCCAGTACTGCCGCAGCTTGCCGAACTGGTCCGGCAGGTAGCCCAGCCAGGGCAGGTACAACGCCAGCGCCAGCAGCGCCGCCAGCGCCGTCTGGATCATCCGCCTGCGGTCGCGCGCCAGCAGCGGCAGCAGGCCCAACGCCAGCAGAAAAAACCCGCTGAGCTGATGGGTGTACATACACGCTGCCGCCAGGACGCTAAACGCCAGCCAATGGGCAGCATGCCCCCGCTGCCACGCTCGCCAGTAGGCCCACGTCGCCAGCGTCAGCAGCAGCGCCACGAGCGCATACATGCGCGTTTCCTGCGAATACTGCACATGCAGCGGCGCAATGGCCGTGATCAGTGCAGAAACCAGCGCCGTCCGGTCATCAAACCATTCGCGGGCCAGTAAAAACACCGCGCCCACCGTTGCCACGCCGATCACCACACTCAGCAACCGGACTGCTGCCGCGCTCTGTCCGAGCAGTTCCATCCAACCGTTTAGCAGCACGTAGTACAGCAGTGGGTGTTCCTCGGCGGCGGCGCCGTCCTGGGATGCCACCGTGCCGTCCAGCATGGCATCATAGCCTTTTTCTGCGAACAGCACGCTGAACGCCTCGTCATACCACAGCGTCCGCCCTCCCAGGTTGATCAGCCGCAGGCCCAGTGCCAGCAGCAAGATCGCCGCCAGGATCACCCCGGTCCGCTGTTCAGGCCGTTTCATAGGAAGCCCCGCGCGTCAGGCGTTGGTACAGCGCTGCCACTAAGCCGATCAAAATCGTGGTGCGAAGCGCGATAATCACCACGTAGGGCAGCACCAGCGCCCCGCTGATCTCGCCTGACGTGTCGCCGGTGCGCATGAACAGCAGCGGGTATTCGACAAAGCTGAGCATACCCAGCACCAGGCAGACCAGCACACCGTCCCGCGTGGGGAAGTTCAGCAGAATCAACGGCGTCAGCGTCAGAATCCACTGCGGACTCCAACCCTGCGCCCACAGGAAAAAGATCACGACCGTCACGCTAAAAAATGCCACCACGCCCCGGTCATCCTGCCGCAGCTTGCGCGTAAAAATGTACAGGCCCAGCCCGGCAAACGGGAGAAGCCGCAGCCACGACGGGATCACCGGGTTGTTCCCATACGGTTCAAAAGCGGTATCCACGTCAAAATGGGCGGGCGGGCCGGGGAAGCTGCCGGTCCGCATGTTACCGTCGATCAGCGCCCACACGCTTTCGTACGACGCCTTGCTGAACTGCGCTTGCAGCGATGCGGCAGCCATCCGTCCACCCCATGCCAGCAGCGCACCCAGCACCAGCCCTACCACCAGCAGCGTGATCAGTGTATAACGCACGGCCAGTTTGCGATCATAAAAGCGCCACACCGCAGGCAGGATTAGCACCGGCGTGTACTTGGTCAGCGTGCCGATCACGGTCACCGCCGCTGAGCGCCGGTCCCGGCCTTCGAGCAGCAGCGCCAGCGCCAGCAGCAGCCAGAACACCACCAGCGTTTCAAAGTTCCACCAGGGGAAGATCAGCGGCCCGGCCAGCACCGCGTATACCCAGGGCAGCGCAACGGCGGTGCGCTCGCCGTGCAGCCGCTTACCCAACCGCCGCAGCAGAACCAGGTTACCGACGTCAAATACCAGCAGGATCAGTCCGACAGCCGATGCAAAACCCGTGTAATCGACCGCTCCGCGCGCCCGCAGCAGACTGTAAAGACCGATGAACAGGCTGCTCCACACCGGCGGGAACTCGTACCAGTAATCGCGGTAGGGCAGATCGCCATTTTCGCTCAGTTCCGCCAGGTCATAGAAATAGCGGAAATCACCAAACAGGCTCATACCGCGCTCGATGACGGTCGCCTCGTAGGTCGTATCGCCGTTTTCGCCGCTGCGTTCGTACACTTCAAACACATACGGCTGGTAAACCATCGTCAGCACCAGCCGGAAGCCGATGAACAGGTATAACAGCAGCCGGAAGTCAGCCAGCAGTCCGGCAGCAGTCAACGATGACGTGGAACCGGCAGATCGGCTCATTCGATCTCCTCGCCTGCTACGCGCACAAACACGACGGAGCGTCCATCGTCAAACAGTTTTTCGTCCCATTTTTCCGGCTGCGTGCGCAGCATGGTTGCCAGGATGCTGTCCGCCTCAATCGCCACAAAGCCGATCTCCTGCTCGTCAAGCTGCTGATCCCATCCATCACGGATGAACACCACGTCCAGGTAATCCCGCAAAAAATCGTCGTCGTACAGATCGGTGCGCCCATCGACGTAAACCGGCACGTCCGGCGCGGCAAACATCAAGTAGCCACCCCAGTTGTAGCTGTTGAACAGTTTGCCGGGCGGGGGTGTCTCATTTAAAAACTCGGCCACTTCGACCGGGAAAAACTCTTCCTGCGCCTTGCGGACGGTTTCCTCATTTAGCGCCGCCGCGATCTTCGCCAGTCCACCCAGCAGCACCAGCACCAGCAGCGCCCAGTTCAGCAGCAGCATCCGCCCGCGCACGCGCCGCACCGGGCGAATCTGCCAGCCGCGATCCGTCAGCCAGGCGTCCACATGCCGTGACAGCACCGGCGTGGCGGCAACGGCAAACAGCGCGATATTGCGCCCCGCCATCAGCGCCATCAGCCCTGTACCTGTCACCAACGTGAGATCGGTCCAGTCGATCCGGCGGCTGCTCAGCCCGACTGCTGCCAGCACACCCAGCAGCAGCAGCGCAAAGGGCCATGTCTGCGGCTGGTGGAAGTCTGGCGCGGCCCACTCCTGGATAAAGTCTTGCAGCACGCCGATGCCCACCGTGCGAAACGGGTAGCCCAGCATCTTGACGCCGTGCGGATTGATGGCAATCATCAGCACGGACACGGCGGTGATGAGCAGCATCTTGCGCAGGCGTCGCCATGTCACGACACGCTCATCATCACCGTTGAACAGGTTGCCGATCACTTCCCCGATGATCGAGCCAAACAGCAGGATAAAGCCGATCGCAAAGCCACCGTGCAGGTTAGCCCACAGCAGCATGATCAACGGGATCAGCCACAGCCGGTCGATCTGCCGGCGTTTATACAGGTGCAGCACATACAGCACCGCCGCCCCCAGCATAAACGAGAACATCTGCGGGCGCGGCGACCAGAAAACCGCCGCCGCTGCTGCTCCCAGCACCACCACAAACGCCCGTACATACACGGTGCCGTCGCACATCAGGTATACAAACAACATGCCCAGTGTTGCCAGCCCGGCCATGTACAGCGCCAGCCCGATGTTGCCCGTATCACCGGGCACGCCGTCCCCGCCAAAAACGTGATAAAAACCGTAGATCACGATCTGTGACCCCCAGCTATGATCGATCCACTCTTCGCCGTAGCGGGTATGGGAAAATGGGTCGGTGGTGGGAATCTTGCCCTGGTCAAGGATGTATTCGCCGCTGCGAATATGCCACCAGGTATCGGTATCGGTCGGGACGCGCACAGCCATCGCGAAGAGGAGGATAAACAGGATAGCCACTGTCAGGCGTTGGGTGGTGAGATTACGAACAGACTGCATACGCGCCCCCTGGTCAGATCGTGATGCATAGCAAGCAGACTTGGTGCGAGCGTTTTATTGGCACGATTTTAGTCTGACGGGTTGATCGCGCGCCAGTTGGTGATCTCAAGGTCTACCTCGCGTCCCAGGTCATCTTCAAGCGCCTGTTCCACCGCCTGCACGTCGTGGGCCGTGATCCAGGTGAAACTGCGCAGCGTAGCCGTGATCTCCAGCGGATCACCGCCCGCCAGATCGACGTCGATCACGTCGGCATCTTCGAAGTGTTGTTCAAGCACGTGGCGCGCGCGCCTGATCCGCTGTTCGGTACGTGCCACGTCGATAAATGCCTGCGCCAACGGCAGCGCCAGCACGCCTAGCACCGCCAGCGAGATGACCAGCCGCCGCCGCGTGCCAAACTTGGCGGGCCGGATACCCAGCCAGATAAACACTGCCGCCCCGATTAAACTGATGCCAACGATGTTGGTCAGGAACAGCAGCCCTGCACCGCCCGCCAGCGCAAACTTGCCAAAGGCCAACGCCAACCCAACCGTGCACAACGGCGGAACCAATGCCGCCGCAATTGCTACCCCTGCCAGTGCCGAGGGAATATCTTTGCGTGCCATCGCATACGCACCCGCCGCCCCAGAGGCCAGCGCCACACCCATATCCAGCAGCGAGGGCTGCCCACGCGCGAGCATTTCGGATGTTGACACATCATGGGGAATAGCCCCACCAATCACAACGGCAACCCCTAACCCTATCAACACGCCGATCACCGTCGTGAGCGCGGCGGTCCGCATCAGGCGCAGATTGCCCTGTACCAGCCCTATCGAAAACGACATCAGCGGTGACATCAGCGGCGCAACCAGCATCGCCCCGATGATCACCGCCGCGCTGTTTTGCAGCAGCCCCAACGACGCCAGCACCGAAGAAAGCAGCATTAATATGATGAAGTTGATGCCCGGCAGGCACAATTCGGACGCCTGGCGCACAATCTCGGTGCGCTCTGAAGGTGTCAGTGTGGGCGAGAACAGGGTGATCAACCGCCGCCGCGCGCGCTGCGGAAGCGACAGGTCGGCGGCTATTGCCTGCTTGGTCAGCACAACCGGGCCGGGCGCCTGGGCCAGCATACGCTGCGCTACGTTGCCGAATATCCAGCGATCCAGCGGGCTGCGCTCGGCAAACCCAAGCACGATCATGTCTTTGGCCTCACAGCGTGCCAGGATGCCGCTCACCACGTCCCGCGCCTGGATCACCTGACGCTGAACGCGCCGCGTGTTCTTCAGCCCGGCCAGCGAAGCTTCGATCCGTGCCAGGCCGAACCAACTCGGCAGGTCAGGATCGGTCTGAATAAAAGCCGCGGTCGGCTGCGCGTCATATACATCTGCCAACGCCAGTCCCAACCGCGCCGCCACGCGCGAATTGTCGCTCCCATCCAGCGGCAGAATGATTTGCTCGACATCTTCTACCATGATCGGCGTCCGCGATGGGTTGCGATGCACCACCAGGTCACACGGTGTGGTACGCGCCACCGACTCGACAATCGAGCCAAGCACCACCTTGCCACGCACAGGAGCCTGGAAACCCAGCACCATCAAGGTCGCTCCCTGCTCGCGTGCCGTGTCCAGAATGCCACGCGCGATACTCGGCGCCGTGCGCGTGATCAACTCGATCGATATCCCGGCCTCTTTGGCCTCGTCCACCACTGCCGTGATCTCTTCAAAAGCCGCTTCATCCAGCTCTGCCGAGGATACGGTGACAAATAACGCCAGCACATGCCCTTTTTCACCCTGCGACAGTTTCCAGCCCAGCCGGATCAGGCCGGGGGCGGTAGCCGGATTCGCAACCGGGACCAAAACACGGCGCGCATGAATCGATGATACATCTGCTGTATGAGGGGTCATATCTTGCCCTATACTGCTCAAGCCGCTTACAATGTCAACGTTACGTGCTATCGGAGACAGTAGCGCAACGCCGCTTTCTCGTCAACCCGTGCGCTCGCCAGCAACCTTGGCGAAACACATCAAACCGGCTTATGATTCGTATTTATCACAACTACAAGGGCAAAAACAATGTGCATCAAACTGCTACGGGACTGGCTCAATCGCTGGCTGACACCGTCCCAGGCACCTGCTGACGCGACGCTCGCCCGCGCCGTTGAGTACCTGCGGGATGTCTACGGTGTCCGGGTGATGGAGAACGATCCGAAGGGGCGTGCGCGTTCCTGGCGGCGCTCCGAACTGGTCATCCTCACCGAAACACTGCATCTACTGGGACCGGCGTTCTACAAACCGTTTCTTGATACCCCGCTTCACATCTGGATCGACCGCAAGCCCGGCGGCGGCACATATGGTAATCACTGGCTGCGGATTGGGGAACCGGGCCGCGACGTGTCGATTCTGTACCGCATCATCCTGCACGAAGGCACGCACGCTTCCAACGAATACCGGGGCTGGCCCTACGAAACTCGGTTCTGCACCAAGCCGGGGCTGGACTGGCGCAAAGTGGGCGGCGAATGGGTACACCCCCGCCAGCAGGGCAAGCTGCCTGAACCCGGCGATTGGGAAACGCTGCCGGTCGATGCGCGCGATGTCAGTACTTCCCCCGCCGAAGACCTGGCCGAGACGGTGCGCTACTTTGTGCACTCGGTGCGTGACGAGCGCGAGTGGCTCTGGCCGCTGGACAAATCCAGGCCGCCAATTCACTTGTGGGATACGTCCCCCACGCGGTTTGTGTATGTGCGGGATCACTTCCTGGTGCTGCCCGACGATCATCCCTGGTACAAGCGGCTGGCGCCAGCCGTCGAAGCGCGGGCCGCTGCCAACCTGGCCGGGTGATCGCCTGATTCCTGCACATACTTGCCGGGCCTATTCTGAGGAGGGAATTTCTATCGTATGGCCGATAACGCTGTTAGCTCACACATCGCCAATTCCGTCCCGCCGTCGTTTGCCACCCAGGGATTATCCACTGCCGACGTCAGGCAGCGGCAGGCGGCAGGGCAAACCAACGACGTACCGATCAGGTCCAGCCGCCCGCTGGGCGCGATCCTGCGCGAGAATCTTTTCTCGCTGACCAACAACATCCTGTTTGGCATCATGATCGCGCTGGTGATCGTTGGCAAACCCGGCGACGCCTTTGTAACCGGCGGCGTGGTGTTGATCAACGTGGTGATCGGTGTTTTTCAAGAACTGCGCGCCAAGCGCCAGCTTGACCGGATCGCCCTGCTCACCCGGCCCAAAGTTACCGTGCTGCGGGATGGGCAGGAGCAGCAGATCGATCCCGCCGAGGTCGTACTCGGTGATGCGCTGGTTATCCGGCCCGGCGACCAGATCGTGGTAGATGGCAGGCTGATCAGCGCCGGGCGTGTAGACGTGGATGAATCGCTGCTGACCGGCGAGTCGGATCACATGCCCAAAGAGCAGGGCGACGAGGTGCTGTCTGGCAGTTTTGGTGTGTCGGGCAGCGGGGTGTACGTAGCGGAGAAGATCGGCAGCGACAGTTTCGCCTACCAGCTCACCACCGGGGCGCGCGAATACCGCCGGGTGCTGACCCCGCTCCAGCGCCAGATCAGCATCCTGGTGCGTCTGCTGGTCATCCTGTCGATCAGCCTGGCGATCCTGTTGTTCCTGTCGTATGCCATTCAGGAAGACCCCTTTGAAGAGAGCATCCAATCGGCGGCAGTGGTGATCTCGCTGGTGCCGCAGGGCCTGCTGCTGATGATCACGGTTGCCTACGCGCTCGGCGCGGTGCGCATCGCCAACCAGGGCGCGCTCGTCCAGCAGATCAACGCCGTTGAATCCCTCAGCAATGTCGATGTGCTCTGCCTGGACAAAACCGGCACCCTGACCACCAACCGCATCCAGCTTCGGCAGGTAATCCCGATTGAAGTGGATGAAGCCATGCTCCGGCAGGCACTTGGTGACTTTGTCGCCAGCACCGGGCGCGTTAACCGCACCGCCGAGGCTATCGGTGAAGCCTGTCCTGGCGAAGCGCACGCCATCACTGCCGAAGTGCCGTTCTCGTCTGCGCACAAGTGGAGCGGGGCATCGTTTAGCAGCAATGGAAAAACCGCCCTCGACGGCAGCTATATTCTCGGCGCCCCCGAAATGCTGCTGCCGAATGTGCCCGAAGGCGCTTTGCTGGAGCGTCACATCGACACATGGGCAGACCTGGGGCTGCGCGTGCTGCTGTTTGTGCACCACCCCCAACCGCTGCCTGCCTCGCCAACCGGGGGCGCGCCGCCGCTGCCGGACAGTTTGCAGCCGCTTGGCTGGCTGACATTCACCGACGAACTGCGTCCGGACGCCAAAACCGTGCTCGAACAGTTCCAGCAGGCGGGCGTTGCCTTGAAGCTGATCTCCGGGGACAACCCACAAACCGTCGCCGCGCTGGCCCAACTGGCCGGGATCAGCAAAGATGTGAACGTGGTATCGGGCCTGCAACTGGCGGACATGTCCGACGGACAGTTTTCCGAAGCGGTGGGTCGTGTGACGGTCTTCGGGCGCATCACGCCGGAGCAAAAGCAGCAGATCGTGCGCGTATTACGCAGCCAGGGGCACTACATCGCCATGATCGGGGACGGCGTGAATGATGTGCTCTCGCTTAAACAGGCGCAGATGGGCATCGCCATGGAAAGCGGCAGCCAGGCCACCCGCAGCGCAGCCGACATGGTCCTGCTGGATGACCAGTTCGGCGTGCTGCCCGAAGCGATCAAAGAGGGTCAGCGTATTTTAAACGGTATGCAGGACGTTATGCGGCTGTTCCTGACGCGCACGCTTTACGCCGCGCTGCTGATCATCATTGCGGGCTTTATCGGCACCGAGTTCCCGTTCACGCCCAAACACAATGCCATCCTGACCACGCTGCCGGTTGGCCTACCGGCGGTAGTGCTGACGATCTGGGCACGCGCCGGGCACCCTCAAAAGCGCAACCTGCTGCTAACGGTTAGCGAGTTTATGCTGCCTGCCGGGTTCAGCATCACAATCGTCACGCTGATTGTTTACCTGCTCTATCTCGACAGATCGCTTCAACTTCAACGCACGGTGCTGACCACCACTGCCCTGTTATGTGGGCTGCTGCTGATCATCTTTGCCGAGCGCTCCATCGAAGAATGGGAGAGCGGTGAACACCTGCACCCGACGACGCGCCGCGTGGTGCTGGCGTTGGCGATGCTGGTGCTGTACGTGGTTGTGTTTGCCTTTCCAGGGCTGCGCGACTTCTTTGAACTTAGCACGATGGCCTGGGGCGATCTGTTCGTCGTGTTGATCGCGGTGATCATCTGGGCGGTGACCGTACAGGCTCTGTGGCGATACGACCTCATTGAGCGAATACTCGTGCCCGCTGAAGAAGGATAAGCACCATGCGCGAACCAGCCTATATTGCGCTTGGCCCGGACGGGCGCGTGACCCTCTATTGGGGTGATGGCACCGAGGCGCGAAAACACGCCGTCCTGCGCGGCCCGCGCCCTGCCGACGGACAGGAACTGCTAGACATCATTGCCAAAATGAAAGCCTGGGCCGAAGACAACGGATATGCCGTGATCGTGCCTGCCTACGATCTTGAAGTGCCCAATATTGAGATTAACCTGCTTGATCAGGATGTTGAAAACATCGACCTGGACGAAGTAGACGATCTGCTGGACGATCTGTTCGCCGCCGGTGGCTACGACGATGCAGCGGATTTCCCCGATGATGAACCAGACGACGAGCCATGACCGGCACATAAAAAGCCCCGCTGATGTGCGGGGCAGCTTCTTGATGATTGCCAATAATGAGATCAGATAACGTGGACGATGTTGGAGAAAATGTTGCCGATGGCCGGTCCCAGCAGGGCCAGGATGATGATCACGACAACAGCGACCAGTACCAGGATTAATGCGTACTCGACAAGTCCCTGTCCTTCCTCACGTGGATGAGTCAACATGATTGCTTCTCCTGCTTATAACTCGTCAATTATGATAGTACTGCGATTATCTAAATCGTACATTTTTACCGCTAACAAATCAAGCGCGCGCGCCGATCTTTTGCCTGTTTCATGTGTTCCTACCCGATAGCACAACACTTCTCAATACCACTTTGCTCGATTATCTCGTACAATGGTAAGCGCAGAACTTTTGTTCCGGTGATTTATAAATCCCAAGCAGCGTTACGCCCTCACCGGTCCTGTAATACACCATAAACCATAGGAACTTACCATGCGCAACGTATTAGTAGCCGGACAGGCCAACGTGCATCGCATCAGCAGCGCGCTGTTTTATCGAGAAGGCACCAACATCTTTACCGTTCTACGTGTCGAAGATTTCCGCCACCTGTGGACCGGGCAGATGATCTCGTTTGTCGGGGATGCGCTGGCCTACAACACCCTGACACTGGCGATCATCCGCATGGCAAATGACGAAGGTGTCAGTGCAGGCAGGTTGCTCAGCCTGCTGTTTGTGCTGTCGGCCCTGCCGCCGCTGTTCCTGGGCATGGTCGCCGGGACCATTGTGGACCGCGCCAACCGCAAGCGCATAATGATCGCGGCGGACATCATACGCGGTTTTCTGGTGCTGGGATTTCTGCTGGTCGGCAGCCTGGACCAGGTCTGGATTTTTGTCGTGGTGAGCATCTGCCTGAGCGCGGTCAGCACGTTCTTTTACCCGGCGCGAACGGCGATGCTGCCGCAAATACTGGATAAACACCAACTGCTGGCGGCGAATGCCATGGCCCAGCTTACTTCCACGCTGTCGTTTGTGGTTGGGGCCGCCATTGCGGGCGTGATGGTAGGGCTGACGCAAACTACCGCCCCGGCGTTTGTGGCCGACAGCATTTCGTTTTTCGTTTCGGCCTATTTCATCGCACGTATCAGCATCTCAGGCAAAATCGAGCGTGACGCACCGGCAGCCACCGCTCAAACCGCCCGCGAAGCGATTCAGCCTGTGACGCGCCCGATCATCAGCAGGCTGCGCACCCTGCGCGCCATGTTGGACGAACTGCTTGTTGGGCTGCGCTACGTGCTGACCGACCAGATAATGCGCGGCGTGCTGATCAGCTTTCTGGCGCTGATGCTCGGTCTGGGCGCGGCCAACGTGACATTTGTGCCGCTGCTGATCAACGAACTCGGTATGCGCGAAGAGGGATTAGGGCTGATCCGCTTCTCGCAAACAATGGGGATCATCCTGTCCAGCGCGGTGATAGCTTCTATCGCCGCTCGCTACAAAGCGCGCGACCTGATCGGCCTGAGCATGATAGCCTTTGGCGTCATGACGATCATTGTATCTGCCGTTACCAACTACGCGCTGATGGTTGGCGTGTTATTCCTGGTTGGGCTGGCTATTTCGCCGCCGCAGATCGTGGCTTCTACGTTGATGCAGCGGCACGTTCCCAGCGAAAAACTGGGGCGTGCCAGCGGCGCACAAGGGACAATTGTCAACGTGGCCAATATCGCCTCGATGGGAGCCGCCGGGTTTTTGATGGACGAGATAGGGGCGCGCAACGTATTTTTGGGAGCCGGTATCTTGATCTTCAGCGCCGGGTTTGTCTCGTGGTGGGTGCTGCGCGACGTCGAAAGCGCCCCAGAAGAAATGGACGAGGCTCGACCGGCAACCGGGGAATACCAGGCCGCTGCAAACATCATCGCCAGGGAACCGGTCAAGGAAGCCGGTCCTGAAACCTGAAAAACGGCAGGCCGCGGTTCGTGTGATCCACTGCCTGCCGAGAGCATCCCCGGCCTGTTAGAAGTGGAACATGATCTTACCACTCTCGCCGCTCATAAAGACCTTGTACGCCTCGTCGAACTCTTCCAGGTCAAACTCATGCGTGACAAGATGAGTCAGGTCAACCGCGCCGGATTCGATCAGCCCGCGCATCTGGTACCACGTATCCCACAGCCGCCGCCCGACAATACCGCGCACAATCGCGCCTTTGAACACGATATGCGTATTCAAGTCAAAGGTAAACGGACCGGGCGTCAGACCAAGCATAGCAACCTCACCGCCGTATTTTAGCAGCGCGAAGCCCTGGTTAATTGCGCTCGGTGCACCGGACATTTCCAGCACCACATCCACCCCTTCGCCGCAAGTTGCGTCAAGCACGGCGTTGATCACGTCCGTTTTCATCACGTTGATCGTCAGGTCCGCGCCCGCTTCGGCGGCCATTTTCAGCCGGTAGTCGCTGATGTCCGTCGCAAACACCCGGCGCGCTCCGGCAGCTTTGGCGACAGCAATTGCCATGATACCCACCGGCCCGCAGCCTGTCACGAGCACATACTTGGCCGATACATCCTGCGCCATGGCGGTATGCACCGCGTTGCCAAAATTTTCTTCCAGCACAGCCACGCGCAGCGGCAAACGGGGGTCATTGGGCCAGGCGTTTTGCGCCGGGACCGCGATATAGTCGGCAAACCCGCCGTCACGGTCCACGCCGATGATCTGTGTATTTTCGCAAATATACTCGCGTCCGGTCCGGCAGTAGTAACATTCGTTGCAAACAATATGGCTTTCTAACGAAACAAAATCACCGACCTTGACGCTGGTCACGTTGTCGGCAATCCTGGCGATCACGCCTGTGATCTCGTGCCCGACTACAAACGGCGGTTTTAAGCGGCTTTGCGCCCATTCGTCCCAGTTATAAATATGGAGGTCTGTGCCACAAATGGACGCTGCCCGCACCTTGACCAGCACTTCACCCGGCCCGATCTCCGGCACGGGCCACTCGACCAGTTGCAGACCGGGGCCGCGTTCTGCCTTGATCACGGCTCGCATTGTTTCAGGTATCGATCCGGTCATGAAATAACGTCCTGTCTAACTATATCTTGGCATGGTATTTTTTAGCGCTCATAATCTATTCAAATGGCCTCTACAAGCCCCTGAACCCTGCCTACGCATCCAAAACCGGTTCGGGCAGCCCCAGGCGCGTCCACTGCTCCGGCGGCGCGCTGTGCTCGCGCATGAGGCGCTCCATCAATCCGATCATGCGCCTCTCGACGGCAGTATCATGCAGCGGTCTGGTCTGCTGCGGATCGCTCGCCACGTCGAACAACATCGTCTCGAAGCGGTGGAACGGCCCCGTCTGCGCTGCGATCTGCATCGTGCGGCAGCCCTTCGTAAAGTTGAACGGGTCCGCCAGACGGATATCCTGAAGTTCTTCGACGGCAAAACGCCGGTTCATGTGGGTCGGCATCAGCGTATAGTTGTACAGCGGCCTGTTATCGGGCGAACCCGGCGCGCGCATATAGACATACCGCCCGTCCGTGCAGTTGACATGCCCGCCCATATGCCCGAACAGCAGCGCATCATGCACCGGTGCGTTGTGCGCGACCGCATCCCGCAGCGGCAGGCCGCGCATGGCTGGCGGACGCTCCACGCCAAAAAAGTCCAACAGGGTCGCAGGCAGATCGATGGTAGTGACCAGGCTGTCGCAGCGTTCGCCCTGGCATTGACTGCGTGGGTCCCAGATGAATAACGGGATATTGGCTAACTGGTTGTACCAGGGCATCACGTTCTTGGCCCAGAAATCATGCTCACCCAGCAAAAAGCCGTGATCGGTGTTGACGATCAACAATGTATCATCCCACAGGTCATACTCGTCCATCAGATCGAGGACTTTGCCCAGGTAAGCGTCACACATACTGACCAGCGCGGCGTACTCAAAGCGCATGTGCTGCACTTCGAGCGGGTCTTCCTTCACCGGAGCATAGTCCGGCCAGTCAAAGTGTGGTCCGTCATGTTCATGTGGGTAGAGGTCTTTGTACTGCTGCTGCGTGAAAAACGGTTCGTGCGGATCGAAGGTTTCGATCTGCAAAAACCAGTTGTCTTCGGCGTGGTTGGTGCGGATGAATTCCATACCAAGATCGAATGTTTTGCGCTGGGGCATTTTTTCCTCAGCGTCGAGATAACCGCGATTCACCCAGTCCTGCCGCCATTGCGGATGCCCCACTCGGCTCTGCGTCAGTGAGGGGGGGATGTCGGGGTCTTTGACCTGTCCCTTCCAGGGATCACCCTCCTGCCCGCGCGAAATCTCCCACGACGTATAGCGAGTGTGGTAAGTGGCGCCGCCGTCCTCCCAGTAGTGGTAATGATCGCTGACGAGATGCGTGTATATGCCGTTGTCGTTCAGGATAGCGGGCATTGAGTCGTCAAATGGTTCGAGCGGTCCCCAACTCCGGTGCAGGAAATTATAGCGCCCGGTGTGCAGATCGCGACGAGCAGGCATACACGGCATACTACCCACGTAGCAGTTATCGAACGTCACCGACCGCGCCGCCAGCCGCGCGAAATTTGGTGCATGGATGCCATCTGCGCCATACGGCGGCAGAAAATGCCGGTTCAGCGAGTCAAACATGACCATAATCGCTTTCATCAAATCGTCCTTTCAATGCGCGCCACAAACCAGATCAGGGTGCGCACGGCTATTTTTCATTTTTCCGGTACCTTACTTTAGCGGGCGGCCACGATGGCCTGCAAGTGTCGATAAGCAGATTTAAAAACCGCATCCGCCACAAACAACGCGAGGGTGAGCGTATGCCCACCCCCGGTGTCAATATCTGTTGATCGGTGCGCTTATTCGGCTTCAGGCACCGGCGCCCAGGCATTCAGCGGCACGCCCTCAATCGCCGGGATCACGGCGACCGTTGCCAGCACGTTGTCACCCGGCATAGCGGCCTGGAAGCTGAACGAACCGCTGTCATTTTGCATCGAGAGCAGCCATTCCTGCGGACTGTTCCAGTCGGCCAGTTCTTCGCCATTGGCTACTAACGCCTGCACAACCAGGGCTGTCGAGTTGGTATCGCTGTCCGTGCCATAATCGCTGGGGTTCTGGTAGGGCCAGCCGCCGTCCTCGTTCTGGATCGCTGCCAGGTATGCCAGCCCGGCCTCAACTGCACCCACTTCGCCGGTCAGCGCCAGCGCTTGCAAACACAGCCCGGTTGTGTTGGTGTCGGACGCCTCACCGGCCATGAAGCCCCAACCGCCATCTTCACCCTGCACGCCGAGCAGCGCGTCGACGGCGCCGTCCGGCAGTTCGGCGCCCGCGTTTTGCAGCGCGATCATCGACAGGCAGTGATCGTATGCGCCAAAGCCAAACAGGCCATCGTCAGCTTGCAGCGCCAGCAGATCACCGACCAGATCGTGATCGGAAAACCCAGCCGGGTCTTTGCCTGCCGCGATAGCCGCCGTCAGTACCTTTGCTGTCGTCCCGGCATCGGTTACATTGCCCGCGTTCACCTGCGCTGCCAGGAACAGCAGGGGATTGACCAGGTCGCCGGTCAGAAAAGCGTTCGGGTCCAAGCCCGCCACTGCAATCGCTACCACAGCGTCCGCCGTGGTGCTGGTGTCGCTGGTCGGGTCAAAGCCGTTGGAAATGCCGCCGTCCGCGTTTTGCACCGTCTTCAAAAACGCCAGCGCAGCGGCGGCGGGATCATCATCTTGTGCCAGGACGGGCAGTGCCAGCACAATACACAAGGTGAGCATCAAAACAGATAGTCGTTTGAACATGTTTTTCTCCTCTTTGGGTTTGGGTATATGCATCAAGCCAAAACAAAAAGCGTCTTTCCCCAAACCGGAAAAGACGCACGCCTAGTCAATAGACTTCAATATGCCACCTCCGATCCGCGAGAGATGTTTCACGCACAAGGTCCAGGTGGGTAATCTGGCTTTGCCAGGTGGCATAGACCGCCTGACACGACAGTTGCGGGACAGCGCCGGACTTGGACCGGCTTCCCCCATTGTGACCACAGCATCCGGGCTTATGGTCACCTGGAACTTTGTTTATTCAGTTGTGGTGGGAGTATAACGCAGGCGGGCGGGGTCGCCAATCTATTCGCCGGGCGCGTTCATGGCAACAACAAACGCAATCGCGTGCTCGTGAGTGTGGCTGAGGCTCACCTGCCAGTTATTTAAGCCAAGCTCAGCCGCCGTTTGCGCCGCCGCGCCGTGCAAAACCAGGCGTGGTTGGCCGCCCTCGCCCGAACAGACCTCAATATCCAGCCAGCGCACCACCCCGATCCCGGTCCCCAGCGCTTTAGAAGCAGCTTCCTTGGCTGCGACCCGCGCCGCCAGCCGCGCCGGAATATCCCGGCACTGTTCGCGTTCTACAGCCGTGAAAAACCGGGCAAAAAACCGCTCGCCGTACCGCTCCATCGCCCGCCGGACGCGTTCGATCTCGATCATATCCACACCGATCCTAAGCATCAGGATAAATCCCTTGCTGCCAAGCACACAGCACTCGGCTAGGTCGCAGCGGACAGGTCTGGCCCGGCAACGGCCAGCGTATAGGCATCTGCGCTCAGGTAGCGCTGTGCGGCTGCCAGAATGTCTTCCGCCGTCACTGCGTTGACAAGTCCCGCATACCGGTGCAGGTAGTCCAGGCCAAGCTGGTAGCGCTCCATCGCCAGGATAGTCCCGGCTACCCCCTCATTGGTTTCAAGCTGGAGCGGCACGCGCCCCGTGATGTTGGCTTTGTTATCGGCCAGTTCTTGCTCACCGACCAGTTCGGTAGTTATGCGCCGGATTTCGTCCAGGATCGTGCTGACAGCCTGTTCGATACTGGCCGGATCGACGCCCGCGATCACCTGCCAGGGGCTGGGACCTAATCCCCCGTTCAGGCGGCTGTAGCTGTAATACGCCAGACCGCGCTTTTCGCGCACTTCAGTTCCGATCCGCCCAAACATACCAAACAGGCCCAGGATGTTATTGGCCAGGCTGGCCGCCTGCCAGTCCTCGGCAAAACGCGACGGTCCCGGCACGCCCAACACAATATCCGACTGGCTCTTGCCGGGCATGATCACCGTCTGCCTGCGCACATCGTCTGTAGGAGCCAGTTCGGGCAGTGCCGGAGGATCGGGCTGCGCCGGGTTCTGCCAGCCGCCCAGTTTATCCTCGACCAGCGCGATTGCCTCGTCCGTATCAACCGCGCCTACGATGATGACCAGCATCCCCCTGGGACCGACATGCTCCCGGTGGAAGTCCACCAGTTGATCGCGAGTAATGCGTGCGACAGTATCCACCGTCCCGCTGATCTGGCGGCTGTAGGGATGGTCGGGCGGGTAGGCCAGTGCCCGGAAAGTACGGGCGGCCATGTACCGGGTGTCTTGCTCCCGAATCTTCAGGCTGGTGATAATTTCCCCGCGCAGCCGTTCTACCTGGGCGTCAGGAAACGCCGGTTGGCGCAGGACGTCGGCCAGCAAGTCGATCAGCAGCGGCAGGTCTTCACCCAGGCTTTTACCGCTGAAACCGATCGTATGCATCCCGCCGCTGGTAACCAGACTCGCCCCGTTGCCCTCTAGCAGTTCGTGGATCGTAGCAAAATCGCGGTTTTTGGTGCCGCGCATCAGCGCCGATGCCACAAACGACGCCAGTCCAACCGAATCAGGCGGATCAAACAGGCTGCCTGCGTTTAGCGCCCCGGTGATTACCACCGATTGCGCGTTGTGATTCTCGCGTACCAGCACCACGATCCCGTTCGACAGCTCGCGCCGGGTGATGTCATCCGGTCCCGGCAGCGCGTTTAGATGCTTGTTCATCAGCCTTCGCCCCCCTGTTCATGTGCCGCCACCGGGATAAACCAGCCAACCGTGCGCTGCGAGCGGCGGAAGTAGCGGGATGCCGCCTCGCGCACATCGTCAAGCGTGACGGCTTCCAGGTGCTCCAGGTAGTCTTCATACCACGTATAGCTGGTAAAGTTCTCGCTAAATGCCAGCCAGAACGCCTGCCCGGTCACGCTTTCGGTCCCATACGCAAACAGCGCCCGCGCCTGTTTCTTGGCTTTGTCCAGTTCAGCCTCGGTGATGCTACCTTCGACCAACCGCGCGATTTCAGCATCCAGCGCCGCCTGGACGTCTTCCGGCGCGCGGCCATCACGCAGAGTGATCATAATGCTGAACAAATACGGGTCAATCGACGGGTACATCCCCGCCCCGACCGAGGTCGCCAGTTCAGTTTCTACCAGCGCCTTGTACAGCCGAGACGTTTTATTGCCAATCGCATTACCGCCCGGCGCACTCGCGCCTGCCAGGACACTGTCCACCAGGGACAGCTTGAACCAATCCTGGTGTGTGGCTTCCGGGGCGCGGTAAGCCACGTAAATATAAGAGGCGTTACCCTCGCGTTCGACGCGCACGGTGCGCTCGCCCTGCTGGAGTGGTTCGGTTCGGGAAACCGGCGGCACTTCCGGGCCGGGCGGGATACTGCCGTACAGCTCCTCGATCCGCGCCAGCATCTCCGCCGTGTCAAAATCCCCGACGGCTACGGCAATCGCATTGTTCGGCGCATAATACGTCCGGTAGTGGGTGTACAGGTCGTCGCGCGTCATGGTATGCAGGTCGACCATGTCCCCGATCACCTGGTGATGGTACGGGTGCACCCGGAACGCCGCCGCGCGTGTTTCCTCGTGCAGCCAGAAGGTAGGCGAATTTTCCGACCCCTGGCGTTCGGAGATGATCACCGTGCGCTCAGATTCGACTTCGGCGGGATCAAACAACGCGTTCTGCATCCGGTCTGCCTCGGCTTGCAGCGCGAGGTCGATCCGGCTGGCGGGCATGGTCTCAAAATAGGCCGTGTAGTCAAACGATGTTTGCGCATTCCACACCCCACCTTCGCGGTCTATCAACTTGTCCAGCACACCAGCAGGAAACTGCTCGGTCCCTTTAAACATCATGTGCTCGACCCAGTGCGAGATGCCCGTTTGACCGGTTTGCTCGTTGCGGCTTCCAACCCGGTACAGCACCCACCAGCTAATAACAGGCGCAGTATGGACGTCCTTCAGCAATACCGTCAAACCGTTATCCAATACGTGCCTGGTTACCTGGCTACCCTGACTTGCCATACGCTGTTCCTCTCTAGGCCATTAGTTGAAATGTACGCGATTAGCAGGCAAGAAAAAAAGCATTCCTCTGGTATTCTGGCTGATCGTCAACTGCTAAAAGCTGCTTGTTCAGTACGCGCGGTGTTCTCAATAGTTTAACAGGGATGCCATTGGTCGGCATCCCTGCTGTATATAGGTTGTATTAGATTTTACCCAGCCCGGTTGGTTACCCGGTTTTCTCGCCCGGCTCCGCGGCGTCATACCCGCGCCCAATACCACAATACACGAAGCCCATCTCGCGCATTTTTGCCGGGTCGTACAGGTTGCGCCCGTCGATTATCACCGGCGTGCGCATGGCCGCCTTGATGCGTACCATATCGATCTGTTTGAACTCATTCCAGGGCGTCAGCACAATCACGGCATCCGCGCCGTCAACCAGATCATACGGGTTGGGGGCCATCTGCATATAGGGCATCACGCGCCCGGCCACGTCCATCGCGACCGGGTCATAACCGCGCACGATGGCACCGTATTGGTTGAGATAGTTGGCAATCGTAATCGACGGCGCCTCACGCATATCATCCGTATTTTGCTTAAACGCCAACCCCAACAGGGCGATAACCCGCCCGTCCAGGTTATCCAGCAGGTCATGTAGTTTGAGCAGCACGTGTTTACGCTGGTAGGCGTTGATATCCATCACCGCGTGCAGCAACTGCGGGTGCTTGCCGTGCACCTGCGCCATGTGCGCCAGCGCCTTAACATCTTTGGGAAAGCACGAACCGCCATAGCCCACACCCGCTTCGAGAAAGTGATGCCCGATCCGCTTGTCGAACCCCATACCGCGTGCCACCTCGGACACGTCCGCGCCGAGCGCTTCGCAGATGTTGGCAATTTCGTTGATAAAGCTGATGCGCGTTGCCAGGAACGCGTTCGACGCATACTTGATCATCTCGGCGGTGCGTAGATCGGTGACCACAATCGGCGCGCGCAGCGGCAGGTGAAGCTGCGCGACCCGCTCGGCGGCTTCGACAGCCTCCGAGCCCAAAACGGTGCGGTCCGGGTTCATAAAGTCGTTTAGCGCCGACCCTTCACGCAAAAACTCTGGGCAGCTCACCACGCTGAACTCGATCGGGTTGGGCTGGTTCTCGCGCACAATGTCGGCCACCCAGTCACCTGTCCCAACCGGCACGGTGGATTTATTGATGATCACCAGCGGGTGATCCATCGTCTCGGCGATTGTTTCCGCCGCCATGCGCACATACTGCAAATCAGCCTCGCCGTCGACGCCTTCGGGCGTGCCTACGGCGATGAATACAAACTCGGCGTCTTGCAGGGCTTCCTCGTAGGACGTGGTGAAGAACAGCCGGTTGGCCTTGATATTTCGATCAACAACCTCTGCCAGCCCTGGCTCATAAATCGGCAGAATGCCTTTTTTCAGGTTGGCAATACGCTGCTCGTTAATATCCAGCGCCATCACGCGGTTACCCAGGTCGGCGAAACACGCACCTGTCACCAGTCCCACGTAACCCACACCAACGACTGCGATATTCTTCATCGTTAATTTCCCTCATGATCATGGTTCGTCTGCTACACGCTTGTGACAAACGTCACAAGTATACCCGCTGTGCTCAGAATTTCCTTAACGTTTTTCTGTTGGCTCTCCGGATTGCGCCTGATGTCCGAAGTCATCCGTCACCAACCCGGCCACCTGACGCCCCATTTCCACCGCGTAGTTGGTGCCGCGATCCCAGGGGTAAACCTGGCTCATGCTGGCGAAGTACAGGCCGCGCAGCGGCGTGCGCAGATCGGGCAGCGCGTCTGAGTGATTCACACACGGGACCGGCTGCGCATACGGCGCCCGGAACACCCAGCGCTTGCGAATCCAGTCCCGCGAAAACGCGGGGTTAAAGATGCTCAACGCGCTGATGAATCGTTCGGCCAGTTCGTCCTCGCTCAGCGCAAAATAATCGTGATCTGGCGGCACATAGTCACCGCAGTACACAAGGTGATCGCCGCCGTAGTGCGCCCGGTCCATATAATTTGTGTGCTCGACCAGCGCCAGGAATGGAAATTTCGCCCGCGACTTGTCGGGCTGATCCGCCGGAAGACTGAGCCAGTACGTCCCATCGGTCAACAACTGGTGCTTCAACGCAAGAACAACCACCACCGCGCCCATGCTTTTGAGGTTATCCAACCGGTCAGCGTAATCGGCGGGCAGGTCGGGCGCTAACCGGCGCATGATGTGCGGTGACGACGTGTTAATCACAGCGTCAAACACCTCGCGCCCGGTACCAACCAGCACCGCTAACCGCCCGTCTGTCGTTGGTTCGATGCGCGTCACGCGTGTATTCAGGTGAATTTCTGCTCCCTGGTCACGGAGGCGCCCGGCCAGCAGTTCCAGGAATGCCTGGAATCCCCCCTCAAACGTGCCCAACCGGGTCGTGCGCTTGTATACCCGCGCCCAAAACCAGGCCATGTTGACCTGATCATAGTACTCGCCAAACTTGCCGATCAGCAGCGAGCGCCAGAGCCTTTCATACGCTTCACGGCCCATCGTGCGCCGCAGCCAGGCTTGAGCGGTTGTGCGTTCCAGCGGCTTCCAGTTATTAAACAGTTTAAGGTACAGCCCGACCAGTCCATACCTGATTTTGGCGATCAGCGACACGGGCAGGCGCAGGTTGGCGGTTACAATATTGGGCGAGTCCATCGGGTAGATTCTGCCATTCAGCCACAGCGACGTAACCGGCCTTGGCAGCAGCACCTTATCCGACGCGCCCAGTTCATCGATCAGGCCCAACACGGCGTCATCAGAGGCAAACCAGTGGTGGTAAAACTTCTCTAATGTCCAGTCCCAGGCTTCATCCCGGAACCCGGCGGCCAGCCCGCCGACTTCTGCGCCCGCCTCGTATATTTGCACGCTGTGCCCGCTCTGCGCTAGGTCATATGCTGTCGCCAGCCCGGTTGCGCCCGCGCCGATTACCGCCACACGTTTTGTCACGGTGCCACACTCTCGCTTTCTAACGTCACATTATCGCCCGTTTCCATGGCGGCAACCTCGCGCGCCCGGCTGAAATCCCGCCAGCCCAATCCTTCACGGTACAGGTAATAAAATCCCAGCAGCGTGATCGGCAGCCACAGCGCCGCGTGCAGCACCAGCGTATAGGATGCCGCTACCTGCGACGGCACATTGTACGCTTTTAGTGTCTCGATGCCCGGCGTGTCAAATGTCCCCACGTATCCCGGCGATGACGGTAGAGTCGTTGCCAGGTTGACGATGGCGGTCATGACCATCAATACAAAAAAGCTGACCTCAAAATCGAACGCGTGCATCACAAACCAGTATTTGGTCGTCTCGGTCAGCCAGATGAATACGGATGACACCAGCGTCATCAGCAGGTCGCGCGGGCTGCGCAGGTTTTCCAGGCCCCGCATAAAATGCTCGGCCAGCCCTTTGGCTGCCTCTCCGAGCTTGCCCGGCAGCAGGCGGTCAAACAGCCATGTATACAATCCCCGCGTACGCTCCGGTTGGAGCGCCATCACCAGGAACACCATAAACCCGCCCCAGAACAGCAGCGTCGAGAAAAAAACGATGTCTTTCAACCAATCCTGCTTGAAGTCGGCAAACGGCAGCGCCACAAACACAAAAATCAACATGACCAGCCCGTCGAAAATTCGCTCGATAATAATGGTGGCCAGGCTGGCCGACATGCTCACGTCTTCGTTGCGTTTGAGCACATAGGCCCGGATCACTTCGCCCGCCCGAAACGGGTAGACGTTGTTGCCCATATAGCCGATCACGACAATCGGGAACAGCGCCCGCAGAGACACAGCCTTTAGGGGCCGCAGCAAGTAGTGCCAGCGCCAGGTACGGCCCCACACCGCCAGAAAATAGACCGCCACCCCCGGTACCAGCCAGCCGATACGCGCGTGCCGTATATCATGCCATACGTCGGATAACTGGAGACCCTTCAGTCCAACGTACAGGAATACAACGCTGACAAGGATGCCCACGGCGAGCGCGCCCCAGTGCCGTGCCCGTTGCAGGTTACGCCCAGCTACCAATCGAGTGCCATCCTTTCAAGTTGCCTGGTTTCCAGCTACATACATCTTACACATGCAGGCACCGGATTCCCTGACCGACACAAATCAAGAGCGGTATTTCACCGCTCATGTATGGTTTGATATACAATTCTGTGCGCGTTATCGCTAGGATTCTGTGCGCACAGGCTCCGGGAGCATGTCAGCAAGAATACGTTCCAGAGCCATTGAATGACTACATACCCCACGTGTCTTGAAAAAACTACAGTCACACTGCCATTCACCATTCTGATACGTTACTGTGTGTGGGTTATTCTCACCGTCAAACGTTACACTAAACGACTGAAACTGTATCCGATCGCGCTCTTCTGCATACCGCTTCGCCTTCTCGATCTTGCTGATCATCCCGTAGTCCATACTTTGTCTCCTTGATTTAAGCGGGTCACTTAGAAACAAAAAAGCACGCTGTACCTAACCAGCGTGCTCTGCAGGTCTTGATTCGGTTGAAAAGGTTCGGTAGCTCATGGCAGAAATACTTCCTTGGTTAAGGTCAGTATAAGAGCAGTTTAAAGGAGTGTCAACCTCTGACACCTTAACAATATATTAGAAAAGTGCGCGCGGTCGCGGCAACTTTGTTAACTCGTTCACATGTGTTAAACACAGCATACCGCCCAGTGAAAAGAGCAGCGTCCCATCATCTGCCACATCCAATGCTCCTGGAGCCATGCCGGGCGCAGGCAGCGCCGCGAAAAGCTGCACCGGTTCCGCTTCTGCCAGCAGGTCACGCGCCGCCCGCTGCCGCAGTAGTGTGAGCTGCGCGTCATATAACCGGATCATCCCGGTATCCCGGTCCGCCGCAATGATCCAGCTTCCATCCGGTGAGCACGCCACCGCCCCCACCGTCGATGAGGCTGGCAGCGTATGCTGTAACTGGCCGTTCAGGTCCAATGCCTGAATCCTTGCTGCATCGGCAACCACGATTTGGTCGGCCACATCGGGCAGCAGCAGCACCGGCGCAGTCAAATCGCCATCCTCTGCCACAGGATAGGCGCCGATAGCCATGTGCTGCTGGTAGATATGCAGCACGCCGTCTGTGCCCAGCGCGCCGATGGTGCCCAGCTCGCGATCCAGGGCCACTGCTGCCAGCGGTGTATCGGTTCTGTGCTCCAATCGTGTTTGATGCCCGTCCATATCCAACGTCAGGCGCCCGTCGTATCCCTGGTACAGCCGTAGTCGCCCGTCTTTTGAGGTATGGATTACCAGGGAGCCGGTATCTACCACCGGCAGATACACGCCGTTTGGCGCGCGCAGGGTTTCTACAAAAGCCCGCCATGTTTCGCTGTTAAACGAGGATGCGATTGGAGGGGATACGCGCAAGCAGGTGTACAACGCGCCGTTCGACTCGGCGTAAAAACAGACTTCGTGCGCTGACGGCCATACGGCAATCTGTCGCGGATCGCCACCGAGCAACTGCACCGCCTGAATCGGTTGGTCGGACAAGTGCAGACGCCAGCCCATACATCATTTCCTTTCATAACCGGGCCACTATGGCTGAATAGTTTTAGCTAATCGCTGATCGCCAACTGCTAAAAGCTGGTCATTCAGTCCAGGTCGTTAATCACCAGCGGCGCGCCGTCCTTCAACCAGACGGTTAGCCCGATCTGGAATGCGTCGGTATTTTTGCGCTTGAGCGTGCCGTTGCGCAGCAAATCGTACAAAAAGGAATCGTATTCATAGGCCGGTTCACCGCTGCCCTGCGCTAGGTTCAACGTCAGGGCCATGTCTTCCGGCACGCTCAGCTCGATCCCGCCATCGTGCGCTTCGAGCGTCCCGGTCAGCACCGCCTCAGCGGGCAGCTCGATGCTTAAATTCCCGCTGTCGAGCGCCATTTCCACCTGCTCCACCTGCAAGGGCTGCATATCAACCGTCACATCGCCATCGCCAACGGTCAGGGTGAACTGCTGAATGGTTACGCCAGGCGGCAGCACCACGTCCAACGTGCCGCGCCCGTACTCTTCTAGCTTGGGAACCGTGCCGGAAAGCGACTCCGTGACCACCAGCACGCCCGCGCTGCCTTCCACCGACCAGTTGATCTCAACCTCGCTGCCTTTGCTGCCCTTGAACTCGGCGCGCAGATCGCGCGGATTGTCCCCGGCAGCAGACACCGTTACTTTCGTGCGTTCAACCGAGATATTTACCTGCACCTGGGTGATATCGTCAGGCAGCGTTTCGGTCAGCGTTTGCACGTTATCGTCGCGCACGACGTCCGCCTGCTTGTCATACGCCAGCCGGACCAGCACCACGACCAACCCTGCGGTCAGCACCAGCCCGATCGCATTCATACCCACTGTAAAGCGCCCCAGTGACAACCGCTGCCGCCCTAACAACACGTCAAAGCCAAACAGAATCAGCAGGGCGGGCCATACACGGGCCATCAGATCGGCCACCGCTTCGGGCAGCACGTCCGCGACAACCAGTAACCAGACTCCGCCAACCGCGATAACGATTAACGGCCACATCACGCTGCGGCGTTTCGTCGTCATGCCGTCCTCCGGAGTTGCTTCACCAGCAAAGTCAGCCCAAACACGATCACCACTAACGGCAGAAAGGCATCCCCGTTCGTTCCCGACAACGCGCCAAGATTGCGCGCCAACACAATAATGCCCATGACAATCACCGCCCCACCGATCAAAATCAGTGTTTCAGGACGGGGTGCCCGCCAGCGTGCACTGTCGGGATCGTCCTCAATATCATCCAGGGTTTGGGCGGGCAGCACCAGCCACAGCGCCAGGTAGATCAACACGCCGGTACCGGCAGTGAACAGACCCAAAATTACAACCGCACCGCGTACCCACCAGGGATTGATCCCGATAACCGCTCCCAGCCCGCCACATACCCCGCCCAGTACCCGGTCGGTCAGGCTTCGAGTCAGCCGTTGAGATTTCATCTTGTTTCTTCCTTGCCCAGATGCGAAGGCACACCGTCACTATACCCTGTCTGCCCTGGCACGCAAGTATCTGCCGGGCCAGGATGCCGCTAATGCGCGCCCTTGCGTTGACATACACATGGTGCGAGAATGTTCGACAGCAAACAACCCCGAATCATAGGAGCATCCATGCCGCCGCTTGTCTATCGCCCTGTCTCCGACGTCAATTTTGAGGCGTTCACCGCCGCATTTAACCTGGCTTACAGCGACTATTTTATGCCAATTGCGATGACAGCGCCTTCTTTTCGCGCGCTGATTGAGCGTGACGACCTGGATTTACGGGCCTCGGTGGCGGCCCTGGACGGTGACGAGATTGTCGGGACCGGGCTGCTTGGCATCCGCGAACAAGTGGGTTGGATTGGCGGGCTGGGTGTGATCCCCGAACGCCGCAGGCAGGGCATCGGGCGGCAGATGATGGTCTATTTGCTGGACCGGGCGCGCGAGCGTGGGCTGTCAACCGTCAAGCTGGAAGTAATCGAAAAGAATACCGGCGCGTATCACCTGTATTGCCAGCTTGGCTTTACCGGTGGTCGTTATCTGCTTGCGCTAAACCGCGAACCGGGGCAGGTGCCTGAGCCTGATATGTCCTACCAGATCAAACCGCAGCCGGTGATCGAGCTGCTCGAACACTATACCGTCTTTCACGATACACCCAACTGCTGGCAGCGCGCCTTGCCCTCGCTCACGGCGATTGCGCCCCACGCAGAAGGCTGGGCAGCGGTGGTCAACGGGCGAGTTGCCAGCTATGCGCTGGGGTGGGCGAATGATCACACTATCCGGTTGATAGACTTCGCTGCCGATCCCGGCTGTGATCGACCTGCCGCCGCACAGGCGTTGCTTGCGCACCTGCACCGCCAGCATCCGGCAGCGCACGGCAGCAGTTACAACATCGCAGACAACGATCCCATTCTGCCCGCCTACCAGGCGCTCGGCTATACCGTCGCCCTGCGCCAGATCGAAATGCAGTTGTTTGAATTGTAAACTGGGTTCACACAGTAGGAGCGCCCGCAGGCGTCCCGTCAAATCAACCTGAGCTACCAGCCGCTGGTTTTTAGTGATTAGCTGACAAGAAACAAGGCGCTCACCCGGTTTTTAGCTAACCGCTGAGCGCCAACTGCTAAAGCTGTTCGTTTCGGAAACCAGTCTGGCACTACTTATAGGGTGAGCGTACAAACCGCAGGGTCATGCGCAGCCGCCCAACTTCTATTTCGTCGCCATCACGTAACCGGTAACGGCGCCGTGGTTCAAGTGAAAACCCATTGATGCGTGTACCATTTGTGCTGTTTAAATCTTCAAGATAGAGCGCTTTGTTTGTTTCATCCTGGACAATAGATGCATGACGACGCGAAACACCCCCATCTTGCCCGCCATACGGCGTCAAGTCCAATTCCGGGTGGAAATTGGCCACGGGGTCAGCCCGTCCCAGGACGATCCGATCCTTGACCTCAAGCCCCACAGTTGTCTGGGTCTGCCCGCCGATTTGCAGCAGCAGC
Organism: Anaerolineae bacterium; assembly: GCA_016926875.1. GTDB lineage: Bacteria > Chloroflexota > Anaerolineae > Aggregatilineales > Aggregatilineaceae > JAFGNU01. The sequence continues at coordinate 27,447 of JAFGNU010000038.1, read as the reverse complement.
CGCCAGGGCGTTGCCAGACGTGCTGTCTGGGGCTGCGACTCATCTGCATCAACCGGCATCGCCGGATAACGACCGGCATCGCTCAGCAGGGATGTTTGACGTCTAATAGGTGTCTTGGGTCGGTTGTTTACCATTGGCAGACCTTTCGCACAATAAAGTGGCACACAATCCACAATCAGTGTACCAAAAGTTTAGGGAAAATAGTTAGCAACTTCAACAACATCTAACAAAACCCATACAGGCCGCGGCTCAGCAGAGTGCATAAGGATAACCGGGTAAACACGTCTCATGCATGTGCCTGCTTTTTATCATACGTTCTTTCGCCGGAAATCCAGCCAGTTAATGCTGTGGGCAGTGCTCGTCTCAGCGGTTGTTGCGATGGCTGCCGCCGTCCGAGCTGCAAACACGCCGGAAACCGCATACGAATGGCCGGTTGTCCGCGAACACGGGTCCACCGGCACGCTGAATGCCCCGGCGTTTCTACAAACATCCCGGCAAACCGCGCTGATCTGGCAGCCGCCGGGCGCTGGTACGGCGCTGGTGGCCACTCTGCTGGATCAAATGCCCATCGATATTCCTATTTTACCCTATCCTGATCTATCTCTGCGCCGTTGGTTGGCTGCACCTGCCGAATCAGATACCTTTCACCTGGTCTGGGCAGACGACAGCAGCCGACTACAAAGCGCGTTGATCGATGCCGAGGGGCAGACGGTTCGCGGGCCTGTTGACCTGGCGTCGGATGTACAAAACGATTTTGCGGCGCTGTCCCACCATACCGGGCGCCTGCTCATCCTGTGGATCGACACCAACACGCAGCAGCTTTTCGCGTCCGACATCGACGACACCGGGCGCCCGCGTGCGCCGGGCGAGCCGCTGTTGGACGACGTCAGCCGGATAGCCGCCGTCATCGATCAAACGGAAACGGTACATCTCGTCTGGCTGACTTACAACACGCCGGACAGTTGGATGGTGAACTATCACACCCTGCCCGCTGGTGACCTGACACACGCTGCGTTCAGCGAGCCGGAGCCGCTGCTGTTGATCCCGTTGGCCCCCAATGAGGGGATCGCTTCCTTTGCTATCGGCTTAGATCAGACACACGGCTATCTATTCTGTGGATTGAACACAGCCGCCCGGCCTGATGTTGAGCGCGTGTATGTGCTGGCCTTTCCACTGGATCGCCCTGGTGTGTCCACGCGGACAGAACTTATCCTCCCGGCGGAACCTGCCCGCCTGGATGTCTCCCTATCAAGCGAACTGCATACTGGCCTCGCTGCTGCCCTGCCAGACAGCCCGGACAGGCGCGCCGATCTCCGCTGGCCGCGTCCTGCGCCGGGGCAGCACGACCTGCTGCCGCTGGCGATCACGCTGCACACCACGAACGGCTGGCGCCCGGCAGTGGTCTATTTCCGGGATGGTGCGGCGCTGGGCTTCCAGGTGGCCGCCCCAAAACCGGCGGACGGTGGTTCGCCTGCGCTGGCTATCGACCCGGCAGGCAATATCCGCCTCGCCTGGACAGGGCTGCAAGACCTCACCGCCCGCGTATACACCGCCTACACCGCCGGGCAAGGATTGGACGCGCAGCCTGCCAACACTCCAGGCCTGATGGACGCGCTGATCGATGGGCTTGTTCAGGTCCCGTTGGGGCTGCTGTGGCTGGCGATCCCGGCCTGTCTTGTTATGCTGTTTGGCGACCATGCCCTGCTCACGGCTACAGGCATATACGGCGCCAGTAAGCTGCTGTATCCGCCCGATCTCTACCGGCACATCCCTTCGCTGCTGATAACGTTCGACCTGGACTGTTTCGCGCCGGGATACACAGTGGGTATCGCGGTGTTTTTCGTCGGTCTGAGCGCGGCGGCGCTGTCCACCCTGGCAAACCGATTCAGGCGTCCGGTATGGCAGGTGTGGCTGGTCTATGCCCTGTGTGATATGTTCTTGACGTGGATCATTTTGGGTGGCAACATGCCCGCTGCCAGCCATCTACCATGAGACCGCCAAGCAAAGGGCAGGCGTCGGTTTTTGTCGTCATTTTTGCGCTACAATAGCGGCGTTTTGCTGTTACCCGATCCAACTAACCCAAAAAACAAGAGAGGAACCTATGCAGCGTCTGCTACCAACCATGCGACGTGCGTCTCTTCTGGCTGTCCTGGCAATCCTGATCGGAAGTCTTATCGTCGGCGGGCGAACTGCTCCGGCTGCGGCTGCGCCCTTGCACCAGGATACCGCCGCGCTGCGTCTTGCATCACCGCCGCTGACCAGCCTGGACCCGGTCGCCGTTTCGCGCTTTGATCCCGATACGCGCGACTTGGTCGAAAACCTGTTTATAGGCCTGACCCGTTTTGATCCGGGCACGCAGCAGGTCGAACCCATGCTGGCCGAAAGCTGGACGGTGAGCGACGACGGGCTGACCTGGACCTTTACCCTGCGCGATGATATCCAGTGGGTACGGTACGATTCCGGTACGCAGACCGTGACGCCAATCCGCCCGGTTGCGGCAGGCGATTTTGTCTATGCCATCCAACGCGCCTGTGACCCGCTCCGCCCGTCGCCCCTGACGCCCAACCTGATGATCGTGAACGGCTGCCAGACCGTCGCCCAGGCGTTCCCCGAAGTGATCAATGACCTGTTCATCGCGCGCGAGATCGGCGCTCGCGCCACCGGCCCGTACACGCTGGAGATCGACCTGCTGTTTCCATCGGCCTACTTCCTGACGCTGACCAGCACGCCGGAATTCCGCCCGCTGCCCCGCGAAGCCGTCTCTGCCCCGTCAAACTGGACGGCACCGGGCGCGATCATGACCAACGGCCCCTACACGCTGCAAAACTGGACCGGTGCCGGTATGAAGCTGATCCGCAACCCACACTGGCCGGATACCTACACAGGCAATGTCGAACAGGTCGATGTAACCTTCACAACCGACACCATGACCGCCTCGATGCTGGCTTCCGGGGGCCGGGTCGATATGGCGCGCCTGAGTGCTGACGAAGTGGCCGCTGCGCGCACGACAAACCGCGACTTGCTGCGCACTGCTCCTGGCTCATCGGTGGTTATGTTGGGCTTTTCGTATGATCGCGCGCTGGTCGAGGTGCCGGAAGTGCGGCGCGCGCTGGCATATGCCATCGACCGCGAAGCGCTGGTAAACCAGTTGTTCCCGGACCAGGCATTGGCGCTGTCCCAGTTCACCCCGCCCGGCGTGGTGGCTGCGCCACAATATAACGGCCTGTCGCTTAACCCAGTCCAGGCCCAGGCCGACTACGAAATGGCAGGCTACCCTGGCTGCAATAACATACCGGAAACGCTGATCATGCTGGTGCCTGACGATGATCCGGCCTGGATCGAGTTGGGACAGGCTGTCATTGAACAGTGGTCCGTCAATCTTGGCTGCCACACGGCGCTGTTTGAAGTCAGGACGCTGTCGCGCGTGCTGATGATCGAACTGGCTCACCTGGCCTATGATCCCGAATCCGTCACGCGCTCGCATATGTGGCTGGTTGTCTGGAGCGGTGATTACCCCGACGCCAACGCCTGGCTGAGCGATGCGCTGCACTGCCGCTATGGCTATATCCGGCCAGGGCGCGAATGCGATGCCGGGGATGCGCTGCTAGACCGGGCTGCCGTCGAGCCGGACATCGCCAGGCGTGCCGAGTTATATGCCCAGGCGGAAGAGTATTTCTTTGGCCCGGACGGCACCTTCCCGGTGCTGCCGCTCTACGTCACGACATGCGCCTGGTTGCAGCAGCCCTGGCTGACGGCGGTCAACGACTGCGGACCGGCACGCTTCGACCTGTGGACTATCGATACCAGCACCCAACCGGGTGCATAAACCGGATACACTGCAAAAAACAACCACAGGCGAGCGCTTTAGATCGAGCACCCGCCTGCGGTTTCTTTTACCGTCCTTGATCGCCTTAGCCCGGCTGGCGGTGGAAATTGATCCAGTACGACGTGGTAGCGCTCACCACCTGCCCATTGACCGAGACCTCGCACGGCACCGCCTCAATCGGGCGGGGATCAGATACCAGACCTGGGATTGTCACAAGGTAGGACCGGCCCGGCACCATCTGGAAGTCGGCATACCCGGCTTCCCTGCCGGGCTTCAGACCGGTATAGAACGTGTCGGTCTGGTCGCCGCCCCAGGTCACCGTCACCGGCATACCGGGCACACCTTCCCCGCTGGGGTGGTAAACGCGCACTTCGATCACCCCGTCCAGGTCTGGATCGCAAAACGGCTCTATACGCGCGGTGACATAGCTGCCCGATGGTGGTGGTGTGCGGCTCGGCTCGGCGGGTTCATACGGGGTCGGCGTGGGAAGCGGCGGGGTCGGTGTTTTAGTCGGCGGCGGCGTCAGTGTTGGCGTCCGGGTAAATTCCGGGGTTGGCGTGATAAAACTGACAGGCGCCGGGGTCGGGTACTGCCCGTCTGCACACCCGCGCGCCCCCTGCGGACGGTACAACTGCTCCAACGCGCGCATGACCAGCACATCACTGTTCGTGCGCTGCACGCGCTTGTGACGCGCACAGGCGATATTTGCTACCATGCTCCACACGTCCCGGTCAGGTCGCAGCGCGCGCAGCCGGTCAAACGCCAGGTTCAGATCGTGGTTGTAGGCATAGCTCAAGGCTACAGCCACCACGTAATCCTCGCGTGCTTCGGGGCCAAGCTGCCAGGGTGCGGTATTGCGCTCGATCACGGGGTCGATTTCCCATGTGTACATCAGGCCCAGCCCGACTCCCAGCGCAATCCCTACGATCAGGGCAAACCAGGAAATGCCGCTTGTATAACCGGTGCGTTTCTGTTCAGAGTCCATTATGCCCTACGGGTTGGCAAACTGTGGAAGAGGTGTCGGCACCGGCGTCAACCGGTAAATCTCCATCACTGGCGTCAGGCGTCCCATCGCTTCGGCCAGCGCTACCATCGTCGAGATGGCCGGTACGTTGCTCTGGCTGATGTACTGCTCGGTGAGGGCCTGCACATAATCAAACACGTTGCTTTTACCCAATACTTGCAACCGGGCCAGCGCAGCATTCTTATCCCGGTCAACCTGGTATCCTTCGGCTACCATCACGGTATACTGTTCCTGGTAACGCGGTGCCAGCGCTTCCATTGAGCTGTTAGTGTACTCCACCGGGAACTGTTCCCAGCCCAGGAAGATACCAAAGGCCAGCCCGACCAGCACACCGATCAGCAGTGATCCAACATATCGCCTTGTCATCTCGTGTTAGCCTGCCTAGACCGCACAAAGTTCACCTGTTATAATCCACGCGATTGGATCGTACTAAAATTCGGCGGGCAGATCAAAAAGAGCCGGGGCCAAATTGATCCCGGCTCAATCCAAATTTCGCCTCAGGTGCCGAAGGTGGGAGTCGAACCCACATGGGTATTACCCCGCGCGATTTTGAGTCGCGTGCGTCTGCCAATTCCGCCACTTCGGCTAAAACATACCGCAAGTATAGGGTGTTTTAGGTAATCCGTCAATGGAATTCTGGATCAAACGAGCACGCTGATCGGGCTATCATAAGGTTTATGGACGAACACGATCTGATCCGGGCAGCCAAACGCGGCGATGTTGAATCCTTCAACAGCTTGGTGCTGTTGTACCAGGATTTGGCGTTCACCGTTGCCTACCGCATTATGAGCGAAAGCGACGCGGCTGCCGATGCCACCCAGGAAGCGTTTATCTCGGCCTTCCGCAAGCTGCACCAGTTCAGAGGTGAGCGGTTCAAATCCTGGTTGATGCGGATCGTGACCAATGCCTGCTACGACGAGTTACGCCGCCGCCAGCGCCGCCCGGCCTCCTCGCTGGAGGCGCTGCACGAGGTTACTGTCCAGCCTAATTCACCGCTCTGCGATCCGCCTGAAAACCCGGAGCACGCCACCCAGCGCAGCGAGCTTAATACCGCCATCCAGGATTGTATTCGAGCGCTGCCGGACGACCAGCGTGTGATCGAGGTGCTGGCCGATGTCGAAGGCTACGCGTACCAGGAAATCGTTGAGATCACGGGTATCCCGCTGGGCACGGTGAAATCTCGCCTGAGCCGGGCGCGGGGACGGCTGCGCGACTGCCTGCAAGCCGTGCGGGAACTTTTACCCATTGAATATCGTCTTATGGACAAGTAACGGCGCCTGGCTAAAGTGCCGATTGTACAGGGAAAACGACAGTAATATCATGGCCGCCTCCCACAATATCCCGTCCGAACACGATCTGGAGCTGCTGTCGGCCTACATCGACAACGAGCTGCCCGATCACGAGCGGGTCGCGCTGGAACAGCGCCTCGCTCATGAGGACGTGCTGCGTATCGCGTTAGATAACCTGCGCCACACTGCCGCGCTGGTGCGCGGGCTGCCACGTCTCAAAGCGCCGCGCAACTTCACGCTGGACCCGGCGGTATACAGCCGGAAACCGTCCTGGTGGCAGCGCCTGCTCACATTCGAAAACGCGCTGCAACTTTCCGGGGCGCTGGGGGCCGCAGCCTCGATCCTGCTGATCGCCCTGGCCGTGCTGTGGGGTGGGCAGGCAGACAGCGACAAAGACCAGACCGCCGCGTCCAAAATTGCGCTCGAACAGGCCGCGCTGCCAACCGCCACCGCGCAGCCGGAAAGTATGCAGAATTGGGCAGCTACCAGTACGAGTCTGCCGACCGGCACCCCACTCCCATCGGCCACCATCGCACTTTCGGATGCCGCCATGGCGGGCGCTGTCACCGCCGAAAAGCTGCATAGCGAAACCCCTGCGCCGACCACCACGCTGCCGCTCACCGCCTCGCCAACTGTTGCTATCGAGTACGAAGCTGACGTAAGTGCCGTCGAGGAAGCGCCAGCGGGTCAAGGCGTTGTCATGGTTCCCGGCCAGCCGCTGACTGCTACGCCGCCGCCCCTGCCCAGTCCTGCCATGATGACCGACACACTCGGCCCCGACGCGGGCGCCGTCGAGGAAGCCGAAGCGGCATTCAACGAGGCAGCCCCCGCGCCCGATGCTCTAGAGGTCGAAGACGAAGAGTATGCTGAGGAAGCCGCCGCTGAAAGCGAGTTCATGGGGGACGCCGAAGCAGCCGCGCCGGAAGCAGTTGGAATATATGCAGAGGCGACGCGACCACCGGCGACGGTCACAACGGGCGCCCTGAGCCAGCCCACTATCGCCCTGACGGCTGTTGTACAGGCTGGAGCCATACCAGAGCCAACCGGCGCCCGCGATACAGACGAAACCGCCGATGAACAGGCCGGGGAGGCCGGACCGGAGCCAATGGCAGAAGCAGGCGAAGCAGTCCCGGAAGAAGGGGCAGAGATGCCCGCCGAAGCGCCGCCGCCCACCGCCGTCACAGCCCTGGAACCCGTCCCGGCAACCCAGCCGCAGGCAGCCAGACCTCCGGGTGAGCAAACCGGTTCCGGTCTCGTATCCGAGGCACGGGAAAGCGCTCAAGAAGAGGAACAAGACCGCAACCGCTGGTGGCTGACCGGGATCGGGTTGGTGCTGCTGGGGGTATCGAGTGCGCTGTATTTCGCCGGTCGTCGCAAGGCGCGCCGTTTATGACCCGTCCTCCGGTCAACTTCTGCCGGGTCTGCGGACACCACATGGAAGACCGGCTCGCTTTCGGGCAGGTGCGCCGGATATGCCCTGACTGCGGCTATGTCCACTTCAACGATCCCAAAGTGGCCGCCGTGGTGTTCATCGAGCAAGATAACCGCGTGCTGCTGGTGCGCCGCACCGTAGACCCGGAGCGCGGTAAATGGGCGCTGCCCGCCGGGTATATTGACGACGGTGAAGACCCGCGCGCCGCTGCCGTGCGTGAAGTGTGCGAGGAAACCGGGCTGGATGTGGAGATCACGCGCCTGCTAGACGTACAGGGCGCGCCTGCTGCTTTGGGTGCGTCGATTGTCATCATCTTCGCCGCCAGGGTAACGGGCGGCACTGCCACGCCCCAGGATGACGCCGAAGCGATCATGTGGTATGCGGCCAGCGATCCCCTGCCAGAGCTGGCTTTTGACAGCACGCGCCAGATGTTACGCGCCTGGATCGGCAGCCAGCGCGGCACACCCTGAGCGCTACTGCCCCATCTTGCCCATCGCGGCGACCCACTCCGACGTCATCCGCAGCCGCCAGTAGAGGCGCACCAACAGCGGCGCATACCGCTCGGTCAGCACGCCCAGCCGGACCAACGCCCCGCCCAGAATCACCTCGTTTTCACCCTGCACCAGTTCCAGGACCGCGCGTTCAGCCACCGCGTCAGGGTGATCGATCTGGAAGCCGTACCGTTCGACCACGTCTTCCACATCGGGATTCAGCATATCCGTGTGCGTCCAGCTTGGTTGAACCAGCGTCACATGGACGCCGGTGCCTGCAAGCTCACGGCGCAGCGCATCGCTAAAACCGGACAGCCCGTACTTGCTTGCCACATATGGCGCAACCACAGGTGCAGCCACCCGCCCCAGGCTGGAACCGACGTTGAGGATATAACCGTGATGGTGTTCCAGCATGTGCGGCAGGACCAACTGCGTCAGCCGGATCGCCGCCCACAGGTTCAGTTCTAACATCTGGTGCATCCGGTCGGCGTCTTGATCTTGCAGCGGCCCGCCCAGCGCCAGCCCTGCGTTATTGACCAGCACGTCGATCCGCCCAAATGCTTCCAGTGTGCGATCCACCACCGCCTGACACTGGGCATCGTCGGTGATGTCGGCAGGCACAACCAGCGCGTCGGTGGTGTACGGCTCAATCTCGCGCCGCACTGTTTCCAGGCGCTCCTCGTTGCGTGCCACCAGCACCACCCGCGCCGCGCGCCGTGCGAAGGCGAAGGCCAGTGCTCGCCCGATCCCGGACGACGCGCCCGTGATCAGCACGACTTTTTCGTTCAGCACCAGCGTGGAATGCTTTGGCTGCAGGTAGCGCACGAACCAGTACGCCCCGCCTCCTAACAATCCGCCCCATAGTAAACGGCGTGCGAATCGCATGATTCAACCTCCATTCTGGAAGTTCTGCACCTTGCGCGCGATCATGATCTGGTTGACGCCCATTGACAGCGGCGTAAGTGTCGTCCGGGTGATCACCTGGACCAGCGCCGGAACACCAAACAGGCCAAACTGGATCACCTTGGGAATGAGCGGGAAGTACGGCACATCCCACAAGCCATCCCCAAAATGCCGCAGCACACGGAACCCGCTTGCCTGGCACCAGGCCCGCCACTGCTCCGGCGGCTGCACGTTGATATGCGTCGGGTCTTTGCCGATGGCGTCGGTTTGCGCGTTCTTGAAGCGGCGTAGGCTGTAATCTGGGTTGGGTGTGGCAAACAGGAACAGCCCGCCCGGCTGCAAAATGCGGTTCACCTGCCGGATCGTGTCGGCGGGGTCGGGCAGGTGTTCGACCAGGTGCAGCGCTACGACCACGCTGAACTCCTCGTCGCCAAACGCGGACAGGTCTTCCGCGCTCATTACGTGCCCTTCGGCGCGCGGCGCGTTCTGCCGCAACTGATCGATGCTGTAGTCGGTTATGTCAATGCCGACACACGCGAAATCCGCTTGCAGCAAGCCTAGCAGGTGCCCCAATCCACAGCCCATTTCAAGCAGCCTGCCGCCGGGTGGAGCATAGCGCCGCACCAGGGCCGCGTAGTAACGCCGCGCGAACCAGTACATGCTAAACCGCCCCAGCGGACGGTCGGCGTAGTTATAGCTTTGGAAGTATTGCTCGCCGTACTCGTCCAGCGGCACTTCCGGGTTATCCGTCATATTCCACCACGCATGAGTCAATCATGTTCTAACCATCAAGCTCTAGCATTAATACACCACCCCAGTAAAATCCCTCACCACTTACCCGAAAACAGGCGCGCGTTTATGGCCGTGATTGTAGTGTGCGCCCCATCTCCGGGCAAAAAAAGAGGCCGTCTGCAAGCAGCCGCCTCTTGATCGATTCGGAATCGGAATGCGACGCGTTTAGCCGCCAAAGGCCAGCGTGATCTCGCGCACCATGTCGGTTAGGATATACGGCAGCATACCCAGCAGCAGCGTACCCACGCTTGCCACGCCAATCGCCCATGCCAGCGGCCAGGGGGTGCTGACCTCAACTTCGCTCTCTTCAAAGTACATCAACCACACGATGCGCAGGTAATAAAATGCCGACACCAGGCTGGTAACCACGCCGACGACCGCAGCCGGGATCAAATCGGCTGCCAGCGCCGCTTTGAACACGAACCATTTGCCCACAAAGCCCGCTGTCAGCGGGATACCCGTCAGGCTGAACATAAACAGCGCCATCGCCGCCGCTAGCCAGGGCCGGGCGTTTGCCAGCCCGCGCATACTATCCAGGCCGGTGTTGGTTGCGTCGTCGCGTTCAACGGCCACGATCACCGCAAATGCGCCGACGTTGGTAAGTGCATACGCCATCAGGTATATCGCCACGGATTGCACCGCCTCGTCGGCAACGGCGGCTGTTCCCGCTGCCGCCACCGCGATCAGAATATACCCGGCGTGCGCGATGCTCGAATAGGCCAGCAGGCGCTTCAGATCGGTCTGCACGATAGCAACCACGTTGCCAAGCAGCATCGTCAGGATCGCCAGCAGCCACACGGTATCCTGCCATACCGCCGCTTCGCCAGGGTCCAGCGCAAAATTCGACAGTCCAGATGCCAGCACGCGCGCCATCGCGGCGAACCCGCCCGCCTTGGCCGCCACGCTCATATACGCTACAACCGGCGTGGGCGCGCCCTGGTACACGTCCGGCGTCCACATGTGGAACGGCACGGCTGCCACCTTAAAGCCCAGCCCAACCAGCGCCAACCCCGCGCCGCCGAGCAGCAAAAACCGCCCTGACTTATGCCCGGCCACAATGTCGCCCGCTGCCTGCCAGATGTCGTGCAGGTTGGTGGTGCCGGTCGCGCCGTAGATCAACGCAATGCCATACACCAGGAACCCGGATGCAAACGCGCCCAGCAGGAAGTATTTCAACGCGCTTTCTTCGGACGCTTCCTGTGGGCGGCGAAACCCGCTCAGAATATACAGCGGGATCGACAGCAGTTCCAGCGCCACAAAGACCACCACCAGATCACCGGCGGCCCCCATGAACATCACGCCCGCTGTTGCAAACAGCAGCAGCACGTAGTATTCGCCGCGCTGAATCCCGGTCCGCTCCAGGTAGTTATAGGCGACCATTACGCCCAGCAGCGCCGTGATCAACGCGATCACGTTGATCATGTCGGTGAAGGCATCGGCTACAAACATGCCGGAGAACGCCTCTTCGCCGTCGCCAAACTCTGTGATTTCGCCCAGCGCCAGCAGCGCCAACACCAGCAATACGCCAATGCCCAGCGCCGCCAGCCAGGCCGTGATATGCTTGCGATCTGTGGGGACAAACAGGTCCACGATCAGCAGGATACACGTACCCAGCACCAGCGACGTTACCGGGAGCGTCGCGGCAACGTTGAGATCGCCTAAACCAGGGACTTCGAACATCGGTCCATCACCGCCTTATTGTCCAGCCGCCGCGACGACGGTGGCGTTCACCTGATCGATCAGTTGCTTCACCGAGCCGTCCATGAAGTCGAAGAAATACCCGGCTTGCAGCCCGATCACAAGCACCATGACCAGGATCGGCACCAGCGACCACGCTTCCTGCCAGTTCAGATCGGGCAGGTTCTTGTTCTCGTCTTTGTCCAGCGCACCCATGAACACGGTGTTGAACATGTACAGCATGTACACCGCCGCCAGAATGATTCCCACCGCTGCCGCCGCTGTGAACCACATGCTGAACTGCTCCGAGTTGGCCGAGCCGAGCAAAATCGTGAATTCGCCGACAAAACCGTTCAGTCCCGGCAGGCCCATGCTCGACAGCACGATCACCAGGCTGATCCCGCTGTACAGCGGCATGGCGTTCCAGATGCCGCCAAACGCACTCATCAGCTTGGTATGGCGGCGCTCATAAAGCATACCCACCATCAAAAACAGGCCGCCTGTGCTGATGCCGTGATTGACCATCTGCAAAATACTGCCCTCAATGCCGGACGAGTTCAGCGCAAAGATGCCGAGCATCACAAAGCCCAGGTGGCTGATCGATGAGTACGCGACCAGCTTTTTAACATCCTTCTGCCCGTAGCTGACCCACGCCCCGTAGATGATCCCGATCACCGCCAGCACGGCGATGTAGGGTGCGAACGTTTTACTCGCCTCCGGGAAGAGCGGCAGGTTGAAGCGCACAAAGCCATATGTGCCCATCTTCAGCAGCACGCCCGCCAGGATGACCGATCCGGCAGTGGGGGCCTGGACGTGTGCATCCGGCAGCCAGGAGTGCAGCGGCCACATCGGCACTTTGATCGCAAACGCGATACCAAACGCCAGGAACAGCCAGCGCCCGGTGGCCGTGCTGAAGGACAGGTCGCCGCTGTTCAGCCTGGCGATGATGTCCGGCAGGCTGAAGGTACCCGCTTCGTTGCCCAGCCACAGGATCGCCAGCAGCATGAGCAAACTGCCCGCCATTGTGTACAAAAAGAACTTAACGGCGGCATAGATGCGGTCTTCCGCGCCCCAGATGCCGATCAAGAAATACATCGGCACCAGCGTCACTTCCCAGAAGATGTAGAACAGGAACAGGTCCTGTGCCACAAATACGCCGATCATGGCCCATTCCATCAGCAGCAAAAAGATGTAGTACAGCCGCACCCGCTCTTTGATCGGCCCAAACGAGGCCAGGATCGCCAGCGGCATGATGAACGTGGTCAGCAGCACCAGCCACAAGCTGATCCCATCCACGCCCACGTAGTAGCGGATGGTGAAGTTTCCACCGCTGATCCAGTCCCATTTTTGCACCATTTGCAGCCCGGCCACCGCCGTATCAAAGTTCTTGACCAGCAGCAGCGACAGCCCAAATGTCGCCAGCGACACGCCCAGCGCCAGCCAGCGGATCGTCTGGTGCGTCAGGTTGCGCACGAAGATCAGCGGGAGCGCGCCCAGCAGCGGCAGCATAAACACCACAGTGACCAGTGAAATATCTTCCATAGCGTCGGTCCTTGTGTCAGATTCCCAATAGCTCGCGGATTACGGGAAACAGGATGATAACCATCACTAACAGCGCACCCAACAGCACGCTTAAGGCATAGGTCCGCACATAGCCCGTCTGGATCACGCGCACCCGCGCCGCCAGCGCCTGCGTCCATTCCGCCAACCGGATAAACGCACGGTCAATGATTCCCCGGTCTACCGGCTGCGTGAGGAAGTCCGTCACGCGCTGGAAATGGCGGTAGATCACGTTCTCGTGCACAAAGTCGTGCCAGAAATGCCAGTCAAGCTGTTCGGCCAACCAGCGCGCCGCCCGTTGGAACGGGTAGATGATGAACTTAAAATAGAACTCGTCCCAATACAGCTTGGCATTCGCCAGCGCAAACATGCCGCTCGTCCGCTCGTCCAGTTCCAGCGGATCGTGGGACAGGTCTTTCAGCGCCCGGTTGTTATAAACCGCCCGCGCTGCGAAGATCGCCGCCAGCGCCAGCACCACCGCCGATGTCGCCAGCAGCCCTTCAAATTGGCCCGCGTGCGCATATGTCACGCTGTGTTCCAACCAGCCTGTAAACTTGTGCTCGCCAAACAGCGAATCCAGCACCGGGAAGCCGCCGGGGATGTTGATCATTCCAGCCACCAGACTGAAAAACGCCAGCACAACCAGCGGCGCGATCATCACCGTGCCCGATTCTTCGGCGTGATCGGCTGCGTTGTGGCGCGGCCCGCCTAAAAAGATCATGCTCACCTGCCGCCACATATAAAACGCGGTGAATACCGCCGCGATCAGCAGGATCGCAAAGCCCAGGTAGCCGTCCAGCCGCCCCTCGTCCACGCCCAACTTGAGCGCATCGGCCAGGATTTCATCCTTCGACCAGAACCCGGCAAACGGGATGATGCCTGCCAGCGCCAGCGTGCCGGACAGGTACGTCCAGTAAGTAAGCGGCATCTTGCGCCGCAGCCCGCCCATAAAGCGCATATCCTGCGGATCAAACGTCTCGTCGTGCACGTGTTCGCCGTCATGTTCCAGGTGATGGTGCCCGTGTTCCATGCCGTGAATCACCGAGCCGGATGCCAGGAACAGCAGTGCCTTGAAGAACGCGTGCGTCACCAGGTGGAACATCGCCGCCGCATACGCCCCCACGCCAACCGCCGCCACCATGAATCCTAGCTGGCTGACTGTGCTGTAGGCCAGCACGCGCTTGATGTCCCACTGCCCAACCGCGATAAACCCGGCCACAATTGCCGTACTCGCGCCGACCAGCGTCACCACAAACGATGACACGTCCGACGCGTGGTAAAACACGTTCGAGCGCACCATCATATACACGCCCGCCGTGACCATCGTCGCCGCGTGGATAAAGGCGCTGACCGGCGTCGGACCGGCCATCGCGTCCGGCAGCCACACAAACAGCGGAATCTGCGCGCTCTTACCCGCTGCACCCAGCAGAAACAGCAGCGTGATCACGGTCAGTGTGGCTTCAAAGCTCAGCGAGAACAGGCCAAACTCGACCTGGTGATCGCCTTCTTCCAGCCATGTTTCCGCCTGGTTGAAGACGCCCATCAATCCGGCGCTGCCCGCTGCCTGCCCGGCTTGGTGGGCTTCGACGTCGGCGGTTTCGGTATGGGCTACCAACGGCTTTTCGTCGGGCAGGTAATAATCCAGCGTGCCAAACGTCCAGAACGTGATCAACATACCCAGTATCAGGCCAAAGTCACCGATCCGGTTGACGATAAACGCTTTGCGCGCCGCGTCGCTGTTTTTCCAGCCTTCGCCGCCCGGTTTGTCGAACCAAAACCCGATCAGCAGGTATGAGCACAGGCCCACGCCTTCCCAGCCGACAAACATCATCAAGAAGTTGTTACCCGTCACCAGCAGCAGCATAAACACCAGGAACAGGTTCATATACACGAAGAAGCGCGGGAAACGTTCGTCACCGTGCATATACCCGACGGCATAAAAATGGATCAGCGACCCGACCCCAGTAACTACCAGCATCATTGTCACGCTGAGCGTATCCACCCGGAACTGCCAGGGGATATTCACCCCAGCGGACGGTATGCTGATCCAGTCGCCGAGTAAGGGCGCGTCAATCACCGCCGCCTGGTAGCCAGTATCCACCTGGGCGATCCACAGTAAAACCGCCACCAGGAACGCCGCCGCGCTGGCGCCTACCGCCACGATGCTGACGCCCGTTTCGCCAAGCTGTTTCCCGGCGAACAGGTTGATCAACAGTCCGGCCAGCGGGAGGAATACGACAAGCGGTACAAGGTCAAAGAAATTTTCCATCGGCGTCCCTTAACACAGCTCCGCGTGCCTAGTCCTTAAACATATGTAGCTCATCAATGTTGATGCTCTTTTTGGTCCGGAAGATAGCCACGATTAGCGCCAGCCCGACAGCCACTTCTGCCGCCGCCACCGTTATCACGAAAAATACCATCAGGTGCCCATCACCGTTGCCCCACTGGCGCGCAAACGCCGCGAGTGCCAGGTTGGCCGCGTTGAGCATTAACTCGACCGACATAAAGATCAAGATCGCGTTGCGGCGCAGCAGGACGCCCAGCGCACCCATAACAAACAAGATCGCGCTGAGCAGCACGTATAACTCAATCGGTACTTCGGGTGTGCCCATGATTTCTCCCGCGTTATTTGCCTGTATCTCCGGCGCCTGGCTGCTCCAACTTTGCCGGGGGATTCGCCAACCGGCGCACCATCCGGGGACGCGGCCCCAGCGCTTCGCGTGTGAAAATGATCGCGCCGACCATCGCGGCCAGCAGTACCAGTGACACCATTTCAAACGGCAGCACATAGCGGCTGAACAGCAGTTGTCCAACATGCGTTGGGCTGCCAAACGAGGGACGAACATCGGTTTCCAGGTCGATGATCACAGTTGTGGCCGTACCGCTGCCCTGCTGCGCGAACACCCACAGTACAGCCGTACTCGTTTCATAGTCTGCGTCTTTGAGGATCGCCAGCCGGGTGTCGTGATCGTCGGTCGGATAGACGCCGATGTCATAGCTGCCCTCATCGATCCACGTTACGCCGGATGCTTCCCCGTAGGGCAGCGCTTCGATCACCGTTTTGGCATCGTCCGCGTTGGTCACATCCAGCACGTCAATCGCGGCTTGATCGGGCAGCGCGTTCACCGCGATCACGCGCAGCTTGTCTTTTTCGCCCCAGTCTTCAGCGGCGCTCACATCTTCCGCCGCCAGAACTAGGCGCGGATCATCCGGCGTGCCGACCGCCGTCAGCGAGACGGCCTGCCCATCCTTCAACGTGATCACCTGTTCCAGCAGCGGATCATCGGCTGACGGATCGGCCCCGGCGGCGTATAACGCCGCGTCGATCTCTCCGGCCTGCCGCGCTTCAAAACCGGTGCTGCTGCGGAACGTGACAGCGCGGGCGATACGCTCCCCATCCAGGTACAGATCAATAGCCTGGCCGTCCAGCGCATTGATGATGCGCACATACGGTGCTTCAACCTCTTGATCGGTCAGTTCCACCTCGCCCTGGATGATCGCCGCGCTGACTGCGACCAGGAACACCAGCGCCAGCGCCAGCGTCGCCGGGATCAGCCAGGGGAAACGTGGCTGTTTTTCTGGTGGCAAACGCTCGACTCCCAGCAGCATGATCACGAACAGGAACAGCACCATGATCGCGCCCGCGTACACCGTGATCTGCACCATCGCCAAAAACGGCGCGTGCAGCATCAAGAAGAAAAACGCAATACACGCGAAGTTAAGGATCAGGAACAGCGCGCTGTGTACGGCATTTTCGCTGAACAGCATCATCGCTGCCGACACAACTGCAACCGCTCCAATAATGACAAAAAGCGTTAGCTCCATACACGCCGTCCTGTGAAAGCGCTGTGTTTCGCCCTATGCCGAACCATGCCTAATCCGGGTCTTCCATGTCCGGGATCGCGCGATCAAACTGCCCCGGCTCGGTGATCTGCGGCGTATCCTGTCCGCCCGGCGGGACCGGGTCGAGCAGCCGGTCTTTAGTATAAATCGCGTCGCGCCGGTCGCTGAAGCTCAAGCGGTACTCATGCTCCAACACAATTGCCTCGGTCGGGCAGGCATCTTCACAATAGCCGCAGAAAATGCAGCGCAGCATGTTGATCTCATACGTCTTGGCGTAGCGCTCGCCAGGGCTGTAGCGCTCGTCGTCCGTGTTTTCCGCGGCTTCTACCCAGATAGCGTCTGCCGGGCAGGCTGCCGCACACAGCGAGCACCCGATGCATTTTTCCAGCCCGTTGTCATACCGTTTGAGCGCATGCCGTCCCTTGAACCGCTCGCGGACCGGGCGCTCCTGCTCCGGGTATTCGACCGTGACCGGCTCTTCGAGCACATGCTTGATCGTCGTCGCAAACCCACGTAACAGATTCATAGTTCACCCGTTCAGATTACAACCCATCCCCACCCATTACCGGGATATTGTATCCGCCTTGCGCCCAGCAAGGCTGATCCAGGCCCCGGCGCCAATCAAAAACAGAACCAGCGCCACAACCGGCGACAGCACATACACACCTGAGCCGAACTCGTCGGCCAGCACCACCGCCACCGATGACCACGCCACCGCCAACAACGCGAACGGCAGCATCACTTTCCAGCCCAGCATCATCAGGCGATCATACCGGATGCGCGGCAGCGTGCCCCGCACCCAGATCATACTCATCATCATCAGCACAATTTTCACCGTGAATACAATCGGACCCAGCAGCGGCGCTTTATCCACCCAGATGAAATGGTAACCGCCCAGGTACAGTGCCGTGCCAATGACGCTGATCGCGATCATGCCGATATACTCGGCCATGAAAAATAAAGCGAACTTCATACCGCTGTATTCCGTGTGGTAGCCTGCCGTCAGTTCTTGCTCGGCTTCGGCCATATCAAATGGCGAGCGGTTGACTTCTGCCAGCAGCGCGACAAACAGGATCGCCGCCGCCAGCGGATTCTGGAATACGTACCAGCCCAGGATCGGTGTCTCGTTCTGAGCATCAATGATGTCACCGATGCTCATCGATCCGGCCAGCAGCACCGGGACGACCACCGCCAGCCCCATGCTCAGCTCATAGCTGATCATCTGGGCCGAGGCACGCAGCCCGCCCAGCATGGCATACTTGTTATTGCTGGCCCAACCCGCCAACACCACGCCGTAAACGCCGATGCTGGTGATCGCCATGATCCACAACACGCCGACGTTGATATCAACCAACCCCTGTGTAACACGGTACCACTTGCCATCAAACCAGGGAATGGCAACTTTCGGCCCCAACGGCACAACGGCGATCACGATCAACGCCGGTACAACTTTGATCACCGGCGCCAGCCAGAATACGATCCGGTCGACCTGCGCAGGCGTTACATCTTCTTTGAAGATCAGCTTGATCCCGTCGGCTGCCGGTTGTAACAAGCCCAGCGGCCCGGCACGGTTTGGCCCTATACGCGCCTGGATCGCGGCCAGAAAACGTCGCTCAAGCAGCGTGGTATAGGCAAACCCGGTCACCAGCATAAAAAACAGCAGGAAGCTGGTAAAAATGGCATGGATCAGAATGCACCCGTTGCCCGTGCATTCGACAACCACGCTAGATTCACCCGGTCCGAACATGGTCTAGGCTACTCCTCAATCTTGTGCACAACGCACACCGTCGGCGCCGCTGGTACAGGGAACTCACCAAGCTGGCGAGGCAGCAGCACGGTGCCAACCGGCGCTCTGCCGTTTACCCGCGCAGTCAATTCGAACCGGTGCTCGCCGATAGAAACTGTGATCTGATCGCCGTCGGCAATCCCCAGCGGCGCCGCATCCTGGCTGTTTAGCCCGGCATAGGGCGCAGGCACGCGCCGGTGCATCAGCGTGCTTGGTCCGAACAATACCCCCCGGTCATACAGCAGCCGCACCGGTACAGCGATCAGGTCACCCGCTGCGGGCCTGTCCGGCAGTTCGACGGGCCGTACAATCAGCCGCGCGGATTCGTCTTCGGCGTCCGTTGCCCACTGGACGCCCAGCCCACCGTGATTGGCGTATGCCGTCCCACCGTAGTACAGGTCACTGCCGCCTACATTCGGGAACTGCGGCTCAACCTGCGCCAGCCGCGAATAACTCATCCCAGCATAGCGCGCCACGTGCTGCGTGATGTCGCGCATCACTGCTCCCGCCGATAGTCGCGGTTTATCGCCTTTCAGCCGCGCGCCAACCTGCGCATAGATAGTCCAGTCGGGCAGCGCTTCGCCAACCGGCCCCTGCGCCGCATAAAAGCGCTGCACGCGGCGCATCCCGTTCGTAAACATGCCCTCACGTTCGGCGAAACTCTGGCGCGGCAGGATCACATCGGCTTGCAGCGCCGTCGCCGTCAAAAACTGCGTGCTGGTCACCACAAATTCCGCGCCCGCGATGGTCTCTGCCGCCCGCGCATCCTCGGCAACCGGGTCTGCCCCGGCGATAACCCACACCGCAGGTGGGTTCGCCAGCAAATCCGCCGTCACTTCCGGCGAGAAACCCAGGTCCAGCGCGCCCTGCGTGTTCGCGCCCGGCCAGACAGCCACCAGCCCGTTGTTGGCGCGCCCCACATGCCCGGTGATGATCAGCAGATTCGCGGCAGCCTGCATCAGTTCGGCGTGATCTTCCAGCGCCAACCCCTCGCCGCCTGCCAAAATCACGAGGTTCTCTGCGCCTAGCAAGGCATCCGCTGCATCGGCGTGCGGCACGCGCGTGCCTTTCAGCGCCTCGTGCAGATCGTCGTAGCCATCCACGCGCGACTCGACCAGCGGGCGGGCCACTTTACGACGGCTGCGGGCGCGCGCCGCAAAGCTGTTGAGCACCTCGACCGCCTGCCCATAGGCGTACTGGATCACGGCGCTCGCATAGCGATCCAGCTTAGTCTGGCGCCCATTGGCAACGATCACCACAGCGCCGCGATCCGCCGCCTGTTTAACTTGCAGCCACCAGATCGGTGCTTCTTCGTCCAGGTCGGAGGCAATAACCAGGATCGCGCTTTCCGGCCCCATGTCCTGTAAACGCGTACCAACGCCAACGCCGACCTGCGCGATTACATCACCCCCGGTCATGGTTGCGGGCCAGATACCCAGGCGCGGCGATTTACCCGTCAGCCCGGCCAGCTTGCGCAGTTCCCACAGGTCTTCGTTGGACAGATTCGGCCCGGCCAGGAACCCTACATCGCCGTCCGCCTGCTTGAGCCGGGACGCGATCTGCTTGTACGCTTCCTGCCAATCCACCTCGATAAATTCATCACCCCTGCGGATCACCGGGCGCTGCAAGCGATCCGCTGCCCGGCTGTGGTGGTGCCCAAACCGCCCTTTGTCGCATATCCAGATTTCGTTCACCTGCTCGTTCTGGCGCGGCATCACGCGCTTGATGATCTTTTTGCCGCCAGCCTCACGGTCCAGCCGGGTGCTGGCGCTGATGTTGCAGCCTACCGGGCAGTGCGGGCAAATGCTTGGTACTTCGTCCAGCTCCCAGGGACGCGCCCCAAACCGGAAATCGGCGGTGGTCAGCGCGCCCACCGGGCAGATGTCCGTGGTATTGCCGCTGAACTTGGTATCAAACGGGGGATCGCTGATGGTTACGATCTGAAGGCTGCGCCCACGTTCGTGGAAAGCCAGTACATCGTCGCCCACCACTTCGTCACAGAAGCGGGTGCAGCGCGCGCACTGGATGCACCGCTCACGATCCAGGAAGATCAACTCGCCCAGCGGAACATGCTTATCCAGGTGCATCTTGTCGCCGTAGCTGAAGCGCGATTCGCCCGGCCCGTAGGCCATCGTCAGGTTTTGCAGCGGGCACTCGCCGCCTTTGTCGCAGATCGGGCAATCCAGCGGGTGGCTGGTCAGGATAAATTCCAGAATATCCCGGCGTGCTTCGGCCACGCGCGCTGTCTGGGTACGGACCACCAACCCATCGCTGACGATCTGCGTGCAGGCGGTTTGCAGCTTGGGAAACCAGCGGATTACTGGCTGGCCGTTGTCATCCAGTTCAGGTTGGCCGGTGTCGCGGTTCTTGGCTATGCTGCCCAGTTCAACCAGGCACATCCGGCACATACCCGCCGGGTTCATCTTGGGGTGATAGCAGAACACGGGGATCGTGATGGCGTGCATCTTGGCCGCGTCGACCAAAGTCGCGCCTGCTGGCACCTCGTAAGGCCGGTCATCAATGGTAATGGTTACGGTCATATCGCCCCTCAGCGATTGAAATCCTGGCCGATACTGACGGCTCACCGTTCGCACTGGCTCAACCCGGCTTCTGCCCGGTCCACATACGCCTGGTAGATGTATCCCCACGCGCTGTCTTTCAACAGGCGTATGGCGCGCGTCTTGGCCGCCACGAAGTCCGCCCGCGCCCGCCCCAGATCACCGGCCAGCAGCCATTCCTCGCCGCGCAGCAGGTAGTTCACCGGCGCGCCGGGCCTGGATCGTATCGCGTGTGTCAGCAGGCGAATCTGCACAGGCTGGCCTGTATAACCCGCCTGC
Organism: Anaerolineae bacterium; assembly: GCA_016926875.1. Classification (GTDB taxonomy): domain Bacteria; phylum Chloroflexota; class Anaerolineae; order Aggregatilineales; family Aggregatilineaceae; genus JAFGNU01. The sequence goes on along the minus strand of JAFGNU010000038.1, from coordinate 5,987 downwards.
AAACCGTTTTCGCTGGCCGGGGGCAGTGATTCACCGTTCATAGCTCACCCCCCGCGCCTGCCTCTACAGGCACGGCTTCTTCGGCGACTGCTTCTGCTTCCGGCGCGGATATTCCTACATAGCGTTCATACTCGTCGCGGAAATGTTGGAGCGTCCCAAGCACCGGGCTGGCAGCAAAATCGCCCAGCGCGCACAGCGTTACACCGGTCATCTGCCGGGGCACCGACTCCAATATCTCAAGGTCGCGGGGCGTACCCTCGCCGCGCAGCAGACGCTCGTACACCCGCTCCAGCCAGAATGTTCCTTCCCGGCAGGGCGTGCACTTGCCGCAGCTTTCGTGCCGGAAAAAGTGAACCATCCTGGCCGCCGCCCACACCATATCGGTATTTTCATCCATCAGGATCACCGACGCCGATCCGAGCGTGCTTCCCAGCTTTGTGACCGCTTCGTAGGTCAGCGGCGTATCCAACACGTCATCGGTAGCGGGCAGCACAGGTCCACTCGCGCCGCACGGCAGAATCGCTTTCAAGGCTTTGCCGTCACGCACACCGCCCGCGTGCTCAAAGATCAGCTCGCGGAACGTTGTCCCCAGCGGCAGCTCGTAATTGCCCGGTCTGGCAGCGTGCCCGCTCACACAGAATATCTTGGGACCGGGACTTTCCGGTGTGCCAATTGCCTTGTAGGCGTCCGCGCCGTTGAGCATGATCCAGGGCACATTCGCCAGCGTTTCGACGTTGTTAACCACCGTCGGCTGGTAATACAGGCCGCCGCCTACCTGCGCCGGGAACGGAGGGCGCACGCGCGGCTGGCCCAGCAATCCTTGTAAGCTGTTGAGCAGCGCGCTTTCCTCGCCGCAGATATACGCGCCCGCGCCCCGGTGTACAAATACGTCACAACTCCACCCGCTGCCCAGAATATTCTCGCCCAGCAGGTTTGCCTGCCGTGCCTCGTCGATATGGTCTTCCAGCGCGTAGGACAGGTCCCAGAATTCGCCGCGTGCGTAGATGTATACCGCGGCGGCCTGGATCGCGTAGGCGGCGATCAGCGCACCTTCAATTACCTGGTGCGGGTTGTGCTCCAACAACTGCCGGTCCTTAAACGTCCCCGGTTCGCTCTCGTCGGCGTTGACCACCACGTACTTGATCGCCGCGTCTTGAGGGATAAAGCTCCACTTGCGCCCGGTAGAGAATCCCGCCCCGCCCCGTCCGCGCAGGTTGGCGTCCAACACGATCTGAATCACCTCGGACGGCGAATGCTTGACCGCGTGCTTCAGTCCCTCGTAGCCGCCATTGGCGAGATAGGTGTCAAACTGCCAGATATCAGGGATGTCAAGATCACGCAGCAGAATGTGTTCCATGATTTTCGAATCCTGTTCCTGTCTGAGTCATCGCGCCCACAACCACCGCGCGCTGGTTTGTTTCACCTGTGCTCAAACCGGCCCAGCCAAGCCCGGCGCCGAACATCACCAGCGAAAAACCGCCCGTCACTATAATCGGCCCTGGATACAAGCCCAATGCCACGCCGTACAGCGTGCCAACGCCGCCGGTCAGGGTTAGCACAGCCGGTACCCACTGCATATCGCGCCACGCGGCCAGTCCAACGCTGACATATCCGGCCAGCAGCAGCCCGTATACCACCCCGTCGAAGATACGCCGCCCGTACCAATCCACTGTTTTGTCCGGCGCGTCCGTGTCCAATACCCCCAGGATATCCGGCAGCTTGCCGCGCAGTCGATCCCAGTGCGATACCGTCGCGCCCGCCGCTGGTGGCACTGGGTCGGGCGGCCAGGGAGCCTGGATAACAGCGAACGTGGCGATCAACAGGCCCAGCATCACAATCGGACCGCTGCTCCATACAGCGGGGCGGCCCTTGAAATGCGACAAAAACGCGCTAGACGTCATGGCTGTCCCGTTTGGTCACATAATGAATGCCGGGATAATCGACATACCCGGCCTTCTGGAACAGCGCCAGACTTGGTTCGTTCCAGTCTTCGATCAGCGCCGCGATTATGCTTATGTCCTGTTCGTGCAGCACACGCTCGGCTTCTGCGATAAGCTTCAGCCCGATCCCCTGACGGCGGTATTCCGGGTGAATCGCCAGCCGGTTGATCCAGCCTTTGCGCCCGTCATGGGTTGCCACCACCACGCCAACCAGCCGCCCGGCGTCGCGCGCCCCGATCACGTGCTGCGTATCACCGCCTAGCTGCCGGGTGAACTGCTCGCGGCTGTCGCGCCCGCGCGGCCTGATCGACAGCCCTGCCGCCTGCCAAAGCGCCAGCACAGCATCATAGTCATCTGCCGTCAGCGTCTCAATCGTCAGGTTCGCGCTCATGATCAACTCAACTTATTCCGTTCCACCCGCCGGATCATCCAGCTCTGACGGATCAGGTGCTGCTTCCTGGACCGCGTCGACGCGCAGCTTTTTGATCAATGCGATGGCTTTGTCCAGGTCCAGGTGTTCGTGGTAAAAAAAATTACACTGCATGACCGGCGCTTTGTCGCATGCCGCCAGGCACATCACCCGCTCGACCGTGAACAGTCCGTCTTGCGTCGTGCCACCGTCTTCGCCCAGGCCCAGGTATTCACACAGCCCTGTAAAAAACGTGTCCGCGCCGCGCAGCGCACAGGGCAGGTCGGTGCACACCTGAAGCCAGTACTTGCCCTTCGGTTTTTCGGAATACATGGTATAAAACCCGGCGATAGAATGCGCCTGCGTCGGGTCCACGCCGCACAACCCGGCCACTTCGCGCAGCGCATCCTCTGACAGCCAGCCGTATTCTTCCTGCGCCAGGTATAACAGGTCCATGATCCCGGAGCGTTTGTCGGGATACTTGGCAAAAATCTTTTCGATACGGTCCGCGTACTTGTCTGTCAGCACGACACTACTCCAGATATAGCATGTGACAGCCGCTCCGACGGCGATTAGCGGTCACAGTCTCCAAGCCCAACATCAATGCTGCCGATGATGGCCACCAGGTCAGCGATCAGGTGATCTTTTGCCATGTGGGGCAAAACGCTCAGGTGGGCAAAACTCGGCGTGCGAAAGTGAACACGCCAGGGCCTGGGGCTGCCATCACTCACCAGGAAGCAGCCAAGCTCACCACGCGGGCCTTCGATGCGCACATATACCTCGCCCTTTGGCGGGTAAAAACCTTCGGTCCACAGCTTGAAGTGATGGATCACCGCTTCCATGCTGCGCCCTAACTCGGAGCGCGGCGGCGGCACGTATTTCCGGTTATTCGAGCGGAACGGGCCACCCGGCAATAGGTCCAATGCCTGCCGGATAATACGCAGGCTTTGGCGCATTTCTTCTACGCGAATAATATAGCGATCATAAACGTCGCCGTGCCGTCCAATCGGCACTTCAAAGTCAAAATGTTCGTAGCTGCTGTACGGGATCGCCTTGCGAATGTCCCAGTTCACACCCGACCCACGCAGCGTAGGTCCAGAACAACCCAGTGCAATCGCATCGTCTGCCGAGATGAAGCCGATGCCCTGCGTGCGGTCCAGCCACAGCGGGTTGTTGGTCAGCAGTTTTTCATAATCATCGATCTTGGCCGGGAAATAATCGAGGAAATCGCGCACGGCAGGTTCAAACTCCGGCGTGATGTCGCGCCACAGCCCGCCCGGACGGAAATAGGTGCTCATCATGCGCTGCCCGGAGAGCATCTCGAACATATCCATTAATTTTTCGCGCTCGCGGAAACAATACAGGAAAACGCTCATCGCACCAATATCGAGCGCTTGCGTCGCCAGCCAGACCAAGTGGTTGTTAATGCGCGTCAGTTCGGCCAGGATCACCCGCACGTACTGCGCGCGCGGCGGCACGTCCAGGTCGATCAGCTTTTCGATGGCGAGGTTGTACACCAGGTTGTTCCCCAGCGGATTCAGGTAATCCATGCGGTCGGTCATGGTGATAGCCTGCTCGTACCGCTGGGTTTCCATGCTTTTTTCAATGCCGGTGTGCAGATAGCCAATGTCCGGCACACAACTGACAATATTCTCGCCGTCAAGCTCCAGCATCAAGCGCAGCACACCGTGCGTGCTCGGATGATGCGGCCCCATGTTGAGCACCATCGTCTCGCCGCTGAGCGCGCGATCTGAAACCAACCCCTTTAACTCTTCGAGGCTGCCTTCCCAGCGGTTTTCTCCCAGTACAGACATGGCTTTCTCGCTTCTACCTCAGAGCCTATTCTTTGGCGTAGGGCTTATACTTGTTGACTTCGTCAAAGTTGAACGAGAACTGCACCGTCTCATAGCCGATGGGGTAGTCTTTGCGCAGCGGGTGTCCGTCCCAGCCTTCGGGCATCAAGATACGTCGCAGATCGGGGTGATCCGCAAACTCGATCCCCAGCATGTCATAGGCCTCACGTTCCCGCCAGTTAGCAGCCGGGTACACCGGGGTCACGCTGGGGACAACCGGGTCATCCCCCGGCAGGTACACTTTCAGCCGCAGCCAGTGGTTATGCAGCATCGAATACAGGTAATAGACCACGCCAAAGCGGGGTTCCTGGGGATAGTAGTCCACCCCGGCTACATCGGACAGGACGTTGTATTCCAGTCCTTTTGTGTCGCGGCAGTAACGGCATACATTTACAATCTGCCCGGCGGACACAACGACCGTAACATCTCCCCGGAATTCCTGCACATCCTCGATGGCATTTGGGAATGCAGCCCGCAACGCTTCGACGGGATTCAGATCAGTCATAGCGCTCTCGCTCACTTCACACCTGCTTACATTATGCCCAGTCTGTGATTTGCTCTTGCATGACCCGTTCGTGCAGCGTCATGATGCCGTGGATCAACTGCTCCGGGCGCGGCGGACAGCCCGCTACGTACACATCGACCGGGACAATCTCGTCCACACCCTGCACAATCGCATAGTTGTTGAAGATGCCGCCGCACGATGCGCAGTCGCCCATGCTGATTACCCACTTGGGATCAGGCATCTGATCGTACAACTGGCGCAGAACAGGCGCCATCTTGCGCGTAACACGCCCCGCCACGATCATCAGGTCGCTCTGCCGGGGACTGGGCCGCATCAACTCCATCCCAAAGCGCGAAAGGTCATAGTTTGACGCCTGCGCGCTCATCATCTCAATCGCGCAGCAAGCCAGGCCAAACAACATCGGCCACATAGCGCGCGAGCGTGCCCAGTTAACAACGTACTCAAGCCGGGTTGTTACCACGCCCATCTCGCCAAGCTTGGACGTTAATCCCATTCCAACCCTCCGACTTTCCACTCATACACAAAACCGGCCGTCAGCACAAAGAAAAACACGCCCATCACAACCAGCCCGTATACACCCAGATCGCGAAAGATAACAGCCCAGGGCAAAAAGAAGATGACCTCGATGTCAAACAGGATAAATAAAACGGCCACACGATAGAACTTGACCGGAATCCGGCGCATCGCCTGACCGTATGGCTGCATGCCGCTCTCATAAGGAGCCAGCTTGCGCGCAGTGGGCCGGTACGGTCCAAAGAGGCGCGACATGAACAGGATAATGAAGCTCATTACCACGGAAAGAATGAGTAGGGCGGCAATGGGTACATAATCTGACAACACAGTGGCAGCCTCCAAAGAACGAGGTAAAACAGATATTAATTGTTAAAATTAGAACAAGCTTTTCAGAGGTTAGCATAAAGACAATTGAGTGGCAAGCCTCTTCATGCCCTGGCAAAAGCAGCGCTCAGCCACCCGGCGGGCACCCGGTGACCACTCGTTTCTCGCCTGTCAGCCAGGGGCAAACACCGGTTCCCGCCAGCCAATCGTCAGATGCTAACGTCTGCTGACTCAATACATAGCACAATGCCGGAAATAGTGAAAATCTCCGGCATGGAAATCACAAGTCTGTATTCGGTTTTCTGTTAATGTAATGAGAATGACAAGCAGTGTGCGGGGGGGAACGGGAGCGAGGTCAGGGTGAGTTGGCGACGACCTACTCTCCCAGGGGGCTACCCCCCCAGTACCATCGGCGCAGGTGG
>JAFGNU010000037.1 GCA_016926875.1 Anaerolineae bacterium | reverse complement strand
GGAGAGGGTGGGATTTGAACCCACGGAGCGGAAACCGCTCACGCGCTCTCCAGGCGCGCGCATTAGGCCAGACTATGCTACCTCTCCATATTATTTATTCAATTGCGCTGCAATTATAGCGGCGCGTAAGGGGAGGGTCAATATACAACGCGTGGCGCGCGGCCCTCAGTCGGGCAGTGTGCAGCCGATCGGGCGTTCCGGCCTGGTCTTGATGTTGAGCGACATACCCAGGTAAGGCGATGGGTCGAGCGTGTTACCGCTGCGCGATTCGTTTTTGTAAGAGCCGTCGGGATCGCTTTTGACGATGCTGAAATGCAGGTGCAGCCCTACCGGAAACAGGCTGTTACCGCTGTACTCACCCTGGTAGCCAAGCAGCGTTCCCTGTTCCACCCACAGATCGCGGGTGCCGGTCGGGAAATCATCCATAACGAACGACTGCTGCCCCTCCCGGTCGGCCATGTGCGTGTAGTAAGTCCAGATGGTTTCGCCGGGGTGCAGTGGATCATCGTGCCGGATGATCACGGTCGCCAGCCAGTCCGATTCGCGTGTCAGGTAGCCATCATACGCGGCGTAGATCGGGGCTGTGCCCGGCGTACCGATGCCGAAAATATCGATGCCAGTGTGTCGGTGCAGCATATTATAGGGTGCGGCGGAGTCGTTCCACAGCAGCCCGATCAACCCATCGGATGGCAGCAAAAAGGGCGCGTCCGGACACGGCTCGCGCCGGATGGTTGCCAGTTCCGGCTGGCTGTCGGGATCGTCAAACCAGCGGTCAATGTAGGGTGTGCTGTTGCTCTGTGATTGGCTGTACAGCGTCAGCGCAGCGAACCCGCCCCCGGCAGCACCGGCCAGCCCGATCACGGCTACCAGCCCTTTCCCCCACCAGGGCAGGCGGCGGAATCTGGTTATCAGTCGTTTCACCATGCGGCGATCTTAGCGCAGAGATACGAGATCGCCCACCACGCCGCCGGGCAGCGTCTCAAAGATCGGCGCCCCGCGCGTGATTGTCTCGGTGCGCTTGCGGCCTGTAGCCTCTTCCTGGATGGTGAGTGTTAAGCCGCTGTCGGTATCTACGTCGAGCGTGAGAACAAGGCTTGGTATCCCTTTGGGCGCAGGGGGTATGCCGTCGAACACGATTTGTGCCAGTGAAGTGTTATCAGCAGCGGTTTCGGCATCGCCCTGAAGAATGTGGATGATGGCATGAGTCTGGTTATCTCTAATGGTCGTGAACGACCGTGACACCATTGTTGGGATTGTGGTGTGTTTGCTGACGAGCGGGACAAGTGTATTGCCGCCTGTCTCGACAGAGAGCGTGTGTGGAGTGGCGTCGAGCAGCAAAAACGAGCTAACCTGGCCCATGAGCACACCGGCCTGCAACGCTGCGCCAAGCACTACCGCCTGATCGGGGTCTACTCCACGTATCGGGACAGCGTTAAAGAATCTGGACACCGTTTCAACCACGCTGGGCGTTTTGGTTGCCAGTCCAACCAGGACCAGCATATCAATCGCTTCGATCTGGTTCCAACTCGACTGGCGGAGGTTGGCATCGTTCAGTGCTTGCTGGCAGCACGCGATTGTTTTCTCTACCAGATGGTAGGTCAGTTCGTTAAAGCGGGCGCGCGACAGGGGAACGCACAGGTTGTAGGCCCCGCTTTGATCGCCGTAGATGTACGGCACATCTACCGTGGTGTGCTGTGCGGTTGACAGGATGATCTTGGCTTTCTCAGCGGCTTCGCGAACTCGCATTTCGGCGGCGGGATTGTCTCGCAGGTCAACGCCTGTTTCCTCAAAAAACTGTTCCAGGCAGTATTGGGCGATGATGCGGTCAAAATCCAGCCCGCCGAGTTGTGTATCGCCGTTGATGGCGCGCACTTCGAACACCCCCTCCGATGCGTCCAGAATGGAAATATCGAACGTACCCCCGCCCAGGTCATAGACCGCAATCGCGTTGACGATCTTCTCCTGGGTGACCTCGTAGCGGTTCGGATCAATCCCGCTGCCCAAACAGGCGGCGGTGGGTTCGGGGACAATACGCACCACATGCAGCCCGGCTAGGTTGGCTGCTTTACGCAGGTAGTCTAGCTGAATTTCATCAAACGAAGCGGGAGCCGTACAGAGCGCGCTGGTGATCGGCGCTCCCAGGTAGGCTTCGGCATCTTCCTTTAATGAACGCAGCACGTATGAGGCCAGCAGCGCCGGGTCGTACTGCTGGTTATCCACCTCCAGCGCCAAGTCATGTCCAAACAGGCGCTTGACTTCCAACACGCTGCGCTCCGGGTATTGCAGCGCGAACTTAAGCGCCGGTTCGCCTACAATCGGCTGCCCGTCCAAACCGATGCCAACCGCTGACGGGGTAGCGGTGTACCCCAGCCCGTTGGGAATGGTGACCGGCTGGCCGTTTTGCATCACGGCGCACATTGAGTTTGTGGTACCAAAGTCGATGCCAATGATGGTGTCGCCCTGTTCCAGTTTGACCGCCTGGCGGTGATGGGTCCGGCGAAGCTGGCGGCTTTCGTCCGGGGTAATGCGGGTCATATAACGCTGGGAAGTGGTTTGTGGCCGGTACCGCTTAGCCTGCTCCGTCCAGGGAACGCGCGCCGGGATACCTTCGGGTGCGCGTGGGGCGTCCGGGGCATCAGCGGCAGGGACCGTGATGGCGATCTGGTGCAGTCCGCCCAGTAGTCTGGCGATAACGCGTGGCGTAGGGCCTTCGGAGAAATCGGCATACTGGTAGCGGCTGATCGCGGCTGGGATGGTAGTTTTCTCGCGGATCAGCACCGGTATGATCGGTTTGCGCGCTTTGACTGCTTCGGAAAACTCCCATTGGCACCACTCCGAGGCTACCGAATCCGGGGTCAACGTGTAGACAAACGCATCACAGGCTTTTACTTCTTTCAGCAGAATGGCTTTCCAGTCCTGGCCAGGCAGCAGGTTGGCGTCAAACCAGGGGATATGCCCGGCATCTTGCAAAATTTTGACCAGTTCTTCGACCTGTAACTTGTCTACACGAGCATAACTGATAAACAACCGCATTGTTGTACACCCTTAATCATGATTACGTAATAAAGCCGTGTTTGCGCAGCCAGGTTTCGAGCTTCATCTCGCCGGGTTCGGTGATCATGCTGCCCCGGTCAAGTCCTTTGGGACTGGTGCCAGCATCCAGTGAGGCCGGGGCTTCATATGGCTCATCCTCGCCGGGACGTGCTACAACCAGCGTTGGGATCGACTCAAAGCCGGTCCAGACGATCACGCGCTGTTTGGCGGCAGGGTCCTGGTCGATCAGGATTTCGCGGTAGGCTACGTTTTCGCGATCCAGCACGCGCCTGGCGATCCGGACAAATGGGCAGCCGGTGCTCCGGCTATACATAACCAACTCATACGTCATCGTGTGATACTCTCCGGGAGTGCATTGGAGCCAGAAATACACATGGGCGCCGCCGGTGATCATCACCGCTGGTGTCCGGTCTATTGCCCTGCGGCGGTAGTTGTTTCGCCGTACAGTTCGGGCCGCAGGAAGCAGCGGACGCCGTTGGCGATCCCCTGTGCGATCAGGTCGGGGTTTTGAGTCAGGATAGCACGATCGTTGCGCATAAAGCCGATCTCGATGATCGCAGTGGGAGTGTCGATAGAAACTTCGCTAAAGGTGTGATAATCGGTCATGTCGTGTGTCAGGCCAGCATGGTTCGGCAAGCCGGTTGTCGCGCCATACTGGGCAATCAGGCAGTCCAGCAGCCGCTCGTCGTCGCCGCGTGTGGTGGCACGGGCCGCTGCCGAGGCGATGTTGAACCCTGTCCCGGCAGCCCCGTAATCACCGCAGTCGTTGGTGTGAATAGAAATCAACACGTCAGCCTTATAGTTTTTTAGCTGGGGATCAAATTCCTGAAGCAGTTCAACCGTGTACTGGTCGCGTTGGAGCGCTGTTACCACCCGCCGCGCAACTGCTTCATTGATCTCCAGTTCGGTCAGGCCGTCGTCGCATACAGCGCCGGGGTCCATCGCGAAATTTGGATCCTGCGGCGGGCCGCTGTGCCCGGCAATAATGCCAATCCGCACTTCCTGCACGTTGGTTGGGATGGGGGAAGGCTGGATATTCACCAACTGCTGGGTGGCCTGTACCTGGTTAAGGCTGGCGCGAAACTCGTCGGAAAAAAATGTCGGGCGGGTCCACAGGGAAAAGATCGTGGATACCAGCATAGCGGCCAACGCTACAGCCAGCAGTGAGAGCAGCGTGCTCAACCACAACCTGGTGGATGCTTTGGGAACCTGGCGGGGGGAACGATCCGTGCGTCCAGCGGGACGGGATGGTTGGCTTGGGCGCGGCGGGACATCCGGCTCGACGGTAACCGTAGTGAACTCATCTTCGACAGCGGCTACCGGGTCGGCGGGGGCAGTGTCTTCGAGATCATCTGCGGGCAGCGGCTCACTTAGTGTGCCGGGATCATCGTCGGCGTCCACCACTCTAAACGTGCCGGTGTCGATGGTCCGAATCCGGAAATCGTCGTCGGCTGGATGATTGAACTCGTCGGTCATGATGGTTGGCTACCGTTTGCTTGCTGAACCGAGTGCAACTAAAGCTATTGGCTCTTAGTTTTTAGCGATTAGCGCGTGTCGCTGGCAGGTTCTACCTGTTCAAACCGGGCCATGGCCCTAACTGCCAATCGCTAACTGCTAACGGCTGTTCACTTAGTATGCTGATCTTACCCCACCAGCCGCCAAACGAAAAACACCGCGCCGGAGAACTTCTCCGACGCGGCATCCACGTTCAAGGACGATCAAAACACGAATTGGCTAGAGCGTTTCGAGCACGGCTTTGTTTTTGACGTTGCCGTACCGGTTCTTGAATAATGCGTCGAGTACCTGCTGAGCAGCCTGGACACCGACCGCTGCCTGTGCTTCGTAGGTGCTGGCGCCCAGGTGGGGCGTGCAGATCACGTTGGGCAGTCCCAACAGCGGGTTATCATCTGACGGCGGCTCGGTATCGTACACGTCAAGCGCGGCACCTCCCACCTTGCCGCTCTTGAGCGCTTCGGCCAGATCGGCCTGATTGATCAGTTTGCCGCGCGCGGCGTTGACGATGCGCACGCCGTCTTTCATCTTGGCGATGTTTTCGGCGTTGATCATCTCGCGCGTTTCGTCGGTGACCAGCGCGTGCAGCGTGATAAAGTCTGCCTGCGCCAGCAGCGCATCCACCGTTGGAACCAGCGACAACCCCAGGTGGTGGGCGATATCTTCCGGCACGAACGGGTCATAGGCGATCTCGGTCATGCCAAACGCCTGCGCACGCTGCGCCAGCGCACGCCCAACGCGGCCAAAACCGATGATGCCCAGCACCTTACCATGCAGCTCGGTGCCGGTATATTTCTTGCGATCCCAGCGCCCTTCGCGTAAAGACCTATCTGCCTGTGGAATATGCCGAGCCAGCGCCAGCATCAGCCCAAAAGCATGCTCGGCAGTGGAGATCGTGTTGCCGTCGGGCGCGTTCATGACGACGATACCGCGCCGGGTGCATTCTTCCAGGTCGATATTGTCCACACCTACACCTGCGCGCACGATGACTTTTAGATTTTCGGCCTTGGCGAGCAATTCGGCGTCAGCCTTGGTCGAACTGCGCACGATCAGCGCGTCTGCTTGCGGGATCGCGGCCAGAGTTTCAGCGCGTGACATCAGGCCCGGCGCGTTGACCGTCAGGTCATCGGCTGCGTTGAGCAGGTCAAGCCCGGCCTGGTTCAGATTATCGGGGACAAGGACAGTGTACGGCATGGTCAGGCCTCCTTTGCCAAAAACTCGTCGATGGCAGCGAACAATGTTTCGAGGTCTGCGGGTTGGATATCACCCATGTGCGCGATCCGGAAGGATTTCCCCTTCAGTTTGCCATAGCCATTCGAGATCGTCATGCCGCGCTCGGCCAGGAAGGCGTTCAGCGCGGCGACATCAATTTCGCGCGTGTTGTCAACGGCGGACACGGTCGGGGAATGGTAGCCCTCTTCTGAGAACATCTCAAACCCGGCCTGTTCCACCCACGCATGTGTCATAGCGGCCATGCGCTGGTGCCGTTCAAAGCGGGCTTCCAACCCTTCGGCCAGCATTGTATCAAGCTGCACGTCCGCCGCGTACATCAGCGAGATCGGCGGCGTGGACGGCGTGTTGTTGCGCTGGTAGTACTTATCGAGCACCAGCACGTCAAAGTAGTAACCGCGATTCTTGACCTGCTTGGCGCGTTCCAATACGGCAGGCGACACCGCGCCAAAGGCCATCCCCGGCGGCAGCGCGAACGCTTTCTGCGTGCTGGTCAGGCAGACATCAATACCCCAGGCGTCCGTATCGACCTTTGCCCCGGCGTAAATACTCACCACGTCTACCAGGAACAGGGTATCCGGGTAATCCTTGAGAATCTCGGCGTAAGCTTCGACCGGATTACGCACACCGGTGCTGGTTTCGTTCATCACGCAGGCAACGGCGTCGTACTGCGCGCTCTTGAGCGCATCGGCAAGCTGTTCCGGCTTGACGGCCTGACCCCATTCAACCGCTGCAATATCAATGTTCTTACCGTTCAACCGGCTGGTTTCGGCCCAGCGTTCGCTGAATGCGCCGCAGGTCAGGTGCAGGATTTTGGCATCATCTCGCACAGCACAGCGAGACGCCGATTCCCAGATACCACTGCCAGACGACGTGTAGACGTACACTGGGTTTTCGGTGAAAAATGTTTGCTTGAGCTTGCCCTGCATACGGGCGTACAGCTCGGCAAAGGCTTTCGACCGGTGTCCGATCATCCATTCGGCCTGGGCGTCCAAAATCTCGTCACGGACTTCGACGGGGCCAGGAATGAACAGGCGGACGTGTTCAGACTTTTTCGGTGACATACGAAAGAAACCTCCATAGCAGAATCACACAGCAATGTTCGATAAAATCACTTCTGGCGAGCATCAAGCCCGCCAGAAGGTCACACACTGATTTAACCGGCTTAGCTGCGCTGGGCAAGCTGCTGCTTAAGCTGGACGATAGGCGCGATCTCAGTCGGATCGGCGTCATAGGCTATCGCCGCGTAGTAGCTGACATAATCCCCGTACTGGATGGCATGGAGCATCTGCGCCAGCGCGCTGGTGCCGCGCGGCTGGAAGCGATCGGTCATGATCGCGTGCTCCATATACAGCCGAAACGTCAGATCATGCCGCCGCCGGACGCGGGGATGGTCCAGCTCCGGTGACGTGATGAACAGCGCCGCCATGTTGTATATCAGTTCATCGGGAAAGCTGATGCCAACAACCGCGTTATGGTTGGCTTCCGGCATACCTTCATACTGCGCCCAGATTTTTGCATTCTCATTTAGCTGGCACTTCCAGCGCCGCGCGACGGGTTCAAAGATGCCGCCGCCGTAGATTACCGGAATGCGCCCGATCAACTGGCCTGCGCCGCGCTTGGCGGGATTGGTACACGCCGGACAATCGGTCTTATACTGCTCCTTGTACTTGCGCAGCACGTCGAGCGCATCGTTCAGGTCATCTGCCAGCGTGGTCGCCAGTTTCAACCGGTATACCAGCCCGATCAGCAGTCCGAGGCTCCATCCCAGGGCCGCGCGGGGCTGGCTGGTGTAATCAAACTGCCACAGCGAGTAATTGTGGGCAGTGGCATGAGCGGCCAGTTGGCCGCCGGTGGTGATCGCCAGCAGGCTGGCGCCGCGTATCAGCGCTTGGTCCGCTGCGGATAGGGTTTCTTCTGTGTTGCCGGAAAAACTGCTGGCAATCACAAGCGTTTCAGGGCCGGTTACGTGGGCGGGCAGGTCGTAGCCGCGCACGACATGGAACGGTATCCAGGCGCTTGAGCCGATCAGCGCCGCCGTCAGGTCGCCGCCGATGGCCGAGCCGCCCATGCCACACAGCACAATTTGCCGGGGTTTGCGATACGAGTCGGGCAGCGGCAAATCCTGCGCCAGCGCCCAGGCATTCTGGAGCTGGTCGGGCAGGGCGTCGATATGCGAAATCATATTTTCGCGGTCTACCGCGCGCATGTGAGTCAGATCGTCAAGGTTCATACTATCCTGTCCATTGCGTTTGTGATAAATTTTGCAATCGACAAACTTGATTGTAACGCCGTCTGGCGCAACAGGGGTTTGTCTAATCGTACCAATCCTACCGCATTCTGGCGGCGGGGCCTATGGTGTGTTGTCTGCAAAAGTGCACAAAAAAACCGGGCACGCGGCCCGGCGGTTGTATGTTGGGTGGCGGTCTGGCGCTTACGCGGCGGCGGCCTGCCTGCGGCGGCGTGTGCGCATCCGGCGGACCCGGCGGCGAATCCGCGTAAACAGCCACCAGCCGACCAGCAGCGCGATCACGATCTGCCCAGCGAGGGTCTGGGCGAAATCGACCATATAGCCGCCCAGCATACCGATCACCAGCGCCAGCGCGATCACCGTCCACACTGCCGACAGCGCACCAAACACGGCAAAAATGCGCTCGTCGTGGCTGAACGGTTCGCGGGCGCGCAGCTTGTGCCACAGCGATCCACTCACAAACGCCAGGCTTTTTTCGCGCAGGCGGGGGATTTCCAGCCAGTCCATCAGGATGTAGTAGCCGTCCAGCTTGAGCAGCGGGTTCAGGTTCATAAAGCTGGTGAGGTAGGTTAAAAAGGCGAATTGATACAGCACGCCCTGCACAGCCGCGCCGGGGAAGACCAGGATCAGCAGGCTCGCCAGGCCGCCCAGGAAAAAGCCGGAATGCGGCCCGGCCCAGCTTACCACGATACGCGGACGGCGTGGTTCCATCCAGATATCGGTGGTATCTACAAACGCGGCAGGCATCCCCATGTACAGCAAAAAACCACCGCGCCGGACTTCGCGCCCGTAGTGCTTGGTGGCGATGGCATGTGACCACTCGTGGATCAGCAGCGTGATAAATTGCAGCACGTACAGCGAGATCAACCCGATCACCGTGCCCACGCCCGCCCCTGCGATCACGGACAGATCGCGGTCAACCAGTCCCAGGATCAGGCCCAGGAAGACCGCGCCCCCGGACGCGATCACTGCCAGCATGATCCACTGGATCAGCCTCAGGAACAACCAGCGGCCCGCCAGCCGGTACGAGCGCGTGATCAGGCCGTCGATCCCGCCAATGGACCATTCAGAGTTGAGGAAGCCGCGCACCAGCCGCCGCCAGGGCGCATTCGCCCGCCGCTGGGCCACGCTTTGATCAACCGCACCGTAAATATCGACCAGCGGCTCGATGAAGCCTTTTTGCTGGAGCTGGTCGAGCAGCATGATCAGCCCGTTGATCGCCAGCTTGCCATATTCCAGCATATAGGCGACGGCGATATCCTGCACGCTGGTTTTGCCGTCCATCTGTTCCCACAGGAAAACTTGCTCGGCGGTCAGGCGCAGGTAGGCATCGGTGCGCAGGTTTTTAAGGATCCAGTACATTTCGCCGCGTGCGTCAGTCAGCTTTTTGAGCGCGTAGCCCTGGATGCGGCGGGGATAGAAAGTGGTCAGATCGCGGGCGCGCACCTGCTGCGCAAAGATACTTTCGACAGGGCGGTGAAGCATCAGCGTTTCGTCGGCGGAGCGCGTCCACAGACTTTCCAGGTCTTCGCGCATCAGCATGATCGTACCGTTGGCGTCCATACCGCCGGTTGCGTCGGTCCGTGCCAGCGCGGCCTCCCAGATGGCGAGCAAGCCTTCTTTGGGCAGGATCAACGTTTCATCGCTGGCCGCGGTCCACAGGTCGAACCGGTCTGGGGCCAGACGTTCCTGGCGTAGAAACACCGTCTCGTTGTCGAGTTCGTCCCAGACACCGGTCGCCGACTCGGCCACGACCAGGTCCCAGATGCCAAACCCTGCCTGGGCCGGAGAGCCGGGCGGCTGGTCGCTGACCTGGTCGTCCAGGCGATCCCACAGCCCGCCGGTATCCTTGACCGCTGCCCCGATGTTGCGGTAAACGTTGCCCATCGTCAGTCACCCAAACGGAACAAGATCGTCGTTTCGCCCAGGGTGATGACCGTGCCATCATGCAGCGGGTATGGCTCATCGGCGCTAATCGGAGCGCCGTTCACAATCGTACCGTTGGCGCTGCCCAGGTCAGTGATCATCCAGGCGCCGTCTTCCTGCTGTGCGATCTCGGCGTGCGGACGCGAGATGGCGCGGTCTTGCAGCGATATATCCCAGGTCGCGTTGCGCGTAGCGCGGCCAATCGTCAACGAGGGCGTGAGGATCGGAATCTCGGCACCTTCCTGTGGCCCGGACGTGATGTGCAGCGTTGGCTGGCCGCTGCCGCCCGCCGGGACGATCAGTGTACCCGTGACACGGGCCTGTTCGTGTTCCTCTTCGGTTACGATCGCAGAAAAGTGCAGGACAGGCACGTACAGCCGGATCACATCACCATGCGCCAGCGGGAACGGGTCGGTAAGCTGCTTGTCGTTGACAAACGTGCCGTTAGCGCTGCCCAGGTCGGAGATCATAAAGACTCCATCGCGGAAGCTGATCACCGAGTGCTGGCGCGAGACGTGCCGTTCGGGGATAGCGATGTGGTTGTTGGGACTGCGTCCAATGGTAGCGGTCGCCCCTTCGGCGAGCACAAACTCGCGGAGGTCGCCGGTTTCCGGGTCTTGCCAGGTAATTTTCGCTAGGCTTTCAGCTTGTTCGTTCATCGGTCAAATATCCACCAGCACGGTCCAGGTTATCAATCCAGGTACGGCATTTCAATCGGTTCAGGCTGCGGTTTGCACACTCCGCACCAGACAGCATCAGCCACTACCAGCGATTTAGGAACTTTTTTGCCGCCAACATACACGGAGATGATATAGGTCATGGTTTTGATGTGGTCATCGCATACAGCGCGCCCACACCAGCGGCAGATCGCCACCGCCTCTTTTCCACAATGCACACATTTCATAATAGCTGTTCCCCCTTCGGGCTGCGGTTGGACCAGTATCGCCTGTGAGTATACACCAAGCCCTATCGGAATGTGAAACACTGCTTGCTCTAACTGGTTGTTAGCCTGGCAATAACTTGACTCTATCGAACATTAGTGCTACACTGACTCAGGATTGCCGGTATAATTATCATGTCTATCGAAGAAACCGGCACAATTGTAGACGCTGAGCAGCGTATTGGAGCTACCGCTGTGACACTGGAATTTGAGAAAGTCGTGCCACAGGTGGAACGGATGGGCCGGACGTTGGCCGCGCAGAATACCAGCATGAGCGAACGCACGCTCGAAGCCTGGGATCGCTTGCAAGGGTTGAACGACCTTCAAGCGATCCGCGACCGTATCCAACTGGCGCGAGACCGGGACGCGGGTTTTCGCGGTGCAGCGCCCATCAACGGCCTGATCAACGAACCGGTCAACCGCGCGTACCCGCTGCCGCCCGCCCCGGACCTGGCAACCATCATCGCGGCAGACGGATCGCAGGTCTACCCTAACCTGCACACGGCTGCGCTGTACTACCTGACCAACGTTGGCGTATTTGTGTACCATCATGGCGAGGACACGCTGCCCGAACAGATCACCGACCCTGCCTTACAGTATACCGATCAGGTAGTGCGTGATAATCACGGCCAGGTGATTACCAATGCTGCCGTAAACGCCCGGCGGAATGTGTTGGAATTGGAAGTGCTGGCCCGCGAAACGTGGAACCGCCGCGACCTGGACCGGTCGCTGTTGGCGATCAGCGATGGTCCGCTGCTGTTCTGGGTGGGCAAAGAAGTTCCCGACGGGCGCGATTTGCAGGATACGTATCTTGGCGCGCTGGTCTGGCTGCACGACACGCACGCCGCCATGCAGCGCGAGCGCGGGCACGCCGCCAGCCTGATCGGGTATGTGGACCGCCCGACCAGCAGCTTTGTGGTCAGCCTGATTCACCTGATGAGCCTGGATGACGTCGAGGTTCGACACGCGACCTTAGCCACTAACGGCGACCTGGAAGGCTTGACCGACCAGCCGCTTTTGTTCAAGCTGCTGCATCCCGGCGAGCGGTCGGCGCTGCTGGTGCAGCAGTCGCCCCAGAATAAGCATTATCATGACCGGGGCGAAAACTACGAGATCGCTTTCTTTTACCTGAACGTAGGCAGCGGCGCTGATTATCACCTGGCGCGGATCGAAATGCCGATGTGGGTGGCGCGCAGTCCGGAAACAGTGGACTGGGTGCACGCGCTGGTTTATGATCAATGCCAGGTGATGTGGCACTACCCGTATGCCCTGACGCGCGCCGACGAGTTGGCCGTGATCCGGTCGCACGAGCGCACTCAGCTTGAAGAAATGATCGAAGTCGAACTGCGGCGCAATCAGCAGCAAGTGGAACAGTCCGAAAAACTGGAAAGTAAAACTGTGCGGCACGGGCGCACGCGCTACGGTCAGAAGCGCCGCCGGTAACAGGGGTACGCAACCCAACCCGCTGGTGAGCGCGACACATAAATCGAACAGTGATCGGGAAGAAGCATCATGACCGAACAAACACAACAGCCGGTAATCGGCAGCGTCCTGCGGGCCAGCACGGTGGGCTTTGTGTGCGGCACGCGCAGCCAGGACATCAACCAGCCGTCGTTTGGCGCGTTTGTGCGCACGCGGCACGGGCAGTACGGCGACATCGACGTGATCGGGCTGATCCACGAGATCAGCATTGATGACGATCCGCTGGTGCGGCAGTTGATTCTGGCGAATAATATGCCGACTGCGGCAGCCCGCGACCAGCGCGAAAACCGCATGGTCCCGGTCGAGATCAGCGTGGTGAATGTCGGCTTTATCCAGTACGACACGGTCTACCAAACGCTGCCGCCGCGTCCCCCGTTGAGCCTGGACCCAGTGCAGTTGTGCGATGCCGACACGATCTTGCACTTCACGCGAGGGCTGGACTTTTTGCGGCTGGTGCTGAACGCCAGCGATGTCCCAACAGAGGAACTGCTCGCGGCGTCACTGCTCCATGCGGCGGATGCGCGCCCGGCATCCGAGCGCTACACGTTCCTGGTGCAGGCCGGGCGGCGGCTGGCGGGCCTGTTGAGCCACGACCTGCTACGCTTGCAGCATTTGCTGAAGCTGATCAACCCGGCGTAGGAGCAAGACAGGGCTCAATACGAATAGAAGTCACGCATATGCAGTTGAGCGAGACGTGTTCGCCGTGAAGGCATGAAACTACTCAAATGCAGCGGCCCTTACAGGAGAGAGAAAGATGATGCAGGAGCAGTGGTCCGCGGTTGATCGCTATTTCCTCGATCTGTTTACGCTGTCCGATCCGGCACTGGAGGCGGCGCTGCGGGCGAGCGAAGCAGCAGGTCTGCCGCCGCACAGTGTGTCACCGAGCCAGGGCAAGCTGTTGATGCTATTGGCTTTGATGCAGCAAGCGCGTACCATCTTAGAGATTGGCACGTTGGGCGGTTACAGCACGATCTGGCTGGCGCGGGCGCTCCCTGCCGGTGGCCGCCTGATCACGCTGGAGGTCAATCCAGCATATGCCGACGTGGCCGAGGCCAATATCGCCCGCGCCGGATTCGCTGACGTGGTTGATCTCCGCCTGGGAAAAGCGCTGGAGACGTTACCACAGCTTGCTGCTGAGGGGCACGGCCCATTTGACCTGATTTTCATTGATGCCGATAAACGCGACAATCCGGGTTACCTCGCGTGGGCGCTCAAGCTTTCCCGTCCTGGTAGCCTACTCGTCGCCGATAACATCGTGCGCAATGGAGCAGTAATCGATGCCGCCAGCAGCGATCCCAGCGCCCAGGGGGTCCGCCACTTCAACGAACTGCTCGCCGCCGAGTCACGCGTGAGCGCCACCGCTATCCAGACCGTGGGCAGCAAAGGGTACGATGGTTTTATCCTCGCGCTGGTATTGGGGGATTAGGCGTTGATATGGGAGCCTAGACCCGGGTTCGCGCACCAACTCCTGCCTTCACCATCCCGTAAGCGGAATCTCCTCAACGACCGCTATCTGCGGCAGTCCTTGACCGGGCTGGAACATGTACCTCGAAGCGTTGTTTTCTCGATCACCGCGTGAATCCTGACCATTTCTCGACTATACTGTATAGCGTCTATTCTTTGTGTTTCTCCTTAGAATGATCAGTAGCCGTTCTGTGTAAAAGAACTGACGATTTCCAGGCGTTGATCAAGACATTTTCGCAATGCGAACGCTTGCGACCTTATAAAGTCACTTGCTTAAACAGCCAAGGAGTGTAAAAATTGCACTCGGCCACGTCAGGTTGAGTGGAATAGGTGTCTTTCCGGAGAAAAGAACCGATGAGTATCGAATTGCAGATTCGAGAATACCTGATCCAGAACGTGCTATTTAGTGATAATGCATTCGAGTTTGACAATAACGACTCCTTTCTGGAAAAGGGTATTATCGATTCGGTTGCAGTGATGGAGCTGGTGCTTTTTGTTGAAGAGCAGTTCAACATCGCAATCACGGACCACGAGATCATCCCCGATAACTTTGATTCAGTGAACAACCTGGCACACTTCATACGCTCCAGGCAAAACAACAAGGGATAACATCTAAGATGCTTGTCCAAGATTTCTTGCACATCAGCGCCGGACGCCTGCCCGAAAAGACTGCGCTCATCTGCGATGATCGACGGTTAACCTACGCCGACCTCGATGAGATCGCCAATCGCCTGGCTAACGCGCTGATTGCACGCGGCATCGAGCGCGGTGATCGGATCGTGATTTTTCTAAACAACTCGCTGGAAGCGGTGGCAGGGATTTTCGCAGCGCTCAAAGCGGGTGGGGTATTTGTTATTGTGCATCATACTACCAAGCGTAACAGGCTGGCGTACATCCTCAACAACTGCCAGGCAAAGGCGCTGTTGTTTGGTAGTCAAAACGCCGCGCTGGTAGAAGATGTTTTAGCCGAAGTTCCTTCATTGAGGGTGTGTGTGAGCTGTGGAAAACACGCTGGCGAGGTGGCCGCCACACACGAGCGCACTCTTTCGTTTGATTCCATACTGGCAACTTACCCCGCCGGGCGTCCCCCGCAGGTTAATATCGATCTCGATCTTGCCTGCCTGATATATACGTCTGGCAGCACAGGCGTTCCTAAGGGTGTTATGAGTGATCACGGCAATATCGTTTTTGCAACAGGGTCGATCATCGAGTACTTAGAGAATGTGGAAGACGATATCGTTATCTGCGCGTTACCGCTCTCTTTCGACTATGGGTTGTACCAGTTGCTGATGGTCTTCAGGTTTGGGGGCACGCTGGTGCTCGAAAAAGGCTTTGCCTTTCCGGCAGCATTGATGCAGCGCATGCAGGACGAGCGGGTAACAGGGCTGCCCATTGTGCCGACCATGATGGCGATTCTGCTTAAGATGGACCTGAGCGTTTACGATCTTTCCAGCCTGCGTTACGTGACCAATACGGCGGCGGCGCTGCCACCAAACCATATTCAGGGGTTCCGGCGAAGATTCCCGAATGTTACCATCTACTCGATGTACGGCTTGACGGAAACGAAGCGCACGCTTTATTTGCCGCCGGACCAGTTGGAAATGCGCCCTGGCTCTGTGGGTATCGCGATTCCCGGCACTGAGGTTTGGTTGGAAGATGACTACGGGAACCGGCTTGATCCGGGCGCGGTTGGCGAGCTGGTGATCCGGGGGCGTCATGTCATGCGCGGTTATTGGGGCGATCCTGAAGCAACTGCGCTGCGCTTTCGCCCTGGTCCACTACCCGGCGAGCGCGTGTGCTACAGCGGCGATCTCTTTCGTATGGACGAAAAAGGATACCTGTATTTTCTTGGACGCAAGGACGATATTATTAAGAGCCGGGGCGAAAAGGTAGCGCCCAAAGAGATCGAAAATGTGCTGTACCAGCTACCGGGGATAGTCGAGGCAGCAGTCATCGGTGTGCCCGATCCGGTTTTGGGGCAGGCTATCAAAGCCCTGGTGGTTTGCCGAGAAGATAACCTGACCGAAGCGGAAATACTGGCACACTGCCGCGCCAATTTGGAAGACCTGATGATTCCCAGGTACGTCGAGTTTCGTGACGAACTGCCCAAGACCACGTCGGGCAAAATCAATAAGCAGGAGCTGACCTGAAGTGGACGGGAATCACAAGGTCTGCATGGGTATTTATATTGACAGCGCTGCTGCCGGATATGCTCCAGGCTGGCGTGCAGACAGGGTTGTGAACAGGAAGTCTCTGCTCATCCGAAGTTGCTAGATGCAGGAAACAGGCCAAACCATGTGCGGTATAGTTGGCATCCTGGGCTTAACGAAGCAAATCCCTATTGAAGAAACAACCCTGCGCCAGATGCTGTCCATGATCCGGCATCGTGGCCCAGACCAGTTCGGTATTTACCTGGACCACCAGATCGGTCTAGGCAGCGCACGCCTGAGCATTATAGACCTGTATTCGGGCCAGCAACCCATTGCCAACGAAGACAGCATGGCCTGGATCGTTTTCAACGGGGAAATCTATAACTTTGTCGAACTGCGCGCGGAGCTTGAGGCGCTTGGCCATCGGTTTGCCACCCAGACCGATACCGAAGTTATTTTGCACCTGTATGAAGAGCTTGGCCCTGCCTGTGTGAAGCGCCTGAATGGTCAGTTTGCGTTCGCGATCTGGGATGCACGCGAGCAAAAGCTCTTATTGGCACGCGACCGTTTGGGCATCAGGCCCCTGTTTTACACAGTAGTGGACGGTGCGCTCATTTTCGGCTCTGAGATCAAAGCTATCCTGGCCGCCCCGCGCGTTCAGGCCGAGATCGATCCGGTCGCCCTGGACCAGATTTTTTCTTGTTGGAGTACGCTATCACCACGCACAGCCTTCACCGGCATCCTGGACGTACCACCGGCCCATTACCTGTTGGCCCAGCGCGGCGAGTTCACTACCCGCGCCTACTGGCAGTTAACCTTTCCGAATTCAGAAAACAGCAGCACAAGCCGTGCCGGACCCGACTCTCAGGATGTGAGCGAATACCTGGACAGCTTCCGTACCTTGTTGATCGACGCCACACAGATACGGCTGCGGGCCGATGTGCCGGTTGGCGCCTACCTGAGCGGCGGGCTGGATTCGTCAACAATTGCGACCATCACTCGAAATACCATCGGCAGCCGACTCGACACGTTCTCGATTACCTTCAGCGATCCAGATTTTGATGAAAGCGCCCACCAGTTCCGGATGGCGTCTTACCTGGGCACTGATCACCAGGTTGTGCACATCACGCACGCTGATATTGGGCGTGTCTTCCCAGAAGTTATCTGGCATACCGAAATCCCCATCCTGCGCACATCCCCCGCGCCGATGTTTCTGCTTTCGAAGTTGGTGCGAGACAATGCCTTCAAGGTGGTCCTGACAGGTGAAGGCGCCGACGAATTTTTGGGCGGGTATGACATCTTCAAAGAGGCTAAGATCAGGCGTTTTTGGGCGCGAGAGCCAGAGTCACAGCTTCGCCCCCTGTTGCTCAAAAGACTCTATTCGGATATCCCCAGCCTGTCAGCGAACAACGGTGCGTATTTGACAGCCTTCTTCCGGTTGGGGTTGACGGACGTGGGCAGACCGGATTACTCACATGCCCTGCGCTGGCACAATACAAGCCGTGCCAAGCGATTTTTCTCGGACGAATTGCGCGATGCCGTGAAACACGGCTACGCCAGGCTGGCGGATGAACCATCTGCCATGTCGATCCAGTACCCACCGGAATTTATGCAGTGGAACCCGCTTCACCGGGCGCAATACCTGGAGAGCACTATTTTTATGGCACAATACCTGCTGTCATCGCAGGGCGACCGTATGGCAATGGCCCATTCGGTAGAGGGGCGGTTCCCGTTTCTCGATCATCGGCTGGTTGAATTTGCCAACCGGCTGCCTCCTGCGCTCAAGCTGCGCGGCCTGACTGAGAAGTACATTCTCAAAAAGCTTGCCGAGCAGTGGCTGCCCAGTGACGTCTGGCGGCGGCCCAAGCGCCCGTATCGCGCGCCGATCCACCGGGGATTCTTCAACGACACAACACCGGATTATGTCCGTGAACTGCTGTCGCCGGAAAAGCTGAACGAAACCGGCCTCTTTAAAACCAAGGCGGTTGAGCAGTTAGTTCTGAAGATTGAGCGCGGAGTGCCAATTAGTGAAACTGATGATATGGCGCTGGCGGGCATCCTGTCGAGTCAACTTGTTCACCAGCAGTTCATCCGCGATTTTTCCAGGGCGGCGCCTCTGTCAGAGGCCGATGATGTGAAGGTCTGCCTGGGCGCGGGTATTTCGTGAGGGGGGTAAGTATGGGCTTTGGTTCACATAGTCTGGACATTGATCCTGAAGCAGAAACGGAGCGCATCGTTTCCATGCTGCGCCAAACAGTGCGGGCGGAAATGCGCCGCCGCGGCGGAGTGCTCGGTATCAGCGGCGGGGTCGACTCGTCGGTGGTATTGGCTCTCGCCATACGTGCTTTCGGGCATCAGGGAGTTATTCCCCTGATGCTGCCGGAGAAGGACTCCGATCCCGAAAGCGAGGCATTGGCCCGTCGCGTAGCAGGTCACTTCGGGGTGGAGCCAGTGCTGGAAGACATCACGCTGGCGCTGGAGGGCTTCGGCTGTTACGCTCGCCGCGATGAGGCGGTCAAGCGGATATTTCCCGAATACGATGCAGAAGCGGGCTACAAAACAAAGATCGCGCTGGCCAGAAACGTGCTGGATGAAGATACGCTCAACGTTTTCCGGCTGATCATCGTTACCCCCGATGGCGAAGAAAAGAGCCAGCGTCTGCCCTTGCGAGAATATTTCCAGATCGTGGCGGCATCCAACTTCAAGCAGCGCACTCGCATGGCGATGCTTTATTACCACGCCGAAATGCACCATTACGCTGTTATCGGCACTGCGAACAAAAACGAGCACATGCAGGGGTTCTTTGTGAAATATGGTGATGGCGGGGTCGACGTTCGGGCGATCAGTCATCTTTTAAAGACGCAGGTATACCAGTTGGCAGAGTACCTCGATGTGCCTGAAGAAGTGAGACGGCGTACACCGATGACCGATACGTACAGCGCTTACCAGACTCAAGAGGAATTCTTTTTCCGTCTTCCGTTTACAACAATGGACCTGTTATGGTATGCGCACGAAACCGGGGTTCCAATTCCAGATGTAGCGAAGGTGATGGGGCTAACCGAGATACAGGTACAACGCGCATTCAACGATTTTCTTGGTAAACAGCGTGCAACTGAATACCTGCGCCAGCCACCGGTAGAGTTGTCTTGATCAATAGCCAGGAGGGAACCAACAGTAGACGTGGTCCTACAAAACGTATTTCAACGAATCTTGCATAAGCTAGCAATGGTGTTACCCGGCGGACATAGTGTTCGTCCCGCGCTGCATCGCTTGCGAGGGGTGAATATTGGCAAGAATGTCTGGATCAGCCAATATGTTTATATCGACGAACTACACCCGGACGCTGTAACGATTGGGAACAATTGCAGCCTGGGACTGCGAGTTTCAATTTTCACCCATTTGTATTGGGGACCAAAACGATCCGATGGGTATATGGGCCCGGTAGTGATCGAAGACGATGTGTTTATTGGCCCGCACAGTGTGATTTTGGCGAACGTCCATATTGGCCGTGGGGCTGTGATCAAAGCCGGATCAGTGGTGACAAGAAATGTTCCGGCAGGTGTGTTTTGGGGCCAGTCAGGCGGTGGTCCCCTGGCCTGGGCGACAGTGCCACTGACAGCAGAGCATTCCTACGAGGAGTTTGTCAAAGGGCTTCGCCCGATACGTCGCGACAGGGTAGACACAAAAAAAGAATCGTAAGCACGCACCGGAGACATCGTCAATGGCGCAAGTGGAAAGGTACATCAATGATCGCCCGGCTTTTGCCCAGACGGTATCGCCGGTATAACAGGGTTATCTTGAGTAACCACGCTGTTTGGTTGTGCAGGGAATTGTGCCACCATTTGGCCGGGACGAACTCAGGGATCACTACGCTGGCCAGTTGTCCATCTCCGCCTTCAGCATCCATCTGGTCAAGATAGGCCAAGAACGGGCCGATAAACGACCGGTAGGGTGACGTGAGGATAACCAATGGCGCAAGGTCATATAGGCCGTATTGACGCCATTTTTCTTCCATGTTGGCGGCTGAATCGGGATCGATCTCAATATACACAGCAGTGACCTGTGGAGAAATCGAACGCGCATACTGCAAGGCTTCCACTACGCCGCGATGAACACCGGCTACAGGTACAACAATACGAGGAGGACTGTCAATGACAAAGGACAGTGATTGCCCTGCCAGCGTTAGCTCCTCAGCAACCTCCTCGTAATGCGCACGAATGCGCCGAAACCCGAACACAAACAGCGGAATAAGCAACATGACAATCCAGGCACCATGAGTGAACTTGCTGCTGCCAATGATCACTAGGGCTGCGCTTGTAGCAACCGCGCCTACGCCATTGATGGCCGCGTGAACACGCCAGTGTGGGCCTCGTTCGTGTATCCAATGCGCCACCATTCCCGTTTGGGACAGCGAAAATGCCAGGAATGCACCTACTGCAAACAGTGGGATCAAATGATGCGAATCTCCGCGAAAGACGACGATCAAAAAACCAGCCAGGCTGGATAGGAGAATAATGCCGTTGGAAAAAACCAGCCGGTCGCCCAACATCTTCAGTTGACGTGGCACAAAACTGTCGTGTGCCATGATGGATGTCACGCGCGGGAAGCCTGTGAAGCTGGTGTTGGCGGCCACGATCAATACGCCCAGTGTGGCCATCTGGACAAGGTAATATACGATCCCGGACCCGAAGAGACGCCGCGATAACGCTGAGAGTATGGTTTCCTCTGCCCCAGTCGTTATCGCCAGAAACCGGATCAATCCAATAGTCCCCAGGAACAACACGCCCATCAACACAGCCATTGCCATCATTGTCTGGCGGGCATGGCGGGATTCGGGTGGTTTGAAGACGGGCACTGCATTGCTGATGGCCTCAACCCCAGTGAGCGCGGTTGCGCCTGCTGCAAATGTGCGGAGCAGCAAAACCAATGTGATCGTTTCGAACGCCGGTGGCGCATGTGCCTGTAACGATCCAGGGCCTTCAACCAGGGCAACCACGATGCCATAGGCGATCATTCCCAGGTAGGTGATCAAAAAGAAATAGACAGGCAGTGCCATAACGGTCCCGGTTTCTTGCATCCCTCTCAAGTTCACCAGGGTGATCAATACCAGCAATGTCAGTGACAGCCCGGTGCGATAGGGCCACAGGCTCGGAAACGCTGAAGCCAGCGCCTCAACGCCTGCTGTCAAGCTCACGGCAGCATTTAACACGTAGTCGATGAGAAGGGCCGCGGCTGCCACCAACCCTATTGTTTCGCCCAGGTTTTCACGCGCAACAGTATACGATCCCCCACCAGCGGGGTACGCCTGAATCGTCTGGGAATAAGATAGTGTCAGAATGGCGAGCAGGCCGGTGATAACGAGGGCAATGGCCCAGGAGTACGCCAATCCGGCAGCTCCTGCCACCGCCAGGCCCAGGAAAATCTCCTGGTTCGCATAGGCCACCGAAGCCAGCGCGTCAGGCGAGAGCGCCGCCAGCGCGCGGATTTTGTCGAGGCGTTTTTCGGCTGCTTCTGCTGATGGCAGTGGCGAGCCAATGATCAGTCTACGTATTTGGTGCCGCAACATAGTGATCGTATTGCCTATTGGTCACTTGCTCAATGGTATTTGTTAAGCGGTTTTGTTCTTCTGGTATCTGGCAGCTCGATCCCGCCCGCGAGGCTACGACAAGCTCGTCTCGAAAATGTGGGCTACCAGCTTGTTTAGCGGCACAGTCGCCAGGCCAACAGCCGTATCGCAGCACCCGTAATAGATCCATAGCAGGGCGAGGGTAAATTGTCTGTGTATCATACCCTCTAATTATGCAAATCCTTTCAGATTTGTCCATTCAGCGAAGTATCTGGAAAACTGATAATGCCGGACTGTAACATTATTTGGCGCGCTAAACCCGTCGATCATGCTGTTTCTCGCGGTGCATTCACGCCTGCCGTGAGGCGCTGTCCATACTAATTGTGGCGAAATTGGCGCAATGGGGTGATCTTTCTGTGATCTTGTGACACAATCAGGCCGGTGCCTTGCTGGTCTACCGGATATCTGCTCAAGGAGGAATCATGTCACAGAAAGTCATCCCTGTTATCTTGCTGGGGTTGGGCAACGTGGGCAGTACCCTGCTGCGCCAGATCATTGATACTCAGGCGACCGTTGCCCGGCGAAAAATGCTGCACCTGGTCCCCATTGGCTTAGCCGACATCAGCGGCGTCCTGTTTGATCCGGAAGGTCTTTCGGAAAACACCTTGCAGGCTGTTCTGCACGCTGCCGCCAACAAGCGCTTGCTGGATACCGTAACGCAGACACGCACGCTCGATGATCTGGAAACCCTGATACCGGCCAGGGCTATTGTAGCGGACGTCACCGCATCTACAGAAACCCGCTCCCGGCTGCAAACCGTGCTGGCGGCGGGGGGTGGAGTCGTGCTGGCTAACAAGAATCCCTTGATCGGCAGTTGGCAGGCTGTCCAGCAGTTGTTTGGCAACCCAATGCTGCGCTATGAGTGCGCGGTTGGGGCCGGGCTGCCGGTTATTGATACCTTGCATTACCTGCTCGATACTGGCGACCAGGTCCACCAGATCGAAGGGTGCATGAGCGGCACGCTGGGATACCTGTGCGCAGAACTCGAACGAGGTATCCCATATTCGCAGATTATTGCCCAGGCGCGCGAACAGGGCTATACCGAACCCGATCCGCGCGATGATTTGAGCGGGCACGATGTCGCGCGCAAGGCCCTGATCCTGGCTCGTACTGCCGGTTGGCCGCTGGAAATGACCGACCTGGCCGTTGAGGCGTTGTATGACGAGTCGCTGGTCGCACTGTCCACAGAAGAATTCATGGCCGCCGCCGACACGCTCGATGCAGCCTATGCCAATCGTTTTCGCCAGGCCAGGGCCGGGGGGCATACACTGCGTTACGTGGCCCAGGTTGGCCCGGAAGGAGGAACCGTAAAGCTCCGGTCAGTGCCACAGGATAGTCCGCTGGGCACGCTGCGCGGGCCTGCCAACTATATCGCACTGCGCACGCAGCGATATGCTGATCTGCCGTTGGTCATTTCAGGACCGGGGGCTGGTCCAGAGGTCACCGCCGCCGGAGTGCTGGGCGATATGATCAAGCTGGCTCAGCAGATCGTGTGATCCACGCAGCCAGCACAATCCCCGTATGAACGCCCGGTGAGCCTGCCGGGCGTTTTGAGTCCCGATCATCCGGCGGTGGTTACGGGCCGCAAAAAACGTTATATTCGGTAACATCGACCAGGCAGTATTGCCTGGCCGTGTGTTACAGTCTTTTTGCTGGCAGGACAAGACAGGATGCACGTTCAGTTTTTGTGGTGGGAAGAGTGCCCATCACATCCAGAAGCCTGGCAGCGCTTACAGCGTGTGCTGGCTGAACTACAAATCGGCGCGCAGGTCGAGCAGGTCCAAATCCGGACCGAGGACGAGGCCCGGCGCTGGCGATTTCCCGGCTCCCCGACGATTCTGATCGACGGCGAGGACATCGATCCGCAGAGCGAACCATCCTATCGCCTGACGTGCCGCCTGTACTTCCGGGAAGATGGCCGACCATCGCCGCTTCCCTCTGAGGCCATGATCAGGCGTGCCATCCTGAAAGCATCCCGTCGTGAATAGATATTGTGAAGGAGAGAAATAAGCATGTTGGACGTTGGACAAAAAGGCCCCCAGTTTTCGCTCCCGGCTGTGGACGGTCAGACCTATGCGCTGGCCGATCTGCTCAACAAGCACAAAGCGGTCGTGGTGATCTTTAGCTGCAACCACTGCCCGTATGTGCGTGCCTGGGAAGACCGGATGATCGACATCCAGCGCGATTACCAGGACAAAGACGCGATCCTGGTCGCGATCAATTCGAATGACGCGAAGCGCTATCCAGAAGACAGCTTCGCCAGGATGCAAGATCGCGCCCGCGAGAAGGGGTTCAACTTCCCCTACCTGCACGACGAGACTCAGAAAATCGCCCGCGCTTACGATGCCACGCATACGCCGCATGTGTTTCTGCTGGATGCGGAAGGCGTGCTGCGCTACCGGGGCGCAATTGATGATAACTACGATGAACCCGGTGCGGTGCAGCATCACTACTTGCGCGATGCGCTGGACGCGGTGCTGGTGGGCGAATCGCCCGAAATAACGATCACCGGTGCAGTTGGCTGTACGATTAAGTGGAAAGCGTAAGCGGAGCAGTCACCGGGAATTGATTCCTGTGCAGCCTGGCGCTGCTATTACTCTCATTGTTGTCTGAAAGGAGTTCCGCCAGCAATGGCTTATCAACACATTGTGGTGCCCGCAGAGGGCGAAAAAGTGTCCTGCCTGAAGCCTGAATGTATCCCCAACAACCCCATTATCGCGTTCATTGAAGGCGACGGGATCGGGCACGACATCATGACTGCGTCCAAGCGTATCTGGGACGCGGCGGTCGAAAAAGCCTACGGTGGGCAGCGCAAGATCGCCTGGATGGAAATCTACGCCGGGGAAAAAGCCGCCGGGATATATGATGGCGAGTATATGCCAGAGGAAACATTCGATGCTCTGCGCGAGTTCCTGGTCGGGATCAAAGGCCCGCTGACCACGCCGGTTGGCGGTGGATTCCGCAGCCTGAACGTGACGCTGCGCCAGGTGCTTGACCTGTATGCGTGTGTGCGCCCGGTGCGGTGGTATCAAGGTGTTCCCAGCCCGCTGCGCGAACCGCAGCATGTGAACGTGGTGATCTTCCGCGAGAACACCGAGGACGTGTATGCAGGCATCGAATATGCGACAGGTACGCCGGAGAACGAGAAGCTGGCAGCTTTTCTGCGGGATGAACTGGGCGCGAACTTCTTTGAGGGCAGCGGCCTGGGTATCAAGCCGATCAGCGCTTTTGGCACCAAGCGCCTGATGCGGTTTGCGCTGCAATATGCTATCGAACGCGGGCACAAGAGCATCACCATCGTGCACAAGGGCAACATCCAGAAGTACACCGAGGGGGCCTTCCGGGGGTGGTGCTACGAGGTGGCCGCTGAGGAATTTGGTGAGTACACGATCACCGAGCAGGAATTATGGGACGACTACAACGGCAAACAGCCCGGCGACAAAATCGTGATTAAAGATCGTATTGCAGATATCATCTTCCAGCATTTGCTGCTGCGCCCGCGTGAATTTGATCTGCTGGTGGCGCCGAATCTGAACGGCGATTACATTTCTGATGCCGTTGCGGCGCAGGTCGGCGGGGTAGGCATCGCGCCCGGCGCCAATATCGGCGACGCGGTGATGCTGTTTGAAGCGACGCACGGCACCGCGCCCAAGTATACCGACCTGGACAAAGTGAATCCTGGCTCGCTGATGTTCAGCGGCGTGACCATGCTGGAATTCCTCGGCTGGTGGGAAGCCGCCGAACTGGTCACCAGGGCCTACGAGCTGACGCTGGCACAGAAGATCGTGACGTACGACTTTGCGCGGCAGATGGTGGGCGCCACGGAGGTAAAAACCAGCGAGTTTGCGACTGCGATCATCAAGAATATGGACGAGGTCAACACCTGACCGCCCGCGACAAGCGTTTGTATGAAGGGGCCGGTTATGCCAGTCGGTTAACCGGCGCAGTTGGTTTATACTAAAAGGGCGGCTTTGGGCAGTTAGCGAGCACGTATTGGAGCAGCAGATGAGCGAACCTGACGCAGCGGCAGCCAGCACGACGGTGGTGATCTTTGGGGCTTCGGGCGACCTGACTCGCCGCAAGCTGATACCGGCGCTGTTCAGCCAGTATCGCCGGCGGCGCCTGCCGGATGATCTGCGGATTGTAGGCATGTCACGCAGCCCGTATTCGCACGAAGAGTTCCGTCATCACCTGTGCGAAGGGGCGCAGGAATTCGCCAGCGACGGCTTCGACGCGGGTGACTGGGAATCATTTGCCGGGCGCATCTGGTACCAGCCGGGCGATGCGAACATTGCTGCCGACTATGAAGCGCTTGAAGCGTTCCTGCGTAAACTGGAACCCGGCACGGCCAACCGGCTGTACTACCTGGCTGTGGCGCCTGCGTTTTACGCGCCAATTGTAGAATACCTGGGCAAATCCGGCATGGCGCGCGAGGCTGGCGGCTGGCGGCATATCGTGATCGAAAAACCGTTCGGGCACGATCTGGCCTCGGCGCAAGAATTAAACCATACCATCCATGCCATGTTTGATGAGCGCCAAGTGTACCGCATCGATCATTACCTGGGTAAAGAAACCGCGCAGAACATCCTGTTTTTCCGCTTTGCCAACACCATCTTTGAGCCAGTCTGGAATCGTAATTACGTTGATCACGTACAGATCACAGTGGCCGAGCAGGTGGACGTCGGGTACCGCGCCGGGTACTACGATCAGGCGGGGGTACTGCGCGATATGTTCCAGAACCACCTGCTGCAACTGCTGTGCCTGGTGGCGATGGAACCGCCCGCATCTTTCAACGCCGATGCCCTGCGCAACGAAAAGGTCAAGCTGCTGAGCGCGATCCGGCCAGTGACACCGCGGGACACCGTGCGCGCCCAGTACGAGGGCTACTGCCAGGCGCCCGGTGTTGCAGACGGATCGCAGACGCCGACCTACGCCGCGCTCAAGCTGTTCGTGGATAACTGGCGCTGGCAGAACGTGCCGTTTTACCTGAGGTCCGGCAAGGCGCTGGCGGGCAAGGTCAGTGAGATCGTGGTACAGTTCAAGTGCCCGCCGCACGTGATGTTCGAGCGGGCACCGGATCGCCGTTTTACCCCAAACATTCTGTCGCTGTGCATCCAACCCGACGAGGGGATTCACCTCAAATTCGAAGCCAAAGTGCCCGGTTCGGTGCAGGAAACGCAATCGGTCGATATGGAGTTTCATTATCGCTCGTCGTTTGGCGGCGGGACGCTGCCGGATGCATACGAACGGCTGCTGCTGGACGCGCTTAACAGGGATGCATCGCTGTTCACCCGCAGCGACGAGATTGAAACGGCCTGGAAGCTGATCGATCCTGTATTGCAGGGCTGGGAAACGCCGGACGCGCCACCTCTGGTCAGCTACCAACCGGGCAGCATGGGGCCGGTCGAAGCCGACGATTTCCTGGCGGCTGATGGGCGTGTCTGGCGACAGGGCTGTATTGAGTATGGATAACCTCGAAATCGTTCCAGATGTCGAGGCCCTAGCCCACGCTGGGGCAGAGCGGTTTGTCGCGCTGGGCAAACAGGCGATCCGCACGCATGGACGATTCAGCGTGGTGCTGTCCGGCGGTTCGACGCCGCGCCGGTTATATTCCCTGCTTGCTTCTGCTATCTTCGCTGGTCACATTGACTGGGAGCATATATTCGTATTCTGGGGCGATGAGCGCTGCGTGCCGCCGAATCACCCGGATAGCAACTACCGCATGGCGCGCGAGGCGCTGCTCGATCATGTCTCGCTGCCAGCGGGCAATGAGTACCGGATGCGCGGCGAGATCGATCCGGCGCAGGCTGCCGCCGAATACGAGCACGCGCTGCGTATATTTGGGGGCGGCAATATACCCCGCTTTGATCTGATTCTGCTGGGGTTGGGTGATGACGGGCACACCGCCTCCTTATTTCCTGATACGGCGGCTTTGACCGAATCGAGGCGTTGGGTAGTTGAGAACTACGTGGACAGGTTAGATGTGTGGCGGCTGACGCTAACACTGCCCGTGATCAACGCGGCAGCCAATGTGCTGTTCCTGGTGGCTGGTGAGGGCAAAGCCGAGATAATGCGAACTGTTTTGCGCGGGCCTCGCGATGTCTACCCCGCACAATTTATCCGGCCAACGGACGGTCATGTGGGGTGGTTGGTGGATGCAGCCGCCAGCCGTTTATTGTGAATCCGTCAAAACACCGATTAACGTCTGGACGGTTGCGTTGACAATCTGCTGCATGAGCGGCGAGACCAGGGTGTTGATCTGGTTGCTAAACGGCTGGATGCCAAGCAGCGCTACCTCACAGCCGATTTCAGCGGTCAGGTACTTGGCGATAACGTAGGGTGGCAGTGTATGGGTAGATGCGCTCAGGCCGGTAGTGTCCTGCCAATCCAGCAGGCGAACTGTGCCCGGCTCTTCGGCCATGTGCACCGCGTCAACAAACAACACCAGGTCCGGGCCGAAGTCGCGCAGCGGCCCGGTTTGATTTTCGGGCGCGATCCCGGCGTCGATCACCAGCAGCCGGGTCTGCCCTGCCAGGCGCGTTGCCAGCGCACGGGCAAAAACAATTCCGGCTGCATCATCTCCGTTTAGTTCGTTCCCAAAGCCGACGACGGCTACCCTGGGCAGTTGATCAGCCTGCCGCAGCCGGTTCAGCCTCTTCTTCAGTTGAGCCGTCCAGGATGGATGCAATGTCGGCTTCGTTGCCATAGTAAATATCAAATGTCCTTGGGTCCAGCGCTGCTAGTTCCCATTCGTCGGATTCCATGTCCAGGCAGCCCTGGCGGCAGCTCGCCACGCACTGCGCACAGAACGTGCAGCGGTCAACGTGATAGTGCATCACAAAGCGCTTGGCTTTTTTATCCAGCACGATCACTTCCAGCGCATCTGCCGGGCAGTCCTTTGAGCACAGACCGCAGCCGGTGCACGCCGACGGGTCCCAGTGCAGTTGGCCGCGCAGGTGCTCCGGTGCTTCGCGCCGTACAAACGGGTAGCGCTGGGTGGCGGCAGGTTTGATCAGCGAACCCAGGGCGTCTTTCCACATGGTTGTCAGCTTCATTTATGCGACTCCCTCGTAAGCTATCATGACCAGGAACTGTGCCAATGCCAGCAGGGCACCGTAGCGCCACCACAGCCCGACCGTTTGCTCGATCCGCAGGCGGGTCAGGAGCGATTGTACCCCGGCCACCACGACGAGCAGCATCAGTGTTTTGGCGAAGAACAGCAGCGGGTTGGCAACGCCGCCCAGATAAAACGCGGTGACCAGCGTCAGGCCAACCATCAACTCAACGCTTTTTCCAAGATGGAACAGCGCCAGTCCACGCCCACTGTATTCGGTCAGCGCCCCGGCGACGATCTCGGTTTCGGCTTCGGGCGCGTCAAAGGGCGGCATTTCCAGCTTGCCCATCAGCCCGATCACAGCCACCAGAAAGCCGATAGGCTGAGTGATGATCAGCCAGTGGCTCTTGGCATATTCCGAGATCACGCTGATTTTCCAGCTTTCGGCTACGATTGCCGGGCCAAGCAGCGCCAGCAAAACCGGTGCTTCATATGAGAACATCTGCGTCAGCGCGCGGGTGGCCCCCACCAGCGAAAAGCGGTCCAGCGTGTTAGCCCCGGCCAGCCCGGTGCACAACGTCAGCAGGCTGAGCAGGTAGAGCGTCACAATCAGGTCACCGGAAAAGCTGTACGATGGTTCCAGGCCAATAATCGGTACATACAGCGCCGACGCCAGCGCACCCGCCAGTGCGATGACTGGCAGGACAACAAACAGAATCGCGTTGACGTCGGTGGGGATCACCTCTTCTTTGGCCAGCAGCTTGATGCTATCGGCCAGCGGCTGAAACCAGCGCGGCCCGATCCGGTTTTGGAAGCGTGCGATCAGTTTGCGGTCGACCCATTCGTATGCCATCCCGGCGAACAGGATGAACAGGCCGCCCGGAAAAAACAGGAGAGCAATCACTGCGCGAAGTGTATTCATCGGTAGTACTCAATTCCATATTGCCGTAGCTGTTCCCACGTCCAGCATTGGCTGTCCAGCGTCCCTTTGACGGAAACCATGCGGTCGTTGCACGAGAAGCAGGGATCAATGCCAACCAGGATCATGGGCATATCCGCTAATTGATGACCGACCGCCAGAGTCAGCACCGACGCCATGTTCGGCAACGTTGGAGTTCTCACTTTGACGCGTTCTGCCGTATCGGTTCCGTTGCTTTTAATGTAGTAAAATAACTCGCCACGCGGCGCTTCGACCCGACTGATCGTATCGCCTTCCTTGACACGGCGCGGCATGCGGGTTGTCAGGTCGCCTTCGGGCAGGTCATCCAGAACGGCGCGGATCACGCGGAAGCTTTCGAACAACTCTTTAATGCGCACGACAAACCGTGCTTCAAGGTCGCCTGCTGTCTCGGTGACGAGGTTGACCGGGTACTTGTCATAGGCGGCATAGGCTGCATCCACGCGCAAATCACGCGCGACACCCGATGCACGGGCAGTGGGGCCAACAGCTCCCAACCGTTGGGATTCGTCGTACGTCATGACGCCGACACCGCGCGTCCGCCGCAGGAACATCATGTCGCTGGTCACCACGTCGAGGTAATGGGTCGTGCGCTCTTCAAGAAAATCCAACCCCTGGCGGATGGCAGCGGCTTGCTCACGGTCGATGTCGCACTTGACCCCGCCGAGCACGTTGGTCGAATAGTTGATGCGGTTGCCGGTGATGTCTTCCAGCAGGTTCAGAACGGTTTCGCGGTCGCGCCAGCTATACATAAACAACGTATCGAACCCGGCTTCGTGCGCGCCCACCCCCAGCCAGAGCATATGGCTGTGGATGCGTTCCAATTCGGCGACCAGTACGCGGATCGCCTGCGCGCGGGGCGGGGCCTCAATCTCGGCCAACCGTTCAACACCCAGGCAAAACGCGGTTGCATGCACGTGCGAGCAGATGCCGCACACGCGCTCTAGCAGGTACATGCTCTGCACAAAGCTGCGATTCTCGGTGCCTTTTTCGATGCCGCGATGCACATATCCAAGCCGCACTGACGCGCCGGTTACAAGCTCGCCGTCAACGTTAAACTCAAAGTGTTCAGGCTCTTTCAGCGCAGGATGCTGGGGTCCAATCGGGATCGTAAATTTATTACCTTGCTGGGACTGCATTGGATGTGCTCCTTATCACGCTTGAGCCGTTGGGTCGTCGTAGATGTAATCTTTGCGCAGCGGGTAAACGCCGTCGGGCCAGTCATCAGGCAAAAACAGCCGGTCGGTGTTGGGTGTGCCTTCCACCGAAATACCGAACATCTCGATGATCTCGCGCTCATAAAGGGTCGCGGTGGGGATGATGCCACACACACTGGGCACGGACGGGTTATCACGCGGTGTGCGCACGCGCAGCGTTGCGAGCGCCGCCCCGTTCGAGAAGTGATACAACAGCTCGAACTCTCCGGCCTCTACGCCGAGATCCACGCCG
The DNA here is from genome assembly GCA_016926875.1 of Anaerolineae bacterium. Taxonomy (GTDB): domain Bacteria; phylum Chloroflexota; class Anaerolineae; order Aggregatilineales; family Aggregatilineaceae; genus JAFGNU01. The sequence goes on along the minus strand of JAFGNU010000037.1, from coordinate 5,769 downwards.
GTGATGGTCGAAAGATAGCCCCAGCTCGCATCGCGCAGGGCTTTGACTGCCGCCAGCAGATCATCCGGTTCGATCACCACATCCAGGCGGAAAGGTTCCGGGGTCGTTGCTTCTTTGGCCCACTGTTCTAGCAGTTCAGAGGCCGTTTGCAAGGCCGTTTCTGCGCTCATTTCGCTTCCCCATTTGCCTGGGCGTCTAGCTGTATTTCGGCGCCTTCAACCGCTGCCGCGCTGGTATTTTCACCCTCGTTCTGTTCCGGCGCTGCGCCCTCCTGAAGCTGAGTCAGCAACTTGACCAAGCCGTCGATGATGGCCTCCGGGCGCGGCGGGCAGCCGGGAATATAGGCGTCCACCGGCAGAACCTTATCAATGCCGCCCATCACGTTATAGCAGCCCTGGAAAACGCCGCCCGACAGCGCACACGAGCCAACCGCCACGACAAACTTCGGCTCCGGCATTTGTTCGTAGATGCGAACCAGCCGGTCGCGTGCCTGGCGGGTGACCGGGCCGGTGCAGATCAAAATATCGGCATGGCGAGGACTGCCTTGCAACTTGACGCCAAAGCGTTCCAGGTCATAACGCGGCGTGAGCGTCGCCAGGATTTCGATATCGCAGCCGTTGCACGACCCGCTGTTAAAATGAATGGCCCAGGGTGAGTTAATGCGCGCCCAGGTCTTGATCTTGTCCAAGACGGGCTGCCAGGGTTTGTCCAGATTGAGGGTCATTCCATGCTCCTAATACGACTTATCCGACCGGGGGCTGGCACTCCGTCCAGATCATAGTCAATCGGTTTATGTGATTCCAATGACATTTATCCTAAAATTAACGCCAAAAGTGCTAAGATCAGTCCTACCAGGTAGATTCCAGCGGTTGACGATAGGTTGCTGCTGCCGAGCATCAACACGCCCAGGTGCAGGATGGCAAAAAATAGTGCAATCACAAAAAAGGGCGTGTAGCCAGGCACTGCTGATCGCACCGGCGGCGCCTCACCGCTGGCATACGTGCTTGATTTAGCCGACGATGTTTCGCTTGGCTTGGCCAACACCCGGCCAAAGCCGGACAGGATGCCGACCAACCCCAGGTAAATGGCGAACGCGATCGGTGGCGCAAGCAAGAAGTCTTCCATAGTGCTTCCCTTATTCTCTCATTCGGTCAATGCAAATGTGACACGTCATTGCTTACAGGCCAAAGGCCGCCAGCAGCGCTTTGCCTGCCGGTTCGGTAATCCAGCGCAGCAGGTCGGGCCAGATGCCAACAGCCACTATGGCCAGCGCCAGGACAGCAGTTGGCACCGTCATCAGCACCGGCATTGGTTTGCCCTGCCGGACGATCTCGGACGGTTCCAGGCGGTACACCCGGTTGACCAGCGGCGCATAGTAACCTAACGATAACACGCTGTTCAGCGCGGCAAAGACCACCAGCGCTTCGATCCAGGTCTCGCGAGTATCAAAGCCCGCTACAAATATTTGCCACTTAGACATGAACCCAGCCAGCGGTGGCAGTCCGCCCAGGCCCAACACGGCGATGCTCAGGCCCAACGCCGTCAGCGGGTAGCGCTGCGCGGCGCCGCTGAGATCGGAGATGGTGAGCGGGCTGTGATCGCCAGCCGCGACATGCAGCGTATACAGCAGCGCACCGGCAGCCAGAAAAGCCAGCCCCTTCATCATGCCGTGGTTCAGCATGTGGAACAGGCCGCCTTCTGCCCCGGCGGATTCTTTGGCATAGATCGCCACGCCCAGACCGAGCAGCATATACCCCATGTGGCTGAGGCTGGAATAGGCCAGCAGGCGCTTGACCTGTGTCTGGCGCAGGGCCATCAGGTTACCGGCCAGCATATTCAGCGCGCCAAAGGCCATCAGCAGTTCGCCCCACGAGTCTGATACCCCGGCCAGCGATCCCAACGCGCGCAGCATCGCCACCAGCCCGGCTTCGATCACCACGCCGGACAGCATAGCGCTGATCCCGCTGGGGGCCTGCGAGTGCGCATCGGGCAGCCAGGTGTGCATCGGCACCAGCGCCGCCTTGACGCCAAAGCCGATGATAAACAACGCGCCTGCGGCCAGCAGAATATCGGAATCCGCTGCTGCCGCGCGGATGTCGTCCAGAACCAGCGTGCCCGTTTGCCCCAGCACCAGCGAGATACCCAGCAGCACCAGCGCCGAGCCGACCGCGCTTTGCACCAGGTATTTCACGCCTGCTTCGAGCGAGGGCTTTTGCTCGTGGTAGAACGCGACCAGCAGGAACGACGAGATCGCCATGCCCTCGAACCAGACCCACAGGTTGAACAGGTCGTTGGCGCAGCCCAGGCCCATCATGACCGCGATCATGATGACCAGCAGCGTGTAGTATTTTTCCTGCCCGCTTTCGGCAGACATATACGGGCCGGAGTACAGGGCAACCAGCGTACCCAGTCCCAGCGACAGCGCCGCCATCAGCAGACCAAAGTCATCCAGCCGCAGCGTTATCATGCCCAACTCGTATGTTTGCGGGCCGCTGTCGTTCAGTTCTTTGGCTGCGATCACAAACGGCACCCAGGTGATCGCCAGCGCGATCACGGCTGCCCAATGCGAAACAATCGGACCATCTTGTTTGACCAGGCGGCCAAGCAGGTAGATCAAAGGTGATGCAAGCAGGGGCAGCGTGATCATCCAGGTAAATGCAGTCATATCTTCCATTGTTCGTTACGCCCCCAGCGCCAGAATAGCCAGCACAACTACCAGCCCGCCGACGATGCCCAGCACGTTCCAGTTCAAATGACCGGTTTGGGTGGCGCGCAGGCTTTCCGCTGAGCTTTTGGTGATGTTAACGATCTGGCGATTCAGCCATTCAAATCCAAAGTCGTGTGAGGCTGCCGTACCGACAAACCGCAGACCATTGGCGAGCCAGCCCAACGAGCCGCGCAGCCACCAGGTCAACAGGCCCAGCGCCACCACCCCCAGTGCGATTAGCGTGGCCTGGGCGGTGATAATATCTTCGATCAGCGTCGTGCCTGCGTGCACATGCAGACCGTGGAACGGTAGACTTTCTTCCAGCATTTCGCCAAATGAGCCGACCAGCAGCCAGGTTGTCAGCGCGCCGAACGCCAGGATACCGGTGGCAATGCGCATCATCTGCCCGGCTTGATGGGCGTGCCCTTCGCCGCGCGGGACGTCAAAGAACACCAGCCACACCATGCGGAAGGAATACAACGCCGTGATGCCCGCGCCGATCAACATGCCCGCGTAGGCCCAGGCAGGGCCGTCTTCCAACCCATGCTCCAGGATCAGTTCCTTGCTCCAGAAGCCGTTGAGGATCGGAATGCCCATCAGCGCCAGCGCGCCGACGATAAACACGTTGCGTGTGAAGGGCATTTGCCTGCCCAGCCCGCCCATCTTTTTCATGTCGCGCTCACCGCCGATACCGTGAATCACTGCGCCCGCGCTCAGGAACAACAGCGCCTTGAATATGGAATGGCTGAACAGGTGGAACTGACTGGCGAAGACCGATCCTACACCCACTGCGTAAACCATGTAGCCAAGCTGGCTGATGGTCGAGTAGGCCAGCACGCGCTTGAGGTCATCAGATACCAGCGCCATCAGCGCCGCCAGGAACGCCGAAACCAGCCCAACGATGGTAACCGCCGTGGTCCAGCCGGAGACCTCCTCAAACGCCGGGTAGAAGCGCGCCAGCAGGTACACACCCGCGTTCACCATCGTGGCGGCGTGAATAAGCGCGCTCACAGGTGACGGCGCTTCCATTGCGCCGGGCAGCCAGGTATGGAACGGCACCTGGGCCGACTTGGCCGCCGCGGCTGCCAGAAAACCAAAAGCCATGATGGTCAGGGTGTTTTCCGGCAGTTCACCGTAGCGGCTGAGGAAGGTGCTGATCTGGTAATCGCCCAGGTAGGCACGCACCAGCAGCGCGCCGATCAGCATCCCAACGCCGCCCAACTGCGTCACGATCAGCGCCTTGATACCGCCCTCAACCGCCTTGGGATCGTCGTTGTAGAACGAGATCAGCGCATACGAGCACAGCGCCGTGATTTCCCAGAAGATAAACAGCAGCAGGATGCTGCCGGTCAGTGCCAGCCCGGACATCGCGCCGATAAACAGCAGGATCATCGCGTAGTAGCGGCCCAATGCGTTCTCGCCGTCCATGTAATCGACCGAGAAGATCACGGCCAGGGCGCCGATCACGTTCGCAATGGCGGCCAGGTAAACGCCAAGTCCATCAGGCACAAACGTAAAATCACCGAAAAAACCGCCGACTTCGAATCGAAGTTCGACGGCATCGCCGTAGGAGGGGATGAGCGCCAGCGCCGCCAACCCGGCGGCTACGGCGAAGATCACCGCCAGGGTGTGTTGTTCCCGCTCCCGTTTATCGCCCACCAGCCAGACAGCCAGCGCGCCCAACCAGGGGAGTCCAATGGTCAGACCAATCAACCAATCTGTCATACTTATCCTCGCAAGTTGGACAACGCCTGCAAATCCAGCGTGCCAAACAGCCGCTTGACCTGCACCGCAAACGCCAGCCCGACCACTGCGACGATGGTATCGGCCACGATCACGGTCATGATCAACGTCTGGCTCAGGTTGAGCTGGCCGCTGGCTTCACCGGCGGCAGTCATTGCCACCAAGACGCCTTTAACCAAAATCTGGAGCGCTACCACAACTTTGATCAGGTTGCGTGTGAACAGCAGCCCATACAGCCCTACGCCCATGAGAGCCACCACACCGGCGATCAAAATCTCCAGGTCATTCATACCTGTCCCTCCTGAGATGCGGCCTCGTCGGGCTTTCCGGCCAGCGAGTCAGGCGGTTGAGCACTGTCGCGCTCACCTGCAAATCCGACCGGTACCTTCACGTCGGTCAGCAGCCCCAGTACGCACAGCACCCCGGCGAAAATGATGACTATTTGCACCAACACATCAAGGGCGCGGTCGTCCCACAACATATCGGAGAAAGATGATTCAATTGCCGAGGCGCCCAACTTATCCATTGGCAGGACCATAGCACCCAGAATCGCCAAAAAAAGCGCGATAAGACCCAGCGCCAGGGGTTTGGGCAGTAGTTTTTGCTCTGCCAGCCCGTCATTGCCTGCGATGCTGATTGCGAATACAAACAGCACCGTTACCAGACCTGCCCCAACGCTGAGTTCAATCACGGCAACTTCGCGCGCGCCAATCTTGTACAGCGTAATGGCGACCAATGCGCTGACGCCTGCTAACCATATCGCGGCTGAAAGCAGGCGTGTTGCCCGGATAGCCTGGACTGCGCACAGCACAGCCCCGGCCAGCAGCAATGCATATAACATTGTTATCTCCTTCACAAATGAGCTTCAGGTAATGGTAAGACCTTGTTTTCAGGCGCCCCAGTGCGGAAAGTCACTTCGATGAACTGATGTTTATCCCAACGACGAGAGAATTTTAAACGGGTATGGCATGGCTGTCTATAGTTGTAACTATTAGTGCCAGACCGGTTAGCGCACAATTACGCAGGATACTGGTTGCAGAACGGCGGCTTCAACACTAAACTAAACATGGCGTTTGATGATTGCCAGCCAGGCAAAAATACTTGATGAGGAGAAATGTGCCATGTTTAAAACCAGACAACTAGTTGCACTCGTGCTGATCGCTACGCTGGCGGTTTCGCTGGCGCCGGTGTCTGCCGCAGGTCCGATTTATACCGATCTGCCGGACCTGGAAGGGCAGGAGGTAGTGATCGCGGTCGAGAACCTGTACCTGCCGTTCCAGTTTGAAGAAGCGACGACAGGCGAGGTGATGGGCTACGAG
>JAFGNU010000036.1 GCA_016926875.1 Anaerolineae bacterium | reverse complement strand
CCGTCCCATTCGAACAACTGCCAGGCGCGGGCCTGCGGCAGGTCCAGCCAGATCAGGCCGCTCAGGTCAAAATCGCGCGCCAGCCGCTGCCGCGCGGAGTCCGGTAAGTCTTTCCCGGCGCACGCTACCATCCCCGCGCGCTGGTCCCAGATTTTTATACCCGCCGCCGCGTGCACCACGCCGCCGCCCAGCACTTCCATGCGTGTTTCGCCGTTGGGCAGCACAATATCGTCGATGATGATCCCGCCTACACACACGTAGTCAGGTGGTTTGCCGTTGTCGCTCACTGCTGCCCCCTTTAGCGCCGGAGCTTGTCCAGCATGTGGCTATCCCGGATGCGGCTCGCGCCGTCGGCCCACTCGACCGTGCGCCCCCCGCCAAAGTCGCGGAAGTAATCCACGCCCAGCGCTGCCGCGCGTTCGGCGGCCAGCAGTTCGCCGGGGATGCTGAAGACCAGCGGCGCGAAGCACTCGCGGACCTGTCCCATCACCGGCAGCACGTGACCGGCGTATTGGCTGATGACCGTCTCGCCGTCCGGCACAACCGTCATCACCCGCCGCCCAATGGCTCGCGCCGCGCGTCCTACCTCGGCCATGCGATCCGCGTCGAATCCACCGGCGCTGATCAGGATCGTCGGCGTATCCGGGCGGGCGGCGAAGTATTGCAGGTGCGCCCATTCCTCGGTTTCCTGGGCCATTGCCGGGTCGCCGCTCGCTTCGAGCATCTTGGCCGCGCTAAACATCGCCGCACCGTACAGCGGCCCCGCGCCCACGTACACCCATTCGGGGATGTCGGTCCAGGTCTGCACCAACTCGTGGGCGACCGGTTCGCAGGCGCGGATCGTGGCGTCCAGCACATCCGCCAGCCCGGCCAACTCTGCGCGCCGGGCGTCGGCCTGGGCGGTGGTCAGGTGGCCGCGCACCTCGCCAATGCGGATCGCGGCGTGATAGAGCGCCACCTGTGACGCGAGATAGGAGCGCACGCCCGGCACGATCATCCCGGCCAGTTCGTCGGGCAGGGGTGGCACGCTGGTCTGGAAGACGGTAGCGGCGGATTGGGCCAGCGGGGCATTTGGTGCGCCGGTCAGCGCCACGCCGACCGCGCCCGCCTGCTGTGCCAAGCGCAGCGCCTCAATCGTCCGGCTGACCACGCCCGACACCGAGACGGCGATCACCAGGGTGGTCTTGGGACCGGTGGGCGGCAGGTAGCCAGCAGTGTAGCGGCTGAAGGTCAGCGCGCTGATCGCTTGCGTCGGCACGCCCGCCAGTTGGTGAAACGCCAGTTCTGCGCCGACCGGGGCGTGGTAGCTGTCGCCGCAGCCGACGAGGTACATGTGCTTGACCGAGGCGCACAGTTCAAAGTCAAACGCGGCGCGCGCCGACTCATCAAACCGGCCGGCGATGTCGCGCACCAACTGGGGCAGGGTATCGATTTGCTGGTGCATCGGAGATCGTGTGGACATACGCGCTTTCCTTGGTGACTGTATCCACCATAAATATAGATCAAATCCAGCCTAATACTACAACCGCACTTGCGATCCTGGCTTTTTTCCCCCAGCATACATCACAAGCTCGTTCGTGGTTGTATATTTTGAGGGAAGCCAAAGCGTGCCTGAGGTTATCTGCGGCTGTAGTACCAAGAGTTATTTGATTTTTTCCACAATTAGCAGAAAGTCGACTTTGGCTGTAGCGCCCATAGCTTGAAACTTCGGAGAAACATATGGAACTATGGACAGGATTTCTCCTTCCAATTGGTTCAAAAAGTGCTCTAGTTTCTCTTGTACTGTATCCTTTTTTACTTCAAGTCGATGGACTCGGTATTTCATTTTAATCTCCCTTTTCTCATCTCTCATGGCATTACTCGATACCAGGTTAACCTGCCGCTAGCACTACAGCCGCGCTTGCGATCCGGTTTTTTCTCCCTCAACATGCATCACAAGCTTGTTCGTGGTCGTACATTTGAGGGAAGGCAGGTTGTGCCTAAGTTTATCTGCGGCTGTAGTACTAACTCAACTTTAGACAAAAAACACAGGGAAGCGATGCTCTCTCAGGCAGGGAAAAGTCATTTTTCGATCCTTTTGGCGAGTTTAGACAGATAAGCCGATCAGCCAAACTCGCTAAAAGTCGTCTTTTGAGGACCTTTTAGGGCGTATTGGCGGCTGATGCAGGCGCTGATTTTGTCTAAAGTCGTATTTGGTGCCTACCAAATTGGACACGATCTCAGGAAATTGCTCTCATAACATTGTACTACGATGAACAAAATTGTCTAAACTCGAGGTACTAATCCATACTTAATTTTTGTAACCCGGCGCGCGCTTCGTCCAGGCGGCGGGCGTAATCCGCCAGGTCGGGCAGGGCCGGGGGCAGTCCCACTTGTTCGATCAGGTAGGATGCCGCTGCGCTGGCGTGACAGGCCGCCTGCTCGATCCCATCGTCCAGCCGGGCGATCAGCGCGCCGCAAAAGGCATTGCCTGCCCCGACCACATCGACAACGGTCGTCTGTACGGCGGGCACATGCACGCCCCGGCCTTTTTCCAGGTTCCACACGTCCGCGCCGTCCGGCCCGCGCCGCAGCGCCAGCGTCTGGCAGCCGAGCGCCCGGAAACGGTCGAGCACGGTGCGCTCGTCTTCGTGACCGGTCAAACGCTGCGCTTCGCGTAGATTGGGCGAAAATACGGCGCACGCCGCCAGCAGGTCTCGCAGGTGATCATCGCTTAAAGGACGTTCGGGCGGGCGGAACGGTTCCAGGCTGACGCGCCGCCCCAACGCGGTCAGTTCGCGGGCGAAGGCGTATGATCCCGGCTCGGCGGGATGAATGCCCCAGTGAAAAGTCTGCGCATCCCGGTAGGACGGCGGCAGCACGTCCCAACTGCGCGCCAACTGCGCGCCGAGCGTCTCCGGCGGCACGCGCCAGACCTGCGCTCGCCGCCCGTTGAACTCGACCGTCTGCCAGGCGCGGGGCGTGGGCAGGCCGGTGATCCGCACGCCGTCCAGGTTGATACCTGCCGCGCGCAGGGGGGCCAGCGCATCGGTGTGCAGGTTTGTACCAACGCCCGCCACCAGTCCAACCGTCTCGCCCGCGCCGAGCGCGGCTGCCATGCCCCACGCGGTTTGTGGACCGCCGCCGCCCAGCACGTTCATACAGGTATAGCCCTGGGGGAAAACGATGTCATCGATGATGATGCCAAAGGCGATGTGTTCGATCATGATCGGTCTTTCCGGCGCTCGGCGTCGAGCAGGGTATGCACTTCGGCGCGGGTAGGCAGGCCGCCGCGCGCGCCGTGATGCTGTATCTTGATGGCGGCTGTCGCAGCGGCGAAGGCCAGCGCGTCGGATAGAGAAGCGCCGTCCAGCCGGGCAGCCAGCAGCGCTGCATGAAAACAATCGCCCGCGCCGGTCGTATCCACGACCCGGACCGGCAGTGCAGGCTGAAAGACCGGTTTTTTCCGGCCCGCTTCGAAGCCATACGCGCCCCGGCTGCCCGCCGTCAGGATGATCCACTGGCCGGGTGCGGCAGCGAGATCGCGGATCGATGCCGCGCCAACCGCCGCCAGGCTGCGCCGGGTGAGAAATGCCACATCTGCGGCCTGAACCATACGCCGCAGGTCATCGCCTTGCAGGGGGGCCGACGTTTCCACGTCCAGCGCCAACTGCCCGCCGCCGTCATGCGCCGCGTTGAGCAGCGCTTCGCACCAGGGCACGTCACGCGGAAAGGTGTAGACGATCTGCGCCCGCCGCGCCAGCGCGATCTGGTCCGGCGTCAGCGGAGCGTGGTAGAGGGCGCACGACGGCAGCAGGATCAACCGCTCGCCGTCCGCGCTGGTGATCACGATGGTGACCGGCGTCGGTTCGCCGGGGACGCGCACCAGCCCTGCCGGGTCAACGCCCCACCGCACAAAGTCGGCGTGGAGCAGCGTACCGTCGGCATCGTCGCCCACCCAGCCTGCATAGCCCGTTCGCAGTCCCAGGTGGGCAGCGGCGCAGGTCGCGTTGCCGATGAATCCGCCGGGCAGCCTGGCTACCGGCCCGGCGGGGTATTTGCCGTCGGCAGTGGGCAGTTGGTCTACTTGCAGCGTTAAATCAACCGCCAGCCCGCCCACACCGAGAAAATCGTAGTCGAACGCCATTATGCACCGGGCTATGCCTGCATCGTCTTGTAGAGCAGCTCTTTCCAGCGTTTGGCGTCGATTTCCCAGCAAACCGTGATGTGCGGCTCGCCTTTTTCGACCAGCGGTTGCCATATCCCAACACTGTCTGTGCCACCGGTTGCAACGCCCAGTTCATCGACTACCGTCATGCCGCGCGTGTACGTGCCGTCGCATTCAACCTCAACATAGTGTTTGCTGCGGCGCGTGCAGATCGCCGGGTCAATGGCGACCGCCATCGCTACCGGGTCTGGCAGGCCCAGGCCCGGATCACCGAGCCAGGTCCGGCTGGCGTTCAGCGCGGACTGGTTGCACTCGATGGTGAAGTGCGCAAACGGCGTGTTGATGTCCTCTGTGCAGTGGCGCATATCCTCGTCGGACAGGTTGGCTTCGCCCCGGCAGGTTTCCCAGCCGACCATCTCGACCGGCAGGCCGGAGCGGAAGACGATCCGCGCCGCTTCGGGATCGCACCAGATGTTGTATTCGGCGGCGGGCGTGACGTTGCCGACCGTGCAGGCGGCGCCGCCCATCACCACGCAGCGGCTGACGTTGCCGACGATCTCCGGCGCCCGGCTGACGGCCAGCCCGACGTTGGTCAGCGGGCCAAGCGTAACCAGGATGATCCCCGGATTGGCTTTGATCGTCTCGATCAGCGCCTCGACGGCGTGCCCCTCGGCGGGCGGGGTGGTGGGCCGGTAGTTTTGACCGCTCATGCCGTCCGGGCCGTGAAAGAAATAGGCGCGGTGAATCTCGCGGATCAGCGGCTTGTCGGCGCCGTGATAAACCGGCACGTCCTGGCCGCACAGTTCGACCGTGTAGCGGGCGTTAATGCTGCCCTGTTCTACCGGCATGTTGCCCGCCACGATGGTGATCGCCTGCACGTCGATGTCCGGTGTTTGCAGCGCCATCATGATCGCAACGGCATCATCCGAAGCGGTGTCGGTATCAATAATCATTTTTCGGGCCATACGTGTTTCTCCAGGTTGCAATAACCAAAAAATTACGTCAAGCGGTCCAGTTCCAGGGCCAGCAGGCGCGCCGCGTTCACGTCCACGCACACGTTCACACGCGGGCGATCCTGCCACGCGGGCGGTACCGGCTCGCTGATGGCGGGCCACGTCTTGCCCCGGCTGATGCCCAT
>JAFGNU010000035.1 GCA_016926875.1 Anaerolineae bacterium | reverse complement strand
CCCTGAAGCCGAGATGGCCGAAGCTGAGGCCGATCTTGCTGAGGATGAGGCCGAGGTTGAACCGGCAGCGGACGAGGTTGTCGAGCTAGAAGAAGGCCCCGAAGCCGGAATGCCTGAAGCTGAGGCCGCCGGTGAAGCCCCGTCCACGGCTGCTGCTGAGCCGGTGGGCGAGGCACCGCGCGTGCGCCGGGGAACGATTGTAGACGGGACTGTAATTGAAACCAGCCCGACCGAAGTCTTGATCGACCTGGGCGAGGGACTGGTTGGCGTGGTTGCCAGCCGCGAGCTGGAACGCATGGATCGCGTTGCGCTCGAACAACTAGAAGCGGGCAGGCCGGTCCAGGCGTATGTGCTCAAGGCGCGGGGTGCTGATAACCAGCCCGTGCTGTCGCTGGCGCGTGCCGAAGAAGAGAATAACTGGCAGATGGCCGAGCAGTATCACCAGAGCCAGGATGTTTATTTCAGCAAGATCGCGGGCTATAACAAGGGCGGCCTGATCGTCCGGTTTGGCAAGGTGCGCGGTTTTGTCCCGGCTAGCCAGCTAGGCCGCGAACGCCAGCGCCGCGCATCGGATGGCAGCCCTGAAGAACGGTGGGGCGCTATGGTTGGAGAGGAAATCGCGGTCAAGGTGATCGAGATTGACCGCGCGCGCAACCGCCTGATCCTGTCTGAACGAGCCGCCGCGCGCGAATGGCGCGAAAGGCGTAAGTCTAACCTGATGCAAGAACTTGAAGTTGGCGAAGTGCGGACCGGGCGCGTTATCAGCGTGGCCGACTTCGGCGCATTTGTCGACCTGGGTGGGGCGGATGGGCTGGTGCACCTGACCGAGTTGTCGTGGAAGCACATCACGCACCCGCGCGAAGTGCTGGAAGTAGGCCAGGAAGTTACGGTCAAGGTGATCAGCGTAGACCCCCAGCGCAAGCGGATCGGCCTGAGCATCAAGCGCCAGCAGCATGACCCCTGGCAGCGCGTCGCAGAGGAATACGAGGTGGGCCAGTTGGTCCAGGCCACTGTTACCAAGCTCACCAAGTTTGGCGCCTTTGCTCGTTTGGTTGATGCGCCTGAGATCGAGGGTCTGGTCCACATTTCCGAACTGGCCGATTATCGTGTCAGCCACCCGCGCGAAGTGGTGCTGGTGGGTGACGTGCTGACGCTGCGGATTGTCAAGATTGACGTTGATCAGCGCCGGTTGGGCTTAAGCCTGCGCCAGGTAGATTCGGCCAAATTTATGGACCAGGACTGGCAGGCTATCACCGACGAGTTTGAGGGCGATGCTGAAGCCAACCTACCGGCGGTTGGCGACACAGCCGATGACGAAATGCCTGCCGAGGATGACACGGAGCCGGACGTTGTCGAAGAGGACGTCGACAGCGGCGAACCCGGAGAAGATATCGAGTAGATCACGGGTAGCATTGCCGGACTCGGTGCATCTGACAAATCATACAGCGCCAGTGTATGCCTCGTGGCTAACCTGGAACTGCTCAGAAGGTCCTATGCCGGTTGCCGGATAGGGCCTTCTGCCCATCTGGTTGATCGGGTGCATATCCGGGCTTGAGGCACGTGGGTACGTGTCGAGGCAGCGCTTGCTCTGCGTGGCAGGTTGTCCACCGGCCCATCCCTACGAACACACTCGTTAAACCAGTCGTTCGCCCCAGGATAGAAATCATATCCGGTTAATCGGTGCTCTCCGTTTTGTGTGGATGTGATAAAATGAGGTTGGGGGTTAGAGGGTTATTATTAAGGCTGCATTAGAATTTTTTCGATTGCTTGGCTTAACGGCTTGGTTTTTATGAATTTTTGATGGAAAAGCATTGGTTGGTTGACGGGTCTCTCCCCTAAAATAGAAATGAGGAGAGAAGGCAGCGAGGTGCAGAAGATACTCACCTGTTTTCTGTAACGGTTCCCCGGCTTTTGGCGGGCAGGCGCTGCTTGCAGGCCAAAATGGGACGAGGAGGAACAATACCGTGTCAAACAAAATGGAACGCTTCACCCAGCGTGCCCGCAGAGTTCTTAGTCTGGCCCAGGAAGAGGCTGAGCGGATGCAGCACAGTCACATCGGGACCGAGCATCTGCTGTTGGGCCTGATGCGTGAAGAGGGGGGCGTGGCTGGCCGTGTTTTGCGCGAATTGGGCCTCGACCAGGATCGCGTTCAACAACTGATTGAGAACATGACCAGCGGGAACCGGCGACCGGGTATTACCCGCATGGACCTGTCCCCGGCGACCAAGCGCGTGTTAGAACTGGCCGTTGACGAGGCGCGCCGGATGGGACATCACTACATCGGGACCGAGCATTTGCTGCTGGGCCTGGTCCGGCATCCCGAAGGGGTGGCGATGGATGTCTTCAAGGAGATGCAGATCAGCTCGGAAGAGGTTCGCCGCCAGACGCGCCGCGTCTTGCAGGAAAACCCGCTGCAATCGTCCCGGCACCCGTTGGAATCGCCGCCGGAGCGTGCCCGCCGGGCGCGGCCTGCGGCCAAAACACCGCTGGTCGACCAGTTGGCGACCGACCTGACCGCCCTGGCCGAGCAGGGTAAGCTGGACCCGGTGATCGGGCGCCAGATGGAAATCGAGCGTGTGATCCAGATTCTCAGCCGCCGCCAGAAGAACAACCCCGCGTTGATCGGGGAGCCGGGTGTCGGCAAGACGGCCATTGTGGAAGGGCTGGCGCAGCGCATAGTCGACCGTGACGCGCCCGCGCCGCTGCTGGACAAGCGCGTCTTGCAGCTTGATGTCGGCTCACTGGTCGCGGGCACGATGTATCGCGGCCAGTTTGAAGAACGGCTGAAACGGGTGATCGAGGAACTGAAATCATCCGACAGCATCCTGTTTATTGACGAGGTACACATGCTGGTTGGCGCCGGGTCGGCGGGCAGCAGCGTAGACGCAGCCAATATCCTGAAACCGGCCCTGTCGCGCGGGGAATTGCAGTGCATCGGCGCGACGACGCTGGATGAGTACCGCCGCCACATCGAAAATGATGCCGCGCTGGAACGCCGCTTCCAGAAAGTGATGGTCGAAGAGCCGACCGTCGAAGAGACGATCAATATTCTGTACGGCATTCGCGAACCATACGAGGAGCATCATAACCTGGAAATCACGGGCGAGGCTATCGAGTCGGCGGCGACACTGTCCGCGCGCTATGTGCCGGACCGCTTCCTGCCCGACAAGGCCATCGACCTGATCGATGAAGGTTCCAGCCGGGTGCGGATGTACAAATCGCCGGAATCCTCGCGCGTCAAGGAGCTGGAGTCCAGTCTTGAATCGGCCCGTGAGGACCTCGAAGTGATGGACGAAGAACTGTCCGGCGAAGAGCGCGAGAGCATGGCGCTGCGCATCCAGGAGTTGGAAGGCCAACTCGAAGAATACCGCTCGCACTGGAATCCCGAAACCCAGCGTGCGCGCCTGACGGCGGAGGATATAGCCGAGGTGGTCGGCATGTGGACCGGCATTCCGGTGGCGACCATCGCGCAGGAGGAAACCGAGCGGCTGCTGCACATGGAGGAAGAACTCCACAAGCGCATCGTCGGGCAGGACGAGGCCATCGAGGCGATCAGCAAGGCGGTGCGCCGCGCGCGGGCCGGGCTGAAAGACCCCAGCCGCCCGATCGGATCGTTTATTTTCCTGGGGCCAACCGGCGTTGGTAAAACCGAACTGACCAAGGTTTTGGCCGAGTTCATGTTTGGCAGCGAGGACGCGCTGATCCAGCTTGACATGAGCGAGTTTATGGAGCGGCACACTGTCGCCCGCCTGACGGGCGCGCCGCCCGGTTATGTGGGCTATGAAGACGCCGGGCAGCTTACCGAAGCGCTGCGCCGCCGCCCGTACAGCATCGTCGTGTTTGATGAGATCGAGAAAGCGCACCCCGAAGCGTTTAATATGCTGCTCCAGATCATGGAGGAGGGGCATTTGTCGGATGCGCGCGGTCGCCAGGTAGACTTCCGCAATGCGATCATCATCATGACCAGCAATATCGGTGCTGAAGAGATCAAGCGCGGCACGTCGTTGGGCTTTGGCCTGCCCGCCGACCGGGGCACGGACGTCGAGCAGGATTACAAAGAAATGCGGAAGACGGTGATGGACAGCCTGCGCCGTGCGTTCCGCCCGGAGTTCTTGAACCGGGTGGACGCAACTATCGTGTTCCGCGCGCTGACCAAGGACGAAATCGTCCAGATCGTTGAACTCGAACTGGACAAGGTCAACGACCGGTTGGCCGAACGCGCCATGAGCCTGTCCGTAACCGAGGCTGCGCGGACCTATCTGGCCAACAAGGGCTATGATCCCGAATACGGCGCGCGCCCGCTGCGGCGCGTGATCACCAACCTGGTAGAAGACCAGTTATCGGATGTGATCCTGGGCGGCAAGATCAAGCTGGGCAGCAATGTGCTGATCGATTATGACGCCGAACATGACGAGCTGACTTTTGCCGAGGATGAACCCGAACCAACCATGAGCGAACCGGCCTAGAACCGGGGGATGAAAAAAAGCAAACGGCTGCCGAAACAGGTAGTCGTTTACTTTTCTAACCATATTCATACCGATTATCTATGAACTTTGTATCAAAATAATGCATACTGGTTATTAGGGGATGAGTTTGCTATATATCAAGGTAAACGACTGTTGATCTTACTATCATAGGCAGTTCTTGGTTGGAAGGGTCCAATGGCCTACTCTGTGCTCATTATCGACGACGACAAAGAGCTTCGAACCATCTATCGCATTATTCTGGAACGCGAAGACTACACGGTGTACGAAGCGACTAACGGGGCCGAAGCATTGAAGTTTCTGGTCAACCAGACGCCGGATGTGATTCTAATCGATATGCTCATGCCGATGTTGGGCGGGGAAGCTGTTTTGCAGCGCATCCAGCAGATGCCCGCGCTGACCGATACGCGCATCGTCGTGCTGACAGCATATCCACGCTTCCGCGAATCAGCGTTGTACTTCCAGGCTGATAAGTTCCTGGTGAAACCGATCAAGCCTGTTGACCTGGTGGAGGCGGTTGCATCCGTGCTGCCCAACAAGCAGCAAAGTGAACAACCGCAATAGGCGTTGTTTGGACGCCGCACCAACAATTGACCCGCGAGAAAAAAAAACGGCACTGACCGTGAGTCGTGCCGTGTTTTGTCAGAAGCGCGTGCTGGCCGACCGCTGTAAGGTGGCCGCAGGGCGCTTTTTTACTGGTGTGCTGGCGTGCTCCGCGCTACAATCGCGCAGATGTGCAAGCGACGGGCGCGAGGGTGATCTGATGTCAGGCAGGATCAAACAACTGGATACTACCGGCCAGCCATGCGGCGTGACGGGCTGGCTGCGCCGGGGCAGTTTGCTGCTGCTGGCCTGGATGTGCTTGTTGGCGGCGTGCGGTGGGGATGAGGCGGATTCCGGCGCTGGAACAACGCAAGACGTTGCGAGTACGGCTCAGGTCGAAGCGGTGATCGCAGTTGAGCGGGCGATGGTGTTCCCTGCCCCGGATCACAGCGCCGACCCGCTGACATACCTGTACCAGCGCGAGCGGGTGCCGGTGCACGGGAAGTCGGCAGATGGCGTGTTTCTGCTCACGACCGTTGACGGCACGGATGGCTGGATTCTGGCGGCGCAGGTGATCCTGTCCGGCGATCCGGGCAGTGTGCCGGTAATCGATGCGGCAGCCCAGCGCGGCACCCCGGCCAGCGCCACGCCGATGCTTGCGCCATCCGTGACACCTACGGGTACGCCGACCGCCAAACCAACGTCAAGCGAGCCGACGCGAACGCCGCTGCCCAGCCGGACCCCGCTGCCCACGCTCACGCCGACGGTGGCGGGCGACCTGTCGGACGCCGAGGCGTCGCTGCTGGTTCCTGACGCGGGGACCACCGATCCCGATGCCATCCCAACCAGCCCTTCGATCCGGACGGGCGAACCGCCGCCGCTGACGATAGACCTGCCGGATGGTTGGGAAGCGGTACACATGCTGATGCCGTTCCGGACGTTTAATGCAGCCCGTGACGTGCCGCTGACGATCTACTTTGGGCCGCTGCCTGACGCCGCCGGTGGCACGCCGGTAACCGGGTATATCTACCTGTTTTGGGGATTCCCCAACGTGGTCAGCCCGACCGGCGAGTTCAGTCTGTGGGCGGATGGGCTGCAAATCCTGCGCGGTTCGCTGGTGGGCGAATCGTGCAACCTGGGCATCGACCAGGAACAGCAGACGTTTTATGTTGGCGGGATCAAGGCGCTTGGCACGTTTTACACGGCGGTGTCGTGTGAGGACCAGGTTGATACGGCGGGGTGGTTTGCGGCGCTGCGGGTGGATAATGGCAACTACGCTTTTTATACTGCGGTTGAGCCGCTGGATACACTGCCCGACCAGGTGATGAATTTACAGGCGATTCTGGATACGGTGGAGTTTCTCCCGCCGGAGGAATAGGGGCAGAAAAGAGCGCGAATGTGGGGAAAAAGCTGGAACGCGTGCTGGTAATCGACGTTGAGTCAACCTGCTGGGAGGGCGATCCCCCAGACGGCCAGGAAGGTGAAATCATTGAGATCGGCATCTGCGTGCTGGATGTGGCTTCCGGCGACCGGCTGGCGAAAGACAGCATCCTGGTCAAGCCGGAGCGCTCGCTGGTCAGCCCATTTTGTACGCAGCTTACCACGCTGACGCAGGACAGGGTGGCGCAGGGCGTATCATTTGAGCGGGCCTGCGGCATCCTGAAGCGGAAATACCGTGCCCGGCACTGCGTTTGGGCCAGCTATGGCAACTACGACCGCTGCCAGTTTGAGCGGCAGTGTCATGCGCGCGGTATCGAGTACCCGTTTGGTCCCAGCCATATCAACGTCAAAAACCTGTTTGCCGTGGTGTTTGGCCTGCCGCGTGAGGTGGGCATGGTGCGCGCCCTGCATATGTTGAGTCTGCCGGTCGAAGGGGTGCACCATCGCGGCGTGGACGACGCCTGGAATACCGGTCTGCTGCTGTCCCGGCTGCTGCTGGCCAGCCGTGCCGCATTAAAAGTTGAAGCTGACTGAGCGGTTAGCCGTTTAGCGATCAGCGCCCGCAGCATGTGTAGGAGCAGAACTCTACCCTGGGCGCAGCAAGCGACGCCCCTACGGGATCATTGTACGAATTCCGATTGTTGTCTCCGTTGGCGCGCAGCATATAGGAGTGAATCGTGAAGCGATGGGTTGTAGGGTGTATGGTGACGTGCATGGCGCTGGCGGTGCTGTGTATGCCGGGGGCGGCGTTCGCCGGGCCAGACGGGCAGCAGGCGCGGGCGACCGTTTCGCTGGATTTTCAATGGCTGCGGCAGGGGCGCGCGGGATTTGTCCACGTTTACGGGCAGGACATCAGCGAGGTGACCGCTGTCTTTCAGGAGCGCGTCTTTAACTTTTACCCGGAAGCGCAGGCGTATGTCGGGCTGATTTCGGCGGACATGGAATCCGATGTGGGGACGCACACCATGCAGGTATGGGTCAGGTACACCGATGGCACGGCGGAGCGCTTCGATCAGCCGGTTGACGTCACCTATGGCGAGTTTGGACAGTCCAATGTCACGCTGCCCGCTTCAATGTCTGCGCTGCTAGAACCCGAAATCAACCAGGACGAGATAGACCGGCTGGCCAATATTACGACACGCTTCACGCCCGAACGCTACTGGGTCGGCGGCTTTATCCCGATCAGCCTGGATCCGCTGATCGGCTGGTTTGGCACGTCGCGCCTGTACAATGGAACATACTGGTACCGCCATACCGGCATCGACATCGCTATGCCGGTTGGCACACCGATCATTGCAACGGCAGGCGGGCGGGTGATGCTCTCGGAAACGCTGGCGATTCGCGGCGGCTATATCCTGATCGATCACGGCTGGGGCATCTACAGCGGTTACGCGCACCTGTCCGAGCGCTTTGTCGTGCCTGGCCAATGGGTGCGCCAGGGTGACGTGATCGGACTCAGCGGCATGAATGGCCGCTCGACCGGCGCGCACATCCACTGGGAGATCGCGGTCGGTGGGACATGGGTTGATCCGGAGGACTTTTTGACGCTGGGCCTGAACGAGCCGGGCGCATAATGCGGTAGGGAGACGGTGGGCACATGCTAAAACCCTGGCGAACGCTTTCACATACGATCCTGCTGGACCGCCAGCCCTGGTTACGTGTGATCTGCGAGCACGTCCGGCTGCCGAACGGCTACGAGATGCCGGATTACTACCGGATCGAGATGCCGGAATGGGCGCAGGTCTTCGCGCTGACCGAGGACGGGCGGGTAGCGATGATCGAGCATTACAAGCACGGCGCGGGCATGGCTTCGTTGGAACTGCCCGCCGGGTACATCGAAGACGGCGAGGAGATCGAGCTGTCGGCGCGGCGCGAGCTGCTCGAAGAAACCGGCCTGGAAGCGTCCGACTGGCGCTACCTGGGACGCTATTTTTTGGACGGCAACCGGGGCTGCGGCGTTTCGCATACGTTCCTGGCGCGCGGTGCCCGGCAGGTTGCGCCGCCAAACCTGGAGCAGTTGGAGATCATCCAACAACACCGGCTGACGTTGGACGAAGTGCGGGCGGCGTGGTTGGGCGGGCGTATTCACAACATGAGCGCCATGGCCGCGGTCGGGTTGGCGCTGGCACTATTGGAGGAAGACGGACCATGCTAAGCACACGGGTGCGCTGCGCGCGGTTGGCCGATCTGCCGGGGGTGGCAGCGGTCCTGCAAGATTCGTTCGATGACAAAATGCGTGTGATCTTTGGCCGCCAGCCGGGAAAGATTCGCGCCCTGCTGGAAGCGATTTACACCGGCCCGGTCGAGCGCGGCTATGATGGCGTGCTGGTTGCCGAGCGGGGCGGGCGTATCATCGGCACGCTGTTGATCGAGCCGATGGACCACACGCCCGAAGAAAACCGCGCGTTTGAGCATTTCGCCGTGCGCGAGCTGGGCCTGCCGCGCATGATGTGGGCGTCGTTTTTGCTGTGGCTGCTGGGCCACCATCCCGAACCGGGCGAGGCGTACATCAGCGACGTGGGCGTGGCGGGCGATTACCAGGGCCAGGGCGTCGGCCAGATGTTGATGGAATACGCCGAAGCATGGGCCTGGCAACATGGGCGCCGCCGGATAACGTTGTGGGTGGCCGGGACCAACAACCGCGCGATCCATGTGTACCAAAAAGCCGGGTTTGCCGCCGTGCGGACGCGGTCCAGTTTTATGACCCGGCTGGCGTTTGGCATCCGTGACTGGCACTTCATGGAAAAACAGCGTGGCAGCGGCGGGCCAGACGCGCTGTAAGCGGCTTGATGCTATAATGCAGGTGTCATCAGGCGTTATCGTGCTGGTACAGCATCAAGGAGAAAGCATGTATGTGGCAGTTAGCGTTGGTCCAGGGGCCGAGCGTCACCATTTTTGCTGAGGGCGGCTCGCAGCGTAAACAGTTTGACGGCTTTGATGCTGCCGTTGTGGCGCTGCTTAAGGCCGGGTGGGAGCCGTTTGGCGCGGACAGCGGCAATCTGGTTGTGATCTGGTTCCGGCGGCGTGTCAGCTAGCAGGCGTGATCGATCCGAATAACCGGGACGGGAGACACCGATCACAGGAGTCGGGCTGCTTGTTGAACCTGGCTCCTTTTTGATTGTGTTAAGGCCCTTTAAACCCGTGCTAAATTGCTTTTTAACCGCCGCGTGTATAGTGGGGGTGCTGTGTGCCGGTCGCCGGGGTGGGACCGATGACCGGGAACGTAACGATATGCCCTATCATGGGTTATGTTGTTTAACGGGATTGTGACGGTTATTAGCATATCGAGGAAAAAACGCTATGCGTGTGGCGCTTTTTACCGAGACATTTCTGCCAAAGGTAGACGGGATCGTCACGGTGCTGGTCCTGCTGATGGATCACCTGATCAAGCGGGGCGTTGAGTTTGTGGTCGTGGCACCCAAGCTGCACAGCGACATGGACCGCTATCGCGGCCAGAAGGTGATCCGCGTACCGGGCGTTCGCCTGCCGTTGTATCCCGAACTGACGATTGGCCCGCCGACGCTGAGCACGTACCGCGAAGTCAAGAATTTTCAGCCGGATATCGCCCACTTCATCCACCCGGCACTGGTTGGCACGGGCGGCTTGATGATGGCCAAGCGCCTGAAGGTGCCCACGCTGGCATCCTTCCACCTCGACCTGGCGAACATGACCCGCTATTACGGCGTGGGCTTTTTAGAGCCGGTGGTGTGGTGGTATACCAAAACCAACTTCAACGCGGCGGATTACGCGCTGGCCCCGTCCCGGCTGATGCAGCGCGAGATGATCGAACACGGCGTCAAAGAAGTCGGGCTGTGGCGGCGTGGTGTGGATGCCGACCTGTTCCATCCCCGCTTTGCCAGCCACGCGATGCGCTGCCGCCTGAGCGATGGTCACCCGGACGACACGATCATGCTATACGTGGGGCGGCTTTCCAACGAGAAGCAGATTCATACCATTCGCACCGCCCTGGAACGCGCACCCGGTACGCGGCTGGCGGTTGTGGGCGACGGTCCCGCGCGCCAGGACTTGAACGAGCATTTCGCCGGGACGCCGACAAAGTTTATGGGCTACCTGCGCGGTGAGGAACTGTCGTCAGCGTTCGCCAGCGCGGACGTATTTGTATTCCCATCTGCGATGGAAACGTTTGGGCTGGTATTGATCGAGGCGATGGCATCCGGGCTGCCGGTGGTTACATCGCGGGTGGGCGGCGTAGAAGACATGGTCACGCCCGGCGTGAACGGGTACAGCTTCCATGTGGGCGATGTACGCGGCATGATCGACGGCATTCGCGCGGTGATGTCGATGCCGAGCAAGCGTAAGATCATGGGCCGCAACGCGCGCATGTTCGCCGAAACGCAGTCCTGGCCCGTTATGATGGATGAACTGGTCACGTGTTATGACGACCTGATCAGCGGGCGTGATCCGTCGATTTGACGCCTGTTTATCCGGTCTGGCAAGGCGGGCAGCAAGTGACGCAGCCCGTTTTTTGATTCCATCGGATAATAGCTTACGAATTTCCTCTTGCCAGGAGTGAAGCTTTTCACTAGATTTATGTATGGTAGAGCATGTGTGCTAAGGTAAACGGGAGCCGCCATGCATATCGCAGTTGTAGGCGCGGGCTTGATGGGCGCAAACATTGCCCAGGTCGTCGCGCTGGGGGGACACCAGGTTATTCTGCATGACACCGAAGACCGGATTCTGCGGCTGGCCCTGTCACGGATCAGCCGGGGGATCGATCAAGGCGTCCGGCTGGGCAAAAACGATCCGCTGATCGCCCGCCGCGCCAGGCGCGCCTTCCGATTAACTACCGAGTTGGCAGACTGTGCGCCTGCCGGGGTGGTCATCGAGGCGATTCACGAAGACCTGGAACTCAAGCAGTCTTTGTTCCAGGCGCTTGACGGCATTGTGGACGACAAAACGATCCTGGCAACCAGCACCAATACCCTGCCGGTAACGGCGCAGGCAGCGGTGACACGCCTGCCGGGGCGGGTGATCGGGCTGCATTTTTGCAACCCGGCGCATATTATGCGGCTGGTTGAAGTGGTGCGCGGCGAGCAGACACGCCAGGACGTGATCGACCGGGCGCTTGATCTGGTGCGCGGGATGGATAAAACGCCGGTGCTGCTGGACGACAGGCCCGGCCTGGTCGTCAACCGGGTTGCGCAGGCGTATTTTGGCGAAGCGCTGAGCCTGCTGGATGACGGCGGCCTGACCATCGATACCATCGACCGGTTGATGGAAGCGGCGGGTTTCCCAATGGGACCGTTCCGCCTGATGGACTTTTTGGGCATTGATACAGTATTTGACGTGACGCAGGCGCTGTTTGACGCGACGTTTTTTGCCGCCCCCTACCGCCCACACCCGCGCCAGCAGCGTTTGATCGAGGCCGGACGGCTGGGATACAAGCGCGGCGGCGGCTTTTACCCGGAGTCATCGTAACCTATGCGCGTGTTGATCGTGGGCGAAGTGCCGTTTGTGGATACGCTGGCCGGGTTGTGCCGGGCCAAGGAGCACAAGGTAGACTTGTTCCTGGCCGATACCCTGGAAGACCAGGCAGCGCTCGATGACATGGTCCGCGCTGCGACGCGCTGCCAGATCGCCATCGAAAGCCTGAACGAATCCCAAACGGCGAAAATGTGGCTGGTTGAGGGCATCGAGGGCAACCTGTCCGACGACGCGCCCCTGCTGGTCAGCGCGCTGGCGACCAGCGCCACCGAGATCGCAAGCTGGACCGAGCGCCCGGCGCGCGTGGTGGGCTACGGGCTGCTGCCGCCGATCTCGGTGTCCGGGCTGGTGGAATTGGCGCCCGCGCTGCAAACCGGCTTTGAGATCGCAACGCGCGCCCGGCGTTTTTGGGAAGAACTGGGCTTTGACGTGGTGCGCGTGCCGGACTCGGCAGGGCTGGTCCGTCCGCGCGTGGTGTGCGGGATCATCAACGAGGCGGTGCGCACGCTGGCCGCGAGCGGCGTCAGCGTCGAAGACCTGGACGCGGCGATGGAACTGGGCATGAACTACCCGCGCGGCCCGCTCTCCTGGGCGGACGAGATCGGACTGGACGTGGTCGTCGGCGTGCTGGAAGGGATGCACCGCTATTGGGGCGAGGATCGCTATCGCCCCGCGCCGCTGCTGCGTCAAAAGGTGCTGGCCGGGCACCTGGGGCGCAAGTCCGGTCGGGGGTTTTACCAGTACGACGCGTCGTAGGCGGCCACCGGTTTTTAGCAGCCGCCAATCACTACCTGCCAAAGGACAGCTTGCATGGAATTTGCAATCAACTACTCACCCCAGGCCGCCGATCTGCTGCGGCGCGGCGCGATCACGCTGGATCGCTTCAAGTGCCCCAACTGGCCGGACTTGCTCGCGGAAGCGCGCGAATACCTGCCAGTCTATGTCCATTTTAACTTCAGGGCCGGGCCGGGCGAAATGGCTGCGGCTGACTGGACGAATGTCACCGCAGTGCGCGCCCAGACCAACACGCCGTATGTCAACCTGCACCTTTCGCCGCAGAGCGAGCATTTCCCGGACATCCCGCTGGACAGCACCGATCTGCAGCATGTGACATTTCTGACCGAACGCATGATCGCGGATGTGGCGGCTGCTGTTGAGCAGGTTGGCGCAGAGCGGGTGATCGTTGAAAATGTGCCCTACTGGGCCGGGCACGGTCCAACGCTGCGCCCCGCGATTGAACCGGACGTGATCCGGCGCGTGGTGGACGAAACCGGCTGCGGCTTCCTGCTCGATATTTCACACGCGCGCATTTCGGCCCACTACACCGGCGTGGACCCATACGAGTACCTGGCGCGGCTGCCGTGTGAGCGCCTGCGCGAACTGCACATAACCGGCATATGGCACGACGAGGCGGGCAGGTGGCGCGATCACCAGGGGATGACCGAGGCCGATTGGCCGTTTCTGGCGTGGGTGCTGGATCGCATCCGGTCCGGCGAGTGGGCGCGCCCCTGGGCGCTGGCGTTTGAGTACGGCGGTATTGGTCCCAAGTTTGAATGGCGCAGCGAATCCGGCGTCATCGCGGAGCAGGTGCCGCGCCTGGTGGATATGGCGCACAGCGTATGAGCGAAAAGGAAAGACCCATGTTGATTGATGCACATGTGCACATGAACCTGTACGACGATCCGGTTTTGGACTCCGTGCTGAATGATCTGGACCGGCACAGAATTTTTTCGGTCAGCGTGGCGATGGATATTCCCTCGTACCGGCGCACACAAGAGATCGCCCTGCGCAGTGAGTGGCTGCTGCCGGTCTTTGGCGTGCATCCCTGGGAAGCGCCGAACTACGCGGATCGATTGGATGAGCTGGACGACCTGATCACCGAAAGCCCCCTGTTGGGCGAGCTGGGGCTGGATTACCGCTTCATCAAGGAAAAAGAACAGTATCCTGCTCAGCGCGTCGTGCTTGAGCATTTCTTGAAGGCGGCCCAGGCGCAGAACAAGATCGTCAACCTGCATACCTGCGGCGCGGAAGCCGACGTGCTGGCCCTGCTGCGCCGCTACGACCTGCGCCGCGCGATCATTCACTGGTATTCGGGGCCGTTGGACGTGCTGGACGAGATGATCGCGTTTGGCGCGATGTTCACGGTAGGCGTGGAGATCACCCGCTCTGATCACATCCGTGAGATCGCCCGCCGCATCCCTGATGATCAACTACTTACCGAAACCGACAACCCCGGCGGCTGGCGGGGGTTCACAGGCGAGATCGGCCAGCCGGGCTTGCTGTTCGACGTGGTGGACAGGCTGGCAGCGGTGCGCGGCACGTTGGCGGAGGACATCGCCGGGATGGTGCGTGCCAATTTCCTGCGCCTGATCGGGGATGATCCCCGCCTGGCCGGTGTGCGGGCGAAGCTGGCGGTGTGAACTGTGCTCTAGTTGCAGAATATGCTGGCGGGTTCTATTGGGCGTTATGGAGAAGTCGCATGTACATGTACCGGCTCGAAGGTACGTACCGGGAGATCGGCGCGGAATACGGCGCGCTGCTGCGTGACAATCGTGTGTCTCTGCCGCACGTATCACAGACCCGCCTGAAGTTTGCCCGACAGTGTGAGCGCCATGTCCAGGAGCATATCCCCGAACTGCTTGATGAAATCGAGGGCATGGCAGAGGGCAGCGGGTATGATCTGGAACGGCTCAAAATGGCGGCGCTGGCACCGCGTGCCCGTCCAGGTTGTTCGGTGGTGGCGGTTGCCGGGCAGCACACAGCCGACGGTAAGACGCTGGTCGGACGCAATCACGACTGGTACCCATCCCTTCTGGGGTACGTTGCTTTTTGCGAAACCCACCCGCAGGGAGCAGTTGCCAGCCTGGGCTGCAATAATATGCTGGTCGGGCGTCCGGACGGCATCAATGCGGCGGGCGTGGCCGTCGCGATCACGGCGGTTGAGGGTGGGCGCGATTATCCTGGGATTATGTTTACCCTGGCGGCGCGTGCCGTGCTTGACCGCTGTCATAGCACGGAAGAAGCGGTGACTTTGCTGCAAGGTATTCGCCACGCCCGCGCGATCAATTTCCTGGTGGCCGACGCGGGCGGCGACATCGCGGTCATCGAGGCGGCGCCGCGCTGCGTGCATGTGATGCGTCCCAAAAACGGGTTTGCTGCCGTGACCAACCAGTTTCAATCGGACGAGATGGCCCGCTACGAATACGTCCGGCGCCGCCCGCCCAACAGCTACCGGCGGCTGTGCATTCTGCGCGAGTGGTTTGCAGCGCGTCAGGCACCGGTGACAGAACAGGCTGTACAGGCTGTTCTGCGCGCGCCGTATCCGCGCGGGCTGTGTGTCAAGCCAACCGCGGGACGCAAGGGCATCCGGACGGTGTGGTCATGGAGCGCGGAATTGGGCACCGGATCGCTTGATTTTGCTGGCGGCTCACCGGCTGATGTGCCTTACCGGACATATGCGCTGTCCTGAAGCACGAACGCCTGACACGTGCTTTTGTCTTGCGGTACAATCGAGACAATGGGCACGAGATAAGCAAAGCGGTGGTAACCGGCATGGCGGATAAACTGGAAGCGGTAGCGGATCATTTGCTGGTAGTTGGTGGGCGCGCGGTGCGGGTGCCGCCGCCCGGTGCGCTGGTCGAGCAGGCGCCCCGGCGTGCCTCGCATACCCGCGAGGGCGATACGTTTTATATCCTGGTGACGCCTTCGGACGAAACGCACGCGCCGTCGAGCTTTTTTGAGACGCTCGCCCGGCGTGCCGCCGAGGTTTACTTCAGCAGCGGCGGCGGCGTGACCGGCGGCCTGCGCGAGGCGCTGGGCGCGATCAACCAGCAGGTGCTGACCAACCAGCCCGGCCCCGGCGAGCGCCGGTTGGTCAATGCGCTGGCATTGGTCAAACGCGACGGCGAACTGTACGCGGCACGCAGCGGGCGTATGTTCGGCGTGATCTGCCGGGGCGCAGACCTGACCCTGTTTCCCGCCGACCGCCGCGATCCGCTGGTGATGAACCTGCCGCCGTTGGGCGCCGGACCCAAGCCGGATATTCAACTTGCGCATTACACCGCCGCGCCGGGACAGGTTATGCTGCTGTCGGATGCCGGGCTGCTGGAAGCCGCCGACGCAGCGCTTCGCACGGCGTTGAGCGCCGATGGCCTGCCCGCGATCCTGGACCAGCTTAAGGCGCTGGCCGGGCCGCAGGCATCCGCTACGGTGATCCGGTTTGTTTTTTCCGGCAAGTCCGAAGCTGCCCCGGCACCGGGATCGGTTGTCACGATGCCGGGCGCGTCTCCCCCGCCGCCCGATTCGCTGCCCGAAATAGAGACCAGCACGCCATCTGCCGGACCGGTCCGGGCTGGCGCGGCGGATGTGCCTGTCCTGCCCGGTGCTGAAATGCAGCCGTTCGAATTCCCATTCTCGGATCGGGTTCGCCCGGCGTTTGAGCGCGTATCGGCCACGGTGAGCCGGGTCATGGAAACCCCGATCCGGCGGTCGGCGGTGGCAGGCGACATTGCCCGCCGCGTGCGCAAGCTGGGCCGGGATGCCGTGCGGGCGGTGCTGTCCGGGCTGCTGGCGGTGACCAATGCGCTGACACGGGCGCTGGATACTATCCTGCCCAGGCCGGACAAGAGCGGCAAACAGGGTATCCCGACCAATATCGCGATAGGACTGGTCGTGCTGATCCCGGTGGTGATCGTGGTAGTGGTGGTCGGGCTGTGGCTGTCGGAGCAGGGCAAGACCGATTTTGAGCAGTACCTGGAACACGCCCAACAGGCCCACGAGAAAACGCTGGCGCTGTCCGGCGGGAACTGCAAAGACGAATCGCTGCGCCCGGCGTGGCGGGAAGTGCTGCGGCTGGCGGACGATGCCGCCAAGTTCCGCCCGGATGATCTGGAAGTAGTCCAGATTCGCGCCGACGCGCGTAATTACCTGGACTGCTACGACGGTGTGCAGCGCCGCGACGTTACGCTGCTGCACGAATTCGCAGATGGGGCCGATCTGGTCGGCCCGATTGTGAACGGCGGCGTGGACCTCTACACCCTGGACCGGACAGCGGGCGCAGTCTATCATGACACGCTCAACGAGAACGGCGACGGCGTGACCAGCCGCGACGAAACGCCGATCATCCGGCGCAACCAGGCCATTGGCCGCTACGTGGTGGGCGACCTGCTGGATATTGAATGGCTGCGCAGCGGCGGCACGGTGCATGATAACGTGCTGATCATGCTGGGCTATGACGGGCTGTTGATCTCGTACTCGCCCACGTTTTTTGCCAGCGCGCAGCAGTTGGTGATCGATGGGCGCTGGCAGCAGCCGGTCGCGATGGCCGTTTTTGGCGGCAACCTGTATGTGCTGGATGTGGGCGCGAACCAGGTCTGGCGCTACGTGCCCACGCCCGGCGAGCGCCGCTATGGCAACGCGCCGGAAGAATACTTCACCGGCGAGGATCGCCCGGTGTTGAGTGGTGCGGTGGACCTGGGGATCAGCGAGGACGAGGGCGCGGTCTACATCCTGTTTGAAGACGGCACTCTCCATAAGTACCGGCGCAACATCCAGGGGTATGTCGAGCTTCAGCCATTCGACTACAGCCAGCAGCCCGAAGGCGCGATCACCAGCGGCAGGGCGCTGTTTTTGGACAACGACCCGGCGTCACGCAACCTGTATATTGTGGATGCCGACAACGAAACGATCTACGAAACGTCTTGGGCCGGGACATTCCAGCGCGGCTACCGTCCCAATCCGCCAAACGCCTTTAATAACGTGTCGGGGATTTACGCCGATGCGGTGGTGCGCAACAATATGTACGTGGTAGCGGGCAACAAGCTGTACCATTTTTTGCGCAACTGATGAAGTGCACAATTAGAACTCGCACGATGATCCCGTAGGGGCGCAGCTTGCTGCGCCCTGGGCAGAGCAAGCTCTGCCCCTACGAATTATGCAGATTTGAACTGGTTTCTCCATGAAACGGTCTGCGCGGCATGTGCGCCGGGCGTCAGGTAATCGGTGATCGAGCGCGGGGGAGATGCCCCGCGTTGTGGGTTATAATGCGCGGGCCGGGCTACGTTGGAGGATTGTTATGCGCATTCCGCAGTGGTTTGTACTGACCTGGGTGATCGTGATCGCCGTCGTGGCGGCGGGCGCGTCGATCTTCAGCTACACCTTTGTGCGCGACCGGGCTGCCGAGTTGGACAGTGTGATCGAGCTGCCGGACCTGCCGCAGGCGGGCGACATCAGCCCCTTCTCCGATACACCGGAAGAAACCGGGCCGGTGGCAGAGCCGGGCGTCACGCCTGCCGGGGAAGGCGTTCCTGCTGCGGTGTCCGATGCGGGCGAGCCGGAGGCCGGATCACCGGCTGGCGAAGATGAACTCGCGCCCTGGGATGACCCGCGCCGCGTGACGATCCTGTTGTTGGGGATCGACCAGCGCGCCGGGGAAGAAGGCACCTTTCCAACCGATACGATCATGCTGTTTTCGCTGGACCCTGTCGGCCAGACCGGCGCGATCCTGTCGATCCCGCGCGACCTGTGGGTAGACTATCCGGGCGTGGCCGAACCGGGCCGGATCAATACGGCCAACGTGCTGGGCGACGAGTTGAACTATCCCGGCGGCGGCGGGCCTGCGCTGGCCGTCAAGACGGTCGAGCGCAACCTGGGCGTCAAGGTTAATTACTACGTCCTGATCAATTTCGACGTGTTTACCACGTTGGTCGATGCCGTCGGCCCGATCGAAGTCTGCCCGCCCGAACCGATTGACGATGACGCTTATCCCGATGGCAGCTATGGCACGATCACGATCCATTTTGATGCCGGGTGCCAGGAATTAGACGCGGAGCGGCTGCTGCAATATGCGCGCACGCGGCACGGCGACAGCGACATCGCCCGTTCTGGCCGCCAGCAGGAAGTGATCCTGGCCGTGCGACAGAAGGTGCTCAGCGCGGGCGGCGTGACAAAGCTGCTGCCGCAAGCCCCGGCGCTGTGGCAGTCGGTGCAGGACAACATCCGTACCAACCTGCCCTTTGAGGACATGGTTAGCCTGGCGCTGAAGGCGGAAGAGATTCCGTCCGGCAATATCCGCCAGGGCCAGATTTCGTTTGAGGAAGTGTATCTCAGCACCACGCCGGAGGGTGACTCGATCCTGGTGCCGATTGGAACCGACATCCGCCTGCTGATCGAAGACCTCTTCCGCCCGACGGGCGCCCCGTCCACGCGGGAGTAGGTGGCGAAGCGTTTTTACAGGTTTTTTTGTTTCAAGGGCACACGGCGTTTTGCCCGGCGACATAATAGCCTTATAATCCTTGAGTGTACGTATCCTTTTGTTAGGAGAGGCAAAACATGCGCAAGAATATCGTGTTTGGATTGGTGGCAGCCCTGGTGGCAGTTTTGGCGCTGCCGTTGGTTGTTACGTCTGTAGCGGAAGCCCAGGGCGGTGAGGCGCTGGAATTGGGCCAGTGGGTTGAAGGGGAACTCACGGAAGCGGAATACGAGGTATTTTATACGTTTGAAGGAACGGCTGGCACGGTGTTGGTGTTCGAAATGTATGCCACCACCTACGACCTGGACCCCGTGCTGATCCTGCGCGATCCGTCCGGGGTAGCTATCGCTCAGAATGATGATTTTTCCGGCCTGGATTCAATGCTGATCCTGGAACTGCCCGCCGACGGCGAATACACGATCCTGGCGACCCGCTCCGGCGGTTCGACCGGCAGCAGCTTTGGCCCGTACCGGCTGCGCGCCAGCGAGGCCAGTGTGCTGGAAGTTGGCGGCTCCGTTGAAGCGACGGTGTATGCCGACTATGAAAAAGACATGCCGAACCTGTTTGTGGTCAAGCCTGAGGCAACCGGCACCTATGCGTTCAGCTTTGAACAGCCGGAAGGCGACCTGCGCGCCATGTTCCGCCTGTCCAACGCGGAAGATGATATGCTGGTCTTCGAACTGACGGAAACCGCCGGGGTGCGTACCGGTACGCTGAACACCGATCTGGAAGGTGGTATGGTGTACGTGCTCACGGTGAGGCAGAGCTTCATGTCATTTGTGATGGAAGACATCTCGATCCAGGTTACCGTTTCTTTGGACGAGGTAGCACCGGCAGAGTAGAATTTACTACGGTCAGGCAAGCTGTCGCGCGCCGGATGTGGATCACCGCTCCGGCGCGTGATTTTTATCAGGGATGCACGGCGTCAAACAGCGGGTAGACATCCAGGCTGGCGATAGGCTGCGCGGAATGCGCCACGTTCAGAAAGCCGACGTTGAGCGTGAACGTGTCGTCCGCCTGGGCGCAAAAGACATACGTCAGCGCGTCGGCCCACGCCAGATCGCTGACCAAAACAGTTTCCGCCGGGAAGCGCACCGGCGCGGCTCCCGGCTCCCCGATCCACATCTCACCCGGCGCGCCGTTGACATACACAAAGCGGCTGCCGTCAGGCAGCCAGCCGGGCAGGGCCAGCGATCCAATGTCCCCCTCAGCATAGAGGGTGGGATCGCTGCCATCGCGGCGGGCGATCACCAGGCTGAGGTTGGTTTGCTGCGGGTCCTGGCGGCGCTGGATATAGGCAATCCAGGCCCCGTTAGCCGAGAACACCGGCAGCCCAAAAAAGTCTGCATCTGCGGTCCCGATCTGGACCGGTTCGCTGTCCACCGGCAGCCACCACAGCGCCGTCTGGCTGGCTCCTGCGCCGCCGTAGACCAGGTCGGGCGGGGGGATGGCGGCACTGATACCGCTGCTGTCCGGCATCCAGCGCAGCGCTGCGTGCCAGCGCGTTTCACTGGCCGTTGCCACGGCAGGAAATTCGAGCGCTGTGACCCGCTGGCGCGTGACGAGATCGTAAAAGACAATGCTGCCGGGCGTTGATCCGTAGGTTCCCGCCGCCGCCAGCGCCAGCCGCGCCCCGTCCGGCGACGGGATGATTTGGCCGCCCTCGCCATCAAACAGCAGGCGCTCGACTGCGCCGGTTTCCGCGTTCACGTGCCACAGGTCATCTGCCGGGCGAGTATCGATCCCCTGGCCGATCTGCGTATTGACGTACAGGCTCCGTGAATCCGCCGCCCAGACGATCTGCGACAGGCGGCGTACCGCATCACCGGTCGATAATTGCGCTGCATCGATAAGCTGGCGCTCGTTGGCGCCGGGCGTGTCGCTGATCCATAGACTCTGCGGGTCGCCGCCCGGCCCGCGCAGGTAGGCGATCAACGATCCGTCCGGCGATACAAAGGGGCGGATCACGGCGCCGCTGGCGATCCGGCGTAGTTCGGGGTGGTCACTGCGCCACGTCATCAGGTCGCCGCGCTGCGCCCAGGCGATGACCAACGGGGCGGAGTCTGTATCCGGGGTGGGGACAGCGGGCGTGTCATGTGCGGCAGGCGTATCGTCCGGGCCGGTGCTTAACGAGCACGCCGCCAGCAGCACGATCAGAAGGAGTGAGCCAATCCGGGCCGGGAATGTCACAGCGCGCCCGCGCACAGTTTACCCTTCCGCCGGTTTGCGCCCGACAAACGAGCTGGACGATCCACTGTCACCGGCTTCGATCACCGTCCAGCCGGGAAAATAGCCGGGCAGTTCGCCCGGTTCGAGAAGCTGATCGCGGCGAAAGGTGGGGTGCTGCTCCACCCTGTAAATATTGACTGTCTGGTAGATCACCAGCCCGCCGGGCCGCACACACGCGCGGATAGCCGGGAACAACCGCCGGTTCAAAAAACGGAAGACGACCAGCAGGTCATAGGCGCTGCGGGGCAGGGGGAAGGCATCCAGGTCTGCCTGGATAAACGTCACGCCGGACAACCTGCGGCGGCGCATCTCCGCCCGCGCCTGGCGCAGCGCGTGCAGGCTGATGTCAACAGCATCGACGTGATAGCCCTGCGCGGCCAGCCACAGCGCATCCCGGCCCAGCCCACACGCCAGCTCTAACGCGCGGATGCCGGGATAGGCCGGCGGTGCGTGCCGGGTCAGCAGGTCGTGCGGCGCACGTTTTGGCGGCTTTTTTGGATTCGCATAGCGCCAGTCCCAGCGTTCGCGGTCGGAGTAGGCCATCAGGTTCGCTGCCCTGGCAGCTAGGGCTGGCCCATATACACGGGCAGGTATGACAGCGCGTCGGGCACGGCCTTGAGCGCGTCCTTGTCGCCAGGCAGCAGCGGCGCGCGTGGATTGCGCTCGCGCAGGCGGTGAACGTGGTAGGCGTCGCGCACGGTCTGCCAGTCGGGGGCGCGCCAGTTTTCGGGCAGGGTCAGCACGCTGGCGATGGCCCGCACGCGCTGGCCGTCCAGGCTATTCCAGCGATCACGACCCCCGCCCATCACAATATCGCGGGCCTGCTGTTGGTCCTGGCTGCTGCCGCCCAGTTTGCCGAACAACCCGCCGCTCAGCCGCTCGATCAGCTTGTTGGCCTGCCCGGCATCCACGCCTTTATCCCTGGCGAGCTGCTGCACATCAGGCGGGAGCGCGTCGCCGCCGATCACTGCGACAGGCGGCTGATCGGTTTTGAGCACCGGCACGGGTAGATCACCGGCAAACGCGCGCCGCAGGTGATCGGGTGATGTCTCCGGCTTCAGGTAGGCATCCAGCATGGCCGGGTCGTCGTGGCGCTCTCCATTCCGAAACAGGACAAAACCGCCGTCGTCGTCGGTGAGCCAGGCATACAGCACCGGGCTGTCGGTATGCTCGCTGAGCGCGGCCAGCACCGCGTCCAGCGGTTGGCCCAGGACGCGCGTCCAGCCGCCCTGCGGCGGCGCGACAAACTGCCGTATCATGCGCTTCAGGCCGGGCGGGGTGCCGGTCCCACCGGGGAACGGGTCATAAGGCTGGTAATCCCGTGCCGCCAGCAGCGTGCGCAGCGTATCGGCCACCAGCGCGGTCTGGTTGGTGGGTAAATACAGGCTGTACCAGAGTTGGCTCATGAGCGTCGCTCCTTTGCTGATGGTTTACGGTGATTGGTTCCGGTCGTCTTCGAGCCGCCAGAGCGTCAGCCAGTTCGCCAGTTCGATGAAGCCCAGGCGGCGGTAGGTTTGCATCAGGTCGGTAGGCGAGATGAAGCAAAAGATCGTGTCGCAGCCCTGGTCCAGGGCGGTATAGACGGCAGTTGTGATCAGCGCCGGTTCAAGTCCCATCCCATGCCACAGCGGCGCGGTAGCAACGGCCTGGATTTCGGCGGTCGGCGGGATGATGGCCACGCGCGCCGCGCCCAGCGGCGTATTTTCATAGCTGCCAACGACAAACAGGTTTTCACCCTGTTCAACGGCAGTGACCAGCGGGCGGATCTCGTGCAGCTCGATGGTGATCGACTCGGTGTTGTAGTAGGCTGAGCGGAACACGCGCAGCCAGGTCGCGATCTCGTCGTCAGAGGTGGCGATGATAGTTGATACCGGCTCGTCAAACCACTGCGGAAGCTGTCCCAGCGGGTTCTCGTCCGGCAGGTTGGGACCATACAGCGGGCGATAGCCCATCACCACGCGCCGGTGTTCGAGTGTCAGCCCCATGTGTTCCAACTGCTGCTGAAAAGCCATCGGGAACAGGGCGTCAAGGAACACCAGGCGCGGGATGCGGCCCAGGCGTTCCAGCCCGGCGAAAGCTGTCGTCAAGTCCTCGCGGCGAATCCAGGCGACCCCTTTGTGCGGCGTGACGCAGTTCAGGTGAGGGTCGGGGTTGGTGGGATGAAAAAAGACATCGACCGTGCCTATATGCTCAATGACTACCTGTTTGCGCTGCATCGTTTCGCGCATGTGGGCCTGGATCGCGCGCAGCGTCTGTCGTTCGAACCGGTTGAGTGCACCCATCGTGATATGTGATCCGATCTGCTGGCGGATAATCGCTTATCAGTTTACATGATTCGGCGTGGAATGCCATTCCAACCGGACGGTCTCAAATTATGGCCCCGGCACCCATGTCACGCTTTCAAAGCCGTGTGATCCCGCGCTGTCGGTCAGCAGCAGGGCGGTGCCGCCGGTTTGCAAGTCGGTGAGATAAATCGATGAGGTGCCCGTGGCCGTGCCCCCACCGATCCAGGCAAGGATGCGCCCGTCCGGGGAGATAGCGTACTTCCTGCCGTGAATAGTGCCCAAATGCCCGATCTCGTTGGGATTGGCGTTGTAGCCCGGATCAATCTGGTCGGCGATCACGGTTGGTTGTTCACCCGGCACCAGCCGCAGCAGTTCGACGCCCATCGCGCCCGTGAACTGGCAGCCTGCCAGCGTCCACTTCAGGAATACCAGCGATCCGTCCGGCAGGGCGGCCAGGTCGGTCAGGAACGTGGTATCGTCCACCGTGTAGATCACGTCCGGCGGAGTGGTTTCGGTGCGCGGCTGGCGTTTGATCTGCCACGTGCCGCACAGGTCGTTTTCACCCTGCTTGACCGCCAGCGGCCAGTCGATGTACACCCGCGTATCGTCCGGCAGCAGGGCGGCGCGGTGATAGTCGATGAACGTTTCATCATAGACCAGGCCCATTGCGTACAGCGCCGGTTCCAGCAGCATAAAGTCCGCGCTGGCCGGGTCATCGATCGTTATGTCGAGTCTGGTTCGCTCGCCTGTGGCCGGGTCGAAGTGATACAGCGCCAGCGGGGACTGCTCGTCGCCTGGGACGGCATCTCCGGCAGTATCAAACAGCAGCGCCGATCCATCGGTCAGCCAGGCTGCGTGTTGTGTCCCGCTCACCGGCTGCGCGACCGGTTGATCGGCCCGGATCAAAAACAGCCCGTCCTGGTTGAAGCTAAAGATCGCCGCGCCTGTTGGCGCCCAACCGGGCAGTATGCCGGGCGTGTGCGAAAACCGCTCATCGATGTCGATGGTGGGCGTGATCCCCAGCGTGTCCAGGTTGATGATCGCCAGGATGACCACCTGATATGTTGTCGTCACGTTGCCAAATTCCTGGCTGACATCTTTCATGCTGGAATACGCGAGTGCGCGCCCGTCCGGCGACGGTTCGAATAGCGCGGGATTGACGTTTTCCGCGATGCGTGCGGCTCTTCCGCCGTCGAACCATCCCCGGTACAGTTCATCCCCCTGTACAAAGACCAGCCCGCCGTCAATGCCTTCGACAACCGGCAGGACCAGATCGCCCATTGCGGGCTGCGGCAGCCCATCCAGCAGGGAGGCGGCGCTGCCAACACCGGCCTGTGAGATGCTGTCGTCTTGATCGGACCCGACGGCTTGCAGCGCCGGGGCTTTTTCTTGATCACTCCCGCACGCGCTGAGCGTTCCCGGCAGGATCAGCAGCGCTCCCAGGATCAGGGCGCGTGTGGTGAGGTGGATGGTGTGCATTGATTGCTCGCTTTGGTGCTTGCCTGAACATGAAAACAAAGATTGTATCCCGGTCCAGCCGGAATAAAAACGAGCGCCGCCGCGATGGTGGCGCCTGGTGATCTAGATGCCGTGCCTGACTAATACTACAGCCGCGCTTGGCGGTTGTTCATGTACGTAGCCAAAGACTGAGAGCGCTGTCCATTGTCACGTACAATCCTACTCCGATGGCAAGATCAACGCCAACGGCTGTGCCTATCACTTTACCCCATTCCATAAGTCTTCCACGTTTATGAGATACACTCGCAGAAAAAAGTATATTAAAAGCACGTGTTCCTTCCCGTCAGTGTCTTATCGCTGGCCCTCGCCGGACTTTTTGGCCTTCTTTTGAGCATCAGCTACTAATCCTGCCCCAAGCGCCACGCCAATACCGGCTCCGACTCCAATGCCCACTGCGAGATCGTCCATCACGATGCCAATTGCTATGCCTACGACCATTCCGATAATGAAGCCGATTATCATTGCATTGCGTTCCTGCTTGTTACTCATATTCATGTTTCATTCTCCTGATAGTATAATGGGCGAAAAACTCTCGCCCATTATACTTACATTTCGTCGACAGGAAAACGGGTGTGGTCTAGCGGGGAGTGGAAAAAGGGTGAGGGCTGTCTGCGGCTGCTAGTCGTCCGGCAGCGTGTACTGCTCGAAAAAGTCCCACACCACGTCGGCGGTGTTGATGTCCATGTTGACGCCGGACGCTTCGTCGGGATCGTACTTGTCGGCGGTGCCGGGTAGATCGTGCCCGCCGCCCTCAACGGCATAGAACAGCACGTCCGATCCATCGGCGCAGCCGCCGAACGTGTAGCGGTAGACGCTGGTGTCGGGCGACAGACCCTTCTGGGGCAGGATGGTATAGTCGGTCAGTTCCGGATCGCAGCTATTGTGAACGGCCCAGTACAGCACCGTGTCCGGCACCGACAGCGAAACGGGCGTATCGCCATGATACACCGTGCCCCACATGATATTGTCGTCCGCTGTGCCGTGCATGATCAGGATCGGCAGCGGGCGCGCCTGTTCGCACATGGGCATCAACTCGGTTGCCAGCGTGGAGCCGATAGGGGCAAATGCGGCGTATACGCCGGACGCTTCACAGGCCAGCCGGTGCACCATAAACCCGCCGTTGGAAAAGCCGGTCACATACACGCGCTGCCGGTCGATGTTCAGGTCCAGCGCCAGGTCATCGATCAGCGCGGACAAAAAGGCTGTGTCGTCGATGCCGCTGTCCTCATACTGCGTGCTGCCCCGGACGTAGTTCCACATGTTGCCCGCACCATCTGGATAGACCGCGATAAAGTCGTGTTCCTGCGCCGTCTGGTTCAGGTCCAGATAGTAGGCGAAGCCCGCGCCGATGCCGCCCTTGCCATGCAGCGCCACGACCAGCGGCGCTGCTTCTGCCGGGTCGTAGGTTGGCGGGACGTACAGCGTGTAGCTGCGTGCAAAGCCGCCAAACAGGTCATTATCCGTCTCGCGCTGCTCGGCCAGGGCCGTCCAGTCGCCGCCGCTGAAAAACTGCCAGAGCACCTCGCTGGCGTCGATGCCAAACTGGTTCAGGGTGTGATCGTTAATGCGCGGCCAGTTGTGCCCGGCGCCCTCGATGGTATAAAACGCGGTGGTGGCGTCGTTGGCGCAGTTCTCGTAGATCGTGATGCCGTGTTCGTCCAGCGTGCGGGATTCGTCCAGGTTGCAGCCGTTGTGCCCGGCCCAAAACGCCAGCGTTTCCGATATGCTGTGCAGCCAGTACAACTCGCCTGGATCATCCCAGCGGGGCAGCATTTGCCCTACCGCCGGGTATTCGGCGTCACGGTCGCCCAGCAGCATCAACATCGGTACGGCTTCGGATTCGGCGGGGCAGGCTTGCATCTGGTAGTCCCATGTCAGCGCGCCAACGGTGGCGATTTTGGCGAAGTATTCCGGTTGTTCGCAGGCGAAGCGGTAGGCCAGTGTACCACCCCGCCCAAACCCGGCCAGGTAGACGCGCCCGGTATCAACGGGGTATGTCTCGGCCAGGTGATCGATCAACGCGGGGAGAAAGGCCATATCATCGCCCGGCTCCATGTCCGGCGGCCAGTTGCCCGCGTACCGGGCATCGTCCCAGGCGTAACCCGCGCTGTCCGGGTAGACGACGATGAACCCTTCGCGGTCGGCCAGCGCATCAAAGCCGGTGAGGATTTGCATCGCCCTGCCGGACGAGGCAGCCGGGTGCAGAGCGATCACCAGCGGGACGGATTCGTCGCCTGTTGTCGGCGGCACATGCAGGTGATAGGTTCGCTCGCTGTCGCCAACCATCAGGCTGCCAGCGCCATCCTGGGCGTGAATTGTTCCTGATCCGAAGCATACGATCACAGCGGCCAGCGCCGCCGCGCACAACCACATTTTTCGCCACATAGGGTGTCTATCCTTGGCATCGTTCGTCTACGCTATGTGATTATACGCGGGCAGCACGCTTGATCGCCTACGCTTTGAGCCGCCAATCCAGTGCGCTCCAACGCCGGGCAACCTTGTCGTTGCGCACGGCGATAGCGATAGCCTTGCGCGTGCCAACCAGCACGACCAGCTCTTTGGCGCGTGTGACCGCCGTGTACAACAGGTTGCGCTGGAGCATCATGTAATGCTGCGTCAGGATGGGTACAACGACGCACGGGTATTCGCTGCCCTGTGAGCGGTGCACGCTGATGCAGTAAGCGTGAGTCAGTTCGTCGGCTTCGGCCCAATCGTACTGCACCAGCCGGTCATCCATATTCACGGTCATGATCTGGTTGGTCAGATCAAAGCTGTGCACCCAGCCAATATCGCCGTTGAAGACGTCTTTTTCGTAGTTGTTACGCATCTGGATCACCTTGTCGCCCTTGCGGAACAGCCGCCCGGCCAGGCGGCGTTCAACGATGCGCTGCTGGGGCGGGTTGAGCGTGGCTTGCAGTGATTCGTTCAGCGCGGAGACGCCAACCGGTCCGCGATACATCGGCGCGAGCACCTGGATATCGCGCATCGGGTCGTAGCCGAACCTGTGCGGGATGCGTTCTTGCACGATGTTGACCAGCAGTTCGGCGGCGGCGGTGGGGTCTTCCTCTGGGAACAGGAAAAAGTCATTGCCCCGGTTGGAGGTGTCGGGCGTTTCGCCCTGGTTGATACGGTGCGCGTTGCTGATGATCTGGCTGGTATCCGCCTGCCGGAAGATCACGTCCAGGCGTGTAACCGGGCAGATGCCGCTGCGGATCAAGTCGCGCAGCACGTCGCCTGCGCCCACGCTCGGCAGTTGGTCCACGTCCCCGACCAGCAGCAGGTGGGTATCTGGCCTCAGCGCTTTGAGCAGGTTGTAAAACAGCGTCAGGTCGAGCATCGACACTTCGTCGATTACCACCAGGTCTGCGTCGAGGGGGTTTTCTTCGTTGTGGGTGAAGCCGCGCTGCGACGGGCTGTAGCCCAACATGCGGTGGATGGTGCGTGCGGGTTGGCCGGTCGCCTCGCTGAGCCGCTTGGCGGCGCGTCCGGTCGGCGAGGCCAGCAGGAAGCGGCAGCGCTTGCGTACCAGCACTTCGATCACGGCGCGCAGCGTGGTTGTTTTGCCGGTGCCGGGACCGCCGGTCAATATGCTGATCTTGTGTGTCAGCGCCAGCCGGATCGCTTCGCGCTGCTGACCGGTCAGGTGCACCGGTCCACCCGCCGAGATGTCACCCAGTAGCCTGTCCCAATCGGTTCGCTGTAAGGCATCCAGGCGGCTGGCAGGCGTGTCGATCATGGTCTTCAGGCGGACGGCGGCACCTTTTTCACTGTAGTACATGGGCGGCAGGTAGACAGCTTCGATCTGCTCTAATCCTTCCGGCACGGCTTCGATGTTGAGGTCTCCACGCCCGGCCAGCCGGGTCACAGCTTCTTCGACAACACCCGACTCAACGCTGAGCATCTCGGTGGCTCCCTCAACCAGCGCATCACGCGGCAGGAAGACGTTGCCGTCGTCGGTCGCGTTATTGAGCACGTACTGCACCCCGGCCCCGATGCGGCCCGGCGCGTCCGGGGGCAGGCCGAGGTCCTGCGCGATCTTGTCTGCCGTGCGGAAGCCGATCCCAAAAATATCCTGCGCCAGCCGGTACGGGTCTTTGCTGACGATGCTGATCGCCTGGTCGCCGTAGGTTTTGTAGATTTTGACCGCCAGCGCCGACGAGACGCCGTGCCCTTGCAGAAACAGCATCACTTCCTTGATCTGCTGCTGTTCGACCCAGGCGGTGCTGATCAGGCTGGTGCGGTGTTTGCCGACGCCGGGCACTTCGCGCAGGCGCTGCGGCGTGCGGTCCAGCACGTCGAGCGTTTCCAGTCCAAAAAAATCCACGATCCGGCGCGCGGTGACCGGTCCTACGCCCTTGACCAGTCCACTGCCCAGGTAGCGGCGGATCGCTTCGGCGCTGGCCGGGCGAATCTGGGTGATGGTGTCGGCGCGGAACTGCCGCCCGTGCCGGGGGTGGTTGGTCCACTGGCCTTCCAGCCGGACGCTTTCGCCGGGCTGCGGTTCGGGCATGTTGCCGACGACTGTTACCAGCATCTCGCTGCCCAATTGGAGCTGATCCGGGCGCAGCCGCAAAACGCAGTAGTCGGTTTCTTCGTTATAGTAAGTAATGCGCTCGACTGAGCCGCGCAAGAC
Organism: Anaerolineae bacterium; assembly: GCA_016926875.1. GTDB lineage: Bacteria > Chloroflexota > Anaerolineae > Aggregatilineales > Aggregatilineaceae > JAFGNU01. Next base: position 35,742 of record JAFGNU010000035.1, on the reverse strand, counting down.
ATCGGGTGAGTTCATACGGGTTTCGATTCGTAAACTGGCCGTTTGGTGCGCTGCCGCATGGCGGCGCGGAGTGCATTCTGGTATTCTACCCTATTGGGACACAAGGAGCAGACACGATGGCACAACCATCAGAACCGGTTACGTTATTCTATAAGGAAAGCGGGCAGGGATTGCCCGTTGTTTTGCTGCACGGTTTCCCGTTTGATCAATGTATCTGGCAGGCGCAGCGGGACGTGCTGAGTGACACGTTCCGCGTGATCACGCCGGACCTGCGCGGGCACGGCCAGAGTCCTGCCCCTGACGGCACGTACTACATGGATGTGCTGGCAGGCGATGTGATCGCGCTGCTGGACAGCCTGGGGATCGAGCGGGCGGTGTGGGTGGGGCACAGCATGGGCGGCTACGTGGTGATGGCTGCGCTGCGGACGGCGCCGGAGCGGGTGATGGGCGTTGGGTTGGTGGCGACCCACCCCTATGCCGACACTGCCGAGAAGCGGCTGCAACGGCTCAAGTCTGCCACGCTGGCGCTTAATGAAGGGGCGGCGAGTTTGGCCCTGGGTATGATGAGTATACTATTTGCCCCGGCGGTAAATCGTAAGTCCTTGATGGCGCAGGGCATTTACCATGTCATGGTGCATACGCCGCCGGTAGGCATTGCGGGCGCGCTGCGCGGCATGGCCGAGCGTCCCGACTCGCTGAAGACGCTGTGTGATGCCAGTGTGCCGGTCGCTATCATGGCGGGCGAAGACGACCAGATCGTGACGCCAGAAACCAGCCGCCAGGTAGCCAGGACGATCCCAGCATCGCTGGTTTTTATCGCTGACGCCGGGCATATGCCGATGGTCGAGCAGCCCGGCGCGACGACGTCCGCTTTGCGTACATTTTTGACATCGTTGGACGCGCGCTGACCGATCGGTCAGACTCACGAAAAATTGATTTCTTTGATCGACCGGACCGGGGTATACTAATACTATCAACACATGCTGCTACATCGCTGCCCGTGACCATCCTGTATCCCACTGCTCGATTGATTGAGAAAGCGCTATGTCTGCTGATCCGCTCTTAGGAAAAAAGTTAGGCGATTATACCATCCAGTCTCTGTTGGGGCGTGGGGGCATGTCGCGCGTCTATCGCGGCTATGACGAGAACCTGGATCGTTTTGCTGCGGTCAAGGTTATCAGTGGCGATTTTGTCACCACGACCGAAGAAGAGTACACGCGCCGTTTTCAGCTTGAGGCGCGCTCAATTGCCCGCTTGCAGCATCCGAACATTGTGGGCGTGTACCAGTTCGGGCGCAGCGAGGGCATATACTATATGGCGATGGTTTTCCTGGAGGGCAAAGACCTGCGCGCCGTGCTCAAGGAGTATGCCGCGAAAGAGCAGCGCATGCCCGCCGCAGAAGTGCTGCGCATCGCCCGTGATGTTGCCAGTGCCCTGGACTATGCCCACACGCAGGGCGTGATCCACCGTGACATCAAGCCCTCTAACATCATGTTGGAGAAACAGGGCGGGCGCGCGATCCTGATGGATTTTGGCTTGGCGCTCAGCATTCACGAGGGCACAACCGGCGATACGTTCGGCAGCGCGCATTACATCGCGCCGGAGCAGGCGATCTCGTCGGCCAAAGCCGTCCCGCAAAGCGACCTGTATTCGCTGGGTATTGTGCTTTACGAGATGATGGCGGGCAAGGTGCCGTTTGATGACCCGTCCGCGATGAGCGTGGCGCTCAAACACCTGAACGAAGTCCCGCCGCCGCCAACACTGTACAACCCCGATCTGCCGGGGGAAGCCGAAGCGGTGATCATGCGCGTGCTTGAAAAGAAGCCGGAAGACCGCTATACGACCGGTAGCGACCTGGTGGACGCGCTGGAGAAAGCCTTCGGCGTGGCCGATGCGTCGGTCAGCCAGCCTGCTGTTGGGCCGCCGGTAGCAGAACTGCTGGAATCCAAGCCTTCGGCGCCGTCTGCACCAGAAAAAGAGCCAGCGCCCGCAGTGACTCCTGAATCCCCGTCCACGCCGTCTGCCCCGGCAGATGATACCGATACCAAGCAGCGCGGTGTCGCCGGTCGGTTTGCGCGTCGCAAGGCACGCAAAGAAGAAGAGGCTGCGCTCGAGGAACTCAGGGACGGCACGCTGCAAATTGACGAGGATACGCTGGGAGCGATCCTGAAAGACTATAAAGACCCGCGCGAACTCGGCTTAGTGGGACCGGAGGCTGGCGGGATCACGCTTCCCAAGAAGGCCGAAGAAACCCAGGGAGGCAAGGTAGCCGTAAAAGCAATACGTCAGCGTTCGCGCTCCGGGCTGCTGGCGATCATGGTAGTGGTTGTAGTGTTGATCGTTGGCGGGCTGTATCTGGGACTGGACAGCGGCGGCGGTGATGAGGACGAGGGCGCTGCCGCCGGGACCGAAGCAGTAGCGGCTGTGGGCACGGAGGAGCAGACGCCTGCCGGTACGGACGAGCCAACAGAAGAACCGACTGTCGAGCCGACCGAGGAAGCGACCCAGGAAGCGACTGTGAGGCCGACCCGTACGGTCGAATCCACGCCGGTGGAAGTGGCCGCAGCGACAGAGGGACCCACCGAGGAAACCGCCGAGCCAACGGAAGAACCGACCGTCGAACCAACGGCTGAACCCACCGAGGAGGCGACTGAAGAACCAACGCAGGCGCCTGTCGAGGAACCCACCAAAGAACCGACTGAGGAACCTACCCAAACGCCGACCGACATTCCCAGCCCGGAACCAACCGAGGAATCAGCTGAACCGCCAGAGATGACGCCCACGCCGGGACATGAGCCTAATGTGCGGCTGGTATGGGAAGACAACGAGTTTTTCCTGCTGAACATATCCGGTGACACAATCGATGTGAACCGGCTGGTGTTTGAACGTATTGAGGCGGATCGCACGCTGTTGTCGTTTGCGGTCAATAAGTGGAATAACCGCAACAGCGCGGAACGGCCCTACGAGATGGGCGCGGATGGGTGCTACCAGTTGATCACAGCCTCTACCACGCAGGTATCGCCGACGAAGGCGTTATGCCCGCGTTTCCTGGGTTGGTACCGCGCGACTATTGCCGCTCATTATTTCTGGATTTCCGATGATCCTGATGCGCTGTTTACGGTGCATTTGCGAGACCAGGATATACCACTGGCCGCCTGCGAGATCGCGGCGGGCGAGTGTTTGCTATATGTGCCACAGCCATGAACGGCGCGCACTGGTGAGGATGGTTGATGCCGGTTGAAAGAATCGCGTTTGTCTGCGACGAGACGGGGGCGCTCAGCGCGCACTTTGGACAGGCCCCGCAGGTGATAGTCGTGACGGTAGAAGATGGGCGCCCGGTCGCGCGCGACACGCGGGACAAGGTCCACAGCCCGCCGCACGACCACGATCATGATCACGACGCGCACGCTCACCGCAACGACGATCCAGACTGCTGCCGGAATGTTGGGCGTGGTGGCCGGGGCGGTCGCAATCGCAAGTTTGACGCCATGCGTGACTGCCAGGTGATGGTCGTGCGCGGCATCGGGAAGCGGGCGTTGGGCCACGCGCGCGAATACGGGCTGCGCGTGTACGCTGTTCCGCAAAAAACGGTAGACGAGGCGCTGTTGGCATATCTCGACGGCACGCTGGCACACGATCCGCGCCGCGTGCACGCGTAAATAGCGCGAATCAGATCATATAAAAAGGGCGCTCCGGCTATGCTGGCAGCGTCCTTGTTGTTTGTCGGGTCAGGGGGTTCTCTTGTCGCGCCCGATTTCGATATACCGCTTCCAGGTGTTGGGGTGACTGCCCATTTCGATCACCAGGTAGCTGGTACGCGGGGTTTTGGGTTCCCAGCGCAGGCGCATACCGGCTTCACCCGGCAGGCGGTTGCCTTTGCGGTGGTTGCAGGCGAAACAGGCGCAGGCCGTGTTGGACCATGTATTTTTCCCGCCGCGCGATACCGGCAGGATGTGATCAACCGTCATGTCGCGCCGCGTAATCGGCTGGCCGCGCACTATATCGCCCGGCCTGGCTCCACAGTAGATGCAGGTGTAGCCGTCGCGCGTCAGCACACCCTGGCGGCTCCAGTGGGCATGGCGGCGCGGCACGTTGATATAGCGACGCAGTGCGATCACAGATGGGACGGGGAACTTGGTGCGCACCGTGCGCAGGAAGCGGTCCGACTCCTCGACCACAATGGCCTTACCGGACAGCAGCAGGTTGATAGCGCGCGGGATGCTGACCACCGTCAGCGGTTCCCATGTACCGCCGTTTAAAAGAAGAACATGCCCCTCGATCATGAGTTTTCCTCAGATGCTTTTGCACGGGGCCACGAACAGGTTTCAGGCGATTGGCTTCGCCTGGGCCGGGTTGCCTGCCGTCAGGACCGCACACGGTCTGCAATCCTGAGATCGCTCGGCATATGCTGCCGACAGGTCGTCGTGCCCCATGGTGATCAGCACCCGCATACCCGTGTCAGGCAGATTGGTATTATACCTTTTTTCACAGATTTTGCAGGCGTTAGCAAACCGAATCCTGCGTGCTGGCACGAGCTTGCGTACTGCCCCAGCTAAAAAGCATAGCATACATACCTTAACACCGCTTTGTATGCAGTCTAAATTTATTTTACACGATGTTCGGGGCCTGTCTCTACCGGCGTTTTATCACCGTTGCCCGCGCTACCGGTAAAGTGTACATGTCGCCGGTATCGTCCACGTCGAGCGATCCGCGAGCTGGTTCGCCAGCCGCCAGCTCGATCAGCAGCACATAATCACCGCCGGACAGCCCATGATTAAAGCCGTAGCGCGTGGCTCGCAGCAGGTACATGTCATCTGCGGGCAGCGTGAAATCGAGGATCGCCGCGTCGCCGCTGTCATCGTCCAGGTCGTCGTTGCTGGCGAGTTCACGCCCGTTTGAATCCAGCAGCAACAGGTAGGCGTCAAGCTCGCTGCCGTCGGCGGCCAACCGGATCGAGATCACATCGCCCGTGCGCCCATCAAAACTGTACCAGTCGTCAACATTATCAGCCGAAATCGTGCCGGTGACCCGCTCGTTGTATTCAATGCGGCGCAGATCGGCAGGTAGATTATCCGCGTCGATCCACTGCGTGCCCCCGCCAGCGCCGCCGGAGGTATCGTCGGGAGCGGCTAAAGCCAGGCTGAGGCTGTAATCGCCGGTCGAAAAGCCGTTTTCGAAGCCAAAGCGTGTCGCTACAACGGTATACATGCCGTCGGCGAGCAGTTCAAAATCGAGCAGTGTTGGCATCACGCTGCTGCCGTAATCGTCCACGCTGGCCAGTTCGTCACCGTCTGGTCCCAGCAGGATCAGGTACCCGTCCAGCCCGCCCGGTTCGTCGACGGCGCGCGTCATGACCAGCGTGATCACGTCGCCGTGCTGCCCGGCGAATGTCCAGCGCTCTGCGGGCGTATTATCATCCAGCGTGCCGCTCACCAGGCCGCCATAAGCCAGCGTGGCGCTGCCTGTGTCCGGCAGGGGCGCTTCCATCTTCGGCTCGGCGGCGGTCAGCGTCAGGGTGAAATCCTGGTATGTTGTATCGCGCGAGCGCGTGCGATAGACGATCACTAAGTAATTGCCGTTTTCGGGCAGCTCAACGTCTACCAGCGCGGCTTCCCCGTCCGCCGACGGGTCGGTGACAGCCAGCCGGTCGAGGTGCGTATCCTTTAGCTCGATGCGCAGTGGTTCGTCGTCGGGCGGGTGGTGAATTTGCAGCGTGATCACGTCGCCTGCCTGTCCTTCAAACGAGTAAAACGCGCGGGGATCATTGCCGCTCACCTGCCCGATCACGGTGCTGCCATAGGAAATAAATCCTTCGTCGGCTCCCGGTGCGGGCTGGCTGCTTCCGCCTGCGGCGACGGTCAGCAGCAGCGTGTAGGCACCGGACCCGAAGCCATCTGCTTCCAAAAAGCGGGTGGCAACCACGATATACTCGCCGTCGACGGGCAGGGTGCACTCGATGAACGAGTTGGAGCTGGATTCGTCGTCATCGTTTTCGGCTAACCGCTCGCCATCCGCCGTCATCAGCACCAGGTAGGTATCCAGGTTGGAATCATCGGCTTGCAGGCGCACGCCCACCACGTCGCCTGCGTGCCCGCTGAAGCGGTACGCGTGTTGGAACGCCGCGTCGGTGATTGTGCCGGAGACGCGCTCGCCCGGTTGAAGTGGGTCAGCGCTGGCTGTATCCACCGGTTGCAGCACGGCGGCAGGGGGGACGTCGGTGTAGACCGATGCGTCAAATTGCCCCACGCCCGGCTGTGCCGCGACGGCATCCAGGAAGTCGATCACGGCAGAGGTCAGAATGCCGACGTGCACGGCCAGGACCGTCCCGTCCGTGTCGATCAGGATACTGCTGGGGATGGCGTTGATGTACGCACGCCGCGCGAGAACATCCTGTTCATCGATCACCGTGTGGATCGCTGGCGGCTGGTCAGCCAGAAAGGCCAGCGCGTTTGACCTGGTATCCGACATATTGACGAACAGGAGATCAAAGGCGTGCCCGTCCGGTGCCAGTGCAACGTCGGTCAGGCGTGGAAACTCGATCCGGCAGGCCGCGCACCACGACGCCCAGAAGTTCAACAGGGCAGGGCGCTCCAGGGTTTCGAGCGTGACAGTATTGTCTCCGTTCAGCCCGGCCAGCGTCCAGCCACCTAACACCTCCCCAGTAACAGAATAGCGAGGCGCATACCGGGCGTCGCCCAGGTTGCCGCCGATCCAGAATGTGTAGTTTTGCGTGCGGAGGTTTTGCAGGTGCGCTTGCAGCGCCAATGCTTCGATGGCATTACCCGGCTCCTGGGCGGCGGCGGGGCCTGTGACTGTCAGGCTGAGCAGTCCCGCCAGCAGGACCGGGATGACCAGGCTATGGCTCACATAACGTGTTACGTTCATTGTTCGCTCCGGTTGTGAATGATGCCCAGAGTGTATCATAAACGGGGGGCAGGGGGTGGCGGTTCAGCTACCCGGCGCGCCCGATCTGCGTCATAATGCGGGGCATGATTGGAGCTGGTCAGAAAAGAGCTGTTCGTATGCGTCATGAAGAAGGAACGTTCACGGGATTACACGGCCTGAACATTTTTACCCAGGCATGGCTGCCGGACGAACCACCGCGAGCCGCTGTGATCCTGGTGCATGGGTACGCTGAACACAGCAGCCGCTATGGGCACGTTGCAGCCTGTCTGGTTGAACATGGCTATGCCGTGTACGCGCTGGACCTCCGGGGGCACGGCCAGTCGGAGGGCAGGCGCGTCTACGTTGGGCGCTTTGATGAGTACGTGGCCGATCTGCGCGCCTATCGTGAGCGGGTGCGCGCGGCGGCGCCCGGCCTGCCGGTGTTTGTCTACGGGCACAGCATGGGATCACTGATCGGGTTGCTGTATGCGTCTGGGGATCAGGGCGATCTGGCCGGGTTGATCACTGCCGGCACGGCGTTACGGCTGTCCGGTGCGAACCCGGTGCTGGCCGGACTGGTCAGGCTGCTGAGTGCTGTGCTTCCCACGGTGCGCCTGGGTCCGCCGCTGGCCGCCAGCAAGATCAGCCGTGATCCGGCGGTGGTGCAGCGGTACGAGGACGATCCGCTGGTGGATCGTGGTGCAATGCGTTTGCGGTGGCTGTCCGAGATGCTGTCTGCTTCCCGCCAATGCATAAAGCTGCTGCCGACACTGACCGTGCCCTATCTTGCTCTGCACGGCAGCGCCGACACGCTCACGCTGCCCGAAGGCGCGGACATCATCCGGCAGGCGTCCGGCGCGCCCGATACGACCGTCAGGCTGTACGACGGGATGTATCACGAAGTCCACAACGAACTGGGCAAAGAGCAGGCGTTGGATGATATTGTCGCCTGGTTGGACGCGCACCTGCCTGCATGAAGTAAACGATTAATCATGCCGTTTGGCCCTTTCTGAACCTTACATACACGTCTAAATGCGCTGGTATATCACGCTGTGGCTTGACAGCATGTTAGGGCTGTGTTAGACTGTACAAACCGGAGGAAGTTGGGATGTCAGACGGCGGTAAGCGCATTATCAATTCAAATGCCGTGTATTCCCGGCAAGAGGCAGCCGAAGTGCTCGGCGTCAGCCTCAGTACGTTAAAAAAACTGATTGACGCGGGCTATTTGCGCGTCAGTCAGCCCGCCGGTATTCGACGTATTTTCATCCAGGGTTCAAGCATCCTGGAGATGCTCGACCAGACAGCAGTGGAAAGGCAAGCTTGATGAATCCCGGTTCGCCCTGTAGAACCAGCGAACTTGATAGCGTGGACGATTACCAACCCGACGAACGGAGCCGGATGGCGATTTTGTCGACTGGTCACAGTCTGCGCAGCGATTCTCTGTGCGGCAACTGGATGATGGAATGCGTAGCCGCCGAATACGTGGCGCAAGAGTCAGTTATACGGTCTCATGCTGTGCGTGACGCGGGAGGTCCAATTTAGCGATCTTCCGCAGCACACCTAACCAGACCCATCACCGGGGCGTGAGACGACAGATATAAGGCTCACGCCCCGGTTGCATTTTTGTTCGGGGAATGCAGCCGGGCCAGGAGGCCCATCCGGGGCTTCCGGTCGGTCCCGAACGGCGGTGTTTTGTATTCAGGGAGGCTGTAAGATGATGCAGCAGCAGTTCCGACCCACAATCAGGCTGGTGCGCCCGGCGCGCTACAGCGAAGCATGGTTCGAAACGGTGTTTCAAGCACTGGATCACCTCCATGACATCGCCAGCGAAGGCAGCTTGTGCAGCGCTTCGCCGCTGACCGCCCTGGAGATGGTCGGCTGGTTGGAAGACATCGTCTACACCGCCCAGGAAACCATCGACGAGATTCAGGCACACAGGCCGCAAAAAGTGACGGGCGTTGAGCGATTGCAGCGAGAAAGAGAGGCAGATCATGTCACGCTCAAAAGCAGGTGACGGAAATCCCGGTAACAAGCAGTCTCGCCTCGCATTCATCGCCCAGGCCAGGTAGGGATCGGTCGGGTGGTGAGTGCCACTCGACCGAATTGAACGTAACCGACAGAAGCGGATGAGAAATGTGCCCGGATCGTATTGGGAACATAACAGGCGCTGCGACCGGCAAATGGGTTTAACGGGATTTGTCGCCCGCCTGGAGGAAGCAGGGGCACGCATGTTAACAGTCTAGCGGTTGCCGTAGGTGACACCGGATAGTGGTCTGCGTGGGGAGTCAGGTGCGGAAAAGATGGGTGTTGGCTGCTCCCTACGCAGGCTGCTTCCGGATACTCTCAGCCGATCAGTTGGCTTTTTTACCGGCGTTATTTGTTCAAGAGAGGAGCAACCATCATGGGGAGTTGCATCTAACCGTACTCGATAGCATTGGGTTGGTACTGGTCGCAGTCCTGGGTTTTTTGCCCCTGATGATCGTGCACTTGACCGCCGAACGACCCGGTGGCCAAATGTCGCACCTGAACCAGGTGCTGCTGCGGCTGGGGATCATTAAATGCAGCCTGTTAGTGCTGCTGACAGACTGGGCATCACGTATCGTTGTATGAATCTGGTCGGGGAAAAATCCTATCGGGGATAGTTTAACCGGCAGAACACCTGGCTTTGGACCAGGCGGTTGGGGTTCGAATCCCTGTCCCCGAGCCTGATAAACCAAGCGCAACGGGCCAGGTGCAATCCGGCCCGTTTATTGTCATTTTCCCAAAAAAAGTTGATCCAGAGAGACTAGAGAGAGCGGTAGTGATCCAGCAGGTCAAGCAGATCACCTACGTTCACCGGCTTGACAATAAAGCCATCGCTGCCAACCTGTCCGGCCCAATTCATATATTCAGGGAGATCGTAGGCGGTGATGGTGATGATCGGTGCTTCGATCCCCCGCCTGCGTAATGCCTGGGTCAGTTCCAGGCCCGTCATACCATTTCCAAAGTCGATATCGGTCAAGATGAGATCGGCGTCCCCCGGCTGGATATGCAGGAGCGCATCTTCGGCAGAGGCATACGTGGTTAGGGTATCATGTGACAGCCGGGCCACTCGTTCCACTAGTGCGATGTTTGTCAGATCGTCCTCGATGTAGATGATGTGCATTGCCGTCTCCTAGTCAAGCGGATCCCGGACCCTGGGGTGAGTACAGACGATAAATGATCACTCACCGGGCAGCCGGTTTATGATTGGTGTTCCTCCAAATAATATCGTGACTGGTATGAAGTACTTAGACGGTTGCGGACGGGTATCGCACGATGCGATGCTACCTGCCGGTGGCGCTGCGTCCTGGTTGGGGCAGCATCCAACCCGTATGCAGGATCACATCCGGCTCGCATATCGACGGCAACGAAATCAACCGTTTTTCACTAATTTTAATTCTGCCGCCAATATACACTTGAACTATATAATTGTAGTTAATAAAGATCAAATAATAATTTACGGTTTTCCGGCTTTTTTCCTGGTTTTAGTGATTCTATGACAAAAGCTTCACAAATACAATGGTGAATAATGTGCGGGAGGTGACATGATGGACGGCAACGACATGCTCACGCTGGGTTATCCGCCCGGCAAGGTGATCGGGCTGGCGCTGCAAGCCGCCGATACCGCAATGTCCGCGGGGGCTTCACATGACGACGTGCTGGGCGACCTGGCCGACGTGTTACACGCGCCGAACGATTTTCAGGGCGACCCGGTGTATGGGGCGGTGGCCGACGCATTGGTGACCGCGCAGCGCCGCGCAGAACGTCCTGCTGGGGGCTATGACCTGGGGTCTGTGGCACCCTATCGCGTCTGGGGCGCGGACAAGATCGAATCCGGCGCGCTGGACCAGATGAAACGCGCGGTCCGGCTGCCGGTGGCCGTGCGCGGCGCGCTGATGCCGGATGCTCACCAGGGTTACGGTCTGCCGATTGGCGGAGTGCTGGCCACACACAACAGCGTGATTCCCTATGCGGTGGGCGTAGATATCGCCTGCCGGATGCGGATGACGGTCTTTAACGCGTCGCCGGGCGTGCTGGACCAGCGGCGGGATCACTTCCGGATCGCGTTGGAACAGCAAACACGCTTTGGTGCGGGATCGCACTGGAATCCGCGCCGCGATCACGAGGTGATGGACGATCCCGCCTGGGACGAGCACCCGGTCGCGGGACGGTTTCGGGACGTGGCCTGGGACCAGCTTGGCAGCAGTGGATCGGGTAATCACTTTGTCGAGTTTGGCGCGCTGCACGTCCATACGCAGATCGATTCGCCGCTCGGCAAAATCCCGCCGGGCACGTATCTGGCGCTGCTCAGTCACAGCGGGAGCCGCCGCTTTGGCCTGGAGATGGCGAATCACTATACCAAGGTCGCCATGCAGCAGCGGGCCGGGCTGCCAAAGGAGTTCCAGCATCTCGCCTGGCTGGACCTGGATAACGAAGCCGGGGTCGAATACTGGGCAGCGATGATGCTGGCCGGAAAGTATGCCAGCGCCAACCATGCCATCATCCACCGCCAGATCGTGGACGTGCTGCGCATCCCGGTGCTGGGCGGGATCGAGAATCATCATAACTTCGCCTGGAAAGAAACCGCCGACGGGCAGGACGTGATCGTTCACCGCAAGGGCGCGACCCCCGCCGGGAAAGGCGCGCTAGGTGTGATTCCGGGCAGCATGGGCGCGCCGGGGTTCGTGGTGCGCGGCCTGGGGAATCCCGATTCGCTGGACAGCGCGGCGCACGGCGCAGGCCGCCGCATGAGCCGCAAGCAGGCGTTCCGCACCTTCGACTGGGACAGCGTGCAGCGCAGGCTTGAGGAGCAGGGCATTGAGCTGCTCTCGGCGGGCCTGGACGAAGCGCCCGGCGCCTACAAAGACATCCGTGAAGTGATGGCCGACCAGGCCGACCTGGTGGTCGCGCTGGCCGAGTTCCAGCCGCGCCTGGTCAAGATGGATGCCGGGGGCAGGCCGCGCCACCGCAGCCAAAGCAGCAGGCGCAGCAAAGGCAAAAAGAAGGGCAAGCGCCGCCGTTAGCACATGCTCGCCAGGACTTGCCGCACAGGTGCAGGCTGCCTACAATCACGGCATTTGATGACGGCAAGGATGGCGTATGAGCAATCAAGAACTGTTTAAGCAAGCTGCCGCCTGGCTGGACCAGGATCAGCCGGTGGCGATGGCGACTATTGTTCGCATTACCGGGTCATCGAGCCAGCCGCTTGGCGCGCGCATGATCATGACCGGCGATAACCGGTTTGTGGGCGCGGTCAGCGGCGGCTGCGTTGAGACGGACGTGTACAGCACAGCGGAAAACGTGCTCGCCAACGGGGCGGCATTGATGCTGCATTACGAGCACGTCGAGAACCCGCTGATCGAGATCGGGCTGGCCTGCAACGGCCAGATTGACGTGCTGCTCGAACCGCTGGATCGCGCGCTGTTCGACGCGCTGACCACAGCGGGCACCTGTGTTAACGTGACATTGTGCACACCGGGCCGACCCGCCGCGCCGGACGCCGTCCACGCGCAGGTTTTGCCCGATGGCAGTACGTCCGCCGACCTGCCGCCCGACGTGGTGCGCGATGCCCTGGACGCGCTGAACGGTGACCACCCGGTGACGCGCAGCTACGTAGATGGCCGGGTCGCATTGTTTGAGCCGGTGCTTTCCCCTCCAACCCTCCTGATCTTTGGCGGGACGCAGATCGCGGTGCCGCTGGTGCAGTTTGCGAATATCCTGGGCTTCCGCACGGTAGTGACCGATGGCCGCCCGGCGTTTGCCACGCGCGACAAGCACCCCAACGCCGATCTGGTCCTGGACGCCTGGCCGGACGCGGTGATCGAACAGGTCGGTGCAGACGAGCGTACCTATGTTGTATCGCTCAACCACGAGCCGCGCTTTGAAGATGCCATGTTCCACGCGCTGGCGGGCAGGCCAATCTCCTACCTGGGCGCCATCGGCCAGCGCAAACGCCACACCGAACGCCTCGAACGGGCGGCAGCGGTCGGTTTTGATTTTGGCCAACTGCCGGAGATTCACACGCCGGTCGGCCTGGATATCGGCGGCAAGTCGCCGGAGGAGATCGCGCTGAGCATCATCGCGCAGATCGTCGCCGTGCGGCATGGTCGGGCGTGATGGCGGTGGTTGGCGCGGCGGTTGCGCCCGGTTGGACGGCATACTAGACTTCACACCGTATGTGGGTGATTATGATATTCGGATATGGAGGAGACGATGACCGTCAGAAAACGCATTATCGCGCTGGTGTGTGTGCTGGTTCTCGTGGTGGGGAGTGCCGCGCCCGTTTTGTCGCAGGGGGATGACGAAGTCCCGTACCTGATGCAGATGTTGGCGCTGGTGCCGGAGTCAGCTTCGCTGCCCGCTGATTATGGCGGGATCGAACTGAGCTATGCCGACTACCGCGCCGCTGCGGTGGCCTGGCCGGAAGTCCCTCAGCTAGAAACCTGGGCCGAGTGGGAAGCCATCCGTGACCAGGAGGCGGGGGCGCTCTGGGTAGCGGCTACCCGGCGGCTTGTCTGCGGGGACCCCGAACTGTACCAGTTCTTTATGAGCTTTGATCCAGGGGCCATCGAGAAATACGGCTTTGACTTCTTTGACATCCACCGTACGTTTTTATTTGGCCGTCCGCCGGAGGAGGGGATCATCTACGGCGGTGACTTCGACCTGGATGCTATCGCCGCTGCGCACGCCGCCCGCACATATACCGAACATGACTTGAACGGCGTCACGCTCTGGTGCGGCCCGGTCGGGTGCGAAAACGGTGACATGACCCAGCAGTATTTGCCCGGCGAAGGCGAAAGAGACCCCGAAACCCTCAAGCTTAAGGGCGTTTACATGATCTTTGGCGGCAGGTTCGGACGGCAGCAGCCGGTTGGTATGATCCCCGGTTACCTGATGAGTTCATCGTCCTGGCCGGTGATGCAAAGCCTGACGGCGGCGATCCAGGGAAGCGAGCAATCGCTGCTGGACCTGCCCGCTTACCGTGCCGCTGCCGACCTGCTCACCGAGGGAGACGCGCTGCTGGTCCAGGCGCGTTTTCTGCACCCGTTTGACGTTGGTGCCGGGGTGGCGGCTGACGTCATCAGCGCCATGCTGACGGGTGAAGACGAGCGCGCGCAGTACCTTGAGGCGTCGGTTGCCGATTACGGCTTGCTGATGCCCTACGAACTGGCCGTGATGGCCGACCTGCAAGACGGGCCGGACCAGGTGAATATCATCGGGCTGGTGTACAGCAGCGAATCGGCTGCCGAACACTCCGCCGAGGAGCTAACGCAGCGCCTCGGCGCGTTCCGCAACCTGTACACCGGCGACATTTTGATCGAGGAAGAAGGTATCCAGGCAGTGATGGATGCGCCGCGCGTGTTCTACAGCGAAGAGACGAATCGCTGGGTCGCGGTGGCGGCAGCGCGCTACCCACTGCCCACGACCGAACCTGATGAAACGGGCTTTATCAGCGCGCCAGGGTGGCTGCTGATGTACTGGTACCAGGCCTACCTGGAGATGCAGTTCGCGCCGCTGTGGTTCCTGACCGGTGAATAGCGCTCGGAGACATACCACAAACACGCGCCAAACACTTGACTTAGAGCGCGCTCGAAGGAGTATGCTGGACGCAGTGTTTAATTGAGCGCAAGGAGCACAACACATGCAAACCCTACACCTGGGTCACAGCAGCCTGTCCGTTTCGCGGATCGGGTTGGGCTGTATGGGCATGTCCGAGTTTTACGGACCGTCCGACGAAGCCCGGTCGATTGCTACCCTGCACCGGGCGTTGGAGTTGGGCGTTAACTTCCTCGATACGGCGGACCTGTACGGCAACGGGCACAACGAGCGCCTGCTCAAAAAAGGCATCGTGGACGCCGGAAAACGCGACCAGGTCGTGATTGCCACCAAGTTTGCGTTTGTGCGCGATCCCGATACGGACGCGTTCCTGGGCGTCAGCGGCGATCCGGCGTATGTCAGGCAGGCTTGCGACCGCAGCTTGCAGCGCTTGGGGATAGACACCATCGACCTGTACTACCAGCACCGCGTTGATCCGCAGACGCCCATCGAAGACACGGTTGGCGCGCTGGCCGATCTGGTCCAGGCGGGCAAGGTGCGCGCGATTGGGCTGTCCGAAGCGGGCGCCGAGACGATCCGGCGGGCGCATGCCGTGCACCCTATCAGCGCGCTGCAAACCGAGTATTCGCTGTGGACGCGCGATCTTGAAGCCGGGATTCTGCCCACCTGCCGGGAACTGGGTATCACGCTGGTGGCCTACAGCCCGCTGGGACGCGGCTTTCTGACGGGGAAAATCGCTTCGCTCGACGACCTGGCGCCCGGTGATTGGCGGCTCAATAATCCGCGCTTTCAGGGCGAAGCGTTTGAGCAGAACATGCGCATTGTGACCGAGATCGAAGCGCTCACCGCCGAAAAAGATGTCACCCCCGCGCAGATCGCGCTGGCGTGGGTGCTGGCCCAGGGCGACGACATTGTCCCGATCCCCGGCACGCGGCGGATCAAGTACCTGGAAGAAAACGTGGCAGCAGCATCTATCCCGCTGTCCGGCGATGAACTGGCCCGGCTGAACGCGCTGCCGGTGCCGGTGGGCAATCGCTATCCCGATATGGGCCTGATCGGTGGGTAGGTGGGGATCGCTAAAAACCGGCGGCGTTCGACTTCTTGCACAAAAATGGTTGACAGCCGCCGGGCAGTCTGGCATACTACACGTAATCCGATACATCAAAGGCTGTGACGGAGAAAAGTACGCGCGGTAACCCCTCCCAGGGAGTCCGGGCCGGAGACTGCAAGCCCAGACGAGACGGCCCGCGCCGAAGTTCGCTCCTGAGCCGACGGGTGAACGCCCAGTGAACTGGGTTTGTAGTCCGCTCCGCGTGCCCCGCGTTAACCGGGCAGCCTCTCACGCGCACGCTAGGTGCGGCGTGGTGGGTGAATTGAGTGAGTCGGCCCTGGACGGAGTATGCCGGGCTGGCTAACCAGGGTGGTACCGCGAGAACACGATCTCGTCCCTGATGGGGCGGGATTTTTTGTTTTCGGCGGATGCGAGTTAACGTATCGTCCGGTCCCAAAGCCATCAACGAGAGGTTGGTTATGCTAGAACAACTTGATTCCATCTACGCACAGGCGCTTGACGAGCTAAGCGACATCACCACCGGCGACGCGCTGTCCGGGTGGGAGCGCCGCTACCTGGGCAAGAAGGGCGAAGTCACGCAACTGCTGCGCTCAACCGGCAAGCTGCCTAAAGAGGAGCGCGCCGCGTTTGGCCAGCGGGCCAACGTCATCAAAAACGAGCTGATCGGCGCTTTTGCCGGGCGCGAGGAAGCGATCCGGCAGCACGAACTGGCGACGCAGCTTGAAGAGGGCGCGCTGGATGTCACGCTGCCCGGTCGCCCGGTGCAAACCGGCGGGCTGCACCCGGCCACGCAAACCCTGCGCGAATTTTACGCGGTGTGGGCCGAGATGGGCTTCCAGGTGTTCCGCAGCCGGGATGTCGAGGACGATGAGACGAACTTCACGCTGCTCAACATGCCGCCGCACCATCCCGCGCGCGATATGTGGGATACGTTCTATACCACCACGCCGGGCGTGATCCTGCGCACGCACACCAGCCCTGGCCAGATTCGCGCCATGCACGAGTTAGGCGAGGACGGCACGCAGCCGATCCGCGTGATCCTGCCGGGTATGTGCTACCGCTACGAGCAGATTTCGGCCCGCAGCGAGGTGCAGTTCAACCAGGTCGAGGGGCTGGCGGTGGGACGCAACATTCGCCTGACCGATCTCAAGGGCACCATTGCCGAGTTCGCACGGCGCATGTACGGCGAAGATAAGCGCGTCCGCTTCCGGGGATCGTACTTTCCCTTCACCGAGCCGAGCATGGAAGTGGATGTCGAGTGCATCCTGTGCGGCGGTGAGGGCTGCGGCGTGTGTAAGTACACCGGCTGGCTGGAGATCGCCGGGTGCGGTATGGTGCACCCTATCGTGCTGCACAATGGGGGCTACGACCCGACCGAGTGGAGCGGCTTCGCCTTTGGCATGGGGCCGGAGCGCATGACCATGCTCAAGCACGGCATTCAGGACATTCGCTATTTCTGGGGCAACGATCTGCGCTTCCTGGAACAGTTCTAGCGGGCGGGGGTATCTCGATGAGAAATCAACCCAACCTCGCACAACACAGTAGGGGCAGAGCTTGCTCTGCCCTTATGGGATCAGTGTATACGATACAGGCAGATAAGCAGGAGAGGCACCGTACATGTTAGTTCCGATTTCCTGGCTCAAGGACTACGTAGATATCACGCTCTCGGTGGAGGAGCTGGCCGAGCGCCTGACGCTCGCCGGGCTGGAAGTGACCGGCATCCGCTATATTGGCATTCCCCAGGGCGAACCACCGGAAGGCATCAACCTGCCGCCGTCGGATCACCTGGTCTGGGATCGTAACCGGCTGGTGTTGGGCGCGATCCGCGAAGTGAGGGCGCACCCCGACGCCGACCGGCTGGTGCTGGCGCTGGTCGATTATGGCGACGACGAGTTAGAGCAGTGTGTGACCGGCGCGCCCAACCTGTTCCCGTTCAAGGATCAGGGACCGCTTGATCCGCCGCTGCTGGCACCGTTCGCGCACGAGGGCGCCGAGGTGCTCGATGGGCACGCCAACGACGGCAGTCGTATGATCCTCAAAGAACGTAAACTGCGCGGCATTCCCAACCGCAGTATGGTTTGCTCCGAGAAAGAACTGGGCATCTCGAACGAGCACGAGGGGATCATGCTGCTCGACTGGGACGAGTTTGGCGACATGCCGCCCGGTACGCCGCTGCAAGACGTGCTCGGTGACGCGGTGCTGGACATCGACATGCTGCCCAACATCGCGCGCTGCTACAACATCGTGGGTGTAGCGCGCGAAGTCGCCGCCCTGACCGGCGCGGAACTGCGCCTGCCGCCGCTGGATGTCGTGGCCGAGGGGCCGCCCATCGAGGGGCAGGTGCGGATCGAAATCCGCGAGCCGGAATTGAACCCGCGTTTCACGTTCGCGCTGCTGCGTGACATCGAGATCAAGGAGTCGCCCGGCTGGATGCAGCGCCGCCTCAAGCTGACCGGGATGCGCCCGATCAACAACATCGTGGACGCGACCAACTACGTGATGCTGGAACTGGGCGAACCGCTGCACGCCTTCGATTACGATGTGCTGCGCGAACGGGCGGGCGGCAATCCCCCGACGATCATCACCCGCCTGCCCGAACCGGGCGAGCATCTTGTCACGCTGGACGGGCAAGATCACACGCTGGACGACTTCAACATCCTGGTGGCCGATCAGCAGGGCGCACTGGCATTTGGCGGCGTTATGGGCGGGCTGGAAAGCGAAATCTGGGACCCGTCAATGGAAGTGCTGGACGCAACCGGCGTCGAGGTGGACGAGGATGGCGACAAGCTGCCGCACGGCAAAGCGGCCGCCCGCCGTGTATCTACCACCAACGTGCTGCTGGAAGCGGCATCCTGGAATATCGTCAGCACCCGTCGCACCATGCAAAGCCATAAGATGAACACCGAGGCCGGGATCCGCTTCAGCCGGGGCGTTCACCCGGCGATGGCGCCGCGCGGTGTGAAGCGCTGTATCGAACTGATGCGCCAGATCAGCGGGGGCACGGTGGCGCAGGGCATCATCGACAACTACGCGCTGCCTGCCGAGACGGTCGAGGTTGACCTGCCGGTCAGCGAGGTGGACCGGCTGCTTGGCTTCGAGATTCCGCGCGACGAGATCGTGCGGATGCTGCGCGCGCTCGAATTCACCGTCGAGGAAGATGGCGACCGGCTGCACGTTACCGTGCCGGATCACCGGCTGGACATCGGCACCGGCCTGACCGGGCGCTCCGACCTGGTTGAAGAGATCGCGCGCGTGTACGGCTATGATCGCGTGCCGATCACCGTCATCGCGGACGAACTGCCGCCGCAGTGGGGCAACGTGGCATTGGAGCGCGAAGAACACCTGCGGGATGCGCTGGCGCGGGCCGGGCTGCGCGAGATCGTGACCTACCGCCTGACCACGCCCGAACGTGAGGCGCTGCTCACGCCGCAGGGCCAGTCGTCCGATTGGCCGGATGTGCCGTATGTCGAACTGGCGAACCCGATCTCCGCCGACAAAACTGTCATGCGGCACACGCTGCTGGCTTCCATGCTGGATATTGCCGCCGCCAATGCGCGTCACACCGACCGGCAGATGTTGTTTGAGATCGGCCATGTCTACCTGCCGGTGGATGGGGCCAGGTTGCCCGACGAACCGGCACGCCTGGGCCTGCTGCTGACCGGGCCGCGCGGCGTGCCGGACTGGCAGGACGCGGGCGACACGGCGATCATGAACTTTTTCGACCTGAAGGGCGTGATCGATACCGCTCTGCGCGATCTGCGTGTGAACGGGACGATCAGCTACCAGCCGGTTGAGCACAGCTCGTTCCATCCGGGGCGCGTGGCCGAACTGCGCATTAATGGGCGGGCGGTCGGCGTGCTGGGGCAGGTGCACCCGCTGGTATGTGAGGTGTTCGACCTGGGCCTGGACCTGGATCGCCCGGTGCTGGCTGCCGAGTTTGACCTGGACACGCTGCTGGCCGACGTGCAAACGCTGCGCGAGATCGCGCCGGTCCCGACGCAGCCCGCCGTCTACCAGGACATCGCGCTGATCGTGGACGACAGCATCCCCGCCGCCGAGGTGGAAGCGGTGATCGTCGCGGCAGGCGGCGACCTGCTCGAAGCGGCGCGGCTGTTTGACGTCTACCGGGGCGACCCGATCCCGGCGGGCAAAAAGAGCCTGGCCTATGCGCTCACATATCGCCTGCCGGACCGCACGCTGACCGACAAGGAAGTCGCCAAGGCGCACGCGAAGATCGCCAAAGCGGCGCAAACGCGCTTGCAGGCCGACCTGCGCGGTTAGTACACGTTGGCGGAACTGTCACCAGGGTTTTGTAGGGGCAGAGCTTGCTCTGCCCTTTTGCATATACGGTAATGTGTTCGCGGTTAAAGGCAATCAAGTGTTCACGCGCATGATCGGGGGAGCTTTGAGGTCAACGCCTCACCCCCGCCGCAGCCACGCGAGCATCACCCCTACACCGATCACGGCCATCAAGCCCAGCGCGATAATCACCCCGATCAGCAGCGTTTGCCCGGAGACGCCGCCGTCCTCGTCGGCGCTGCTTGTGGAGCGGGCCGGTTCGGGCGTCGGGGTGGGCGAGGGCGTCAGGGTAGCGGTCGGCGCGGGCGTATTTGTTGGGGCAGCCGTCGGCGTGATGGACGGGGCAGCCGTGAGCGTTGGCGTCAGGTCTCCGGCGGCGGCGATCTCCGCCGGGGGGGCGGTCGTTTCGGGTGTTTCGGTCGGCGTGGGATTGGGCGCGCGGATCAGCAGCACGTCGCCGGGGTGAATCACGTTGTCTTCAAGCTGGTTCCATGCGCGTATCTCGTCCAGCGTCAGCCCGTAGATGGCGGCAATCGTCCAGGTGGATTCGCCTTCCTGTACGGTATGCGTTGTCGGCGGGGTAGGGGATGGGGGCGGCGGCTGGCCTTCGCCTAACCGGATGATGATCTGGTCGCCCGGATGCAGCACCGCGCCGGGTTTCAGGTAATTGAGCGTCCGCAGGTCGTCCAGTTCCACGCCGTAGACCGCCGAAATATCCCACAGCGTTTGACCGATGTCCACCGTGTGCACCACCGATCCATCCTCACCGGGAACCGCTGTCAGGATAAGCGGGGCCTGCGGCTGGTTCTCCTCTGGATCGGCTTCGTCTTCGCGCGAACCGCCGGGCGCGAACTGGGATGATTTGCCGACCAGCAGCACGTACAGGTTTTGCGACTCGTTGGCCGCATATCCCGCGCCGATGTGTACATGGTTGGGCAGCAACATGGTTTGCAGGTGAACGGCGCTCCGCGACCACCAGCCGATGGTTTCCTGCGGGGTCTGGTTGGTGCCCCCGGCAAAGTTTTCATAGACATAGCCCACGTACCCGGCAGCCGTCGCGCGCTGCTGCGGCGTGGAGCCGCCCTCGCCGGTGTGGCTGTAGGTATACGTGGACGCCATCCACTCGGCATGGCGCTGAGCGGCGGTCATCAGCGAACTGTCGATCTCCAGCGCGGGCAGGCCGTTGTCTGCACGAAACTGGTTCACCAGGTCGACTATTTCGTAGGCGCGGCTGGGCTGGGCAGCGGTCGGCGATGCACCGAATGCCGTCACCACCAGCGCCAGCAGCAGTATCTCTATCAGACGTTTGTGATTCATGATGGCCAACTATACTGCGCTTGCTGGCTGCGAACAAAAACCCGGCGGGCCAGGATGCAGCATCCAGGCGGGCGCTGTTTCCCGGCCCGCGTATCTATGAGTCCAGGCCAAGCGCTGCTGCTACTGCTGTATCCACGATCATGCCTGTATTGGAGCGGGCGCTCATTAGCCCGAAGGTGCCATCCAACTCCCACATCGCCCAGCCGAAGCCGTATTGCTCAAGCGCGGTGCGGGTGTCGTGAATCCATTGGACACGGTCTTCCGGCGGCGTGTAGAGGCGGTACGCGCCAAACTCGTTGCAGATCACGCGCGCGTTGTGTTGTTTGGCCCACTGCGCCGCCTGTCCGAGTGTACGCGCGATCGCCTCTGCATCCCACGCCTGCTTACCATACGCTTCCAACATATACTGGGCGGTGGTGTCGTCCTGCTGCTCGATAAGTGGGGCGACTCGCTCCGGTGATGAGGGGTAGGGTACATCGTGCAATCGGGTCATGACTTCCAGCGGCGTCCAGGCTGCGCCCTGATGCGTGAAAACAAACGGCTCGTAGAAGTGGAAGTTGTAGATGATGTTTGGATCGTCCAGCGGGTCCAGATTCACAAACTGGTATATATGGGACCAGTAGGTGCCGGTTGCGACCAGGGTATGCGCCGGGGCGCTCTCGCGGATTGCGCCCAGCAGGCAACGCTGCATGGCAAACCAGGGATCGGCATCGCCCTCAAACACCGGCTCGTTGAGCGGCTCAAGGAACACCATCTCCGGGTCATAGCGGCTCAGATGCGCGGCAAATGATCGCCAGAATGCCTCAAACTGGTCGATGAAGGTCGGGTCGTCTTCCAGAGCACCGGAGAATATATTGGTCGGGTGATCCATCGACGTGGCGTGCAGATCAACCATCACCGCGAGGTCTTCGGCCAGAATCATCGCCAGCGCCCGGTCGAGCGCGGCCACATAATCGGCAGCCAGCAGATCAGGGGCATCGGAGTCCATCACCACGTCAAGCGACACCGGCAGCCGTATCCAGGTGATGCCCAGGTCGCGCACCCGGGCAAAATCCGCCGCCCGGTAACGGCTGTCGATCTCCTCGATGCTGTCCGGCCCATCCCAGAACCATTTCATCACGTTTATGCCCCGTGCCAGCCGCGCAAAACGGGCGTCGCTGACGCCCTGCTGCTTCTGCGAACGGCTGGCAGATGCCGGGACCAGCAGGCCGCCCAGGGCCAACGGTGCGATGATACGCCACAGTGCCTTCATCAATATTTCCTCCCTCGTTGCTGCTTCGGTTATTGGCATACTGGCGGGCCGCTCACGGCGTCCCCTCGGACGCTTCAGCAGGCGGCGGGATGTACGCCCGCAGCCAGTCCACGATCACATTGCCCAGGCCCGGCTCGGCGGTGAGCATATTGGTACCGTGCCCGGCGGCGGGATAGATCACCAGTTGGTGATCGCCTGCCGCCAGCCCGTCGAGTGTGACGCTGTCGGCGGGGTTGTTGGCGTCCTGTTCGCTGGCGGCGATCAGCACCGGGCGCGCGCCCAGGCGTGCCATCGCGTCCGCCGTCGTGATGCCCCGGTAATCCAGCCCTGGACTGAGCAGCACTACCCCCGCGCAGCCGGGATTATCTGCACAGGCATTCAGGCCCAGGTTCGCGCCGATGCTGGCCCCGATCACGGCAATCTGCGCGGCATCCACGCCCGGCAGGCTGGCAAGCTGCGCCAGCGCCGCGCGCACGTCGTCCGGGGCGAGCGTCCAATCGACCGCGCCACCGGTTTCGCCGTGCCCGCGCAGGTCCACCGTCAGGACGATGTAACCTGCTGCCTGCAACTGCTCCGCCAGGTCGTTCCAGCTAGAGCGGTCGCTGCCCAGCATATGCAGCATCAACACGCCCGGCGCAGGGCGCACCGCCACGCCGTAATACGTCGCCTGCAAAATCAGCCCGTCGCTGGCACTGATAGCCATCGGCAGCCGGGCCTCGGTGGGTACAGGCGTGATAGTTGGTGGCTCTTGTTCGGGCTGGCCTTCGGCGGCCAGTCCGGCCTGGGTGGGATTGCTTGCGCCGACAGACGCGCCCGCTTCGCCGTCACCTTCGGGCAGCACCGGGTTGATCGTGGGGCTGGGGGCGAGGATCGGGGCCGGGGTAGGCGGTTCGGGTGTGGGCTTGGGCGCGGATTCGTCACCGGTGCACGCGGCAGCGGCCAGCGCCAATCCAACCAGCGCCAGCAGCAGCGCCGCGATTGAGCGCTGTGTGTTCATGAGGTTGCCTTGTGTTGTTTTTGCGCCAGCACGATCATATGGGGACAGCCGTCCTCGAACGGGCTGCACGCAAAATCGCCGTACAACTGGATGCGCCGCAGGCCCGCCGCGTCCAGCATCAGCGCCATCTCGCCGGGGAATACATAGCGCAGGCGCAGCGGTGCCACCGTGCGGCGTACCGTGCCATCGTCCGCGATCTCGTCGTATATCCAGGTCACATGCAGCAGTTGCGCGGCGCGGTCTACTTCGCTGATCGAGTGCATCATGACCATGTGCCCACTCTCCGGGTTGGTGAAAGTTCGTTCCAGGATCAGCGCGCTGTCATTCTGAGTGTGATACGCTTCGCCCGCATTGGGCAGGTCGATCACCAGCACGCCATCATCGGCCAGCAGGTCGCGCAGGTGCCGCAGAACGGTGATCTGATCGGCCTGAGTGTTGAAGTGCGTCAGCACATTATACGATACCAGGATCAGCCGGAAGCGTTCGGCCAGCGCTGGCAGCGCGGATAGTGCCGCGTCCAACACGTCGCCTTGCACAAGCGTCACCCGTGACTTGAGATGGGGCAAACCGTCGAGCTTGCGCCGCGCCCGTGCCAGCATCGCCTCGGATTTTTCCAGCCCGGTCACGCGGTGCCCTTCCTGCGCCAGGTGCAGCACCACGCGCCCCGTGCCGCAGCCCATGTCCAGCACCGGCCCGCCGATTTCCTTTGCCAGCGTGCTGTACAGCGCCAGATCGTCGGTGAAGTCGCCGGTTGCGCCGTCGTAATAGCGCGCGGTGGTGTCGTAAAATCGGACGTTCATCATCCCCTGTCCATTGAAAAATGCGAGGGCGCAGCCGGTACGCCCCCTGGAAACTGGTTATCACCTATTCGTTTTTTATTGCTGGTTGCCCGCTGCTGGCTGCAAATCGCCAACTGCCAACCGCTACTCGTACTTAAAATTCCACACGCCAAAGGCGAAGAACACAGCCGCCATACCCAGCAGCACGCCGAGCATCGGCAGGATGTCGATCACGGTGCCATCGTAGAACATCATTTCCTGAAGCGCGTCCATTGCCCACGCAATGGGGGAGATGTGGCCGATTGTTTTCATGAAGTCCGGCACGATCTCCAGCGGCCACCACGCGCCGCCCAGCGGGGCCAGCGTCAGGCCAAGCAGCAGTTGCAGGCTGCTCGCCTGGGCCGACGTGCGCGCAACGGTCGCCAGCGCCAGTCCCAGCGCCGTTGATGTCAGCGGGAAGATCAGGATCACCAGCGCCAGTCCGACGATATTATCGCCCCATTCCACGCCCATCAACATCCCGACGCCGATCAGGATGATAAACTGGAGCGCTGAGACCAGGTAGCAGGACAGCAGCTTTCCGGTGATGATCTGCCATTTGGCAATAGGCAGCGTGTACAGGCGTTGCAGCGTACCTGCTTTGCGTTCATAGACCAGGATCGAAGCCGCAGACAGGGCCATCATCAGCACAAACATCGTCGTTGTGCCGGGGCCGCTCTGGTTAAACCCGCTCCGCGAGACTTGTTCTTTGGTGCTCTGGCTGTTAACGGTGATCGGGCGGTCCTGCCAGGCAGTTTCCGCGCTGTCCAGCACACTGTCAAACGCGGCGGCGCGCTCCGGGCTGTTGGGATCAAACGCGGCGAACGTCTCTTCCGCGATGCCGACCGTCAGGTTAGCGATAGCGACCGAGCCGCTCATCCGGCTGATGGCAGCATCGATCTTCTGTTGGGCGAGCGTTGGCGCAGACAGGTTGCCACTGTTTTTAAAGGTGACCGTCGTTGTATCCCCGGCGCGCAGGTGATCGCCAAAGCCGTCTTCGATGATGATCGCCCCATAGGTATCTGTTTTTTCCAGCCGGTCATCGGCGGTGCTGCGCCAATCGCCGGGCGTGTCCGCGATGTCGTCCGGCAGATCGCAGTCTTCCGCCGTGTCGCTGTGATACGCGCAAACGCGGAAAGCATCCTGTTCGCCTTGCATCTCGTCTGTCAGCAGGTCCACAAACTGCGTTGACAGCTTGCTGCCGTCTTCATCGATCACGTCGATGGTGATGGTCGCGCCGTCGTTGCCGCCCTGGGCCACACCGAGCAGGACCATCATCAACACGGGCATCAGCAGCCCGGTCAGAAATGTTGCACGCTCTTTGACTGAGATCAACGTATCGTTCAAAGCAATGATGATAACAGGTTTCATCAACGGCCCTCCTGAGTACCGGTCTGGGCGCTGTCGTCAGGCGAAGCGCTGCCGGTTGAGCGTCTCAGCCTTTGGCCCAGCACACGCAGCCGGGAGCGCAGCCTCGACCAGTAGCGAATGGTAGTCCGGTTGGTATCAAGCAGGTACACGGCGCAGAAAACTGCTGTGAGCATGGTCAGCACGCTGCCCCGGAAAAACCACACCGGGCGGTAGGTGAAGCGGATCGTGTGCCAGTTTGAATACCCTTCAGCGGGCAGGATCACACCGATCAGGCCACCGACCGATTGCAGTTTGGCTTTTTTCCCGTCAACCCGCACTTCCCACCCCGGATAGGCCCGCTCTTGCACAGCCACAACGATTGGATTACTTTCGCTGCGCACCCACAGCACGATCCGGTCTGGCAGGTGCGTTTTGATCGTGGTGACCGGCACGGTCGATTCCGGCGTGGGCACATAGCCCTTGGCGCTCAATACGCTCTCGGATGCAGTGAACGCGTAGCTGTAGGCATTTTTGTTCTCGTACAGGCAGTTGTACTCGTCATACGGCGCCGGGCTTGCCTCAACCACGCTGAAGTTGTTGCTGGTGAGCCAGGTTCGCTGGTCATTGTTCCAGGCGATCCCGTATTCGGGCAGGGTAGCCGTCAGGTCATATGTCCCTGTCGTAGATGGCTCGGCCAAAGGGAAGTAATCGGCTTCGATGTTGTACAGCCGGATGTTGGTTTCAAGAAACGCTGTCACGATGTCATAGCCGTGCCGGTAAACGGATAGCTCCTCGTTGGGCCGCACGGTGCGCAGCCATTCGAGGCACTGGTAGTCAACCGCGTTGACATTTTCCACGCCGGAGAAGGTGTACCATTGCAGAATCACCTGCCGCGCGGCGATCAGGCTGACCCCGATCAACAGCAGCGCCAGCCCGGCCTGTCCCACGCGCATTCCCCACGCCAGTACGGTTCGCAGCCCCTGGCGCCGCTCCGGGCTGGTGATGTAGTGCCACAGCGAATCAAGACGCATCGCCAGCAGCACGGCCAACCAGAACGACGAGACGGCCAGTGCCCGGCCCACAAAGCGCCACTGCGCCATCAAGGGGACATGATCGTACAGCCAGATCATGATTGCGCTGCCGCCCGCGCCCCACATCGTGAAGAAGATGATCAGCACAAACCCCACGATCCACAGGCGCAGCATGGCCGGGTAGCGGAACGGCCAGCCCGGCGGAAACAGCACCATCACCAGCAGGATAAACCACAGCGGGCTGACAAAGCTGTAATAAAAATGCGGCGATCCGGGCGCGAGCTGCTTTTCGTACAATTCGTAATCGCCGTTGATGAATTGCTCGATCACGCGCATCCGGTCGACTGCTTTACCGGCATCGGGTTCGTTGGGATGCCCGCCGATGTAATCCTGGTTGATCCAGATCGGCAGCAGCGTCGCCGCGCTCAGGCACATGGTCAGCGCCCCGGCGAGCACCAGCCGACGCAGCGCGACCCGGTCCACCGTAAACCGGCGGTCAAAGATGTGTGCCAGCGTGACCACGCCCACCGAGATCAGCATGGGTAGCATGTACCAGATATTGCCCGCCCAAAACATCAGCGTAAACGCGATGGCAGTCAGCACGACCGGCCAGCGCCGGTGTCTCAGGCGCAGAATCCCGATTATCCCGGCGATGATCCAGGGGAAATACGCCTGGCTGATGCCAAGCTGGTAGTAGCCCGCGCCGATCATGGCGTGCATGTTGCCCTTGCCGATCAGCAGCAGGCCCAGCAGCACACGTCCCAGGCTGCCAAAGCCCAGCACGCGCCCCAATGCCCAGCCGCCCAACCCGGCCAGCACGGTCATCAATATGACGCTGATCTTGATGCCGTTGATGCCGCCCCACAGCAGGCACGGGTAAAAGCTGAACGGGTGCAGCACAAACGAGAACGGGTTGTCGATCAATGGCTCGCCGGTTTCCAGCAGGGGCTGCCACAGCGGGATATACCCGTACTGGCGCACGCTGAGCGCCACATAATGCCCGGAACTGGTCAGCCACTCGCCCTCGTAGCCGGGCAGTTGCCGGGTAGCATCCAGGTTGGCGAAATCCTTCGCCGCCAGCACGGCGACCAGGATCAGCAAGATCAGCTCGATGTGCAGCAGCAGCGGCGGGATCGGTTTTTCGGCGTCCGGGATGTCCGGCCCGATGGGCGGCGGGCCGGGTTTGGATGCGACCGCCTGTTTCAGCTGGTTTTGCGCAGCAGCCAGCCAGGAGGATACTCGTTCGTGCGGGACGTGTTTCAGCAGCCTGTCAGTAACCGGTTTCATGCGAGCAGAAACGTAGCGCAGCAGCGCTTTGGGTACATTCCAGGCGCGCTCTAGTATGGACACCAGCGCGACCAGTCCCATCAGGAGCGCGTCGGCAGCCGTGCTCAGGGTAGCTTTCGCCTGGTGCCACAGCCGCCGGAACCGGGATACGTGCCGGTCGCGCAGTTCGCGCGACGTGGATATGCGCAGCGCCCCGGCCACAACCACCGCCAGCATCGTCCCGATGATCAGCAGCCAGAACAGGATGGTGGACAGCGGCGCCGGGGCGAAGATCAGCGCCACGAGACTGATCGCAACCACGGCCAGGAACAGCAGCCAGCGGGCATAGGGCGGCAGCGGTTTATGTGGAGGGCCGCCGCTCCCCGGTGCAGCAGGCGGCGCGGGCGATCCTGCCTGCCCGTCGTCAGCGCTCGAAAACAACAATACGATCGATTGGACGATAGAACTGAACCTGCGCACTTGTACAGCTTTCTTGACGGTTATGTCAACAGTGTTTTCGCCGGTCAGGCGTCAGATTTCAAGGCGGCGATTGAAGCGCCAGGTGCTGATCATGAACAGCACGACACCCATTACCGCCAGCACAACCAGGTTGGTGCTGATCGCGCTCAGCGCCGCGTTTTCATACGATAGATCAAAAAAGCCCTGGATGCCCCAGTAATTCAGCGTGATCTTGGGCAGCCAATCCAGCGCGGCGGGCAGGTTTTCGATTGGGATAAACGACCCGCCCAACATCCCCAGCAAAAACAGCGCGACAGTGCTGTAGGTGCTGGCCTGTGACGGCGTCTGCGAGAGCGCCGCGATCACCAGACCCAGGCTGGTCGCAGCAAACGACACGGCCAGGATCAGCAGCGCGATCCCGGCGATGTTGTCGCCCCACACCGACGTTTCGCGGCCCATGAGCGCGGCAACCAGCGACGTCAGCCCGACCAGGATGATCATCTGCACCACGCCCGTGACGTAAGTCCCCAACAGCTTACCGGCCATGAACAGCCAGCGCGGGGTGGGGGTGGTGATGATGCGCTGGAGCGTCCACCCGTTTTGCTCGTCGAGGATGGTGGTCGCGCCCGCCGCCATGGTGAAGGTCATGAACAGGATCGCCATCGACGGCGCAAAATATTGCAGCGCGTCCCCTGCGCGTGTCTCGCCCTGTAGATTCACCTGTTCCAGCCGGATCGGCGTGTCCTGCGCGACCGACATCGCCGCGTCCATCACGCGCCCGGTGGCCTGTGTGATGGCGCTTTGATCCTGGTCTAGCTCGGTGCCCAGTTGGGTCAGGTAGGCCGGGCCGACCTGCTGTGCCAGCAGGACCGTATTGGCCCCGTAGGTGACGCTGTTGACGATGCTCAGCACCACGCTGGGGCCGATGCTGCGCCCGCTGTCCCAGTAGACGCTGACGGCTGCGCTGTTGCCCTGAAATGCCTGCTCTGTAAAATCCGCCGGAATCTGGATCAAAGCGGCCAGATCGCCGTCGTTTACCTGGTCGCGGGCCTGTGCCGGGTCATCCGTGCGCTCGGCGTCGGTCAGCTCATCGACCTGGGCGGCGGTGTTGCCAGGATCGGCGGCTTCGGCGGGGATAAACACGCTCTCGTATATTTGCCCCAGGTTCCATTGTTCGCCGCCGGGCAGCGCGGTACCGGCGTCCTGGTTGGCGACGGCGACCGGGATCGGGTCGATGCTCACGTCGGGGTCGGTGCCAAACGCCAGCCCGATGATCGCGCTGAGGGCAACCGGCATGGCAAACATATATAACAGCGCGTTGCGGTCGCGGAAGGTGACGTAAATATCTTTCCAGGCAATGGCGAGGAGTTTGGTTAGCATGGCGGTTTCTCTTTCTCGCCTAGTCGCGCAGCGCGCGCCCGGTCAGGTGCAGGAACAGCGCTTCGAGCGTGGGTTCGTGCACTTCCACGCTTTGCAGGCTCAGCCCGGCCTCGTTGATCAGGCGGATTGCGTCCGGCAGCACGGTACGCCCGTCTTTAGCCAGCAGGCGGATTTCGTCGTCCACGTGGAGCGCTTTGTTGACGCCCTGGATGGCGCCCAGTGTGTCGATGAACTCGTCGGGCACGTCCGGCACGCAAAAAACCAGCGTATCCTGTTCGCCAACTTGCTGCATCAGTTCGTCCTGGGTGCCCAGTGCGATGATCGAGCCGTGATCAATGATGCCGACCCGGTCGGACAATTCCTGCGCCTCCTCCATGTAGTGGGTGGTGTACAGGATGGTGGTGCCCTGCGCGTTCAACTCCTTGACCGCGTCCAGGATGTTGCGCCGCGACTGGGGATCGATGGCAACGGTTGGCTCGTCCAGAAAGACGATCTGCGGGCGGTGCAGCAGGCCAATGCCGATGTTCACCCGGCGTTTCATGCCGCCGCTGTATTCCTCGATCGGGTCTTTGGCTCGCTCGGTCAGGCCGGTGAATTCAAGCACTTCATCCACCCGCTTGTTCAACTCGCTGCCGCCCAGGCCGTACAGCTTGCCAAAGAACACCAGGTTTTGCCGGGCGCTGAGGGTCGGGTAGATCGCCAGCTCTTGCGGGACCACGCCGAGCGCGCGCTTAACGGCCAGCGGCTCTTTGATAACCGAGTGTCCGGCGATGATCACGTCTCCCTCGGTTGGCGTCAGCAGACCGCACATCATGTTGATGGTGGTGGTCTTCCCGGCGCCGTTTGGTCCCAGCAGGCTGAAGATTTCCCCTGCCATGATCGCCATGCTAATCTTGTTAACGGCCAGCGGGCCATCCGGCGGGTTGAAATGTTTCTTCAGATTTGTGATCTCAATGATCGGTGCTGCGCTCGTAGGCATAGCCTTACCTCCCCTGAATGGGCGGATATTGGGGCGTGGTGAATTGGAACTGGGAAAATTGTACACGAGCGGCAGGTGGGGAGCAAGCAGGGCAGGCACCATCTACCGGGCGGTGTTTGTGCATCTTTGTTTGCCCGGAGGCGTGCAACGGGTGATAATTGACGACTATGGCTACCCAGACGATTCAATATGGACGCGTCACGTGGACCAACATCGAACGCGTGACGCCAGAAGATATTCACGCGCTTCGTGAGGCGTACCCGCACTTCCACCCGCTGGACCTGGAAGACTTGCAGAGCCGCATCGAGCGCCCCAAGATCGACGAGTACGAAGATTACCTCTTCGTGGTGATGCAGTTCCCATTGTGGGACCCGGTTCAGCGTGTCAGCCGCGCCGCCGAAGTGGATATGTTCGTCGGGAGCGGCTACCTGGTCACCGTCAGCGATGGCGCCCTCAAGCCGCTAAAACACCTCTTTGAGCAGTGCCAGTCCGATACTGAAATTCGCGAGCAGTTGATGGGGCGCGGCGCCAGTAAGGTCTTCTACGCCGTGATCGACCGGCTGGTAGACTATGTGTTCCCGATCCTGTACAAGATAGATGCCAACATCCGCCGCCTGGAAGATGAAATCTTCACCGAAGATTCGCGCCACGTGATGCAAGACCTGTCGTTTGTGCGCCGGGATATTATCGCGCTGCGCCGCATCACGCGCCCGCAGATCTCGATTGTCGAGAACCTGGAGAAGGTGGATCGCCCCTTCATCCGAGAAGACCTCGACGTCTACTTTGGCGACATTCTGGACCACCTGTTCAAGGCGTGGGATATTGTGGAGGATCACCTGGAAGTGATCAACGGCCTGTCGGATATGGCAAACACCCTGGTCAGCTACCGGCTGAACGAGGTGATGCGTATCCTGACGGTGATCTCGGTGATCATGCTGCCGCTGACGCTGATCAGCGGTATCTACGGTATGAACGTCAAGCTGCCCCTGATGCGTTATCCCGGCACATTTCTGTTTGTGATGGGCCTGATGTTTGCCATTGTCATTTCGATGCTGTTATATTTCCGTCGCCGGGGGTGGTTGTGAAGCCTGTACCGTCCAATCTGAAACCTGCAAAATACATCCGTCACACGCGTGACCTGCGCCACCTGGTAGATCGCCTCAAGACTCAACCGCTGCTGGCCGTTGATACCGAGTCCAACAGCCTGTTTGCCTACTACGAACAGGTCTGCCTGATCCAGCTTTCGACCCGCGAGCACGATTACATCATCGACCCGCTGGCGGTGGATGATATGAGTCCACTGGGAACATTGCTGGCCGAACCGGCGATTGAGATCGTCTTCCACGCTGCCGAGTACGACGTGATCACGCTCAAGCGTGATTTTGACTATACGTTCAGCAACATCTTTGACACCATGCTCGCTGCGCGCACCTGCGGCTGGAACGCGCTGGGACTGGGCAATATCCTGGCTGATCAGTTTGGCGTGCTGGCGAACAAAAAATACCAGCGGGCCGACTGGTCCCAGCGCCCGCTGTCGCGGGAACAGCTACAATATGCGCAGATGGACACGCACTATCTGCCAGCCCTGCGTGACCGGCTGTTGGCCGATCTGGAAAAACTGGAGCGCCTGGAGGAAGCGCGTGAAACCTTCGCTGCGCTGCCCGATCTGCCGCCCGCCGAGTGTAAATTTGACCCGGAAGGCTACTGGCGTATCCACCAGGCGCAGAAGCTCCGACCTGGGCAGATGGCATTGGTCCGTGAGCTGTACCTGCTGCGTGACCAGATCGCCCGGCGGCGGGATCGCCCGCCGTTTAAGGTGTTCAATGATCGCACACTGGTTGATCTGGCGTTGTTATCACCGCGCCGCCTGGAAGACCTGTACAGTGTCAAGAGCATGAGTTCGCGGCAGGTCCGGCGGTATGGTGACGAAATCCTGGAAGCGGTGGCGCGCGGGCACAAAGCCGAACCACCCGCCCCTCCGGCGCGCTCGCACCCGCCCAACCCTGATGTGACTTTACGATACGAGGCGCTGCACGAATGGCGCAAACAGCGCGCTGTGGCGCGGGGTGTCGAATCGGATGTGATCGTGACACGCGGCACGCTGTGGGCGCTGGCCCGCCGCTGCCCGCAGCGCGTGGAAGAACTGGATGACATTCCCGGCCTGGGTCCCTGGCGGCGCGCTGAGTATGGCGAGGAACTGATCGATATCCTGGTACGCACCAGGGAACAGGACGATGGCCAGGAGTAAAGCGCGGTCGGGTTTGATGATCGTTTGACGGCACCACTATATAACCGATGAGGAAGCTACGACGATGAAAATTACATTTCATGGCGCGGCACGCACAGTGACCGGGTCTCAGCATTTGGTCGAGGTAAATGAGCATCGTCTGCTGCTGGACTGCGGGCTGTACCAGGGTAAACGCAGCGATGCGTTTGAGCGCAATCGCCACCTGCCGTTTGAGGCCGCCGGAATCGATGCGCTGGTGCTCAGCCACGCACATATCGATCACAGCGGCAATATCCCCAACCTGGTCAGCAGTGGGTTTCGGGGGGACATCGTGTGCACCTTCGCCACGCGCGACCTGTGCTCAACGATGCTGCTGGACAGCGGGTACATCCAGGAGCGCGACGTTGAGTTTGTCAACAAGCGCCGCGCCCGCAAAGGAGAACCGCCGGTTGAGCCGTTATACACGGTCGAGGATGCCGTGGACTGCCTGGAGTATTTCAACGCGATCGGTTATCATCGCCAGCGCGAAGTCCTGCCGGGTGTTTACGTGACTTTCCTGGATGCGGGGCACATGCTGGGCAGCGCGATTGTGGTGCTCGACATCGAAGACCGGGACGCCGGGCGTGACGTCCGGCTGGTGTTCAGCGGTGACCTGGGGCGGGTGGGTATCCCGATTATCCGTGACCCGGAAAACGTCGATCACGCCGATGTGCTGATCATGGAAAGCACCTATGGCAACCGGCTGCACGAACCCTACCCGGACGCCGAAAAGCGGCTGGAGCAGATCGTCAACGAGACATATCGGCGCGGCGGGGCGTTGATCATCCCGGCATTTGCCGTTGGGCGCACCCAGCAGCTTGTCTATACCCTTCACCGGCTGATGGTCCAGCGTGATATTCCCCAGCTTCCGATCTTCGTCGACAGCCCGCTGGCTATCAACGCGACGTCGGTGTTCCGGCTGCATCCCGAAGCCTATGACGCCGAGATTCGCGCCTTTATGCACCAGGCGGGCGATCCGTTCGGCTTCGACCAGTTGCACTATACACGCTCGGTTGAGCAGAGCAAAGAACTGAACTTCCAGCGCGAACCGTTTATCGTGATCAGCGCCAGCGGCATGGCCGAACACGGGCGCATTTTGCATCACTTGCGCAACCGTATCGAAGACCCGGCCAACACGATCCTGATCGTAGGCTGGCAGGCGCCGGATACGCTGGGTCGGCGCCTGGTAGAACGCGAGCCAATCGTCAAAATCTTTGGCGAAGAGTACCGGCTGCGGGCGCATGTCGAGGTGCTGAATGGGTTTTCCGGTCACGCCGATCGTGATGAACTGCTCGCCTGGGCAGAAGCGATCACCAAGCGGCCCCGCCACACTTTTTTGGTGCACGGCGAGGAAGAATCGGCGCTGGCGCTGGCCGAGAGCCTGCAAACCCAGGTGAACTACGAGCAGGTCGAGGTGCCGGAACTGCACCAATCGTTTGTGATCTGACGCTGCGCGCTGACAGACTAATAACCCGTCCCCGGTCTGCATCAGGTCGGGGTGTCCCAGGGCGTGTATAATAACGCCCTGGTCGTTTTTTTGGCTAGCTTGCCGGATGCAGGCTCCCCTCCCGCCGGGGTACCTCCTTGCCCCAGGTGTCGAATTCAGAAATTTTTTACGTTATTTAGAGCCGAAGAACTTCATAAGCGATATAATTGAGTTATAAATAAGCCAGTATTGAGTCGCATGAACAGCGTTTATTGTTGGCTAAGTTTTCGTAAGATGCTGCGACCAGGGTATACCAGGCGGGTAATCTGAGGAGATGTATTGGTGAAACCGGATAAGTGCGCAACAGCCTTCCTACAGGCGGGCTATCATTTCTGGCAGCGGATCACTCAACCGGTGGACGTACTCGACGATCTTGCCAGCCAACGGCGAGCACAGTTGTTGGCATCATTTCTGGTATTTTTGCTCCTGCTGGGTATGGCGGTAGGGATTTTACCGAGCATCCTGCACTATGGCGTGGATTACATCGGGCGCGTGGATTTTCTCGTGATGGTGGGCACCATGCTATCCATCGTCGCGGTGTATATCCTGAGCCGGACGCGCTATTTTGTCGTCGCTGCGCTCTTGACCGTTAGTGTAATGTCCCTGGGCGTTATATTGATGGCGCTCCCCGACGATATCAACTTGCTCGTTTACTTGGTAGTTCCTGTGCTGTTGAGCAGCATCCTGCTGTCGATTGAGGCCACGATGATGCTGGTTTTAGTGCAGCTAGTGGCGATGATGCTGCTGCCAGCGTTGTTCGCGCCCGATGTGTCACTCGTCGATGATAACTGGGTGGGCTTTGTGATGACGGTGTCCGGTTTGATCTTGATTATCGCCCACTACCGCAACTTGCTGGAGCAGGATCGCCGGGGCGAACTGATCGGGAGCGAGATGCGCTATCGCGCGCTGTTTGACCAGGCATACGATCCCACCTTTATGGAAACTGCGGACCAGGAAATCATCGACGCGAACACGGCGGCCTGCGACCTGTTTGGCTACAGCCGTGATGAACTGCTGACCATGCGGACGCTTGATCTTAAACCGCCTTATACCCGCGCCGAGCCTAAACGCCGGGTGTATTCTGAAACTACCGGGGTGGAACGCTTCGAAACGGTTGTGGTCAAACGTGACGGCGATCTGATACCTGTTGAGATCACAGTTGCGCCGATGAAGTTCGGGGACGAGACGTTTTTTCTGTCCACTGTGCGCGACATTACCGAGCGCAAGCAGGCAGAACAGGCACTGCGCCATGAGCGCGATCTGCTGAGCCGCATTACAGACACCAGCCCTATCGGCATCACCATCGT
>JAFGNU010000034.1 GCA_016926875.1 Anaerolineae bacterium | reverse complement strand
TCGATTTCTTTGTCGTTGAGTTGAAATTGTCGTTTAGCCATACCATGATGATAACATCATCCGGATTTATTTTCATTTATCCATAAGCGGCTGCTACGTTATACTGGTCCCGCCATTAACTTGATATAATCAAGGGCGGTGTGGTATGGACGCTGGTGCTGCCGCTGTCCACGAGTTAATCACATATTGACGGAATGAGGCACAGGGGAGTAAATATGCCTGATTCTCCTTCGTTTGACCAACCCGACGCCGTGTTTGATTATATTCGCGAACACGACGTCCGAACAATTGATCTCCAGTTTACCGATGTTGCCGGGATGCTGAAGTCGGTCACGATTGATGCCGAGTACCTGCCAGATGCCCTGGCCGAAGGTGTCTGGTTTGACGGCTCAGCGGTGGAAGGCTTCGCGCGCGTGGCCGAATCGGATATGTATCTGGTGCCGGACATCACGACGTTTGCTGTGCTGCCCTGGGAGCAGTATCACGAGGACATCGGGCGCACGGCGCGTATTTTCTGCGATGTGTTTACGCCCAACCGGCAGCCCTTCGCCGGGGATCCGCGGGGTGTGCTGCGCCGGGCGTTGGCCCAGGCCCAGGATATGGGGTTGCGCTATCTGGTTGCGCCCGAACTGGAGTATTACCTGTTTCGCAAATCGCCGAAGCAGGAAAACCCGCGCCTGGACGACCGGGTAAGCTATTTTGATGCATCCGACAGCCTGGCGCGTGCGATTCGCAAGCGCGTGAGTGACGCCCTGCGCACGATGGGGATTGTTGTCGAATCCGGCCATCACGAGGTTGGCGGCGGGCAGCACGAACTGGATTTTGCACCCAGGGATGCGTTGTTTATGGCCGATGCAATTATGACGGCCCGCGTAGCGGTGCGGACCATCGCCCGCCAGCACAACCGCTTTGCCACCTTTATGCCCAAACCGATCACCAGTTCGCCCGGCAGCGGGATGCATGTTCACCAGTGGCTGCGCGACATAGACACCGATGCCAACCGGTTCTATGACCCGGCGGGGGAGTATGCATTGTCTGCCGAGGGGCAGGCATTTCTGGCCGGGCAGTTGGTCCACGCTCGCGAGATGTGCGCGGTGCTGGCCCCGCTGGTCAACAGCTACCGGCGGCTGGTGGCCGGGCAGGAAGCGCCGATCTACGTAACCTGGGCCCAGTTGAACCGGGCGGCGCTGCTGCGGGTGCCGCGCCTGTCGGATTCGCATTCATTGGGAACGCGCCTGGAAATGCGCGCGACCGATCCAAGCTGTAACCCCTACCTGGCCTTCGCCGTGATGTTAGTGGCCGGGCTGCACGGAGTCCGTGATAACGTGGCGCTGCCGCCTGTTGCCGATGAGGAACTGTACGAAGTGTCCAACCGCCGGCGGTACCTGACGATGCTGCCGATGTCGCTCAGCGAAGCGCTTGACGAACTGGAGGCAGGCGAATTGGTGCGTGAAGTGCTGGGCCTGCACCTGTTCGAGCGCTTTTTGGAGGCGAAGCGGTTGGAGTGGGAAGAGTACCTGCTGGTGGTCAGCCCCTGGGAGTTGGAACGCTATCTGCACATTTACTAAGCCTGGAACCTGAGAGAACACCGTGCCTGCACAAACCGGGATTACCGTTTCTGATCTGCTGCGACTGGCGCTGCCGGTGGGTTCAACTGTGGTCGCCGGTCACCGGGGGATCGTCCACCCGGTGATGTGGGTCAGCGTGCTCAACACGCGCCCGCCTGCGTTCCCCGACCTGCGAGGGGGTGAACTCGCGCTGCTGTCGTTGGACGCGATGCACTTGCTGAGCGATAAGCTTACGCTGATCAGCTTGCTGCACGAACTGGCGGAAATGGACGTAACGGCGGTTGGCGTGGTAGGCGAAATCGCTCCCCCGGCAGGAGCCGTTGCCGACGATCTCGGTATCCCCCTGATCCGCCTGCCCGAAACGGTTCAACTACGCACCCTGGAACGCCTGATCGCCCAGGTGTTGATGGGCAGCCCGGTAACGCCGGATGGGCGGGCATCCGATGTCCGCGAGCAGCTACTCCAGCTTTCGACCGAGAATCGGGGTCTGGAAGCCCTGGTCGAAGCGCTGGCCAACATCACGGGTAAAACGGTCGTCACCCAGGACAAGCGGCTGCGCCCGCTGGCGGCGGCTGGACGGTTGACCAGAGAGCCTGACTGGACCGAAATCGAAGACGCGCTGTACGATCTCGATCTGCTCCCGGCCCTGTTCCGTGACCGGGTCGGGGTAGCACAGGCCTGCCCGGCCCCGGCTGAGATCGACATGCCGGATATTGGGCTGCGGCGGCTGGTCGCGCCGGTTGTCGCCGGGAAGATGGGCCGGGGCTTCCTGTCGCTGATCTTTGGCGTGGACGAACCCTACGATGAGCTTGATATCGCCTTCACGCGGCACGCGGCGGCGGTGGTCGCGATTGAAATGGCGAAGGAAAAAGCGATCCGCGAAGCGCAGAAACGCGTCCAGGGCAACGTGCTGGAACAGTTTCTTGGCGGCATGATCAGCGAGAAAGAAGCGCTGCTCCGCCTGACACGCCTGGGCTACCAGCCCGACCAGGAGTATACGACGCTGTATACCGGCGGTATGCGCGAAAACGTGCCGACCGCGCGCCAGATCGAAGCGCTGTGCAATGAGCAGGCCGGGGCGCTGGGTTTTGGCGCGCTGGTGCAGCCTTACGGCAGCGAGGTGATCGTCTTTTGCGAGGGCGACAAAAACGCCGCACGTGATCTGGCGCTGGCTGTGCAGGGTCGCATTAAGGAGCGTTATGAAGTGGAGGCCGCGATCGGGTTGGGGCAGAGCGCAACCGATCTGCGGACGTGGCGCGAAAGCTTCCAGCAGGCGGTAGCCGCTTTTCGCACCGCGCGCCAGTGGCGGCTGGCGACACCGCTTGCATTCTGGGAGATGGGCGTATACCGGCTGCTGTCGCTGCTGGTAGGTTCGCCGGAACTGCGCAAGTTTTATTATGAAACGATGGGCGAGCTGGCCGAAAACTCGTCCCAACATGCCGAGTTTATCACCACGCTCGAAGCGTTCTTTGAGCAGCACGGCAACCTGACGCGCACTGCCAAGCGGCTGCACGTTCATCGTAACACGCTGCTGTACCGCATGGATCGCATCCGTGAGATCAGCGGTATTGACCTCAATAATCCGGAAACGCGGCTGGCTGTACACCTGGCGCTGCGCATCCGGCGTATTCTCTGAATATGCACCACGTACCGGCTCGTACTGGCGAGGAGAAGCAGGTGGACCTCACATCTGATGCGCACACCGAGTACAACGAGCGCACGTTCAAACGGCTGGCCTGTGATGGTGAAGAAATCGTTGCCAAACAGTTTTATGACTGCACCTTTGTCGAAACGGTGTTTAAAAAGTGCCGGTTTGTGCACTGCACCTTCAAGACATGCGATCTGAGTCTCGCCCAGGTTCCCGATACCGCGTTCAGTGACACTACGTTTGAAAAATCGAAAGCCATCGGGATCAACTGGACCAGAGCGGCCTGGGGACGCCAGGGGAACTGGCTTCAGCCCATCCGGTTTGTCGAGTGTGTCATCAACTATTCAACTTTTATCGGCATGGACTTGCGGAGCATCACGATCAAACAATGTGTTGCCAAAGATGTCGAATTTTCCGATACGAATCTAACCCAGGCTGACTTCCGGCACACGGACCTGAGCGCCAGCCGCTTTGTGCAGACCAACCTCACCGAAGCGGATTTTACCGGCGCGCGCGGTTACGCCATTGTCGCCACGCTGAATAAACTCAAGAAGACAAAATTTTCGCTGCCCGAAGCGCTGTCGCTGTTGTATGGTCTGGATATTGTGCTGTCCGATGACGATCAACTGCTGCTCCAGACACAACTGGCAGCCGATTCGACGCAGTCCGATTAAGCTATCTGGATGGGAACCATGTCAAACGTTAAGCCGATCCGGCTGGCCCTGCTGGGGGCCGGGATTTTTGCCCGCGAAGCGCATCTTCCGGCGCTGCGGGCGCTGGGCGATACCTATGAGATCGCTGCTGTGTACAGCTACAAGCGGTCTTCCGCCGACAAACTGCTGGACATACTGCCACAGCCGGTCGAAGTCTATGAGGACCTCGACGCGCTGCTGGCGCGGGATGACATCGACGCGGTGGACGCGGTGCTGCCCATCCACGTGCTGCCCTCGGCAGTGGAGCGTGCGCTGGCCGCCGGGAAGCATGTGATCAGCGAAAAACCTGCCGCGCCAAGTTTGGAAGCCGGGCGCGATCTGCTGGCGTTCTATGAGAGGCACGTCGGGCCGGTGTGGATGGTCGCGGAGAACTGGCGCTATGAACCCGCCTTCATCCGCGCGGCGGAAATCGTGGCGGCAGGCGAAATCGGGGAACCGGTGGCCTGTCATTGGGCAATGTACATCGATATGACGCCGAACAACCAGTATTACTGGACAGCCTGGCGGCGATCTGGGGTGTTTTCCGGTGGCTTTTTGCTGGATGGCGGGGTGCATCATGTGGCGGCCATGCGCCTGATCCTGGGTGAGATCAAGGACGTGTGCGCGGTGGACGCCTTGCAGCGTTCCGATCTGCCGCCCGCCGATACGCTGAGCGCTGCGCTGCGCTTCGAGCGCGGCACAGTCGGCGTCTATCACGTAACCTATGCTGTAGGCGCACCCTGGGCGCAGCCGTTCCGTATTGCCGGGACCAAGGGCGCGTTGACGGTCTGGCCCGGTGGGATCGAGATCGCCACCGGCGGTGATCCCCAGCATGTTGATCTGCCTGCCGTCCGGGGCGTTGAGGCCGAACTGGCCGCGTTTGCCGCTGCCGTCCGTGACGGGCAGCCGCACGACAACACGCCCCACCAGGGGATGCAGGATGTTGCCGTGATCGAGGCGATGTTGAGCGCGTCAGAAACGGGCCAGCGGATCGCGCCGGAGCGATTTGTCACCGGCTGAGCGAGGGACTGTCCGCGGTGACCTGCATTGAGACTGAGCGTGATTGTCAGATCGCATGATCGACTGCTCCGCGCCGCCGGAGGAGGTTAACACGCGACCGGGGTCACGAGTATCTGTTGTTCTGAGTGATACGTGCCGCCAGGTGTTGTAGCCGGTAAAGGAGCCTATCGCATACCATGTCAAGCCCTCCGAACGTTATTTATATCCTGAGTGACGATCAACGTGCTGACTACATGGGCAGCGCCGGGCACCAGGTGTTACAAACGCCAAACCTCGATCAACTCGCCCACGAAGGCGGGTATTTTTCAAATGCTTTTTGTACCAGCCCGACCTGCACACCCAGCCGCGCCTGCCACTACACAGGGCAATGGGAACGCAAACACGGGATCAACTTCAACAGCCAATCATCACTGGCGCCTGAAGCCTGGGAAGCCAGTTTTCCCATGCAGTTGAAACAGCACGGGTACTTCACCGGCTGGATAGGCAAAAATCACGTTCCGGCAGGCGATGGTGGGTATGAGAGCGGCTATTTTGAGGACGTGTTCGATTACTGGTACGGCAATCACAACCACAGTGGTTTTTACCCGAAAGAATTCGCCACGGGCGGCGAGATTTACCGGAACGCAGCGGAAGATACGCAAGTAGAGGTTTTTTTGGAGGGGGCGCTAAATTTCCTCCAGCCCGACAGGCGCTTTTTCAACAACGCCCTGTTCCCCCTGCCGCAGAGGCCGGATGACAGGCCG
This sequence comes from Anaerolineae bacterium, assembly GCA_016926875.1. GTDB lineage: Bacteria > Chloroflexota > Anaerolineae > Aggregatilineales > Aggregatilineaceae > JAFGNU01. Next base: position 18,223 of record JAFGNU010000034.1, on the reverse strand, counting down.
TTCTGTCTCTGCATTACCTTTAACCTGCCGCACAGCTATGGGACAGGCACCATGCAACTGCGCCCGTCCGATGACGAGTTATATAAGAGTGCCTATCGTGACCGGCAGGGCGAACTGCATCCACCGAAAACGTACATGAATTACGTCACCGGCTATAGAAACCCGCGCCTGCCGCGGGATGTTTATAATGGACATTACCTGCCCTCGTATGACTATGTTAAGACGCCGCACGCTTTACGCGAGCGACAGGTCCGTACCTGCCAGACGATTACCGGCATAGACCGCATGTTGGGTATCCTCCGAGGTGAGCTTGACCGCTTAGGACTGGCCGATAACACAATTATCATCTACTCCACCGATCACGGTTTGCATCACGGCGAACATGGTCTGGGCGGAAAATGCTTCCTGTATGAAGAGGATATTCGTATCCCCCTCATTATCTATGACCCCCGGCTGCCGGATGCAAACCGGGGACAGATGTGTGAGGAAATGGTGGTGGTGCCTGATCTGGCTCCTACTGTCATGGACTTGGCCGGGTTTGACGTGCCGGTTACCATGCAAGGCCAAAGTGTGTGCCCGCTGCTGGAAAACCAGCCGGTGGATTGGCGGCAAGACATCTTTACCGAGCAGCTTATGGACAATCAGAACTATCCCCGCAGCGAGAGTGTCCGTTCGGCAGCATGGAAATACATACGCTATTTTGAACGCACCGAAGATCCCCGGCAGGCAGGCTTTCCCTTTCGGGGAACGCTTGACAATTACGCTGACAAACTGACATCCACGCTCAAGGATGAAAAACCGGTCTATGAGGAATTGTTCCACCTGGCCGATGACCCGTGTGAGGAGCACAACCTGGCACAAGACCCGGTATATTTTGATATGCTGGAAGAAATGCGAGCGCGCATTTTGGTGTTGGGCCGCCAGATAAAAGGGGATGACAGCCCGCCGCTGACGCTGCCATATCAAAAACGGGGGCGGTGAAGCGCTCGAAGCAGGAATGCTCACCTGTACCGGGCCAGAGGTAGGCCACAATCATGCCGGTTATGCCGCCCGGTTTGATTTTACACTCAATGCAGTTGGCAAACGGCCTATGGCCTGAACGGGATGCGCGTCGTCAGGGTAGTACCTTCTCCGGCGGCACTGTCGATCACAAACTGGCCGCCCAACCGCCGGGCGCGCTGTTCCATGTTGCGCAGCCCGAAGCTCGTCGGGTCTTTCAGGGCGCCGGGATCAAAGCCCTGGCCGTTATCTTCAATGGTCAGCACCAGGTTATTTTTTACCTCGCGGATAGTCACGTGCACCTGGGTAGCATTGGCGTGACGGGCCACGTTCGACAGCGCCTCGCGCACGATCTGCGTCAGCGAGTGGCGCTGCTGATCGGTCAGCGTGCGCAGCGACTCCGGCACATCCACCACCACATCGACCCGCGCAAAGTCGCGGAAGTGCTGCGCCAGGTTTTCGAGGCGCTGGCCAAAGGTGGCCTGCTCAAAACGCGCGCTGCGTAGATCGCGGATATACAGCCGGATGTCCTCGATAATATGGTTCAGATCGTCGATGATGCCGTGATACTGGGTTTCCTGTTCGGACGTCATCGGGAACTGGCCGCGCAGAATTTCGAGCTTCATACCAGCCGCATACACCGACTGGATCACGCCGTCGTGCAGCTCCATCCCGATCCGCTCGCGTTCCTGGCTGAGCACAGCGGACTGTAACTGCTCGGACAGGCGCGCGTTTTCGATGGCGATGGCTGCGTGTTTAGCCAGCAGCACGATCAGGCGCTCGTCGTCTTCGCTGAACGGTTTGCTATCCACCGGGTCGGTCAGGTACAGGTTGCCCAGGCGCTCACCCCGGCTGACAATCGGCACGCCGAGAAAGCGGGCCATGGGCGGGTGATGCGCAGGAAACCCTACCGAGCGGGGATCGGTCGTCAGGTCATCCAGCCGGATCGGGGTGTCCGATGCGAGTACCGCGCCCAACAATCCCAGGCCGCGCGGTTCGTGCTCCATAGCACGGACCTGGTCGGGGGCCATGCCCGATGTGATGAAGGTTTTCATCAAGCCGGTTTCGTCGGGTACACCCAGGGCAGCATAGCGCGCGCCCACCAGTTCACGGGCAATGTCGGTGATGGTGTGCAGGGTACGGGGCAGGTTGAGATCGCCCGCAACTGCCGCCGCCGCCCGGCTGAGTGCGTCTAGCATCGTCGCGCATTGTTCCTCAAGCTGGTCGGATGGGTTAGAAGACGGGTTCATTGTCATCACCAGGTCTGATCGCTGTTGAATCCGGTTTGCTATTTGGATGCATAAATGCTATTTAAATCTATATATTTAATCGTCCACTATCTAGAGTATGCCTTCTGCCGGGCTGGTTTTTGGCCCATCACCATGTATAATCTGGGCAGGCGCGCGGGCGCCTGATGAATTTTATGAGCAGTTGGCATGTGCTGCCTATCACCTGCATAACATCCACTCAACCTGATGTCGGAGAAGCCTTGTGAACCCATTGCGTATACTGATTGCTGACGATCACGCCGTTGTCCGCGCCGGACTCAAAGCCCTGCTGGAACAACAGCCGGACTTTAAGGTCGTGGCCGAAGTCGAAAGCGGCGCCGAAGCCGTGCGGCAGGCGGTGGCTCATCAGCCCGACATCATCGTGATGGATATTCGTATGCCGGGCGGCCTTTCTGGCATTGAAGCCTGCGAACAGATCGCGGGCGAAGTGCCCGGCTGCAAAGTCATCATGCTGACATCCTACGCCGAGGATGAGCTGGTGATGGATTCGGTGCGCGCGGGCGCGGTCGGTTATGTGCTCAAACGGGTCGGCAGCTCCGACCTCGTGGACGCGATCCGCACCGTCGGGCGCGGTGATGCTTTGATCGATCCGTCGATGACCAAAGCCCTGCTCGAAGAAGTCCGCCAGGCCGCCCAGGTTAAGGAAGCGTCGGCGTTCTCCGATCTGACCCCCCAGGAAATGCGCATTTTGGCGCTGATGGTCGAAGGGCTGACCAACCGCGAGATTGCTGCCCAACTCTTTCTGGGAGAGGGCACCGTTCGCAACTACGTAGGCAATATCCTGAGCAAGCTCCAGGTGTCCAACCGCGCCGAAGCTGCCGTGTTTGCCGTCAAAAACCACATTGAGCGCCATCTTCCGGCAGAGGAAGACCGTTAACCACCTGGCCCACAACCAATCGCCAGCTTCAACTCCCAAATTTCTACCCACTATAAACGCCGCGTGCGCTGCGCGGCAGTGCTAAAGATCACGGGGATAATCGGCAATCGACACACGCCGCCTGCTGTGCCCGGCAGCCGGGTTGATCGGGGACAAAAAAACACGCACCGATAGGCTGGATGCGTGTGTAAATGCTGTGAAGGGCGTGATTGTGTTGGGATTCGCACAATGATCCCGTAAGCACATGATACGGGTGTGGATTGGTTTCTCCGTGAAGCTAGTCTTCGCCCGCTTCGGGTTCCGCCCAGCGTGTTCTGTCTTCTTCGATCTCGACGTCGTCTAGGTCGCCGAAACCATTACCGCCCGGCTCAGCCCCAAAGCCGATCTGGCGGCGAGGCATCAGGTCGTCACCCGTATTGATCTGGTGAGTCAGGCTGCCGATGGACTGGCGGAGCGTTTCTAGCGTCACCACGCGCTGCTGTTTGTGTGCGGCCAGCATCCGGGCGTGCAGCGCGATCTCGCGGACAAACGCGCCGGTCTGCCCGACCAGTTGCGAAACCACCTCGGCATGATCCGGCTGCCACTGCGGCCCCATGTAATGTTGCAGCATTTCAGTCGCCAGCGCCTCGTCTTTGATAGGCGGGATCACGATGATCCGGTCCATGCGGCCTGGACGCTTGGCGATCCGCTCGTCGATCACTTCGGGGTAGTTCGTGGTTGCCAGCAGCAGCGCCCCGCGCGGGTTGTTGGGCGATTCCAGCCCGTCGAGCACGTTCAGGATGCGCGCCTTGTCGTCTTTGCGCAGGTAAACATCGATCTCTTCAACGATGAGCAGCACCGGATAGCCCGCGTTGGCGACGACGTTCAGTGCGTGGTGAATTTTGTGGAACGATGCGCCGTCGTCATCTGCGCCAGAGACATACACCACCACCCGCTTTTTGCGCAGCGCCAGCTTGGCCATGGCCGCGCACAGCATGGTTTTACCCGTGCCCGGCGGCCCGACCAGCAGCAGCTTGCGGAACGGCGCCAGGTTTAGCTCCTGGTAGATGGGAACGCCTTCCTTAAAAAAGGCTTCCATGTCCGAACGCAGGTCTTGCTTGATGCGCGCGGGCAGGATCACCGCGTCCCAATCGACGGTGGGTTTGAAGTAGGCGTTGGTGCCGCCGATGATATACACATCCTGGCGGCGGCTGGGGCGTCGTACCGCGTCGTTGAACAGCGATTCCAGCTTGGCCCATGGCGCCAGACGGTTGTCAGGCACCAGTGCAATCGCTACGATGTTCGGATCGTCGTCGCGGTAGTACGAACTGACGTACAGCACCTCAAACGGGCCGTCGGGGTGTTCGAAGTGGAACACAAACGCCCCGACCGTTTCGCCCAGCACCGTGTCGCGGCCCGGTGTGACGTGTTCGCTGATCGGGATCACCTGGTCACACTCGACTTGTTCGACGTCCGTGTAGTACGCCTTGCTCTTTAAGCGGCGGCGCGGCTGGATGCGGGACTGGGCTAACTGGTTGCCGCAGCTTTCCGACGCCCACACCAGCCTGTAGGGCTGGTCGGCCTGCCGCCGCTGCCATTCTTCCCTGGCCCACAACGCCAGGCGCTCATATCGCAGCATCCAGCTCATTGATGTTGAGTTGCCGGTTGGGTTGATTCTTGCCAATAAACGCTTGTTGGGAAACGGTGATTGCTGCACAGTATCGCTTCCTAAATACGCCATCCTCTACCGATTGTAACATGCAACCCGGCAAAACACAGTACCGGCTTTGGATGGCTGCCCTACGGCAGCATGGCGCTGCTTGCCATTCTGGCGGCGTAAAACTATAGTCAGGGTAACACGCGCCGAGAATGCCGCGCGAATAGCCGAGGCAGGTTCAACGTGTTTAACCCGCTCGTCTACAACGATTCGGATATGCTGTCCTATGTCGCCCGCCCGGTCACGCCCGATGACCTGGAAGCGGTGCGCCGGGTAGATTGTGACGCATTCGAAACGTACCGCCGCAAGCAGCACCAGATTCAACGCGCGCTTTCCTTGCGCACGGTCGAAAACATGAGTGCCGCGATCCGGCGGGCAGTGCCGGGCGTAGTGATCGAGTGCCCGCCGGGCAAGGTGGTTGGCTACTGTTTTACCCATGTGTGGGGATTGGTTGGTTGGTTGGGTACGTTAGGCGTCAGCCCGCGCAGCCAGGGGCTAGGACTGGGCCGGAGCGTGATTGCCGCCGGGTTGGATACGCTGCGCCGGGCTGGGTGCCGGACGCTGGCGCTGGAAACCATGCCGGAAAGTGGCAAAAACATCGCGCTGTATAACCGGCTGGGGTTGGAAGCACGCCGCTTGACGCTGCTCTGCCAGGGCACGGTGAACCCGGCAGCGTCGATGCAGTTTGAACGCTGGCGTGGTGATAACGCGCTGCGGGTGGTGGCGTCGCAACTGGTTGATGGACTCGATCCGACGCCCGCTGCGCAGTGGTTGGCCGCCGAGGAAGCGGGGCAAACGTTTGTCTGGCGGGATGGGGGGCAGCCGGTTGCGTTTGCGATCCTGCGCACGAAGCCCCGCCGCCTGGAAAGCTTGCAGTTGTATATCACGGTTGAAGCGGCAGCGTGCCTGCCCTGTGCGGCGGGCGAATGGCCGCGCTATGTGGCCGAGATGCAGGCATACGCGCAAATGCTGGGCAAAACCGGGCTGCTGCTGCCGGTCAACGCGCGGCAGCACAGCCTGCTGCGGGCAGCGTTGGAAGCGAGATTCAAGATTGTGCATACGCGGGTGCGAATGGTGGACGGGGAAGCATTGGGCGCGCCGGACGCGATCCTGATGCTGACGCTGGCGATGTGACCGGCCCCTGACGCCAGACGGACGATCCTGGCCTGTAGATGACCGGATCGCCCGCCTTCTTCTCCTCCTGACTGTACAGGTAGTATGCCACAGCCGGGGACAGCAGGCAAGTCCCGCTGCCGCCCTTATTGCCCGGCTGTCTTATTCTTCTGTGCCGGTGATCGTCTCGACCTGTGGGTTGTGTTCGGCCCACCAGGCGCGCCAGTCGGCGGCATCGTCCACGTAGATTTTATCGAACTCGTCTTCGCTCCAGTTCCAATGCTGAGGAAGGTCCCGATCGGTACGGTCAAGGACGTGATCGGTGATCGTTTCGAGCGACTTTCCGGCGCGACTTCTCAGTTGAAAATGTCCATTTTCTGTTCCAAGTATATCGATCAGGCACGGCACGGCTTCTTTGGCACGGCTGCGGCCTAACAACTGGATGGCGAGTTCGGTTGTTTTGTATTCCGGCTCGGTCGTTCTCTGGCGTCGATCCACGGAGCGCTGCCGGGTAAATGCGATGAGCGCCTCGATCAAGTCGGTTTCTTGCGGGGTGCGATTAACCTCGCAGACCGGGAACGCATCCCGGACCAGACCTTGCAGGTCTTGATAGGTCAGTTGCTCTCTGGTGCGGTGTTTGGACAGGATATTTCTGGCTGGCGACGTCAGCCCATCGGCTTGTTCAGCAGTGACGCGCCAGGTCGTGTCGAGCCGCGTGGCACGCGGATCATGCCCGCCAACGGGGACCTCGGCCAGGTGCGGCAGCGGGTAAGCGGTATCTCGTTCGGTTTCTTCAAGCGCTTCCTGTTCTTTGATGATGCGGCGTGCTTCTGTTTCCAGCGCCACATGGTGGTCCGTGCGCGACCAGTCGAACGCGCCGCGTTCCAGCCTGCGCAGCTTGCGTGCGGCGGAGATTGCGTCGCGGGCGTTGATTGCTACGCCAAGCAGCACCATCAGTGACAGGAACACGCCGCCCAACAGCGCAAAGGCCGGGAACAAGCCAAGCACGCCAACTACCGCCATAATAACTAATGCTATCAGAATAAGAGGTGCCAGCAGAATGTACTGTACGGCACCTGATTTTATATCCTCAAACCCCTGCCGGGCGCTTTGTAGAGCGCAGTCCGCACAGAGGGCGACGTGCCAGCGTACAGCGCTGTCGCCGTATTGGCGCGTGACCTTGCGGCTCCCTTCGGGAAACTCCCATTTTGACAGGGACATCACTTTGACCGGGGCTTTGAGAAAAACTTTGGGATTCCCACAGCATGTGCATTTCATGGGTAGATGCTCCTCTTAACGGTTGGGTGTTGGCCGGGCAGTGTGGGGGGCAGTGATGGGGGGATGGTGGTCGCTTCCCGACCCGTTTGTGACTATATTATGTACGTGTAACTCGTCACAATGGAATTGTCAAGCGGTGCGCGGTCACGCGGTGGTCACGCCCGGTCGGTTTACTGGGTGATATACGTGTGGTCTGCCGAATCGAGGTTGCAACATGAAACGAATTGTGCTGTTTGTGCTGGTGATAAGCTGGGCGCTGGGCGCGCTGGTGATCCCGGTGGGCGCTGTGCCGCCGGAACAGGGAACATCTCAATCGGCGGGCAGTGGGCCGCGTACAATCACCGGAACGTATGAAACCACTAACCCGATCTACCCGCTGGTGGGTGGGGAAGTCGGAATTATGCTGTACGACATGTGGGGCGAAATTCAGGATGATTACGCTTTCCATCCTGACGAAAGCGTACAGGTGATCGGTGAGCTGGACGGCGACATCGTGAGCGGCAGCTACCGGATCGATCTGCCCGCCGCACCGCAGGGCGTGCTGCTTGATTTTGACGGCGACGATTCCACGCCGCCCGCCGTGCAGGTGTTCGCCGCGGCCACCTTCATCGAGTTCCTGGGCGATGAATACCTCAACCGGGGTGAAGAAGTGCAGAATCTCTCGGCGCGGCTGGCGCCGTTTACCTGGGAAGTGGTCGGCGGCACGCTGATCGTCTGGTCGGCCAACGAGGGCGAGTGGTTCCCTTCCGGCCTGGGCCTGGACGGCGTATTGTTCACCGGGGACGAACCGCTGATGCTGCTGCCTGCCGGGTGGAGCGTTGTGTCGTTGGAAACAGACTCCTTCACGATCAGCCGGGAGGAAACGGTTGATGTGACGGTGATCGAAAGCCTCGGCGCGCTCAACGATTACACCGAGATGACCTACGAGGCCGCCTGGAGCGAGTTGTTCTGGCGCACGCGTGAAACGTACCCGTTCACCGCCGAGAAAAACCTGGACTGGGACGCGATTTACGCCGAGATCACGCCGCTGGTTAAGGTGGCCGGGTCCGATCTTGACTTTCATCTGGCGATGGCACATTTTGGCGCGCTGATCCCGGATACGCACGTCGGCTATGTCTCGCTGCCGGTGATGCAAAGCTTCCTGGTCGGCGGGATTGGTATCAGCGAGCTGGACATCACCGACGATGAACAGATCGTCGTGACGGGCATGGTACCGGGCCTGCCAGCCGACGGCGCGGGGATGCAGGTTGGCGACGTGCTGGTCGAGGTGGACGGCGTGCCCGCGCTGCAAACGCTGGATGAAACGCCGCTGCTGCTGACCAGCGCCTCGACGCCGCACGGGCGGCGCGCGCTCCAGATGGCTACCATGCTCCAGGGGGTGGTTGGCTCGGCGGTGACGCTGACATGGCTCAGACCGGATGGCACGTTGGGGACCGCTACGCTGACCCGCGAGTTTGATGCATCCTCGATCCTGGCTGCGTTTGACAACAGCGGCGCCTTCGACCTGGTCATCGAGTCCCGGCTGCTGGATTCCGGGGTGGGGTATATCAAGGTGACCAGCTTTGCGGAGAATATCAGCCAGGCGGATGCGATGTTCAGGCAGGCGTTGAAATCGCTGGTCAACCAGGGCGCAAGCGGAATCATCCTCGATGTACGCGGCAATACGGGCGGCCTGATCAACCTGGCGATGGCAATGGCTGGCCGCTTCTTTGGGGATTATATAGAGTTGGCCGACCTGTATTACGCCGACGGCGAGGGCAACTTTACCTACCGGGGGTTTATCGAAATCCTGGTTAGCGACATGGTCTATGATGGGCCGGTCGCGGTGCTGGTGAACGAAATGACCGGCAGCGCGGGCGAACTGTTTGTTTACGCGATGCAGGTCGACAACCGCGCGATCATCGTCGGCAGCACACCTACAGGTGGGTTTTCGGGCGAGGTCAGCGACGGGCAGTATACGCTGCCGGGCGAGTTGACGGTGCAGATTCCCACCGGGCGCCCGGTAGACCCGGTGACAGGCAGCGTCCTGATCGAAGGTGTGGGCGTTGTACCGGACATCGACGTGCCGGTAACGGTCGAGAGCCTGCTGTCACCGGAAGACGAGGTATTGATCGCCGCCGAGGAGGCGCTTTTGACTCCGTGAGCGTGGTATATCCGGGCGCGGGATAGTTGACAATCAAACACGGGGCAGGTGGCTTGAAGGTGCCGCGCTGCCCCGTCGTGATTCGGTCTGCTGTTACTGCGCGCGATCAGTCGGCCCCAACGGCGACCTCCGCCGTGCACAACATGCGCTGAATCTTGAGCGCCAGGTGCAGGTTCAGTCGGACGTTAGGGTCTTCCATGTCCAGCTCAATGATCTCGGTGATGCGGCTCATACGGTACACTAGCGTGTTACGGTGGATGTTGAGCACATGGGCTGTGCGCGCCATGTTGCCGTTGTTCTCAAAGTAGGCGTTCAGGGTCAGCAGCAGGTCAGTGCGGTGCTGGGCATCGTATTCGACCAGCTTGGACAGCCAGCGGGTGCAGAAGTGCGACAAAATCTTGGCATCGTCAATGTTGAGCAGCAGTTCGTACAGGCTCAGGTCGCCAAAGAACGCCACTTCCGGCGTATCCCAGATTTGTTCCGGGATGGTCAGCGCGCGTTCCGCTTCCTTGAATGACTCGCGCAAGGTGGAAAGTCCCTGGCCAGGGTAACCAACGCCCGCCGTGATCTCGCCGTCCGGCGTGGCTGCTGACAACGTCGCGTGCAGCATGTCCACCATTTGCTTGAGCCGCTGGGTTTGCTGCGGTTCGTCCAGCGGGAAAAGCAGCACGGCCCGGTCAACATATTGGCCCACCGGTACGTGGACGCGGCGCTGGCGCAGTTCTGCCCGGATCAACTTGACCATGCGCTCTGGTGAGAATGTATTCCCTGAGCGGTCGTTGTTGGGCACCCAGTGGAACAGCACGACGGCATACCACATATCGGGCTGATAGTTGTCTTTTTCAGCGCGCAAGGTCAGCAGGGTATCGTCGGCACCAGGGTTGCTGAGCCAGTCGGCGATCCAGTCATGGGTAGGCAGCGTGCGCTCGGTGCGCAGGCTGGCGTTCTGCTGGTGTACCAACTCACGCGCAAAGGTGGGTGCGCTGTATTCAAGCGCGAGTAAGTCAAAATCATCCGGGGCGTCTCCGGCGCTGAGCACCGACACAAACCCCAATACGTGACCTTCGTGCACCAACGATGCGGTCAGCCCGGCAGGGCTTTCGATCACCTGCCAGTTGTCCTCGTAGAACGCGCGGTCCTCGATGTCAAAGCGGCAGATGAAGCTCGATCCACCGGCCAGCGCAAGGTGGCTATCCTGCTCGTGCTCGCGCGAGGCTGGCAGCCCACGGCTGAGCACATTACCACGCCGGTCGTGAATGACCACCGGGCGGTCCACGATGCGGGCCAGTGCGTTGAGCATGGTCGTCAGGCCGCGATGGCTGGCAGCGTGACGTTGCAGCGTCTGCTGAATCTCGAATGCACGCTGAGCAAGCTGGGCCTGGCGATTGGTAAACAGCCGCCGGACGGCGCGTTCTACCTGCGGCAAGATGGCCCGGTCGGGCAGGGCGATCAGCGGAAAATTGTAGGCCCTGGCGATCCGGTGAGTATGTGGGGTGAGCGTACCCCGGACGCCAAGCGCGCTGGCTTTCGCCTTAGCCAACTGTTCGATCACGTCTTCGAGCGCGGGCGGCTTCTGGTGGTTAGCCAGAGCGTTGGTTGAAACCAGGACTAGCTCGCCCCCCTCAAGATCGGGGAAGAATGGCGGGCGAGGGCGCAGGTTACATACCCAACTGACCGGTGTTTCCGGACGCCCGGTGATAAGTCGGCTGCCGATTGGGAGTGCCAGCTTAAGTAAGGTTTTTACATCGATAGAGGTGGTAACGACGTTCATGGCAATCCCCCCTTGCGATTGCTCTAGCCTGGATGCATGCCCGTTTCAAGCATACGAAACAGACCGTGATCTGAATTGTTTAACATTTTAAGGGCGGGATTAGCTCATGTCTTTAGGCATGTTTTATGAGATTCATACGAACACTATTGTGCAGAGTGCACAAATTTGATGCTCAGGCTTGTGCGGGATAAAATATATTTAAGATGGGTTAACGGTAGCAGGTGCGTGCGGCGGGTTTGCATTGAGTGGGACGCGTTAGCCTGCGCCAACATCGTTTCCGTTTTGAAGGTGCCCGGCGGCGGGGTCAAAACTCCTGGCATCTCGATATCCCTACTCACCAAGCTCTTCAACCTGTCTCCGTCCTTTACTTCTCAAGAATGAGAATGGGCACGGGGCGTGTTGTGTTGTCAAGAAATCATAACATTTTAGTCGATTTTATTTGTACTATGCTAGTATAATCATGTAAATTTCTTTTTATCCAAAAATGTTATAGCAAATGATATTATGCTATTGGCCGTTAGTTTTGGGCGATTAGCAAACAGAAACCTGCTGTATTGTCCACTGGGGATAGGCGATCATCGAAGCATTCACCCTGTTTTTGCCAATCGCTGATCGCCAACGCCCAAACAGGCATAGTCTGAATTCTCATAACTAGCATAAGGGCCTAATAGCTATTTGCTTCAGAGTTGGTCTCTACAATTGGATAGGGGAAGCGAACCAACCACATGCCGATAATACTTGAGCGGAGGGGAACTGTGCCCGACGTACTGATTGTTGACGATGAGGGACTGTTCCGCGAGTCTATCTCGATGGCGCTGCAGCTAGAAGGTTACGGTGTACGCGCGGTGGCGAACGGCGCGGGGGCTATTGCGGCCATGCAGCAGCACTCGCCAGACCTGGTGATTCTGGACCTGTGTATGCCTGATGTGAGCGGGTGGGACGTGATATCCCAAATGCGCGATCATGCAGCTCTCCAACATACGCCGGTGGTGGTGCTAACGGCCAGCGCCGACGAAAGCACACGCCATCGTGCGCAGTCCGAGCGCGTGCAAGACTTGCTGATCAAGCCGGTTGGCATCGAGGAGATTCTACAGGCCATTCGAAACGCGATCCCCGGGCATTAGCTGCGTCTGTTGATCGGTGGCTAAGCGTCTTGGACAAGCCCAAATGAACCGGATATAATGCGCCCCACCGTCAGGCCGGGGCGTTTCTTGTTGTTTTTTCGCGGTACGGATGTGGGGCTGTACGGCCTGCTGCGGGGGTCATTGAGCGGACCAGCGCACCTTGTTGATCGCTGAGGGAAGCGGACACAGCTTATGCCGGACCATCTACTGGACGATCACGAACCTGAACAGCCGGGTCATCCCGGCAGTACTGGCGACGCAGCCTCTCCGCCTGACCAGGCACCGGACGAGGAAGCGTTGGCAGCGGAACCCCCGGCGGACGGCGAATCCGTCGAGGTGGATACGCGGCCCAAACCGCCGCCCGGCCTGCGTGAAGCGGTTGTAGTCGAGCCGTCTGAGCCGCTGCCGGAAGCCAGCGATGTGCCCCCACCACCCATTGAACAGATGCAGTTTGGACCGCCTGATGCGCTGGTCGCGCGGCTCGCCGCTGAAGAACCACCAGTCCATATACTGGACGATACGGCGGAGATGGTAGCCGCTGTGTCCCGGTCGGCGGCGCGACCGCTGCTGTTGGGCGTGATCATGCTTGGTACGCTGTGTATCTGCCTGATGCTGGTAGCGTTAGCCGGGTTCGCCGGGTATCGTGATGGACTGGCGACCAATGACTACCGCGTCACGCAAACGCTGGCAACCGGCATCGCCGAACAGTATGCGACTGGCGTAGCCGACTTTCAAAGCGGCAACTTCGAGCTGGCAATCGCGCGGTTGGAGTGGATTGTCAAGACGATCCAGCCTGCGCCGGATTATCTGCGTGACAGCCCGGCCCTGCTGGCGATGGCGTCTACGATGAACGCCTACACGCCGACGCCGACCGCGACCGGTACACCGACGCCCACCGCCATCCCGGAACCCACCCTCATACCCGCTGACGTCGAAACGCCAGAACCAACCGGTGCCGACCCGGCCTACCTGTATGAACAGGCCGAAACTGCCATGCGCCAGTCGGATTATGAAGCGGCGATTGAATGGCTGGAGTCACTGCGAGGGCTGGATACCGGCTACCGGGCGGCAGAAGCGACGGCGATGTATATGGAAGCGCTGACCCGGCTGGGACGGATGTATTTGCGCGGGCAGAACACGGACGGTGAAGACCAGTTGGCGCGCGGCGTGCTGTTGATCTACCGCGCCGACGAGATCGGCATGGTAGAACCCGCCAGCCTGCTGTACGAAGCTGATTTTGCCGAGCGCTACCTGAACGCACGTAACTATATCAGCGGTGGGAATTATGCTGCTGCTGTCCCGGTGTTGGACGTGTTGTGTAATGAGAACTGCGACTGGGCCTATCGCGGCGTGAGCGTGCGCGACCTGTTGGAGCAGGCCCAGGCCGGTGGGGGTTAGCCCGGTCCAAGCCCGTTCAGCGCTTCTTCGACGGCATCCAAAAAGTCCTGGGGCAGGATCGGCTTAGTGATCCAGTAATCAAAGCCGAGATCGTTTACTTCGGCGAGCACGTTGGGACGCGCAGTCAGGATCATAACTTTCATCGCGTCCAGGCGAGGAACACCCCGCACGTACCGCAAAACATCGGTACCGGATATTTCCGGCATCGCCAGGTCGAGGATCAACAGATCGGGTGTGTGCTGGTCCAATATCTCGATCGCTTCAGCACCGCTAAGCGCTTGGGCCGTTTCACACCCCATGCGGTCGATCAATCCGGTAAAAAGCCGGAGCATGTTCGGTTCATCATCGACAATCAGAATAGATGCCACGGTCAGGTATCCCATCCCCTCATAATGTAACCGTAATAATACCCTGTTTTAACTGTTCATGTCCAATTCGCGCAGCACGGCGCGCACCGGTGAACCGCATACGCCCGCGAGCTTAAGCGGCAGTGCGATCAGCTCGTACATTCCGTCCGGCACCCCTGCCAATCGCAGCGTTTCCAGGTTGAGCATGCCGCGCGCCCGCAGCCGGTGATGGCACGGCAGGTCTTTGCTGTCGAAACTGTCAACTGAAGGACAGTCCAACCCCAGCAGCACGGCCCCCATATCCGCCAGCCAGTCTACCAACTCGACCGTTGGATAGGGAAACTCGTCCGGCCATTGGTTATCCGGCAGATCGCTGACCCAGGTGTGAATCAGCAGCCGCTTTACCCCGCTCAGATCATGCCCGTCAAAGTCCGCCGGGACGATGCCGCCGTGTTCCCGCGTGATGGTGACCACGTGCGCCGGGCCGATATAGGGCGCCAGCGGCAGATCTGCCGGGTGTACGCCGTCGTCCGCGATATGATAGGGCGCGTCGGCGTGGCTGCCGGTGTGTGGGCTGAGCGTGAGTGTCGTCAGGTTGACCGCCATGCCGTCGCGTTTGCGCATGGCATAGCTAAACCCAAACGGCGTATCACCCGGCCACACGGCCAGCGATGGTGCAATGGTCCGGCTAATATCATAGATGCGTGGTGTATTGGTTTGGTCGCACATAAGTTCCATTCCGGTTCGTCGCCGTCGGAAAGTGAACGCCGAAATTATGTCACAAACGCGTGCCCGCTGGTGTGCTGCTGCCACGCGCCGCCGTCGAGGATGTCCTGCATGGCCGTGATCACCAGCCGAACCTCGTCATCGCTGTTGTAGAAATGCGGCGAGACGCGGATGCCTGCCTGCGGGCGGTAGTCGATCAGGATATTGCGCGCGATCAACTCGCGGGAGACTTCGTAGGCGTGCGGCGGGTTGATCGTCACCGTGCCGCCGCGTTCATCCGGGCTGCGCACCGTGTTCACTTCATAGCCTGCTGCTTCGGCCAGATCGATCAGCAGCGCGGTCTGGTGTTTCGACTTGCGGCGGATGTTGTCCACGCCCACCTGCGCGATGATCTCCACGCCGGGGCGGTTGGCATACAGCGACGGGATGGCGGGCGTACCGTTCAGGAAGCGGAACGCATCCGCGCGGAAATCGATGTTCTCCACTTCGAAGGCAAACGGGCGTTGGTGCGCCATCCAGCCGGTCAGGCCCGGTTCCAGCGTCTTGAGGTAGTCTTCGCGGGCGTACAGGAACACGCCGCCCGGCCCGCCGCACATCCACTTGAGCACCCCGGCCAGGTAAAAATCGACGTTGAGCGCCGTCACGTCGACCGGCACGATCCCGGCGGCGTGGTAACCGTCCAGGATCACAATCGCGCCGACGGCGTGCGCCTTCTCGATCACCGGCCCCACGTCCAGGATCGTCCCGCTGCGGAACAGCACATGGCTGATCGGCACCAGCAGCGTGCGCTCGTCTATCGCGTCGATGATTTGATCGACCGGGACGGTATTCCCGCCGTCCGGACTGGGGATCATGTGCAGGTCAACATGCGGCGGCAGCAGGCCGCGCAGCACGTAGTAGACCGACGGAAAAATCCCGCCCGTGATCACGACCTTGTTACGCGGGCCGTCGAAATCAAAGCACGACAGCAAAATGCCCTGCGCCAGTGAGATGTTCTGGTGCATCGAGATGGTGTCCGGCGGTGCGCCGATGATGGGCGCGATCAGGTTGCCCAACTCGACGTTCATATCCCACCAGCCTTCGCCCCAGGCCCGGATGCCGCGCGCGGCCCACGTCTCGGCGTATGCGCGCAGGCTGTCATACACGGCGCGGGGCATCGCGCCCAGCGAATTGTTGATCAGGTAGGTTGTTTCGCTCAGAATCGGGAACTGGTCCCGCCAGGCCAGCAGCGGATCGGGTGTTGTGTGTGTGTCGGGTGTCATGGATCACCGGTTCGAGGTATGCCGAAATATAATGTACATAGTGTAAACGAAATATTGAGAACCGACAAGGTTGACTTCTGCTGTGCCGGGCCGATAATCAGGGCAGCGTAGGCAGGCAGTGTATGGGGGTTCGCATGTCCGATTCTGATAAGACCGTGTTCATCAGCTACCGGCGCGGCGTTAGCTGGGCCACCGCCCGCCTGATCTTTCAGGATTTGCGCGATCACGGCTTTGACGTGTTCATGGACGTGGAAAGCATCGACAGCGGCACGTTTGACACGATCATCCTCAACCAGATCGCGGCGCGGGGGCATTTTGTGGTGATCCTGGCGCCCGGCACGCTGGAACGCTGCGCGGAGCCGGGCGACTGGCTGCGGCGCGAGATCGAGCGCGCGCTGAACCTGAAGCGCAACATTGTGCCCGTGCTGACCAACAGATTTGAATTTGACGACAAAGCGAAAGCGTGCCTGACGGGTAAACTGGCCGATCTGGCGCGCTATAACGGCGTGACTATATATCCTGATTTTTATGAGGCGGCGATGGACAAATTGCGCACTCGCTTCCTCAAGCAGCCGGTAAAAGGGCGCGTGGTCCCGGCTTCGCCCGCCGAACAGGCCGCCGCGCAGCGCCAGATCGAGGAAATCGCCAGCCAGCCCCCGCCAACCGAGGACGAGTTGACGGCGGAAGAGTGGTTTAACCGGGGTTTGGCGCTGTTTTACAATAGCGAGGAAGAGATTGCGTGCTATACCGAGGCGATCCGGCTGAACCCACAGTATACCGACGCCTACTATAACCGGGGCCATGCCCGCCGGAAGCAGGGGGACCTGGACGGGGCCATCGCGGACTATGGGGAGGCGATCCGGCTGAACCCGCAGTATGCCGAAGCCTACAACAACCGGGGCTTTGCCCGCTGGAAGCAGGGGGACCTGGACGGGGCTATTGCAGACTACACCGAGGAAATCCGGCTGAATCCGCAGCATGCCCCAGCCTACAACAGTCGGGGTCTTGCCCTCGCGGATCAGGGGGATCTGGACGGGGCCATCGCGGACTACACCGAAGCGATTCGTTTGAGTCCGTGGGATGTCGCAGCCTACAGCAACCGGGGTGAGGTGTATTTTGCCACCGGGCAGTATGATCAGGCGCTTATGGACTTCAACAAAGCAAACTACCTCAGGCCGGGATTTGACTTCGTGCTGGCCGGGCTGGCGATCACGCAGCACGCTTTGGGGCAGGTCAAGGAAGCCAAACGCCTGTGGCGGCGGGTGCGGCTGGGGATGGACAAGCGCTACCGCGATGTTGAGTGGGTCCGGCAGGAGTTGAACTGGGCCGATCCGCTGGTGGACGAGGCGCGCAAGCTGATCGCGCGGCTGTAGGGGCAGCGCTTGCTCTGCCCAGGGCGCAGCAAGCTGGCGCCCCTACGAACAGCGCCCCTAATCGTCATTGATCCACGTATACGGCCAATCCCCGGCATCCTCAACCAACCCCGCCGTGACGGGCAGCCGCCGCAGCTCGTACAGCGCATTGCTCAGCTTGTATTCGCTGGCAAAATCCGCGCGGTGATAGCCCGCCGCCCACACGCGGTAGATCGCGCCGCCCCACACCGGGTTGTAGCGCAGCACCCGGTCCAGCGAATCATCATCCAGGCGCAGAATCACGTCCAGCAGGCGGGCCTGTGTTTGCGCCTTGATACGTTCGACAAAGCGGTCCAGCGCGTTTGTGTCCGTCGGGCCGACCACCAGCCGCAGCGCGTCTGGCAGGACCAGCGCGCCCCACAATCTGCCGGGGGCGTGCGGGGCGCTGTCGATGGCGGTATCCAGCGCCCGCCGCGCCAGCCGGGGATTGGCCAGCAGCGGCGCGTGATCGGGCGTATTGAGGATGACTTGAGTGTAAAAATCGGGCGGTCCGTCCTCAAACCACATCGGGGTTATTCCCCGGAGGTGGTCAGCCGCTCGCGGAACCAGGCGCAGCGCTTGTCACGCAGCCGGATCAACTGGTCGGGCGGCGGATCGGCCACGCCGGTAACTTCCAGCGAAAACGAAGCCGCCACCGCGCCGTAGCAGGCTGCTTCCCGCAGGTTGCCCGTTTCCAGCCAGCCAACCAGGAACGCGCCGCAGTAGGTGTTGCCCGCGCCGGTCTGGTCCACCAGCAGGGGGACGGGCACGGGTGGCACGCTGAGCAGGTCGCTGCGCCCGCGCTGCCC
>JAFGNU010000033.1 GCA_016926875.1 Anaerolineae bacterium | reverse complement strand
CGCAAAATCAACGGCAAAACGGTTCTGCGGCGTGGAGTGGTGGTAGCCCCACGAGATCACCCAGGTTTGCGTACAGTCGAAGGGCAGGATCAGCCGGATCGGCGCGTGCGGGACGCCCGGCGCAGGCAGGTTGGGGTCGTCGGGGATGGTGGCGTGCAGCGCGCGGACCACGTCCGGCAGGTGATCCGCGTGGGTCCAGCCAAGCAGCGCAAACCCGCCCGGATTGCCGCGATCTTCGGGCAGGAAGCGATCTGCATAGCGCGGCGCGTGGGCGGCGGTCGGCAGCCGGGTAACAACCGGTTCGCCGTTCTGCGTGTCGGTGCGGAGCACGGCGCGCTGCTCCGGCGGGGAGATGGTGTAGCTGAGCGTGCCGCGTTCCAGGTCGTGATCGATTAACGCCGGTTTGTAATGTTCCAGCGGTCCCAAATACACGCTGCTGTCCGGCGCAGCGGTCCAGGCGGGCTGGGCATAAATCCCGTGCGCGTCAAACACGACCAGCCAGCGCCCGGCATCTACCGAATCGACGGGCGGCGCGGGTGCGAGGGTGAAAGTCTGCGGCCAACCGATCACGACAGCCACCGGGTCGGCGGCGCTTGTGGCGCGGGCAGCGGGCAGGGCCTGGCTGGTTGTTGCGAGCGCGGTTGTCGGCCAGGGGCCATCGCCGGGCGGCAGGCTGGCGATCAGCGGCATTTCAAAGCGGTCCAGCGGATCGCCGTAGTCGTCCACCGCCGCCACCGTGTAGCGCGTTCCGGCGGCTGATTCCGTGCGTGTGACGGTCAGGTGGGCGGGCACCTTGACGGTGGCATAGCCGACCTCAAGCGTGATGCCGGTAGCTGGCAGCAGCACAATTCCCTGCGTGGTGGGCGTGATCAGCAGCGTATCGCCGGTCGATTCGCCGTCCTGGGCGCGGGCGGTCGGCGAGTGCAGGAGCGCGGCGATCAGCAGGGCGAGAAGCACGACTCGCCATGCGCGCAAGCGCCTGTAGGAGCAAATTGGTGACCCGCCCAGGGCAGTACGCCGGGCCGCTCCTACAAAACGCCTGGTCCCACCAGACTCGACCATCTTTAGCATCCTGACTGTAGTTTATGCCAACGGATCGGCAGGCGGCGGCGCGTCATCTGAATCGGCGGCTGTGTCTGTGTCCGCGTCTACGTCTGTGTCTATATCGGCGTCTGACTCCGGTTCCGGCGGGGTGATGTCCGGCAACGTCACGCGCGGAATCTCGATATCGTCTAGCTGGCCGCCTTTATACGGCGGCTGGATGTGCGGCGGGGCCACCGGGTAGTCGGGCGGCAGGGCTGCCGGGGCAGGCGGCTGCTGGGGACGCCCGGCGTTGGCGGCTACCTGGGGCCAGACCACGTTGACGGCCTGCATCACGTCGGAGTTGTGAGGATCGATGGCGCGTGCCTGCTGGATGTAATTCCATGCCTGCTCCGGCGTATCGGCCAGGTTGGCAAGCTGGAGCCAGGCCGCCACGTGGCGCGGCTGGATTTGCAGCGTGTGTGTGAAGTGCTGGCGGGCTTCCTCGCGCCGACCGCCCAATGCTGCCGATACGCCCATGTTGTAGTAGATGTCCGGGTTTTCGCCGGTGGGCACTTGTACGGGGAAGACGCTTTGCCGGGTGGGCGGTGGATTCAAGCGGCCAAAGGGCATCGGTCCTGACCTGCCGGGCTGGCGGGCTGGCGTGCGAGGCGGGATTGGCCCGCTGATCTCGATCAACTGCCCGGCGGTGCGCCCGGCCAGTGCGCTGGCGGTGATAAAGATCACATCAAAAATCAGTTGCAGCAGGTACGGCACCGGGCTGAACAGCAGCAGCAGTAAGCCGTAGGTACACACCACGCCGATCCCGACCGAAGTCGCCTGGATCATCGCGAGGCGTGACGACTGCGCGTGCCGGGCGGCCCAATAGGCCTGCCAGTAGACCAGCAGCGCAGCCAGGAACAACTGGATCATATACAGGATATTCAGATCGGATGGGATATCCCGGTAGATGTCTTCGAGTAATAGCTCGGCATCGTTCTGGACGGCGGTTTGCTGCGCCCCCAAATCAGCCTCAGGATCGATATTATCCATCAGCTTGATGATCAGGTAGCAGTAGCACAGGCTAAAGCTCAACACCGTCCCGATCAGCGACACGATGGCAATTGCCCGGATGATGCGGCCAGTCTGTATATTATCAAACATAGCGAAATCCCTCATGCAGGGCAGGAACCTGACAGCCCCACCAGTATAACATGTAGGGGCAGTTCGTGATGAACTACCCCTTTCATTTAGCGCGTTTTTTACAGGAGCAGCCGCTCAGGCGTCTTTGCTCTTTGACGAGTTATCGTCTGGCGCGGCGGTGCGCTTGCGCTGGCTGGCAATCGCAGCGCCAATTGCGACTGCTATCCCCGCTGCCACGGCCACGATCACACCGGCACTCAGCCCGCCGTCGTCGTCTTCCCCACCTTCGCCGGAGGTAGCATCTTCGCTTGCGGCTGCGGCGTCTTCGGTCGCTTCCGGCTGGGCAACGGCTTCTTCGGTGGGGGCGGGTGTTTCAGCCGCTTCGGGCGCTTCGACATCTTCGGCGGCCTCGGTTGCTTCCGGCTGCACGGCCTCGTCCCCGGATTCATCCGGTTCGGCGGTTTCTGCGCCTTCTTCTTCGATGGTGGTGGCTCCAGTGTCGGTTGATTCGGTTGATTCTGTCGATGTGCCAAATACCTCATCCAGGATTTCGGGTATCGACTTGTGATCGGAGATCACCCCATCAATCACGATGCGCAGCACCTGGAGCGGGACTCCGCCGCTCCAGATTTCCCCGTCCGGCAGCGTGAGGAATGCGGGTTCGTCATCGCCCGTTGCCAGCAGCACCGCCGGTGTAAAGTTCGCCCCCACGCTGTTGGCATAGGCCCAGTTGAGCTGGATCGCGTTGGCATATTTATCGTTATCAATGCAGGCATTCAGCGCGTCCATGTCCAGCCCGATCTCCGGCTGGCCGAGCAGTTCGTCGATCCCCTCGCGGCTGTAGGCGAAATCGCGCCCTTGCTGCATGTCACCCCGGAAAAGCGTTTTGTACGCGGTATAGCCCTTGCCCTGTTCGGCGGCGCAGTAGGTTGCCATAGTCGCCTGGTAGGACAACTCACCGCCGACACCGCTGTGCAGCCGCAGTTCGAGTTGCAGGCGTCCTTGTTCAACTTCCAGCGCCACCAGGCGATCCACTGCGGCGCTGTAATTGGCGCAGTGCCCGCACGAAAAGTCCAGGAATTCGAGCATGTGAACCGGGGCATCGTCGTCCCCGTAGATGAACGCGCCATCGTCGGCCAGGCTCTGCTGCCAGGCGGCATCAAGCGCGCTGACATCCGGCTTGACCGGGTTGATGATCATACTGTCCAGAATGGCCAGGACCGCGATATCCTCGTCCGCAGGGGCGACCGTCTGGATATACAGCGCCGCCCCGTGAGTATCATACGGCACCAGGATCAAATGATATACCGTGCCCGTTTCGTCATCCTGGGACACAACCTCCGCGCCTTCCAGCCCGGAGCGATTGTACGGTTGGACGTCGGACTCAAACTGCTCGGCAATCGGCTCCAGCGCGGCTTCGAGAGTTGTATCCGGGCCAAGCGAAGCAAAGTAGCGGAACGTGATATACGCGCCGATTTCACCTGCCATTGTTTCCGGCGAGAGCAGCGCAAGATCGTAATCCGTACCGCCGATGCTGGCCCGCCAGTCGTCCGGGATGGTAAACGTGATGCCAAACTCCTCCCAGTGAAACGGGGTTTCCGGGTCATCTTCCTGGCGCAGGGTGGACCGCTGGTCGCCCGGCAGCCAGTAGGCGCGGGCACGGATCGGGTGGTTGGGATCGGGTATGACAGACGATTGGCTGGCGTCTACGTGCTCCATATTGGCGATGAACGCGTCTACCGTGGGGCGAAAGGTGTCCCATTCACCTTCCGG
>JAFGNU010000006.1 GCA_016926875.1 Anaerolineae bacterium | reverse complement strand
TCAGCGCTCGCAGTTCAAACAGCACGTTGCGCGCGTGCACATCCCGGTAGTGAGTCCGGAAAAAATCGAACCGGTCCGCCAACACCGCGCGGAGAAATGGCGTCAGCAGCGGGTCCAGCAGGCTCCGCCTGCGCTGTCAAACATAAAGCATCCATATATACGTGTAGGCTATCCATACTCCCACTTATGCTAACTTGCACATATCTCTTTACATACATAGAATTATCTACGGATTCGTAGCCTTCAGGAGTAAGCCGCTATGCCAAAAGCCAAAAGTGTAACCATTTCTTATGGACTCATGAATAACCCTAACAATGCCGCTATTGAGAGTGCTATTCAAAAGTGGACAAACAAAGGTTATACGCTCCAAAGCCGAACAGATCAAGATGTAGGATGTTTGACGCAGCTCTTCTGCCTAGGATGGGCGCGGGGTAAAACAACACTGACATTTGTGAAAACAGACTGACCCATACCGCCGGTTGGCATTGACCACACCAAAGTCGTGAAACTGCGTCGTGCCACAGCACACGGGTGAGCGCGCTCCAACGGTTTTTTCGGCAAGCGTGCCACTCCGCCTCAGTAGGCATAAGATACCGGGCGTGTCAGCGCACATCCACCGCCTGCAAGCCAACACGCACCAGCCGGAACGCGCCGGTCCAGTTCCGCACCAGGACCGGCACCCCCTTTTCACTCAGCGCTCGCAGTTCAAACAGCACGTTGCGCGCGTGCACATCCCGGTAGTGAGTCCGGTAAAAATCGAACCGGTACGCCAACACCGCGCGGAGAAACGACGTCAGCAGCGGGTCTAGCAGGCTCCGCCTGCGCGGATCAAAGCGGAACCGCGCCCATTCGTACCCGTGCACGAACTCGCGGACCCTGATTTTTCCGCTGAACATCAGGCCAAATGTGCTGTCCGGGCGCAGCCTGGCGCCGCTGAGTCCCGGCACCCGCATGTCAAAAAAGTACTGCCCACCCACGAACCGCCCGTCCACATATGTGCGCTCGTCGAGCGCCTCGACTGCAAACACCCGGTTCGCATGGTCGCACACGCAGAACACGGCTTTTTCTTCGCCCGCGCCCAGGAACAGGGACGCCCAGCGCGCATCCGGCAGCAGCAGGCGCCCCGCCTGAAAGCTCGCCTGCGCCAACTGGTCACGGTGATCCGGCGTGAAATCACCGGCCTGTATTTTGGTGACGGCGCGGATTTCGCCGTCGAACTGAAGCGGGAACATAGGCCAATCCCGGTATCCTCTACCGCGCCTGCTCCGCCAGGTGCACCGCCTCCGGCAGCAGTTCCAACACGTCGCCTGCCGTGACGCTCGCCGCCGTATTCAGCAGCGTCTCTGCTCGCACGCCCGCCAGCCCGTGCAGCCACGCACCCGCCAGCGCCGCGTCATAGGGTGCCAATCCCTGCGCCAGCAGCCCAACAATCGCCCCGGCCAGCACGTCACCGGTCCCGGCGCTCGCCAACGCGGACGTGGCAAAGGGCAGCACTGCCGCGCGTTCGTCCGGTGCCGCGATGACCGTGAACGCGCCCTTGAGCACCACCACACAGCCCCATTCCACTGCCTTTTCCCAGGCAAGCTGCAAGCGGTTGGCCTGCACATTGGCGGTATCCATGCCCGCCAGCCGCGCAAATTCGCCGGGATGCGGCGTCAGGATCGTGTTGGGCGGTACCAACGCCTGCCAGTCGTCCATCCCGGCCAACAGGTTCAGCCCGTCCGCGTCGATCACCAGCGGGGGCAGGTTGGCGCGGGGCGACTGCATTCCGGCTTCGTCCTGCGCCAGCGGTACAAAACCAATCGCCCGCGAATGCCGGATTTCCTCTTTCGGTAGCAGCAGCTCGCGCAAAAACTCCGCCGTCACGTCTTCCTGCCCAAAGCCGGGACCCAGCAGCAGCGCGCTGTAGTCGTCGATTTCATCCCGCAGCACGCGCACAGCCGCCTCGTTCAGCACGCCCATGTTATGCGGCAGCAAAATCCAGGTCGCTTCCGGCAGCATCCCGGCCAGCGTCGGCACGATGATCTGCGGCGCTGCGACCGTCACCAGTCCCGCCCCGACGCGGTACGCCCCACCGGCGGC
Source organism: Anaerolineae bacterium (assembly GCA_016926875.1). GTDB lineage: Bacteria > Chloroflexota > Anaerolineae > Aggregatilineales > Aggregatilineaceae > JAFGNU01. The sequence continues at coordinate 57,331 of JAFGNU010000006.1, read as the reverse complement.
CAGGTATGCCGCGCCGATGTAATTCAGGCTGCCCGCCGTGATCATCGCCTTACCGAACGTGCCCTTGTGGCTGTTGGCCGGACGTTCCGGCAGGCGTGCGCCCACCTCTGCCGCATCGACCAGGATCAGCGGCACGTCGTTGAGTTCCGGCAAATTCCCCGGCAGGCCAATATCTGCGATATGCAGCCGCCCAACCATCGTCGCACCGGGAAACGTGAGCAGGCCCGGCTTGGCGGCAGCAAACGTGATCGTCTCGTCAGCCGGGATCGTGTTGCTATCCAGTTCGCCGGTATCACAGTGCAGTCCGCTGGGGCAGTCCACCGCCACGATCACCGGCCCGGCGGACCTGTCGGTTTCCTCCGGGTCGGCGGGCGTGATATAGGGCAGCAGCGGGCGCTCGTTTTTGCGGATAACCAGCGCCTTGTTCACCGCCTTGAGCACCTGGGCCGCGTCACCGCGAATCGGCAGGTGCAAGCTGGTGCCAAACAGCGCGTCGATCACCACGTCTGCGTTGGCGATCAGGTTTTGCAGCACACGGTAGCCCTGGGCTTTGTCGTCCCCTTTCTCAACCAGGAACAGCCCGGCATCCCGCGCCGCTGCATAGACCGGGTCGTCATCCTCCCGCGGACTGAGCAAAAACGCGCCAACCGTTACCGCTTCTAGCTCCTGGGCCAACAGCCGCCCGGCGACCAGCCCGTCACCGCCGTTGTTGCCCGGTCCCACCAGGATCGCGATGCGCGGGTCGGGGATTCCGGCTACCAGCATCTTGACCCGTTCGGCGACTGCACGCCCGGCCAGTTCCATCATATCCGCGTAGGTGTGCCCTTTGGCATCCGACGCCTGTTCGATGGCGCGCATCTGCTCAATGGTTACGATCTTCGGCATAATTCTCTCTTCCTCCACGCAACACGCAGGGCCGGGCACATCCCCCCTATGCCCGGCCTCGGCCAGCTACAAGTTGTCCACTGTCAGTGTTCAGTCGTTTGCACGGGCTGAAACCAGCACCAGCTCTAGTAGTAATCCAGGTCCACGAAATAGGCCGACGACGCCCGGTCCAACAGTTCCTTGCTCAGCGTGGGCGGCTGGTTTTGATAACGCGAGATGTCGATGATCTGCTCGATAATATCACGCGGGTGCACCGAGCGCAGATTGCGGTCGCTCTTGATGTACCACTCTTGCAGCAGGTAAGCCAGTCCCTTTTCGTCATACGGGACGCGCTTGGCTTCACACACCTGCCTAAAGATTTCGCGGAACTGCTCGTAGGTCGGATCGCCTACCTCGATCTTGTGCGGGATACGGCGCAAGAACGCCTCGTCCACCAGGTCGGCGGGCGGCATGTTGGTGCTGAACACGATCAGCACGTTAAACGGCACCTCGATCTTGCGCCCGGTCGAGAGCGTCAGGAAATCCACCCGGTTTTCCAGCGGCACGATCCAGCGGTTGAGCAGGTCACGCGGGCGCACTTGCTGCCGCCCGAAGTCATCGATCAGGAACATACCGCCGTTGGCTTTCATCTGGTACGGCGCTTCGTAATACTTGTTGATCGGGTCATAGACCAGGTCCAGCCCTTCCATCATCAACTCGCCGCCGACCATGATCACCGGGCGGCGGATGCGCAGCCAACGTGCATCGGTCCGCTCGCCGGTCGCGGTGGTTCGACGCTGGTCGTCTTCGTCCATCAACACCTCGTGGTTGATGTTATCAAACACGCGGATCACCTGCCCGTCCACGTCCACGGCATAGGGAATCCACATTGGGCTGCCCAGGATCATATTGCCGACCGCCTGCGCAATCGTCGTCTTGCCGTTGCCGGGCGGGCCGTACATGAAGATCGCTTTGCCGGAGTTCACCGCCGGGCCGATGCGTCCGAACATCTCATCGCTGATCACCAGCCCGCGCAGCGCCTTTTCCAGGATTTCGCGGTGCACCGTCATGCGTTTGCGCGCCTGGGCATTCATCGCGTTCACGTACTGCTCCAGCGTCACCGGGCACGCACCGGCATACTGCGTGCGGGCCAGCGCTTCGTGCGCTTTCTCCACGCCCTTGAGCGTGATCACGTACTCATACGCCCCTGCCCCCAGGCCGCCCCCGCCCCGGACTTCCAGGAACTTTTCGCGCTTCAGCCCTTCCAACACCAGGTCCACCACGCCGGTAAACGGCAGGTGCATCTGGTCCGCGATCTGGTTGCCGGACAGATACCCGCCAAAGTATAGAATCTTGATCGCCAGATCGGACAAAATACCGATGTTCAGCCCTGTCTCCCGAATCGACCGGACGGGCGGCGGCGCCCACTGCCGCGCCCGCTCCTGGCTGGGACTCGGAGGCGGGGTCTTTTCTCGTGTCGTCATGCTCGCCATTCCTCCAACAACGCGCCGACACGGCGCACTTCGTTTTCCGTATTATAGCAGTGAGTTGAAATGCGTAAATGCGGCCAGCCTGCCGCGTCCTGGCGCTTGCTCACACGTACATCGTTCGCCGCCAGGTGCGCCAGCATCGCTGCTGCCTGCGATTCGGCCTGCTGCATGTCGTTGGGATCGCCCACACGGAAGGTCACAATCGGGCCGTGCCGCGCGGGATCGGTCGGCGTGATGACGTCGTAACCGCGCGCGACCAGGTCTTCGATAGCGACCTGGGACAGGTGGCGCGTCCAGGCGTCGATGTGCTCGATGCCCAGTTCGCGCAAAAAGCGCACGCTCGCCAGCACGCCAAACATGCCCGCGATATTGGGTGTGCCCATCATAAAGCGGGCCGCACCCTCACGCGGTGTCAGGTCATAGTGCAGCCAGTGCTCCCAGCCCTCGACGGCGGTCGGTCCCACCATGCCCGGCAGCATCCCGGCGCATACCGCATCACGCACATACAAAAACCCCTGCCCCGGCGGTCCCATCAAGGATTTCTGCCCACCGGCAACCAGGACGTCAATCTGCATGGCCTGGACGTCAATCGGGATGTGTCCCGCCGCCTGGATCGCATCCACCACAAACAGGATGCCTCGCGCCCGGCAGTAAGCGCCCAACGCGACCAGGTCGGCGCGGTGCCCGGTCAAAAACTGCACGGCGCTGACGGCCACCAGCCGCGTGTTCGCATCGGCCAGCGCGTCCACCGCCTCGACCGTCAGCCCGCCGTTGTCAGATGGTGCCAGGCGGCATTCCACCCCGCGCCGCTCCAACACCATCCAGGGATACACATTCGACGGGAACTCGACATTGCAGAACACAATGTTATCGCCCGGCTGCCAGTCGATTGCCTGGGCGACGGTGTTGATCCCGGCGGACGTGCTCATCACGCCGACTACTTCGCGCGGGTCGGCGGCGTTGATATGCGCCGCGATCTCGGACGAAAACGTTACAAAAACATTGCCCAGCGGGTCACCGGCTGCACCCACAAACAACGACTGGGGATCACTGCCCAACCGCCCGGTAACGGCGTCCATTGCTTCCTGGCTCGCCGTCGGAACCGGGGCGATGCTGGCATGGTTGAGATAGGTCAGGCGCTGCGCAATCGGGAACGACCGGCGCACCGCTTCCAGGTCATACGCAGGGAGTTGTGTCACGCGCTATACCCCTTTTGGTAAAAGATAGAATTAAAATACAATGATGGCAGACTGATTATTTTTAATATACCCGGCTTGTTGGCTCCCCGGCAAATATTACTGGCTGGGCGGCGTTTTGCCACCCACTGTAATACCGGCTAAACATAGTTTGCGGTAGGCTTTCTCATGAATCTCTAATCTTGCATGGCTCGTGCAGAGGTTGTCAGCCCGGATCGCGAGTGTTATACTATTTACGTGTGTGGCTTTTACAGTTTTTTTACACTTGCTTTCAGGGAGCACCGATGATCGACCGCATCCAGTGGTTGGGACATGGCAGTTTCCGTGTTGAAGGTCCTCCACTGATCTACATCAACCCCTGGCGCATCGCGCGCACTGCCTTCCATGCAGATGTGATTCTCATATCCAATGACCAATACGATCACTGTTCCCCGGCAGACATCGATAAACTGTGTGGTCCTCATACCCTGATCATCACCAATGCCAACACAGCAGCCGTTTTAGACTACGATAACACAATGATCCTGCGGCCCTGGCAGAGCGTAAACATCGGCTCAGCCCGGATCACCGCGATCCCGGCTTATACATTTACCCGCCATAACCCGGTGTCCAGAGGTGGACTCGGGTTTATTATTTCTATGGATTATTACGACATATATTATGCTGGCAGCACGGACGTTGTGCCCGAACTGGGGCGCATCCAGGCCGATGTTGCTATTCTACCTGTCGGCGCAGGCCAGGGTACCATGCCCCTGGATCGCACGGTTGATTTGATCAACCAGATGCACCCAAGCTGGGTGATCCCCAGCCACTGGGGCACCAACGGCGGCACGTACCTGGACGCGCAAGCGTTGGCCCGCGCGCTGGACAGCGAAACGAATGTTGTGTTGTACGACCAAGCGCACTAGATCTTACCCCTTAAGAGACTTTGTCGGCCAAAAGATTTATTTAACCAAAAATGCTTTAACCCAAACTGGTACTTAGCCAAGAATCTTAGTTGTCTAAGAGACATTAACCGGCACAACCCAACTACAACTCGTTTGACTAAAACACTTGCTTTGATCACCTCACGCAACTGAATATATTTCTTCAACTATATTTAGCTCTATAATACACTTTTGAGGCGGCCCTGAACCCCACCAAAGGGCCGCCTCTCACTATGCATGGGCTGCGGCGCCTGCCCTCACTCCGCAGGAACCAGCGTCCACAACCGCGAACCGTTCGCCTGTGTGATCGATTCTACTGCCCAGCCTACCAGACCGTCGCCGGTGCGTACCTGCCACCAGCGATAGCCGTCCACGTCGCGCGGCCCGTCCAGGATCGTGACCGGTGTCCCGTCGGCCAGGCGGGTCAGCACCTCCCCGCCCGGTTCGGCGCGCAGGTTCAATGTATCGCCCCCGGTCGTCTGCACGCGAACCACGTCGCCCACTGCATACAACCCACCTTCTTCCACCACGTCACCCGCCCTGGTTCTGCCCCCTGTACCGGGCACGGTTCGCCCGCTGCCATCGTCCAATGGCGCCAGGGTCGGCGGTCCGGCAGGCGTGAGCGTTGGCGCAGTAGTAACTACAGGCGCCAATACAGGTGTATCCGTCGGCAGGGTGGCGGTTGCTGCTGCGGGCAGTGATTCGGTGGGAGCCAAAGTGGTTGTCGGCGCGATTTCGCGAATCACATCCGCTGATGACGTGACGGTCGGGCTACTGATCACAACCGGCGTCGGCGTGGCGCTGTCCGGCAGTCTCATGGTTGGCGCAGGTGGTGTCGCGCTGACAACCGCCTGCTCATCCCGGCTCAGCGAACAGCCCGCCAACCCGATCATGCCGAGCGCCAGCCCAATGCCCCCTATCCACCCTACCAACCGGCGCATGATCAACACTCCTCTAACCTGCTGGCGATTGGCTGTTGGCGCCAGCCTACCATCCCTCTCAGCGCTGCGCGGCAGGAACAGGCAGCTAATGTAACGAAAAACCGTCCCGGCGCACAGCCCGGAACGGTTTGTTTCACTTCTCAACCGGCAGCTATCAGGCGGCGGTGTCCAGCGTGCCATCCTCGCGCCACCGGAGGACCTTGTCGTTTTCCAGCACAATCTGGGGGCGGCCTTCCCTGGTGATGGCGTTCGCGTCAACGATCACACGCTTGATATCCGAGCGTGACGGCAGCTCAAACATCACGTCCAGCAGCGAGCTTTCGATGATCCCGCGCAGCCCGCGCGCGCCCGTCTCGCGTGCAAACGCCAGGTCGGCGGCGGTTTCCAACGCCTCGTCGGTGAAGACCAGATCGACGCCGTCCAGCTTCAACATCTGCTGGAACTGGCGCACAACCGCGTTTTTCGGCTCGGTCAGGATGCGCACCAGCGATTCCCGGTCCAGCGGATCGACCACCGTCACCACCGGCAGCCGCCCGACCAGTTCGGGGATCATGCCATACTTGACCAGGTCTTCGGGCGCTACCTTGTGCAGCAGGGTGCTCGCGGTCGTCTCCTTGTCCGCGCCGGTCCCGCCAAAGCCCAGCGTACCCTTCACACCCACCCGCTCGGCTACCACGTCGTCCAGGCCGTCAAATGTGCCGCCGCAGACAAACAGGATATTGCGCGTATCGATCTGGATAAATTCCTGGTGCGGGTGCTTGCGCCCACCTTGCGGGGGGACGTTAGCCAGCGTGCCCTCGATGATCTTCAGCAGGGCTTGCTGGACGCCTTCACCGCTCACATCCCGCGTGATCGACGGGTTATCACCTGATTTACGCGTCGTCTTGTCGATCTCGTCGATGTAGATGATGCCCTTCTCGGCGCGCTTGATGTCAAAGTCTGCCGCCTGGATCAGCCGCAGCAAGATATTTTCAACATCTTCGCCCACATAACCCGCCTCGGTCAACGAAGTGGCATCGGCAATACAGAACGGCACATCCAACATGCGCGCCAGGGTCTGCGCCAGCAGGGTTTTTCCGCTGCCGGTAGGACCGATTAGCAGCACGTTGCTTTTGTCCAGCTCCACATCCGCGATACTGCCGCCCGCGTTCACGCGCTTGTAGTGATTGTACACAGCCACCGACAGCACGCGCTTGGCGAAGTCCTGGCCGATCACGTACTCGTTGAGTTCTGCCAGGATTTCGCGCGGTGAAGGCACGTTATCGATGTGGAATTCTTCGCCAGGTTCCACAGACGCCCCGTCGTCCAGAATTTCCTGGCACAGCCGGACACATTCATCACAGATACACACACCATCCGGCCCGGAGATCAGGCGGGATACTTCCTCAGCCGAACGGCGGCAGAACGAACAATACTGGGGTCCGAGCAAATGGCTCACTTCGTTTCCTCTTTGGTCACTTTTTGGGCGAGTGGGCTTTCGCCCTTGCCGGCGGGTTGGAGCACGTTGTCAATCAGGCCGTATTCCACGGCTTTTTCGGCAGTCATATAAAAGTCGCGATCCGTGTCTTCCTCAATCCGGTCCAACGGCTGCCCGGTGCGGTCGGCCAGAATCTTGTTGAGCAGATCGCGCTGCCGCAGAATCTCGCGCGCCTGGATTTCAATATCGGTCGCCTGTCCGCCGCCGCCCGATGACCAGGGCTGGTGCATGTGGATCGTGGCGCTCGGCAAAGCAAAGCGCCGCCCCTTGGTCCCTGCCGCTAACAGGACGGTGCCAAAACTGGCCGTCAGCCCTACCGCGACCGTCATCACCGGCGCGTTGATCTGGCGCATGGTGTCAAAGATCGCCAACCCGGCGTAGATCATGCCGCCCGGCGAATTAATGTACATCTGGATTTCTTTGTCCGAATCCTCACGATTGAGGTACAACAACTGGGCCACGATCAGGTTGGCGATCTGGTCATTGATCCCCGTGCCCAGAAACACAATACGCTCTTTGAGCAGCAGTGAATAAATATCATACGCGCGCTCACCTCGCCCGCTGGTTTCGATGACCATCGGGATCAGGCCGTTGTACAAGTCCATACTGCGAACTCCTTCGATCACCCTCACCACTCCAACAAATATTGCCTACTCAGCGTCGTCACCGTCGCCGCCCGCTTCGACCTCGGCGGCAGTGTCTTCAACGACTGCCTCGGCGGTTTCAACCGCGTCACCGGCACCGGCTGCACCATCCGTCACGACTTCGTCCGGTTCGAGTTCCGGGATCGGGCCAAGGGGCGGATCCTCGCCTTTAGCGATAGCAACCAGCCGGTCAAATGCCCGGTTTGTCGCCAGCCGCCCGGCAACGTTCCAGCGGCTCTCATCCGAGTTAAAGAACTGCTTGAACTGCGCCGCCTGGCTTTCGCCGCCCAGGGCCATGCTCATCCGGTCGATCTCGCCGTCCAGGTCTTCATCGCTGACGTCCAACTGCTCCAGCCGGACCAGTTCGCCCAGCGCCAATGACCGCTCCACCCGCCGGACCGCGCGTTCACGAAACTCCTCGCGGATAGACGCTTCTTCGCGCCTGGTGATCTTCAGCAAATCGGCCAGTGTCATACCCTGGCGCTGAAGGTTGGCGTCGAACTCGTGCAGCATCTCATCGATGTATTCCTGCACCATTTCTTCAGGATACTGGATCGTCGCGTCTTCGACCAGTTCGTCAAGTGCCTCGTCCAGAATCTCCGAATCCCTGACATTCTGCGCCACGTCTTCCAGCTTTTTCCGCACGTCCATGCGCAGTTCAAGTATCGTCTCAAAGTCGCCGTCAGATATCCGCTCGACCAGTGCGTCGGTCCATTCCGGCACCGTACGCGATTGGACTGCCTCGACCCGCACCATGCAGCGCAGCGTTTCGCCCGCGATTTCCTCGTCTTCGTAATCACCGGGGATGTCCAGCGTAAATTCCTTCTCATCCCCGGCGCTCAACCCGACCATTTCGGCTGAAAGGCCGGGGAACACCTCTTTATCCTCGTCGTCAAACAGCACAAGTTCGTAGCCGTGTTCGTGGATCAGTATTTCTTCGTCGTCCAGATCATCATCCAGGTCGTCGTCGGTCTTTTCCTCGCCCGGTTCGTCATCGAGATCCGCTGCGCCGGTTTCGATCTCGTCCAGTGTATCGGTGATTTCCTCGTCATCTTCCTCAACGTCGTCCAGGTCGTCATCCGGTGAATACGCCACCTCGAACAGTTCCAGCCGGAGCTGATCGCCCATCCTGGCGGGCCGGTCCACCTCTTCAACCAACGCCTGGCGCTCGCGCAGCACGTCCATCGTATCGCTCACCATCTTGTCGGTGACTTCGGGTTCTTCAAACTCCACCCGGATCGCGCGATAGTCGCCCAGTTCAGCAGTGGGCAGCAGGGGCACGATAAATACCAGCTTCAGGCCGCCGTCTTCGATTTTTTCCAGGTTGCCGGGAGCATAGGGTTCAATCTCGGTTTCTTCCAGCGCTTCGCGGTAAATTTCGTTACCGATCTTTTCCAGCGCTTCGCCCAACACGTACTCGTGCCCGTACAAACTGACGACCATGTTCATCGGGGCTTTGCCCGGTCGAAAGCCCGGAATACGGCCTCGCTTCGAAATCCGGCGCGCGGCCTGCTGCATCGCTTGTTCCAGGCGTGCCGGGTCTACTTCGACCGTCAGGCGGGCGGTATGGTTTTCCAGGTGTTCGGTTTGAATGTTCAACGTCTTTTCCTTCACGGTTTTACAGCACGGCAATTATAACATCTCGGTATACCAGCGGCCATTCAGCCGCCCACTTCTTACGCAGCTTTTATGCAGTCTGTCATGCACAAAAAGAGGGCGCCATAGCTGCGCCCCGCGCTGTGGGGAAGATGGGACTCGAACCCATACGGATTGCTCCACATGATCCTAAGTCATGCGCGTCTGCCAGTTCCGCCACTTCCCCGTCGGCCATATCATTATAAAAGGCAAACGTCAATTGGAAAAGGGTTAACCGCTCATACCATACCAAAATCATCCAGATCAACCACCGGGAGTTCAAACGAGAATACGCTGCCTTCGCCGGGTTCGCTTTCCACCTGGATCACAGTCCGCAGCCCATTCGCCAGCAGCAGCGCCAGCGCCAAGCCGGACCCGGTCCCACCATAGCGCCGGGTGTGTGATGCATCCACCTGGTAGAACGGTTCAAAAATGCGCTGTTGTTCGTTGACCGCGATGCCGATCCCATAGTCCTGTACGCCGATCCACACCCGGTCAACTGCCGTGCGAAACGCCAGGAGTTGGACCGGCATGTCTTCAGGGCTGAACTTGAGAGCATTGTCCAGCAGGAGCTGGAGCAAATGGGCCATCGCCCGCTTATCGCCCAACACCGGCGGCAGATCGCCATCCAGCACTTTTTCGACCCGCTGCCGGGCTTCCCGTGACGCCCAGCTTCGCTCCATATGCCGGATCGCAAGATCGATGGCTTCGAGGACCGACACCGGGCCAAGCGTTATGTTATGCGTTTGGGCAAGCTGGCGAATGTTGTCTACCACGCTTTCGAACCGGGCCACTGCCTGGGCGGCCATATTAGCAACCTGGCGCTGCCCACGCGTACCATGCTTCGAAACGTCTTCAACCAGCAGCGATACCGCGGCTTTGATCTGCACCAGCGGCGTGCGGAACTCGTGCGACACGTTGCGGATAATGTCAGATTTCAGCACGTCTACCTCGCGTGAGATAGTCCGAAGCTGGCGGTTTTCGCGCTTTAAGCGATCCATCTGGCACCTAGTGCGCAGCAAACACGGCAGCCAGGTTAATAATTCATCGCTGTCAACCGGGTTAAACAGCACAACGTCGGCGTAGCAGTTTGCCTCGTTCGCAAAACAGCCGGATTCTTCATCGATCAGCGCGATCACCGGCATAAAGGCGAGCGATTCATCTGTCTTGAACAACCTGCACGCCCGGCAGCTCCGCAAACCCGGAAGCTGCGTATCCAGGATCAGCACATCCGGGCGGCGCTCATGGACCTGTTCAAGCATCTCGTCCTCGGTAGCAGCGCACAAGACGGAATAGCCAGCCGCTTGCAGCCGCCACTGCAAAGCCCTCACTACTGTGTAATCACTGTGTGCAATAAGCAGTGCCGCGTCTGGCAGACGAGAGGGAGAGGTCAGCTCAGGATGACTGGCCGCTTTGCGCATAGAGGACACGACATTAACCTCGGCAGGCACTAATCGATAGTATTTCGATTGTACACTATGCCAAGATTCAACGAAAGCGCCGTTAGTACGATCCGCGTTTGAGAACGATTTGATTTTCGGTTATAGCGCTCTTTATTCCAGCCACACCACCTGCCGGATCAGGTATTCGTCAATAAAATCACCCGCGCCCACAGCCTCGCTTTCGACAAATTGCACCGCCGTCGAGGTCTCGCCGGTTTCGATATGGGTAACCCGGATCGCCGTTTCGCCCGCGCCGATCCCACCGTCAACCCAGGCCACATAAGCGCCATCCGGCGACGGTGAATACAGGTGGTTAAACTGCCTGCCAAAGCGCTGCTCCTCGTCGTTCGGATCGTCGGTGTTGCCGATTGGCCCCGCGACCAGACGCGGCTCGCCACCGCCGTCCACGTCATACAGTAGTATCTCGCGCACCGGGTCGCCTCGCAGCTCACCACACGCGCCGCTGCCAAGCCTGACAAACAGAACCGTGTGATCATCACGCCACTGCGGTGACGACGCGATCAATCCTGACTCGGTCCACAGCGTTTCGGTGGACAGGTCCAGGTCAGCGGGCGCCATCGGCAGCGCTATCAGCCCGACATATGAATCAAAGCAGCCTGCTGCATCGTCGCCATTACCAGGCATCATCACCGGCACGCGAATCATCCGGCTGCCATCCGGCGACGTGTCCGCGTTCGGAAAACTCGTCAGAAACAGCAGCGCATCGCCCAGCGGCTCAGACACACCGGCAGCAGGATCGTAGATCAGCGCCTCGTCAGGCACCTGCGCATCGGCCCATACCAACCGTGAATCGACCGTCCAGGTCCAGGCAAACCATGTGCGCGTGGCCGATGCCACCGACTGCACCGCGCCGCCGTCCAGGTCCGTCACTTCCAGCCGGGCGGTGATGTTGCCGGTTGATGTCGCCATCCAGCGCCCATCGGGCGAAATATCGAGTTGGTTGGGCGTCGATCCGGTGTTATCCAATACGCGCACTTCATTTGTTTCCAGGTCGATCACACCAAAATCCGGGAACGCCACAAACACGCCCCGCGTCCGGTCGGCGTTTATGACTGCCGAACTATACGCCTCGGCCCCTTCAAAGCGCGTCACCTCGCCTGATTCCAGATCAAGCATCTCAAAGTGCCGCCCCTTCAAATATAACAAGCGCCCGGACAGTTCGGCCCTGATCCCATCGCCCGGCGGTTCCGTCGCCGGTTCGGGAGTGAGCGTCGGCGTTGGAGTAGCCCCCTGCCCTGCCGCCTGCAAACTGACGCCCTGCTCTTCATCATCTCCACACGCGGCCACACCCAGGATCACCAGTACAATCCCCAGCAGTAAGCAAAAACGTTTCATGTCACACCTACCGTTATATTGGCATCAAACGGCGCGGAGCAGGCGCATAAGCAGTCCTTGATGCAGCCAACATGCAGCCGCCCCATACATAGTATACGTGTTCGCCACCCTGTTTGGTTTCACCTGCCTGCAAACCTCAGGATGTGCTATAGTGATTAACATAGTATTCTGTTCCATCCCAGAGGGCTACCGATAATGAAAGCTATAATCACTTTTTTGCTTTTAATCGCGGCAGCGCTGGCCTGTCCGCTGGCACTGATCGTCACGCCGAATGACGCCGCTGTTACACAGCTTGAGCCGGTCCCCGAACCCGCTCCTATCCAGGTCGGCTATCCGGACTACATCCCCGATGCAGCCTGGGCGCGTCCGATTGGTTTACCATTCGAGAATCCATCCCACGAAAAGGTGGACTACCCGATGATTGACGACGGCCCGGTGCAGGGCGCACCGTTGGGCGGGTTCGGCGCGGGCACGTTTTCGCGCACCTACGCGGGGGATTTCGCACGCTGGCACACCAGCGCCGGGACGCACTCGTACACCACTATCCCCGCCGATATGTTCAGCGTCTATGCGCAGCAGGGCGACCACACCGTCGCACAGGCGCTGTGGACCGGCCAGCCCGAAAGCAATCTAAAAGCCTGGCAGTGGAGCTACCCGGTTGGCGCGGGAGCCTACTACGCGCTCTATCCGCGCTCGTGGTTTGTATACGACTGGGACGCACTGCCGGTTGAGCTGAGCGTTGAGCAGTTCTCGCCTGTTCTGCCGGGTGATTACCAGGTCACCAGCTACCCGGTGGCGCTGTTCACCTGGACCGCCACCAACCCGACGGACGAGCCGGTCACGGTTGGCGTGATGTTCACCGCCCAGAATATGAACCCTCGTGGTGGCGGGCAGGTCCAGGCGGTGCGCACTGCCGACACGCCGGACGGGCGGATCGTCGGCGTTGAAATGGGCCATACCGGCGAGTTCACCGGCGACGAGCAAACCGGCACGCTGGTTATCGCCGCGCCGGAAATACCCGGCGTTACGGTCAGCTACCGCAGCCGCTTCCTGACCAACAGCGACGGCGCCGGCATCTGGGATGACTTCGCCGCTGACGGTGCGCTCGAAAACGTGGATGACCCCACCCCGGCAGGCAAGCGCGACCGGCTGGGCGGTGGCGTAGCGATCACGTTTGATCTGGCACCGGGCGAAACAATCAGCGTGCCGATGGCTGCCGCCTGGGATTTCCCGGTCATGACGTTTGGCGAGGATGATAGCTGGTACCGGCGCTACACGGCTTTTTTCGGACGTGACGGCGACAACGCCTGGGACATCGCGCTCGACGGGCTGGTGAACGCCAATACCTGGCGGGATGCCATCGAAGCATGGCAGGCGCCGATCCTGGCCGATGAGTCACGCCCGCTGTGGTACAAGACCGCCCTGTTCAACGAACTGTACTACCTGGCCGACGGCGGCACGATCTGGGAGCACGGCATGGTGGGCGAACCCGAACCCGGCCCGGATTACCTGGGCAGCTTCGCCTACCTGGAATGCTTCGACTACCCCTTCTACAACACGTTCGACGTGGACTTTTACGCCTCGTTTGCGCTGTTGGAACTCTGGCCGGAAATCGAGCTGGGCATCATGCGCGACTTCGCCGCCACCATCCCGCAGGAAGATTCCCGCACATTTGTTGTCGGCTGGTCCGGTGAAAGCGCCACCCGCAAGCTGGCGGGCGCCGTTCCGCATGACCTCGGCCAGCCCTCTGAATCGCCCTGGCTGAGTCCAAACGCCTTTACCTGGCAGAATGTCAACGCCTGGAAAGACCTGAATGCCAAGTTTGTCCTGCGGCTGTACCGGGACGTGGTGCTGCTGGACCGGCCCGACCTGGTCGAAACGTACTGGGCTGATGCCGTGATGGCGACGGATTACTTGGCCGCAATGGACGATAACGGTGACGGCATCCCCGAAAACGACGGCATCCCCGACCAGACCTATGACACCTGGCCTGCAACCGGCGTCAGCGCCTACAGCGGCGGGTTGTGGCTGGGCGCGCTGGCCGCCATGAGCGATATGGCAGCCATGATCGGGGACGACGCAGCCGCCGCCGATTACGCCGCGCAGCTAAACACCGCCCGCGCCGTCTATGAAGACATCCTGTGGAACGGCGAATACTACGACTATGACGAAACATCCGACGCCAGTATGGCCGACCAGTTGGCGGGCGAGTGGTACGCGCGTATCAGCGGGCTGGCGGTGCTGCCTGATGAGCGTGTTGACAGCGCGCTGAACGCAATCTACACGCGCAATGTTGTTGCCTTCCACAACGGGCAGATGGGCGCGGTCAACGGCATCAACGCTGGCGGCTCGATTGTGCAGGCCGAGCAAGGCGAAGAGGTCTGGACAGGCACCACCTATATGCTGGCCGCGCACATGCTCTATCGCGGCCTGGATGATCAGGCGTGGGGCACCGCCTACGGCATATACAAGCACGTGTATGAAACCGGGGGGTTGTGGTTCCGCACGCCGGAAGGCTGGGCACCGGACGGCAATTACCGCGCCAGTATGTACATGCGCCCGCTGGCGATCTGGGCGATGGAAACCGCGCTCGACCGGCGGTAACACGCGCCTACCGGGTCGATCAAACAGGGGCGTACCGCGTGGTGCGCCCCTGGCGTTTGCAGCGTCTACCGCTGCGCCGTCAGATGTTCACGTTCAGCGCGCTGCCGCTTTCATAGCGCCGCAGCCCCAGCCGAAAAACCAGCACCAGCACCACCACGCTGACCGCCGCCGCGCCCGCGATGCCACCCAACAGCGTCAGGCTGTGCGTCTCGACCACTTCCACCGGGACCGCGCCGACAAATGCCGCCGGGACCAGCGTGAACAGGATCAGCCGGATTACCCCCTGGAACAAGCCCATAGGATACAGCGAAAACGTGAGAAGGGTGTTGCTCAGGAAAGACGACCAGCGGCTCGCGTTACCGATAAAAAACGACAGGCAGCCGCTTAGCGCCCGAAACGACATGAAGATCACAGCCGCCAGTACCGAACATACCAGGAACAGCAGGATCGACAGCGCATCAAAACGCCCGGTGAACACATACCACACCAGGCCACACGTCAGGTCACCGGCGGCGGACGGCTCCATATAGCTAAACAGCAGATGCGGCAGCACCGGGCGGGGCAGCGTCAGGTAATAATCCAGCCGCCCCTGCGCGATCAGCCACGCCAGCCGCGCCGCGTTGCCCGCGAAGGTATGCCCCAACCCGTAGCCCAACGCCACGATGGCAAACAGCAGGAAAATCTGCTCGATCTGGTAGCCGCGAATTTCTTTAAAGCGGTCAAAGAACAGCAGCCAGAAAACGAAGTAGATGCCGTTGTTGATGAACATACCGACCGCCTGCGTGATAAAGCTAGCGCGGTATTCCATGTTGCTCGCCAGGCTAAGCCGGACCAGGTGCCCGGCAAAGCGCACTTCAGCGTACACACGCTGCATCATACCTCACCCCCCATTGATGCTCACCCGGCGCGCGCCGTAGCGGAACAGCGCCACCAGTCCGGCCCCGGTGATACCGATCCACACCAGTTGCAGGCCGAGCATCTGCACAAACTGAGTCCCGTTCCAGGCTACAAACAGCTTGGACGGCGCGTACAGCACCAAGTTAAAGGGCAGCACCCGCGCAACGGTCTGGATCGCGCCCGGCAAAAAGTCCACCGGGAGCAGCAAGCCGCCCAGTACAAAGTTAATCTTCTGGTAGATCAGGCAGAAAGCGGACGTGTCCTCGACAAAAAACGCCAGCAGGCCGAGTGCCGCCATGATGCAGTAATCCAGCACAAAGGCCAGCAGCGTGATCAGCAGCACGGCGGGCAGCGCCTCCACGCGGACAAAACGCGGCGGGCCGACCTCGATCCAGGCAACCGCCGCGCCAAACGCCAGGATAAAGATCATGCGCATGAATACGTTGCCCAGCCCAAACGCGAAATGATACAGCAGGTAGTGGTAGGGCCGCCCCAGCGTATAGGCCAGGCTGCCGTCCTTGACCTCATCCTGGATCGTCTGCGCCACGTCGAGCTTGGAAAGCTGCACCAGCTCCGCCCATACAAAATACCATACCGTCTGCGCCAGCGTCAGCCCGCCGATGACCGTTGCGTTTTGGGCGGCGAAGGTCGTCTTCCACAGCCGCGCGAACACAAACATGAACAGTACCACAGCCACGCCCTGCCCCACCGCGTCCCAGGTGTAGGTGAGGCTGTTCTGCATGTTGATGCGCACAATGGCCGCATACTTGCGCACGCCTGCGCGCCACGTGCCGCGATCCCGCGCAGCAACGGCGGCGGCTGTAACGGCGCTCATGTCAGGATACGCTCGACGTTGCAACAACGGCAAACGGCAAACTGACCGTTTCCAGGTTGTGTTTGCTGAAGTTAAAAACCGCGAAGCCGATCACCCGGCCATCCGGCGTGCGGCGTTCGAACACATCGTCGGCCACCTCTTCCAGCGTCGCCGGGGCATCTTCAAAGATCATTTCCAGGAAGTCGCCCTCGCGGTCATACCAGACTTTTACTTCCGCCATGCCACTGTACCTCTGCGGTTGATAGCAACTATTCAACATTATCCGAAGGATCAGGCAGAGTACCACAAAACTCTTTCAAATCATCAATCAAGCGAATAACATCTTCAAAATCAAAAAAGGTGAAAGGGATATATTTGTCAAACATCGTCTCATCGATCTTCTTATCGCGCCAGACGCTATCTAAAAGCCGCTGCCTGTCCTCTTTTTTTCGTGGCCTTGCCAGTTTCCCGTTATGTGTGAATGCGTTGCGGAGTGCTCTCGCAAAGCTGTACCAGTCAAGAGCTTCGAATTCCTGGATGGCATGAGTCTGGCAATATGTTTCAACAAATGTGAATGCATTTGATACCATCGTTCTGGACAACATCACAAAGAGGTTATGTTCATAGTACCTGAAAACCTCGTGGTCATCGGGCAATCTCAGTGAGTCTAGCATAGGGCTAATATGGAATGGTTTGGAATGGTATCTCGTTTTCAACAGCATATTCCATTCCGGTTCTGTTCGCGCTTTTTCCACCAGGAGATCAAATCCTGCAATCGCGATCCAGGCAAGATTCGTAATAGTATGTAGTTCTTGCTTTAGCTGTTCGGGTGTTTTCGGTTCCATTCTCAAACCTGTTGAATGCTTAGTCCGGCACCACTTCCACCGTGACGGCGTCGTCTGCCAGGTATATCTGGCGGATGATCTCCTCCATCGGCGGGTCTTCGACCGTCAAATCGACTACCGGCGCATACGCCATCAGCGCCGCGATCAGGTCATCTACCGGGCGCACGTGCGTATCCAACTCGATCTTGACGCCCCATGTGCCCCGCTTGAGCACGGTCGCCTCGCGCACGGAAAAATCATCCGGCACCGGCTGGCCGAAGCGCACGCCGATCACCTTGCGCCGCAAAAAACGCCGCTTGAGCGCGCTGGTCCGGTCATCAAAAATCACCTGCCCGTGATTGATCACGATCACGCGCTTGCACAACGACTCGACGTCGCCCGCATCGTGGCTGGTCAGGAAGATCGTCAGGTTGTCCTCGTCGTGCAGGGTCTGGATCGCGGCGCGCAACTGCTGCTTGGCGACCACGTCCAGCCCAATCGTCGGCTCGTCCAGGAACAGGATGCGCGGGCTGTGCAGCAGGCTGGCCGCGATCTCGCAGCGCATCCGCTGGCCCAGGCTCAGTTTGCGCACGGGGGTATCCAGCCAGTCGCCAATGCCGAGCGCCTCGACCAGAAACGCCTTGCGCCGCTCGAACGCTGCCCGGTCCAGTTCGTAGATGTGCGCGAACAGGTCAAACGTGTCGCCGGGCGGCAGGTGATACCAGAGCTGCGGCTTCTGCCCAAAGATGCTGCCGATGTGATAGGACAACTGGCGGCGCTGCTGCCAGGGTATATAGCCCAATACCTGCGCCTCTCCGCCGGTGGGGTACAGGATGCCGGTCAGCATTTTGATCGTGGTGCTTTTGCCTGCGCCGTTTGGCCCGATGAAGGCCAACAGTTCGCCCTCGTCCAGTTCCAGCGAGATACCCTTAACCGCCTCAACCGTCTGGTATTCGGCTCGCACCAGCGCTTTTAAGCTGCCCTTCAGACCGGGCGTTTTGCGCTTGACGGCGAATGTCTTGTGCAGGTTGTTCAGGCTCACAACAGGCATGGATCGATCCTCTTTAAAAAACACGGACCCGGTCACGGCCACCCATCCACGATGAACGGTAGACCGCGTTTACTCGCACTTGCCCACCGTCTGGCACAACTGCGTGATATGCAGCCGGTCGTGCTGCGCGGTGAAGTTCGCCATCTCCAGCAGCGAGGTGGGGCCAAAGATGCTGTGCCGCGCCGGGCGATCCCACGCGGACGCATCCAGCCCGTTCAGGAAGTCGAGCGTTTTCTGGCGCTCGGCGGCAAAGGTCAGCGCCACCTGCCAGCCGTCCACCGGGCAGGTGCGCGTCGCCGGGCCGGGCGGCGGGTGGGGCGCGGATAGAAACGGGTTATCTTCGCGGCAGATGGTTTGCAGCCGGGGCCGCTGTACTTCGCGCTCGCTGTCCACCAGGTGACACAGCACCTCGACCGGTGTCCACTCGTTGACATCCGGGCGCATGTGCCAGAATGTGCCGGGAATCTCGCTGGCGGCATCCAGAAGCGCAGCCATGTTACCGCTCAGCCGGGGCACGATCTGCGCCGATTCCAGCGGGCGCGGGACCAGCGTTTCCAGCCAGTTTTCATCCTGCACCCGGCGTGCAAAGGCGTGCAGCGAGCCGTACCCGTCCGGCTGAATCGTCTGCGCCGGATCGGGCCTCGCGTCATCGCCGGTGATCCAGAACGTATTCAGTCCCGCTCGCCACGCCGGAATGATGTCGTTCTGCCAGTCATCCCCGACCATGATCGCCTCGTCGGCCTGCAAGCCGATCCGCGCCAGGATTTCTTCAAAATACTGCGGGTGCGGCTTGGTAAACCGCATGTTGTCCAGCGTCGTCACCAGTTTGAACGGCACCTCGTCCACCGGCACGCCCGCCCACGCGAGCCGTTGTTCAACCGCCGTGCGCGGCATGAAGGGGTTGGTCGCCACCACGACCGCGTATTCCTGCGCGATCAGCCAGTCCACCAGCGGGCGCGCATCGGGCCGCCGCGTCGTGACCGCCTGCACCTGCGGATAGACCGCGCGGTAAAACGTGTCTACCACCCGGTCAAATGCATCGCGCTCCACAGTCAGAGATGGCAGAAATGCTTCATAGAACGTGTCCCGGTTGGTTTTTATTGGGTCACAGCTAGACAGCACCGCCTGCGTTGCCGCCATCATCGCCCTGCCGATCTGGTCCAGTCCCAGTTGTTCGCGCAGCGTGGTTACCAGCAGGCCCATATACTGTTCGATAAACGGCTGGGTGGGATTGTCCAGCAGCGTATCGTCCAGGTCCAGCAGCACTACTTTAATCATCAGAGTCGTCCAAAGCGTCTCGGAATAGCTGCAAGGCCGGGTTTTCCTCGGCGCACAGCGGGCAGCCGACATACGGGTTATCAATCGGGATGTCATGCCTGTCGCACCACGCTTCGACCCGCATCTGGCGGATAAAACCCAGCAGCACCGGGCGAATAGTCAGGCGCAGGTGCATCGTCTCGCTGGCATTGGCGCGCAGAATATCCGGCACCGGGCAGCGCGCGCAGTCTTTGGGCCGCCAGGGAGCCGACTCAGGGTTTTCTTTGACCAGACGGCATTCCTGTATATCACGCCCGCGATGGAAGTCTTCATAATAGTGGGGGCATTCCTTGCCCGCCGGGGTATGCATCTCGTTCTTCCCTCCTGCCGCCGATAAAAAAGAAGCCGGACGACACATCCGGCTCTTTTGCGTCGACCAGTGCGCGCCCGTCTAGACGCGCGTAATGTACGAGCCGTCGCGGGTGTCCACCCGGATCACGTCGCCCACCTCGACAAACAGCGGCACCGTCACCTGCAAGCCGGTTTCGGTGATCACCTTCTTGGTGGCACCGGTCGCTGTGTCGCCTGCAACCGCCATCTCGGCCTCGGTGATCTCGTGCTCGACCGTTGTCGGCAGCTCGTAATCGATGATCTCACTCTCATACGACAGCAGCTTAAGCTGCATATTCTCCTTGAGATAGGCAAAATCATCACCAAACAAGTCCTGGCGCATCTGCGGCTGTTCGTAGGTTTCGATGTCCATAAAGGTCAAAAACTCGCCGTCGGTGTACAGGTATTCAACCACCGTTGTTTCGATATGAATGTCCTGCACCCGGTCGCCGGAATTGAAGGTCATATCGTTGATCGACCCTGTCCGCAGGTTGCGTACCGACGTGCGGATCACCGCGCCGCCGCGCCCGGTTTTGTTGTGGTGGTAGTTCAGGACCTTGTAAATCTCGCCGTCCACGGTGAAGTTGGTCCCTTTGCGAAGTTGATTTACGTCAATCATGACAGCACTTATGTCCTTGTGTGTAGTGTCCTGGCTTTACGCCTGTTCCAATTCTTATCCAGGGAGAATTATACCAGGAATCACCACATCCTTGAACGGCCAACAGCCCCGACGATCGAATGAGCAGCCTGTCTGGTCGCGCCGATCCCCCGGCAGCCCTACTCCTGCCGCCTGACGCTCGATTCTTTCTCCTGGCGCTCCAACAGCAGCGTTTCCAGGTCATAAAGGTCGTCATCGTCCAGCATCTCGATCAGCCGCTCAGCCCGGCGGCGGCCCGTCCGCTTGGGCTTGGCGAATGTCTCATACTCTGTAAACATCCCGGACCAGATGGCGTTTGTGCTGCGCATGACGGCGGCGATCAGAAAGATCACAATCACGGCGAGAATACCCCCGCCAACGTAATCCAGCTCCATGTTCGATGCCGAGACCGTGCCCGCCAGAATACCCATGACTGCTGTGAACCCTCCCCAGATAATCAGGGTCGCCAGCAGCCGCGTTCCTCGTTCTGTCATTGCGTGTTTCCTCCGGCTTTAGCAACACGTTATGTCTGCTGCCTGTCCCGCAATTCACCCTCATCCCGCGCCAGCAGCAGTGTTTCCAGGTCATAGATTTCGTCATCGTCCAGCATCTCAACCAGCCGCTCCACGCGGGATCGCGCCGCGCGCTTAGGCTTGGCAAGGCGCGCTTCGTGTCGATCAGCTTCACCCTCCTTGCTGCCCCACACCGCCTGTGTGCTGGATACGACCGTTGCCGCTAGAAGCACGATGACGACCACCAATAAGATGCTTTCGCCCAACGCCAACTCAACTCCGGTGATCGCCAGCGCTGCAATGATCGTGATCATGATCGCCGCAAACGCTGCCCAGATAGCAATCGTGCTTTGCATACGCTCTCTATCGCTCACAGCGCCCTCCTTCTCACTTGTTCCGCAGGTCTAGCCGTCGATCCAGCGGGCCGCCACACGCGGCAGTTCGTCCAGCGAGCCGCGCCGCACGGTACACGTTGGCAGACTGTCCAGGAACAGCCGCCCGTACCACTTGCTGATTACACGATTATCGAACAACACCACTACGCCCCGGTCGGTCTTGGTCCGGATCAACCGCCCGAACCCCTGGCGAAAGCGCAGGATCGCGTCCGGCACCGCGTACTGGGTGAAGCTGTTGTCAAACATCTCGGAGCGGGCCGCGAAGATCGGATCGGACGGCACCGCAAACGGCAGCCGCGCAATCGCCAGCACGCTCAGATCGTCGCCGGGGATGTCCACGCCTTCCCAGAACGAGCGCGTGCCCAACAGCACGGCCTTTTCGGTCTGCTTAAATCCGTCCAGCAAGCCCTGGCGGCTGGTCCCGCCGCTCTGGTCAAACACGGTGATGTCACCCAGCGCCAGCCGGGGCGCAATGGCCTGTGCTGTCTGGCGAAGCTGTGAATAGCTGGTGAACAACCCCAGCAGCCGCCCGTTGGTCGCCGCGGCCAATTCGATCAAGCCGCGCTCAATACCGCGCTGGTAATCGTCGCGCTGGTCGGGCGACGGCATATCGGTCGGGATGTAGATCAGGGTGCTTCTTTCGTAGTCAAACGGCGAGCCGACAACCAGCGTTTTCATCGCGTGTGCGTTCAGCCGGTCGGAGATGTAGTCGAATGTCCCGGCGGTGCGCAGCGTCGCGCTGGTCAGCACCACCGAGCGCTTGAAGCTCCACAAATACTCTTCGAGCAGCGGCCCCACGTTCAGCGGGGCGGCGTGCACCGACAGCCGCTCGCGGTCCTGCCCGACTTCGGCCCAATATACCGTGTTATCCTCCGGTTCGACCGCAAACGCGCCAAGCTGGTGCTGCGCCGTGTCCAGGTGCCGCGCCGCCGCCTGCACACTCAACAGCAGGTCGTCAAAGTCCGGCACATCAAAGCTGCGCAGGTTGTTCAGCCCTTTCGCCAGGCGTTTCATCGCGTCTGCAATGCCGGTCGCAAACTGGCCGAGTACTTCCCACGCCTGCTCAACGTGCGTCCAGCCGGGCCGCTCACGAAGCTGGGGCGTGATGCGCACGAGGTTTGAATACTCGTACCGCTTCAGCAGCCCCTCGTCTTCCAGGAAGTTGTACAGCGTGGTGAAGAAGTTGCCAACATGCACGCTCATCGCGCCCACGGCGTCGGACACGGTTTCGACATAGGACTCGATCTCGGTGAAGTACTGCCCCGGCACGCTGCCCCGCGTGCTGTAAATGACGTCGCTCAACATCCCGCGCCGCCTGTCGCCCAGGTCATCCAACTGGCGTTGGAGCGCCACGCGCGTGATCTGGAATGACAGCCCGTTGGTGGTGGCATCTTCCAGGTGGTGCGCCTCATCGATGATCAGGTAGCGATAGTCGGGCAGCACCCGGTTGCCGATCTGCACATCCGCCAGCAGCAGCGCGTGATTGACGACGACAATATGCGCGGACTCGGCCTCAACCCGCGCTCGATAAAACGGGCAGGCGCCGTGCATCTGGTCCTTGCAGCGGTCCATGGTACACCCCTCGTCCGCCGCGCTCAACCGCGCCCACACGGCGTTTTCCTCAAAACCGCGCAGCGTGATCTCGCCCTTGTCACCGCTGTCCGATTCCAGCCGCCAGACCAGGATTTTCGCCAGCACGCGCAGTTCCGCAACCGATGTTGGCCCCCGGCGGCGCAGTGTCGTCAGGCGGCGCGGGCACAGGTAATTGGCCCGCCCCTTGAGCACCGCCGCTCGAAACGACAAGTCCAACCCATCGGCCAGCAGCGGCAGGTCGTGTTTGATCAACTGGTCTTGCAGGTTGATCGTGGCCGTGCTGATCACCACGCACTCGCCGTTTTCTGCCGCCCAATACGCCGCCGGGACCAGGTACGCCAGGCTTTTCCCGACGCCCGTCGGCGCTTCGATCAGAATGTGCTCGTCGTCGTTCAGCGCCTCGGTCACGGCGCGCAGCATTTCCACCTGCTGAGGGCGCGATTCGTAGCCGGGGAATGTGTGCTCCAACTGCCCGCCCGGTTCGATCAGCGCGGCCAGCCCGTCCACGCTCAAGCGGCGGTGATCGTCGCGCGGGCGCAGGACTTCCCACCCCGCCGTGAACGGTTTGAACAGCTCAAACAGCGAGATGGTTTTGCGCTCCCCGGTGCGCGGCTGACCATCGATCAAGGCGGTCCGGCTGCGCTCCTGGTATGCCGCCAGAAACGCCTGCTTGGCGCCCCAGTCCAGCGTATGCGCCGCCTCAACGATCTCCTCCAACGTGCCAAGCGGCAGGTCCATGATCCGCTGCCACAGCGCCCAGTAGAGCCTGCCGGTTGCGATTGCATCGTCCAGCGCGCGGTGGGCGTGCTCCAGGTCCAGCCCTAGCAGGCCGGTGAGGTGTGTCAGGTTATAACGCGGCGTGGTCGGCAGCAGCACCGACGCCAGTTCGTAGGTATCCAGCGCCGGGTTGGTCATGCCCACGTCATAGCGCGCCAGGAAACCGAGATCAAACTCGATCCGGTGCCCAACAAGCGGGGCGCTGCCGATAAACCTGCGCAGGTCGCCCAGCACATCACGCACGCGCGGCGCGTTGATCAGGTCTTCGCTCCGGATGCCGGTCAGCGCCGTGACGCGCTCCGGAACGCTGCACCCCGGATCAACCAGCGTGTCAAATGTGTCGAGCAGCTCGCCGTCCTGAAAGCGAGCCGCGCCGATCTCGATGATGGAATCCTCATCCTTGTTCAGACCCGTTGTTTCCAGGTCCAGGGCGACGATCACGTCGCGCATAACATGCTCCGTTTCTAAGTGGGTGTTCCACTGTCCGTAGAGCACCTATTGTATCATACGTATTCTCGCTCCCGCAGGTCACATATGGGCATTTCTGCCACAGCAAAAGCAGGTTATAGTAGAGGGTGCACAGGCATGGAGAACCATCATGGATGACCGGAATAAGCGGGCCAAACGCGTGACCATCGCCGGGCTGGCCGTGCTGGCAATTGGCAGCGGCCACCTGGTTGAAGATTTCCTGTACGGGGTCCATACCGGGTTTGGCCTGTCCGATGCCGCCGGGCAGGTGCTGACGATAGTGTATTTTGCAGTGCTGGGGACGCTGATCGTCCTGGCATCGCATGACAAAAAAGCGGGGTATGTTGGGTGTATCATCATGGGCGCGTTTCTGGCGCTGGCCGATACAACCTACCATATGAACGAAATCCTGTATGATTGGCCCTACCGTGCCGGGGTGTTTTCGAAAGCGCTGATTATTGCGTTGATTTTTTGCAGCCTGGCCCTAACATTCTGCGCCTGGTGCGCTCTACAATCTGCTAACAGGCAAGTATAATGAGATACAGCACCGGGTGATGTACGACAAAGGACAAACTGCTATGGAACTCCGCGATGTCTGGAACGCCGTCACGCACATTCGTAACGAGGACGAGGAAATCATCGCCGTACAGGTTCCAATCGACATGTGGCGGTTCCTGATCGACCGCGTGCAGGAGATGGAAGATCGCGAACTTGCGCGTAAAAACCTGGCCCGGCTGCGCAAAACGCGCGACACCAGTCAGCCCGATTCAGAATAACGCCAATGCTCGCTGCCCGGAATCCGAAGGATAGATCACCATGCCCAACTACCGCCTGACCTCAACACTCGCCGGTTTGATAGTCCTGCTGCTGGCGCTGGCGGTCACGCTGGCCGCCTGCGATAAAGGCGAGTCTGCCAACACGTCCGCCCAGCAGTCGCCGGTCCCGTCCACGCCAACGGTGCCGCCCGTCATCACGCGCATTGTCACACCCCTGCCAACCAATACGCCGCCCCCTACGCCCACCCTGTCGTATGACCTGCTGCCGCTGGCAGGGCGCTGGGCGATTCGCTTTGACCTGGAAATTGACGACAGCGAGTTTGTGGACCACCTGAGCTATAACGGGACCGCCAATTTTGAGGTCATCACAGACGGCACGCTTGACGGCACCGGCTATTTTTCGCAGAGCATCCAGGACGATTACTGCGATGCGCGCGTGCTGGACAACGCCCCACTGGGTTTTAGCGTCCAGGGTTATACCTACCTGCAAGGCGAAGATGTCTGGGTCAACGTGCAGATCATCCCGGACGATCCCGACCGGATCGAAAACTACGCCGTGATCTGCCCCACGCTGTTTAATGACGTGCACTACCGCAACGAACAAACGCTCTGGCCGATGCTGAATGCGTTGAACCGGCTGGTGTGGGATTTCCCGCTCGAAAGCAGCCAGGTATTCGAGTTTGAGTCGGAGCTATACCGCGATACAGCCGGGATGATGGACGGACACCTGAGCGCCGAGGTGCGCGTAACCCGCTATTAGAGTGTTATGCCAGTGTTTGCAGATGCGGCTGCCTGACAGAAGGTAGCAGGTGTTTTTTGGTAGGGGCGACCCGGTGGGTCGCCCAGGCAGAGCAAGCTCTGCCCCTACAAAACCCCTGGCAATAGTCCGTCAATGTGTCCTAGACACCCTACGCGAATCACCGCCAATTCAAACGCCCCCGGTTTTTCGCCAGACCGGGGGCGCCGTATGATTCGAGGTTGTGCGTTCCCGCCAGCGACTACTCGGCGGCTTCGTCGGTCGCTTCGGCGGTGGGTTCGGCTGCTGCTTCTTCCGTAACTGCCGTTTCAGGTTCGGCTTCTTCGGTCGCTTCGGCCTGCACCTCTTCGGTAGTTTCGGCTTCCGGTTCGGCTTCTTCGGTCGCTTCGGCAGTAGGTTCTACTTCGGCTTCTTCAGTCGCCTCGGCAGTAGGTTCAACTTCAGCCTCTTCGGTTGCTTCAGCTTCCGGCCCGGCAGCTTCTTCTGCTTCCTCCGCCGCTTCTGCTTCGGCGGCGATCTCGTCTTCAAGCGCCGCCAGCATATCGAACACCGCCGTGCGCTGCGCGCCGCCCATCGCGTCGAGGTCCAGCCCGCTGAATGGATAGTCGGCCAATACGTCGAGCGAGTCGTCGCTATAGAAGTGCCACAGCAGCGCCCGCGCCAGCCCGTTGCTGAACAGGGCTTGATCGCTGAAGTAGTAGCGCACCGGGTACGACAGCGAATAGGTGCCGTCCGCGAATGTCTCCGGATCGGGTGCGACACACCCGTCGCCCGCATCCACCGCCAGCAGCGTCAGAGCCGCGTCGCTTCGCTGGTACTGGCTCCATAACAGCACCGCCAGGCCGTTGGTGGTATTGGCGACACCCTGCGCCCGGTAGAGTGGATCATCATCTTCGAGCATGTCGCTGCGCACCACAAACGAGAGATCGCCTACCAGCGTCCCGATCAGGTAATCCATATCGCCCGTGTTCACCGGCGGAACAACCAGCAGCAGGTCTTCGTCCGGCCAGTCGGCGTTTACGTCGCTCCATTGGGCCGACAGCGGGGCTTCCTCGCCCATGCCGAACAATGCCGTTACCGTCTCGGTGTCCACGCACTCCGCCCAATCGTTGCTCTCCGGCACGGCCAGCACCAGCGCCTCGTAGCCCATATCGACCGTGTACGGCTCAATGCCCGCGTCCGCGCACGCCGCCAGTTCGTCCTCGGACGGCTCGCGCGTGGTTTGCAGCACGTCCACCTCGCCTGCGCAGAAGGCCGCCCAACCGGCAGTATTGCCCAGCGTATCAAACACCACCTGGGCGTTGACAAAGCTGGATTCAAACGTGCGCGTGATGTCTTTGGTCAGGTTGTACAGCATCGACGACCCACCGATCACCACCGCGCCCGGCTGCGAGGTCGATATCAGGACCGGTGTGGTTGCGCGTGAGAACGTGCGGCCTATATTGCCGTTTTGCACGTTAGCCAGCCCGGCCTCGAACGTGTTTTCGTCCGGCACCGTGAAGACCAGATCGGCAGCGTTGGCCCGCGCGCCGGACTCATCGGTCAGCGCAAACGTCAAAAACGCCTGGACCTCGTCACGCTGCGCGCTGTCGGCGCTGACATACAGGTACGCCGCGCGGCTGAGCGGGTAGCTGCCGTCTGCGAGCGCGTCCAGCGTGGGCGCGATGCAGACGCCGTTCTCGTCCTGCACGTCCAGCGGCATCATCTCGCCATCCGGATCAAGCGCCTGCAAGTCGGCCAGCGAGAGGAAGCCTACCGCGTTTGCGTCGTCGGTCTGCACATCGTCTAGCACCGCCGCCACGTCCTCATGGGTGACAATATCCTCGCGCAGATCGCCCGCCGGGAGCATGTCGGCCAGCAGCACCGCCGCCGGGCTAAAGTCCTGCGGCCCAACAAACGTTACCGCGTCGGTCGCTTCGAGCGCGCCCAGGTCGGTCCAGGTCACGCTTTCCGGCGCGCCGAGCGACCAGTTGGTATCGATCTGGTCACGGCTCAGGCAGTCGATCCCACCGGCGGGACTGGCGATCAGCGCCACAGCTTCATACGCGATCACGGTTTCGATAAAATCTACGCCGCCATCGCTGCACCGCGCGATCTGCTGATCGGTGATCGGCTCGGTGGACATCACCATGTCTGCCTCGCCGGAGCACATCGCTTCAAAGCCCAGCTTTGGCCCCTGCGGCGTGATCTGAATGTCGGCATCAGGGGCATTTTCGGCATACGCATCACGGATCGCGATCAGCAGCGGTTCGAGTTGGAGCGATCCGTCAATCACCACCGGCTGCGACTCGTCGTCTTGCGCAGCAGCAGGACCGGCGGCCAGGGGAAAGGCCAGCGTCAGCAGGATGGCTAACAATAACGCTGGCCGGAAGTAGCGCCAGGAGTGCGGCATCGGAAAATCTCCTTCAAATGGCATAACACGAGTAAACCCGCACGCACATCATAAAGGCGCGCGGCCATAACCTGAAGCGGTAAGTATACAGCATTCACCGGGCGGCTGTCAGCGGTCCGCTGTGAATGGGCGGGGAGCCATGCAGTCCCCCGGCCAGGCGCACCCGCCTACGGGTCCTTATGCACCGGGTGTGACATCTTGTGCATAATCCACCAGCGCCCGTCTACCTTGACCAGGTGGAAATAGTCGATATACCGGACCGTCTGGCATTCCAGCCGCAGCTTGACCGAGGCCAGGCTGCCGGTCACGTCCACGCTGTAGAACTCGGTTTCCCAGTTCAGGCCCGGATCGGCGTCCTGCGGATTGTACCACGACAGGTATTCGTTGCGGGCCACCAGTTTTAGCTGCCCATCGATAACCAGGGCGAACCGCCAGTCGGGATGTAGAATCTGTTCGTACAGCGCCGGGTCGCTCTGGACGTGTCCTTCATGGTAATAGTCCATGATCGCCTGCCGGATGGCGGCCTGCTCTGATTCGCTGGTCTGCCGGTCCATTTCCTTGCCCTCCGACTTAATTCTACCCGGTGATCAAACGACACCGGCTGATTTTACACACTCGCGCGCAGTTGTCCAGCACCAAGCGGGCTTGCCCTGTAACGGCGTTTGTTCCACACACCCAATCGCAAGGAACGTTGGGCAGCCGGGAGATCAAAAACAACCAAACGTGTCCGCTTCGAACGTGGCAAGCAGTTCATCCATTTGCGACACCCGCTGCACAGCGATCTCCTTCGACTTTTCCAGGATCAGGCTGTCAGGCAGGGCCGCTCGACGTCGCTGGACCGTTTCGAAGCCTTTGCGTAAGTCCCTGGGGTTTTTGGAAAAATCGCGCAGCACGCCCACCACGCCCAAAAAATCCAGCATATCGGCATCACATAACAAAATTGCTTCGATACTTCTGCCGGGATCGGGATCGTGGTGAAACTCGATGCACTCCAACACCAGCGCAGCAAAATCACCCGGATACGCCCGCTCTACCAGGAAGTCCGCGGCCACTTCTTTTGACCGGGCCGCATGGTGTACACCTTCCTGCCGCCATGGCGAATAGCCGCCCCAGTCGTGCAAATACGCGGCTACCCAGGTAGCATCTGTGTTGTAGCGCTGGTCTGCGCCGATAAGCGAGATCAGGTGCAGCAACCGGCGCGTATGGTTGATACCCCACTGGCCGCCGTACTCTTCTGTCAGTCGAATAATCTCATCGCGATCGATGTCCATTTTGTCTCCTCCACAGAAAATAGAAGATCGAACCGCTGGCATCCAGCATGTATAATAACACGCTGTGACTCAATAGTTCCGGCGGTGCATAGATGGGATCTATCACACCTGACATATCCAACCGGGGCGTGATCAAACGCGCCTGGTGGAACCTGGTCCGCTTTGGATTCCGCCTGCTCTACAACGAGATGGCGTTCACCTATGACGCCGTCGCCTGGGCCGTCAGCCTCGGCCAGTGGCGCGCATGGCAGCGCTGCGCCCTCAAGCACCTGGACGCCCCGCCCGGCGCAACGATCCTGGAGCTGGCGCACGGCACCGGCAACCTGGAAATCGATCTGCACGCTGCCGGGTACCATACCGCCGCGCTGGACCTCAGCCGCGCAATGGGCTGCATCGCCCGCCGCAAACTTCGCCGCCGGGGGATTCCGCTCTCGCTGGTGCGCGGGCAGGCGCAGGCGCTCCCCTTCCCGTCCAACTGCTTTCCCGCCGCCGTCAGCACCTTTCCGACCGACTTCATCATCGACCCGGCCACGCTGGCAGAAATTCACCGCGTCTTGCAGCCGGGCGGGCGGCTGGTGGTGGTCTTCAACGGCGTGCTGACGCACGGCAGCCCGGCCAAAAACGCGCTCGAATTCGCCTACCGCGTCACCGGGCAGCGCGGCCCCTGGCCGGTGGACGTCGAGCAGCGGCTCACCAACGCCGGGTTTCGCGGCTCGGTCGTCACAGAGGAATTGGGGCGCAGCAGAGTGCTGCTGTTCGTCGTAGAAAAAGCCGGTGGATAACATAACGGAGCGCACCCGCCGGTGCGCCCCTTGTCATGAATCCAGCCACCTGCTCCCCGTCTCTTACCAGGTGATGATCTAACGGAATCACGCGAGGAGTGGACAAATCGCTTATAGTAGTTGTTTAGCGAGTAGATTCACCCGGAGAAATTCACCATGACCATCACGCTTGGCCTGATTTCCGACACCCATTGCCCGGATCGCTGCCGAGTGCTGCCTCCGGCGATATTTGACGCCCTCACCGGAGTAGACCTGATCCTGCATGCGGGTGACGTGGGCACGTTGAGTGTTCTCGATGAACTGGCGATGATCGCACCAGTTGTTGCGGTGCACGGTAACGACGAATTGGAAGGTGCGCCAGACATATTGCCCTCTCAGCAGGTATTATTCCTGGCCGGGCAGCGGCTTTTACTGTTCCACGGACATTACCCCGACCGCAGAGAAGAACGGGCGAACCGCCAGATTGACGACTGGACACCCAAACTCGCGCGCTGGGCATACCTGGCGCGCGCTGTGGGGGCATCCATGATCGTCTACGGACACACGCATATTCCCTGGACTACTGAGGTAAACGGGGTGTGGGTGATCAATCCCGGTGCAATTGCCGCCGGTGGTCATCTCATGCGCCAGAACCTGCAAACTGTTGCGCGCCTGACCCTGGATGAGCATACACCACCAGCCATTACTTACATAAACCTGGCCGATCTCAGTCCATTCAGTCCAGTCGTGGACATTTCTGCCGGATTCGCTGCTGCCATCACCCAGGAACCTATCGCTACAGCCGAACTGCTCACCCATTGCGATTGGTTATGGCGGGAGGTTTTCCCCCTTGCACCCGGCCCGGTGCTAGATGCAGTGCGCCGGGTGATGTTCCGCTGCCTGGATGGCGAGATCACCCTGATAGGTATCCCAGATATGCGGTCCGAAATCCTGAACGCGCCTGATATTCCTCACGAGGCAAAAGCACGGGTCCGTGCCCGATTTGGCTGAATCGGTGTTTGCCGGGACTCGAAATAAAGGCGAGGAGTGCAGATGAACATTGGTGCGGACGCGCCAAAAATCCGGTGCTTCGTCAATCCCCCGCCTGCAAAACCGCGTCGGGTTGCAATACCACTCGCCCCGCCCGTTCGGATACCAGCACCCGCTCCAGCGCCGCGATCCCGGCTTCCAGCATACTATGATCCGGCTGGCGCGTGGTCAGGCGCTGCAACGCCAGATTCGGCTTGATGATCGCGCGGATGACCGGGTTATCCTGGTGCTTGCCCGAAAAACGGATGATCTCATAGGCGATGCCCGCTATCGGGAAGATCAGCCCTATGCGCGACAGCAGCAGCAGGATCAACTCGTCCGGGCGCCCGGTCAGGATGTGGATCAGCACCGACAGCACCACCAGCGTCAGCAAAAAAGCCGTGCCGCAGCGCGGGTGCTGGATCGAGTAGCGGGTTACCGTTTCCGGGACCAGGTCTGCGCCCGCCTCATAGGCGTTGATCGTCTTGTGCTCGGCGCCGTGATAGCCAAACAACCGCTTGACATCTTCCATAAACCCGATGACCCAGATATACCCGACCAGCATCGCCAGCTTGATCACGCCTTCGATAATATTCGCCGCCAGTTTGCTGTCCAGCCCGGTGATCTCTTTGATAAAAGCCGATACCGCCGCCGGGAGCACAAAAAACAGCCCGATGCCCATCGCCAATGATATGATCACCAGCCCCACGCCCGCTATGCTTTCGAACGAAAAGTCGATCTCTTCGTCTTCGAGCGCCACATCAGACGAATACAGCAGGGCGCGTGTGCCCAGCACCAGCGCATCCCACAGCATCACCAGCCCGCGCACAAACGGCAGCCTGGCGATCCGGCCCCGGTACAGCGCCGCGTTAAGCGGTTCCTCGTGCATGACCAGCTCGCCCTGCGGATTGCGCACGGCAATCGCGGCCACGTACTGCCCGCGCATCAACACGCCTTCGATCACCGCCTGCCCGCCGTAGAAAAATTGCAGCGGTTTGTCGTCTTCTGCCTGTGACGCGGCTTCTTCCGCGTCCAGCGCCCCATCCGCCGCGTTCAGCAGCGCATACGTACCCACTTCGAACGCGATCCGCAGCCGCTTTAGCCTGCGTGCCATTCGCCTGTTTAATCCCTGATTCAACATGTTCCAATCTCCACGTGTATTACTCGCCACCTTCTGCCAGGGCAAACGCCTGCCTGCTATTTTGACGCGCAGCGAACCGGTTGGCAAACACGGCTGCACCAACCGCCATAATAAATATAACAAATACGATACCAAATGCAGCCTGAATCCCGGCCTGGTCGGCAAACGAACCCAGCGCCAGCGGAGCCAGCAAGATCGCCAGCCCGGCCCCCAGTGCCACCCGCGCGCTCGCCATATCGGATTGTCCGGGGACTATCCCCGCCGCAATCGACAGCAGGAACGGGAAGAAGTTCGCAATCCCCAACCCGGCAATAAACAGCCCGATCACGCTCAGCGCGGGCACCGGCGCCAGCCAGAAGATCATAAACCCGGCGCCCCCGATGCCCAGGGCCGCATACAGCAGCCAGATAATGTTCAACCGGCGCGACGACCGGCTGCCGGCTGCGCGCCCGATCACCATCGCCACAAAAAACAGCGTCATCACGATTGATGCGTCGGCGTTTGCCAGATCGTTAGCGCTGACCAGGAAGTTTGCGCCCCACGACACTACCGACCATTCAACCGACACGCCCAATACCAGCGTGAGCCAGTATACCCAAAAGATCGACGGCAGCGCCCGCGTTGATGCGCCCGCGCTGGTGCCAGTTGGGTCGGCAGCGGCGGCGGGCACCGGCTCATCCCGGCAGCCCAGAAACATCGCCCCCCAGGCCAGTGCCGCACACAACAGCGCGCCGCGCCAGCTCATCCCCAGGTGCTCAAAACCGCCGACAAACAGCGGCGCCAGGGCCACGCTTGCGCTGGCGATAATGTTCGATTCGGTCAAGGCGATAGCTCGCTGCTCACCGTGCCGGTCGGACAGCGAAGACTGGATGATGGTCAGCAGCAGGGTGCCCAACAACCCCATGATAAACGCGCCAAAGATCGTGACCGCCGGGTGCGGGCCAACCGCTACCAGCAGCGCCCCAACGGCCATCCCGCCGCCGCCAGCCCAGAATATACCATACCGTCCGCGCCGCTCAACCAGCCGCTCGGCCAGCAGCCCGCTGATCACCATTCCCAGCGCCAGCGCGCTGAAGTGCAGCCCGCCAACGGTATAGTTCAGGCCCAGCTCGTCACGCAAAAATGGCAGAACCGGACCCAGTACCGCCTCCAGGTAGGCGAAATAGCCCAACAAACCGTATGCCAGCCACGTAAACCGATCACGTACAAACGGTACCGTCAAAATTCCCATGCCAGTCCTCTACACGCAAAAAACGTGCCAGAGCATACCCTTGTACGCTCCCGCACGCCACAAACCAACCTGCCCCGCGCCTGTGGCACAGCGGCAGCCTGGCTGGCAGTCCCGTGCTAAACGGCTGGGCCGGTTACAAGATGAGGCCCATGGAATGCATCTCGCATCGCTGCTCAAAGCCCGCCTCCAGCGCCGCCGGAAGCAGTGGTTCCTGCCAGTGTTTGACCGAGAACTCGATCCGGCGGCCCGGCGCGGCGGCCATCACGGCGCGCACCAGGTAGCGGACCAGGAACGGCGCCAGGTCAGCGTGGGCCGGGTCCAGGTTGGCGCTGATGTCGTTGATCCCGCCCTCGCGCAACCGCGCATTATAGCCGATAGACGCCACGACCTGCCCACCCCCGGCCCGGCGCACCAGAAAACCAGCCGGGCGCGATCCCATGGCCTGGATGAGAACCGGGAACAGCAGGCGGAAAATAGCGGGCTGGCGGTAGGTGCCCTCTTCGACCGGGGCGTACCGCTTGACGGTGTCAGGCGTGATGCGCTGCGCCAGTTCGTAGCGGGGCCGCCACGCAAACAGCGACGTCTGCTCCAGCGTATAACCGCCGGGCAGCGGGACCTCGTCCAGCAGGTCAGGTGAATCGTACAGCAGTTGGGTTTCGCCGGAATAGTGCTCAAAGCCCAGCTTTTCATACAGGCTGTAGGCTGGCACGTTGCCCGCCAGCACATCCAACACGATGACCTCTGACCCACGACCGCGCGCATAGTCCAGGCACGCTTGCACCAGTTGGCGCGCGATCCCCCGCCGCCGGTAGTCCGGCAGCACGGCCACGTTGCCGATCAGCCATTGATCGGTGAATCCTTTGCGGATGACATTACACAGGCCAACCGCCTTTCCGTCCTCCTCCCAGATGAACCCGCGCATGGCATCGCGCATCGGCGGCACGATCAGTTGGATCAGGCGGAACAGGGGCCAGATGCGGCGAATACCGTTGATGGTATCCACCCAGTTCTCAACCTCGTCTTCTTGAATGCTCCAGGCTTCGTTTTCGGGGTATTGAAAACACGGCGGGATCAAGTCCGCCATCACAGACAGGTCAGCAGGCAGTTTAAACGGGCGAGCAGGCATGGTTTTCCCCTTTCAAAACAATCTTGTCTCTATTGTATCAATACGCAGCGGAACCGCTGCGGGTTGTAGCGCACCACACCCACCACGCGCCCACCACCAGCCCCAGCGCTAACAGCAGCGGCACGCCAACCGCCCACGTCGGCGGCAGGCCGGTATCCGCCAGGCGAAACAGCGCCAGCGGTTCGGTCTGCCCATCCAGCAGGCGCCGGATCGCCCCGGCCAGCGGCGTATGGCGTGGTGCGTAGTGTACCAGCTTATAGCCGGACGTGCCCGCGCCTACCACGTCGGCGTAGTGCGGGATCACGTCGGTCAGCACGCCCAAAAGCTGCACGCCGATCCCCAACGCGATCACGCCAACCGCCGCCCGCCGCCATGCACACCGATCCGGCAGCACCCCCAGCGGTAAACAGCTCAGCGGGATCAGCGGGACCAGCAGGCGCGGTCCCCAGCACCAGCCGCCATGCCAGGCCCACCACGCGCCCAAAAACACCAGCGCCACCCCCCACGCCGCCGTCAGAAAACCGCCCAGCGCCGGGTATGCGCGCCGGAAACGCGGCCACAGCGCTGCGCTCAGCGCCAGCGGGGGCGCGTATAGAAAAACGCTCTTGCCGGGACTGACTAGCAGCCCGATCACGCCTTCCCATACGGGCGTCGTGAACCCCTCACCCGCATAGCCGGTTTGCAGCGGGTCGCCAAAGCGGTAAACATTGTGGGCCAACAGCGCCGCGCCAAACGGCATCATCCCCACTGCAAACCAGAACAGCCGGGGCAGCACTGCCCGCCAATCACGTCCCGGCGTCGTCCAGGCGATCAGCAGCGCCAGCGGCAGCGCGTAGATCGCCAGCGCCGCCCGCGTCAGCACACCGATCCCGAACACCACTCCTGCCGCCAGCGGCCAGCCCTGCATGATCAACACCACCGCTCCGGTCAGCGCACACGCCAGCAGCGTC
This sequence comes from Anaerolineae bacterium, assembly GCA_016926875.1. Lineage (GTDB taxonomy): Bacteria > Chloroflexota > Anaerolineae > Aggregatilineales > Aggregatilineaceae > JAFGNU01. The sequence continues at coordinate 21,707 of JAFGNU010000006.1, read as the reverse complement.
TCGGCATACAGCACGCGCGCATACGGCCACAGCAGCGTTGCCAGTCCCGCCTCCAGGACCACGCCCGCCGCCCGCCGAACTCCAAACAGCGCCCGAGCCAGCGCCGCCAGCGCCGCCAGCGATCCCGCCGCCGCCAGGACCGGCACCAGCAGGTAGCACGTGACCGCCAGCCGGTAGCGGTGCGCGTTGTTCACCCGCCCGATCCAGTCACCTGTAACATAAAACGGGACGCCAACCAGCGGCAGCCCCGGATCGTACTTGCTGAAAGAGCGCCCGCCCTGCCCCGCCACGATCTGCGGCAGGCCCGGATCGAAGTCCAGCGCCAGCGTGCTCCGTTCGACCAGCGCGGCAGTGGTCTTGAACATCACCTCGCCGTCGCTGCTGTAAAAGCCGCGCCCCAACGACAGCGCATACAGGCACACGAACAGCAAAAACACGCCCCGCACGAACGACCGGTCAGCCATGCGCACGCCCTAATGCAGACCAACGGACAACAGCAGCCGATTTATGGTAGGGGCGACCCGGTGGGTCGCCCAGGACAGAGCAAGCTCTGCCCCTACAAAACCCAGGCGATTTGTCTGTCAACATGCTAATGCAGCCGGGTATACATGCCGTCCACCACGACGTAGATCACGCGGAAAAAGTCGTCCGCCGGATCCAGCACCAACACGCGCGGCGATCCGCCCACCGTCAAAAAACCGTTGGCGTCGGGTTTGGCGGCATCCAGATCGATATAAAACTTGGGGGGGAAATCCGGCATCCGCGAGCGCACGACCCAGGCGCGTCCATCGGCGGCGTAGAGCATGGCCCGCTCGCCGTCCTGCGGGGATGAAAACAGGAAGCGCACCGGCGTTGTACCGCGCGCCCACATCACGTACACCACCTGATCGCCCTGGTCCAATCGAATTAATTCGGCGTCCGGGTGCTGGTAATGAGTCACGGCTGACGGCAGCGCGAACAGCTCGATAGCTGTCCGGTAGGCGTCAAATGCCGGGCGGCGCGACCCGTCCGCGCGGACCAGGCCCCAGGCCGGACCATCCCCCGGCGCGTCTACCAGCCGGTCAATAGTGATGCGCTCGATCCCTGCCGCCAGGCTGTACGCCGCTGCCTGCATCACAAAATCCGCCTGTTGATCCGGCGTCACGCCTAACAAGGCATTCGCCGCGTTTACCGCCGGGTCCAGCGTAGGGCTGGCATTCGTGATCAACCAGATTGGTTTATCGCCCAGGGCAGCCGTTTCCAGGATCGCACGCGCTGCCGTCGTCATATCCCAGATGGCGGCTGTATCGGTGTAGACATGCAGCGTCACCGCGTCGAAGTAATACCCGTGTACGGCGGCACCGGGATCGGCTTGCAGCACGCGCACCAGGCGCGCCAGGTACGGTTCGCGCCCGGCGGCCACGTCGCCCCACCAATCCATGCCCGCCACGTGGATGTGCGCCCGGCGATCCGCCGCTGCTGCCGCAAGGTACGCCGTCCGCAGCAGCCGCGCGTAATCGTCCACGTCGCCCGCAAAACGAACCGTTCCCTCGCCGGGGCGGATGTCCGGCTCATCGTAGATAATCCAGTGATGCACGCCCAGCGGCGCGTAGGTTTCGACCAGCCGCGTGATAAATCCCGCCCACACATTGCCGGGATCGCCAACCGGCAGGTCCAGCCCGTCCGGTACAGCGCTCGCCTGCCCGCTGCCGGATGCCCAGGCGGGCGTATGCACGATCAAACCGGTGATCTCGCGGTCGGCGGTGTCGGCGGCTTCCAGCCAATCGGGATCGACGGCATCCAGTTCGAACTCGTCCGGACCGGTTGGCTGAAACAGCGCCCAGTCAAACGTGATCCGCTCCCAACTCACGCCCAGGTCGCGCGCATCATCCGGGCTGGCCCACGCATCGACCACGCCAAAACGCAGCGCCGGACCATCGCTTTGGGCGCCGATGCCGGACACCGGCGTTCCAATACACAGCGCCAGCAGCAGCCCACCCGCCGCCAGTCGTGCCCCCCCTGAACGAGCCACACTGTCGTTCAACGGAGACGCCAATCCACCCCTCCCACCGTGATCCACACCGGGCGCGGCGGCCCGCTGGCGACCAGGATCACCGGCGTGCCTTCAACCATCACCGCGCCGTCGCCGTCCGGCTTCGCACCGGGCGCCCGGAGCACATACCACCAGTCGGACACACCCGGCACCACATCGGGCACCGCCTCGCTGGCCGAACCGGACAGACTCACTTTTGTCGCTATCTCGTCGGGACGCGGCGCCCATACATGGAACTGCACCGGGTCCGTCCACCGCGCCCACATCACGTACACCGTCCGGCCCGGCTGCGAAAGCGTCACCAGCGCGGACCGGGTGCTGTAGTAGCGGCGCGCGTCCACCGTACTGGAGAACGTGTTGATCACGGTGCGATACGCGTCAAACGCAGGACGGCGCGACCCGTCCGCCCGCACCAGGCCCCACGTTTCGCTGCCCGGCACATAATGATCGTCGTACAGCCGGTAGACGGCGAAGCGCTCCACGCCTGCCGCAAGGCTCAGTGCCGCCGCCTGCACAATATAAGCCGACTGCTGGTCAAGCGTGATCTCGTAATGGGGGTTGTTCATCCGGGTCTGCGGGTCCAGCGTAGGGCTGGCGTTCGTTTCATCGATCCAGATCAACTTCTCGTGCAAGCCAAACTGCGCCAGGATGCCTTTGACAGCCGAAAGCACATCCCATGTGTTCTGCGTGCCAAAGTATGTATGCACCATCACCACGTCGAAATAAAAATTGTTGCGGTGCACATCCGGGTCGGACATCGCAGTACGCAGCAGGCGGTACAGATACGGTTCGCGCCCGGCCTCAACATCCACCCACCACGCCATCCCGGCGATGTGGATCACCGCGTCCGGATCAACCGATTTAGCGGCGAGATAGGCCACGCGCAGCATCTTGAAGTAATCTTCAACTTCGCCGTCGAACTCGTACCAGCCCATCTCACCGGGGCGGATATCCGGCTCGTTGTAGATGATCCAGTGGTGGATGTCCCAGTTCTGGCTGTAATAGCGGACCGCCCGCTTCACAAACGCAGCCCAAACATTGCCCGGATCGTCAATCGGCAGGTCCAGCCCGTTGGGCGGCGCGCCCAACATCTTGATGTCAGACGCCCACATTGGCGTGTTCTTCAGCAGGCCGACCACCTCGCGCCCGGCGTGCTGCGCGTCGACCAGCCACTGCTCATCCACCGCCGATGTATCAAATTCGTTGGAACCGTGCGGCTGGAACTGCGCCCATTCAAAGATAATACGATCCCAGCCCACGCCCAGATCACGCGCATCGTCGGGCCGGTAGTACGCTTCGACCACGCCAAACCGCGCCGTGTCAAGTCCGTCGACGTCGTGAATCGGTCCCTGCGCCACCGCCAGCCAGCCTGGAGCCAGCGACCCCGCCAGGATAACGATCAGCGCGCAGAGTACCCCATACCGCCGTGAAATAGTGTGTTGAGTTGCCATAAGCCGCCGGAGATAGTGGTTATTGAAGAGAATAAGCAATATACACATTACGGAGCGGCGCACCCGCCTCTACTCTGCCGGGCGCAGGTCTTGCACATTGAGCTGCAACCGGACCTGTCCGTTCCACTCATTGATTTCCAGGTGGTGTACCACGTCCACGCAGGACGGCATATGATCCGTCCAATCGCCCTGCCGGAACGCAATCCCCCCGATCTGCCCAAAACCATCCGAAAGCCGCAGCCGTAAATGCTTGCCGTCCTTGCCCACGCGCTTGTATTCAAGTACGTTCAGCCGCCGGGTGGCCAGCAGCGGCGGGTCGTTGTTTGCGCCGGTTGGCTCCAGCTCGCGCAGTGTCTCGGCCAGGGCCATCGTCAGGTAATCAAACGGCACTTCGGCGTCAATATCCAGCACCGGGCGCAGCTCCTGGTCAGCCAGTCCTTCCGCGACCAGGGCCGTCAGCCGCTCGCGCAGCGCGGGCAGGTTCTCGTTACAAATGGTAAAGCCCGCCGCCTGGGCATGTCCGCCATGCCGCACCAGCAGGTCCGCACACTGGTCCAGCGCGTGCGTGATGTCGAACTCCGGGATGCTGCGGCATGATCCGCGCGACTCGTCCTCGCCCCGCTCGATGACCACCGCCGGGCGGTAGAATTCTTCGCACAGCCGCCCTGCCACCAGCCCCACGATGCCCGGCACAAAGCGCGCATCCGATGCAAACAGCAGCGGCAGGTCTTCGCTGGCCTCGCTAAGCGCAATATCGCGCGCGATCTCGACCGCTTCCATGGTCAACACCTGGCGCTGCGTGTTCAGTTCCTGCAACTGCTGCGCCAGTTCCCCCGCCCGCGTGATCTCCTCGGTCAGCAGTTGGTAGGCCACCATCGCATTATCCAGGCGTCCCGCCGCGTTGATGCGCGGCCCCAACACAAACCCGATGGTGGTCGTGTCGATCTTACCCGGTTCGACGCCCGCCACTTGCAGCAGCTCGTAAATCCCCGGACGCTTGGCCAGGTTCAGCACTTCCAGCCCGCGCCGGACCAACTCGCGGTTTTCCAGCCGGTCCATCGGCGCGAGATCGGCCACCGTGCCCACCGCCACCAGGTCGAGCAGGTCTTCCAGCCGCAGACCATCCTGGTTCCGGCGTGTCTGCTGCCGGGCGGCGCGAAACAGCGCATCGGCCAGCTTGTAGGCCACGCCCACCCCGGCCAGCATATCCTCCGGGTAGCCGTCGGTGCGGCCTTCGTCGCGGCGGCGCTTGGCGTCCACCTTGGGATTCAACACCGCCAGCGCACCGGGCAACTGCTCACCGACCGAGTGATGATCGGTGACAATGATATCCAGCCCTAGCGACTTCCCATATTCGATCTCATCCACCGCGCGGATGCCGCAGTCCACCGTGATCATCAGCTTGACGCCTTCGCGCGCCAGCGCGTCGAGCGCGTCGTCGTTTACGCCGTAGCCCTCGTCTACCCGGCTGGGAATATACGGCCTGACCCTGGCCCCCAACGCGCGCAGCGCCTGTGTCAGCAGCGCCGTGCTGGTCACCCCGTCGGCGTCAAAATCGCCATAGACTGCGATCAACTCGCCGTGTTTGATCGCGCGCCGGATGCGCGATACCGCGTCGCTCATCCCCATCATCAGAAACGGGTTGTGCAGCGCCCCATCCCCGCCCTGCAAAAAGACGCGCACTTTTTCCGGGCTGTCCTGCCCCCGGTTATATAACACCTGCGCCATCACCGGATGGTAGACGGACAGGCTCGACAGCACGTCCGGTGGAATAGGCGGCATCATCCGCCAGCGTCTGGCTACTTCGTCGCTTGAAGAAGGGGGCACCGATAACCTCGAATCGTAATACTATTAATCCATAACCCAGTTGATCCAACGGCGTCATGGTAACATGCCCATAGCGCAGAAAGCAAACGCGGGACAGGTTGTCAAACCGCCCCACCGTTGGGATTCGCTGCTCCTGCCAGCCGCCGAACCCTATTTTTCAATCATCCGTTTTAGCTCGTACAGTTTGGTGATCGCGTCCAGCGGCGACATCTCGTCGATCTGGATGCTTTGCAGCGCGTCGATCACCGGGTCCGGGTCTGCCTGGAAAAATGTCAGTTGGACCGGCCCATCGGGCTGATCGCGCTGCGGCAGTGTGAAATCGCCCCCGGCAGCTTCGAGTTCTTCCAGAATTTCCGCCGCCCGGTTGACAACCGCCTTGGGAATACCCGCCAACTGGGCAACGTGAATCCCGTAGGAACGATCCGCGCCGCCCGGCATCAGGCGGTGCAAAAAGACCACGTCGTCGCCCTCTTCGGCTACGGCCACGTTGTAGTTTTCCACGCCCGGCAGGATATTCGCCAGTTCGGTCAGTTCGTGGTAGTGCGTGGCGAACAGGACGCGCGATCCCAGGCGCGGGTTGTTATGAAGATATTCGACCACCGCGCGCGCAATCGCCATGCCGTCATACGTACTCGTGCCGCGCCCGATTTCGTCCAGGATGATCAGGCTGCGGCGCGTGGCGTGCGCCAGGATCAGCGCCAGCTCGACCATTTCAACCATAAAGGTTGACTGCCCGGCGTGGATTTCGTCCTGCGCCCCGATGCGTGTAAAGATGCGGTCCGCCAGCCCGATAGTCGCTTCGCGGGCCGGGATAAAACTGCCGATCTGCGCCATCAGCACGATCAGCGCTACCTGCCGGATGATCGTGCTTTTGCCCGACATATTCGGCCCGGTGATGATATGCAGCCGCTCATCTTCATCAAAATGGGTATCGTTGGGCACAAAGCGCTCGCCGTGCAGCATCTTTTCGACCACCGGGTGCCGCCCGTCCCGAATGTCGAGCACATCATCCTCGCTCAGCGCAGGCCGGACGTAGCCCTCACGCGCGGCCACCTCGGCCAGCGAGGCGAACACGTCCAGGTGCGCCAGCGCGCGCGCCGTGCGTAACAGCGCCGCCGACCGTGCCGCCACCTGGTCGCACACCTCGCGGAAAACGCGCTCCTCGATCTCTAGCTGCCGCTCCTCGGCGTTGAGGATCAGCGCTTCATATTCCTTCAGTTCGGGCGTGATATAGCGCTCGGCGTTGACCAGCGTTTGTTTGCGGATATAGTCATCCGGCACGCGCTCGGTGTTGGCTTTGCTGACCTCCAGATAATAGCCGAACACCTTGTTAAAGCCGACTTTCAGACTTTTGATCCCGGTCCGCTCGCGCTCGGCAGGTTCCAGGTTGGCTACCCAGTCACGCGCACCCCGGCTGGCGTCCAGCACTTTGTCCAGTTCGGCGGAATAGCCGGGCCGGATCACGCCGGTAGTGTTCAACGTGGCGGGGGGATCGTCGGCAATGGCGCTGGTGATCAGCTCGACCATGTCAGGGCACGGATCAAGCGCATCCGCTACCGGGTCCAATGCACCGGCCCCGGCGATGATCTCGCGCAGTTCCGGCACCGCGCCCAGGCTGTCCGCCAGCGCGAGCAGCTCACGCGGGCCTGTACGCCGGGCCAGCAGCCGGTTAACCAGCCGTTCCAGGTCGCTGACCTGCCGCAGTGCCTCGCGGACCGCTGCGCGCGCCGTGCCTGAACCATACAGCGCCTCAACCGCGTCCAGCCGCCCTTCCAACCGCTCACGATCCAGCAAGGGCTGCCCGATCCAGGAGCGCAGCAGGCGCCCGCCCATCGGCGTGACGGTGTGATCCAGCACGCCCAACAGCGAGCCGCGCTTGCTCCGTTCGCGGATCGTCTCGCTTAGCTCCAGGTTGCGGCGCGTGGCCGCGTCGAGCGTCATAAAGCTGTGAGTGGAATAGCTGCGCAGCGAGGTTAACTGGTGCAGCGTGCCGCGCTGCGTTTCCTGCAAATAGACCAGGATCGCGCCCGCCGCCCGCACGGCCAGCGGCTTGTCCTGCAAGCCAAACCCGGCCAGCGTGGACACTTCAAAGTGATCAAGCAGCGCCTGCCGTGCAAAGCCGTGCTCGTAGCGATAATCGGGCAGCGGCGTCAGGTGGATGCTGTCGGGCAGCGTTACCCCGCGTTCCACCCACCCGGCGGGCAGCAGCACTTCGCGCGGCTCCAGGCGGGCCAGTTCCTCGACCACGCCCATTGACGCGTCGTCGCTGTCAAGCTGCGCGGCGGCAAACTCGCCCGTGCTGATGTCCACATACGCCAGCCCTACCGCCGCCCAACCCGTCCCGCGACGATCCGGTTCGGGAGCCAGCGCCAGCAGGTAATTGTGCCGGTCATCAGCCAGCATCCCCGGCTCGATCACGGTGCCCGGCGTGATCACGCGCGACACCTCACGCGGGGTCAGCCCGTTGACCGGCTCGCTGCCGACTTGCTCAATTACCGCAACGTGGTATCCTTTTTCGACCAGCCGCGCGATATAGCCTTCGACCGCATGGTGCGGCACGCCACACATCGGCACGCGCTCGCCTTTAGACACCGGGCGACCGGTCAGCACCAGGTCCAGTTCGCGCGAGGCGGTCTCGGCGTCATCGTCGAACATCTCGTAAAAATCGCCCAGGCGAAACATGACGATCGCGTCGGGGAACTGGTGTTTAAATTCGAGGTACTGCCTGCGGGACGGCGTCAGCTTAGGCATAGGGCCTCATCAATTCTGCGGGCTGCTTGATCCACTTACTGCCGGATAGACGGGTTATTTTGTGACAGTCGTACACTGACAAAGCGCGCGGTGCGGTGTATTCTAGCAAGGGGATACCAGCCCGACAACCACCGGTCACGGACCGGATACCGGCTTGAGGGCTGCCGGGCACAGCGAGCAGTGGGGTAAAAACAGCCGCCCGACCTGCGGTAGAAAGATGCTGTTTCTGCACACAAGGAATTCAAGGTATCTGATAATCCGCCCCGAACATCAGGCTTGCCATTCAACCTGGCCTACTGACATCAATCAACGTCTCGTGATAAACTTATGATCGACAAGGAAGCATGTGATGACGGACAAACTCATAATCGGCGTAGACCTGGGCGGGACGCAGATGCGCGCCGCCTCGTTCGATGCCGAACTGAACATGCTGGAGCGCGTCGCGGAGCCAACGCTGGCCCACGAAGGCCCGGACCGCGTAGTTGAGCGGCTGCTGGCGTTGGTCGCACGCGTCCTGCCCGAAGAGCGCGAGGCAATCGAAGGCATCGGCGTTTCGGCGCCGGGACCGATCAACCCGTACACCGGCACGATCTTCTCACCGCCCAACCTACCCGGCTGGGTTAGCGTCCCGCTCCGCAAGCTTATTCAGGAACGGTTTGGCGTCACGAGCTACCTGGGCAACGATGCGAATGTCGCGGCCCTGGCCGAAGCGGAGCGCGGGGCTGCTTACGGCTACAAATATGTTATCTACCTGACCGTCAGCACCGGCATCGGCGGGGGGATCATCGATGACGGGCGGCTGATCATCGGGGCAGGCGGGCTAGGCGGAGAGGCCGGGCACATGATCATCGTCACCGATGGCCGCCCTTCCACGCTGGAAAAAGAAGCCGCCGGTCCAGCGATTGCCCGCAAGACCGTACAGCGCTTGAAGGACGGCGCACAGTCGAGCATCCGTGACATGGTCGGCGGCAACCTGGACGCCATCACCGCCAAACATGTTGGGTTGGCTGCTGCTGACGGTGACCCACTCGCTGTTGAAATGATCCAGGAAGCCGGGCGACTGGTTGGCCTGGGTATCGTCAGCCTGATGCATCTTTTTAATCCGCAGATCGTGGTAATAGGGGGCGGCGTCAGCAAGGCAGGCGACCTGCTGTTTGAGCCGATGCGCCAGGCCGTCTGCCAGTACACCATCGACCCGTCCTACTGTAACAACGTCCCGATTGTGCCGGCGGCCCTGGGCGATGACGTCGCGCTGATTGGCGCGGCGGCGCTGGTTACCACGCAGGGAGGCCGCCGTCCATAAGAGAGATGACTGCCAGTCCAGTTCTATTGATGGTACAATGATCGAGCCGTGCAAGCTCGATCCGGCGGGGGAAAGTCGCATATGCCTACAAATGCAACACATGCAACGGTGTTGGTCATTGACGACGATCCAACGATCACCTTGCTTATCAAAAACGCGCTCGGTCAAGAAGGGTACGAGGTCATCATTGCGAGCGACGGCCAGAGCGGCCTGCGCCAGATGTATCATAACCACCCGAACCTGGTGCTGCTGGACATTAACATGCCGACCATGGACGGCTGGGTTGTCTGCCAGCGCATCCGTGAAGTGAGCGATGTGCCGATCATCATGCTCACCGCTCGCAGCGAGCCGTCCGAGATCGTCAAAGGGCTGGATATGGGCGCCGATGACTACGTCCTGAAGCCATTTCAGCTCAGCGTGCTGCTGGCGCGCATCCGGGCCAACCTGCGCCGCGCGTCGGCAGAGACGATACAGTTCAAGAACAGTACAGAATACAGCGACGATCACCTGACTCTCGATATGGAAGATCGGCGCATCATCGTAAGCGGTGAGCCTGTACGCCTGACACCGACTGAATTTAACCTGCTGGCCTACCTGGTGGACGCATCGCCGCGCATTGTGTCGTACCGTGAATTGCTCGAAAACATCTGGGGTTTTGAGTATATTGATGATATCGACTACCTGCGTGTGTATATCTGGCATCTACGGCGCAAACTGGAAGTCGATCCCAAGCGCCCGATATACATCATTAACGAGATGGGCGTCGGCTACCGCTTTGAAAAACAAGCCTGATACCTGCTGCACTGCCTGCGATTACCGGTCGCCAGGGCGATTGTTTCTGCTGCCCTGGCGATTGTCTTATGAGGTTGGTGCAGAAAAACTCCAATAATTAATGTATAATTGCTGAAGGATAGTCCCAGTATCGTGAGACGGCGGAAGCAACAACCTATGCAGCAGCAGTGGTCGGTCAAACAGTTTCGAGTCTATGTCCTGATCGCACTCTTTATCATGTTGATCTATATCCTGCTGGCCTACTGGCTGGAACAGCAAACGATCGCTCAACATGAAGCTGACTTCAACACCCAGCAAGCGCTGCAAACACAGCTCAGTGCACGCAGCATCGAGGATCATTTCAGTTGGGTGCTGACTGAGGTGAACATTCTTGCTAAGTACAGCGTGCCGCTGTATCTCGCAGGCAGCATCCCGGAGATCGCGATCCAGGGACAGTTTTTTGTCCTGGCCAAGGAAACGTACCCGGAAGAACCGGTATTTGGCATTTTTACGACGCCCGGCACCGCCGACGTGCTGTTTGCCGACACCACTGAGATCGGCCAGACAGCCAAGCAGTTGCTAGCAACCTGGATCGTCGAATACTGGGATACCGTCAAAGCTGACCAGGAACCGCTGGTCACCCCATTCAACGCCACGCCCAACGGCCAGCTCTACGGCCTGCTGCTGCCGATTGAGTACGAAGACGAGTTTGCAGGCATCCTCGGCACTGTACTGGACTTCGGGCCGGTGCTCGAACGCTATGTAATCCCTATGCGCTCCGGTCAGTACGGCGCGGCATGGGTGCTGGATAATGAAGGCGCCGTCATCTACGATCACGAAACACAGATCATTGGATCAAATATCAGCCAACTACACGTCGATTACCCGGATGTTCAACGCATCGACCACCGGCTGCTAACCGAAGCCGAAGGCACCGGCGAATACCGCTTCACCGGTGAGCGGGGCGGTGAGGTTAAGCGCAAACTGGTTGCCTGGTCGGCAGCCCACATCGGCAATCAACGTATCGTCTTGGCGCTCTCTGCCCCGGACAGCGAGATCAACGCCACGCTCGCTGTCTATCGCAGGCAAAGCCGCCTGCTGGGTATTTTGCTCGGTGTAGCGGTATTTGCCAGCGGTGGCCTGTTTTACCTGACCCGCCAGCACGCCCTGGAGCAGTTGGTCGAGGAACGCACCCATGAGCTTCAGAAACTCAATGATGAGCTGGAGAAGCGTGTGATCAAGCGCACCGCGCAGCTCGACCAGGAGCGCGCGCAGCTTCAGGCTATTCTTGACGCCACAGGTGACGGGCTGGTCTATTATGAAAACAAACAGGTGAAATTTGTCAACCGTGCGCTGGCTGCCATGCTCGGCTACACCTCCGAAGAACTGATCGGCCAGGCCAGCACCGTCCGCGAAAAGATCGCCAGTTCACCGGAAGAATACGAGCGCGTGGTAACCAGCGTTCGAGAGGGATTTACCCAGCCAACATCCCACCGCGTGCAGCGCAACGAAGCCCAGTTGCAGCGTAAGGACGGCAGCATATTCGACGCCGGGATCACGTCTGCGCAGGTCTGCAACCAGGCAGGCGACTGGATCGGCACAGTAGACGTGATTCGCGACATCAGCCAGCAAAAAGCGCTGCAATCGCAGAAAGATCGCTTCATCTCGCACGCCTCGCACGAACTGCGGACCCCCTTGTCGAACCTTAAAACACGGCTGTACCTGCTGCGTCACCAGCCGGACAAGCGCAACGATCACATCCAGGTGATCGAAAAGGTCACCAACGACATGATCACGTTGGTCGAAGCCCTGCTGGACGTATCACGCTTTGAGCTTGGCAAAATCGAACTTTCTCGCCTGGACATCATATTACAGGACGTACTCCGCGATGTGCTGCAAGTGCAAACACCGGAGGCGGAACAATGGCAGATCCGCCTGATCGATGACCTGGCAGAAGAGCCGATCCACGTACATGCCGACTACCGGCGGCTGGCGCAAGCGATCACCAACCTGGTCGTCAACGCCGTTGACTATTCAGCCGACGGGTCAGAAATCCGCATACGCCTTTTCACTGCACCCGGCGAAAACAACGACTCCCAGGCTGTTATCCAGGTCCAGGATGACGGGCCAGGCATAGCGCCAGAGCTGCTGTCCCAGGTTTTTGAGCCGTTCTTCCAGGCCAGCGAGGGCCGCACACAAAGCACCGGGCTTGGCCTGCCCATCGCCAGGGAGATCATCGAGCGACACGGCGGGCAGATCACCGTTGAAAACACACCAGGGCACGGCTGCACATTTACCGTCAGCTTACCCACCATTCCACCGGCGGATCGTACAAGCTAACCACCGTGCCCTACCGGCCAAATTGGTGCTGAATGGTGCTATCTGCGATCCATTTACCGGATACAATCTTGATCAATGAGCCTCATCACTCAATGATGCTCTGTACTTATTGGGCCGCCGTCACAAGGGGCGATACGCGCCTCTTTGCGATCAAAAGCGCCATAACTGCCACGGCTTTTGATGATCCCAGGCCCACACCAAACTAACTCAGGAGGAACAGCCTAATGGCAACCATTACCCGGACTATGCCCGGCCCCAAAGCAAAAGACCTGATCGCCCGTGACGCGGCGGTGATCTCGCCGTCCTACACGCGCGGCTACCCGCTCGTCATGGAGCGCGGTCAGGGCGCGGTGGTCTGGGACGTAGACGGCAACCGCTTTATCGACTTCACGACCGGGATCGCCGTAACGGCCACCGGCCACGCGCATCCTGCCGTTGTCAAAGCCATCCAGGAACAGGCCGCCCGGTTCATTCACATGTCGGGCACCGACTTTTATTACCCGGTGCAGGTCGAAATGGCCGAACGCCTGGCATCAATTGCCCCCTTTGACGACGATGCAATGGTATTCTTTTGCAACAGCGGCGCCGAGGCCATCGAGGCCGCCGCCAAGCTGGCCCGCTATCACACCGGGCGCCCGCGTTTTCTCGCGTTCTTGCACGCCTTCCACGGTCGCACGATGGGCGCGCTGAGCTTCACGGCCAGCAAGTACGTGCAGCGCCAGGGTTTTTTCCCGACCATGCAGGGCGTGACACACATCCCCTACCCTGACCCCTACCGGCCCGTGCTCAATACCGCCGGATTTGATGACTACGGAGAGCGCGTAGTCGATTACATCGAAAAAGAAATCTTCACTACCATCGTGCCCAGCAGCGAAGTTGCCGCTATCCTGGTTGAGCCGATCCAGGGCGAGGGCGGCTACATCGTCCCGCCGGACGGTTTTCTGCCTGCGCTGCGCGACCTGTGCGACCGGTACGATATTCTGCTGATCGCCGATGAAGTTCAATCCGGGATGGGCCGCACCGGCAAATGGTGGGCCGTGAATCACTGGGACATCACGCCGGACATCATCTGCTCGGCCAAAGGGATCGCCAGCGGGATGCCGCTTGGCGCGATCATCGCCCGCCAGGACATCATGTCGGAATGGGCGCCCGGCGCGCACGCCAGCACCTTTGGCGGCAACCCGGTAAGCTGCGCGGCAGGTATCGCCACCTTCGACCTGCTCAAAAACGGGCTGATCGACAACGCGGCGCAGATGGGCGATTACCTGATCAACGGGCTGCGCGACATGCAGGCCCGCCACCCCGGCATGGGCGACGTGCGCGGCAAGGGCCTGATGGTCGGCGTGGATTTTGTGACCGACCGCGACACCCGCGCGCACGGCGTAGCGCTGCGCAACGCCGTTGTGGATTACGGCTTTGAAGATAACCTGCTGCTGCTGGGCTGCGGCACCAGCACGCTGCGCATCATCCCGCCGCTGATGGTGGATCAAGCGACCATCGACGAAGCGCTGCTGATCCTCGAACGCGCCATCGCCCGCGCCGAGGAAGATTACCTGTAGCCGGGCGTGGTTTCACATCGCCATCCGACACCGGGACGATCCGGCAGGGATCGCCCCGGTTTTGATTCGCATAAGAAACACGCAAGAACTGCACAAGAACCCCGCTAGAACTGCGCCGCCCCTCTTACCGCGCCCCTGCCCGCATGCTAGAATACGAGCACTGATCAGTGATACGTCGTTGTTTTTCTGGTTACCGGTGAACTGACGAATCTCATGTTCCTGCTACCCGACTACCGCGTCCGCCAGCGCGATTACCTGCTCGACATCAGCCGCGCGCTGACCGCCCAGCTTGACCTGGGCGAAGTGCTGCGTTTGATCCTGCAAGCTGCTACCTCGATGCTGTCCGGCGAGGTGGGCATCATCGCGCTGCGCGAGGGTGACGGATTCCACGTCCGCGCCATCACCGGCACACAGCCTGACCAGGCCAACCTGTTTGACCCGCTGCTCGAAGACCTGCGGCCCGATGCCGACGACATCGACGTGGCGCAGTTGTACAGCAAAATGCGTAAGGTCGCGCGCGAGGTAGACCTCAATCTGCGCCAGGTGGTCGCCCTGCCGATGGTTGTAGCCGACGATATGCTGGGCATCCTGTTTACCTTCCGCTCATACGCCGGGGCACCGACCGAGAACGATCACCGCCTGCTGCAAAGCTTCGCAGACCAGGCCGCTATTGCCGTTCACAACGCGCGTATGTACGAGTTCGCCAACCAGGAACGCCAGCGCCTGGCCGCCATCCTGGATTACAGCGCCGACGGCGTGATGATCCTGGACGCCCACCTGCACATCGAGCGCTGGAACCGCGCGCTGAGCCATATTACCGGCTGGCAGCCGGATCAGGTGACCGGGCGACATCACGACATCGTGATCCGCTGGGCACGCCGTGCGACGGGCTTGAACCTGTCCGAAGCGATCAACAACGGCTGGCCGCGCCCCGTATCCACCGACACACTGCCCGAAACACTGTATATTGAAGGCGACCTGGAACGGCTCGACGGCACTACAATCAGCGTGGGGATCACGTATGCGCCGCTGCGCAAGCCAGACGGCGCGTTACAAAATATCATCGCCAACGTGCGCGACATCACCCGCTTCCGCGAAGCCGAAGAACTGAAATCGACGTTTATCTCGGTAGTATCACACGAGCTAAAAACCCCGGTCGCGCTGATCAAAGGCTACGCGGACACGCTCAACCGTCCCGACGCCAACTGGAACCGGGAAACCATCATCGAAGGGCTGACCGTCATCGAGGAAGAAGCCGACCGGCTGACCGAACTGATCGAAAACCTGCTGGCGGCATCCAAGCTCCAGGCCGAAGGTATGCGCCTGACGGTCGATGATGCCAACCTGCCGCTGATCGCTCAACAGGCCATCGACCGCTTCCAGACCCAAACTGAAAAACACACCCTGCGCGCCGAGTTCCCGCCGGATTTTCCGGTCATCTGCGGCGATACAACCCGGCTGCGGCAGGTGATCGACAACCTGCTGAGCAACGCGATCAAGTACTCGCCGCGCGGCGGTGAGGTGATCATCCGGGGCACATACGGTGACGCCTGGGTGCAGGTAGCGATCAGCGACCAGGGCATCGGCCTGCCGCCGGACGAGCTGGGCCGCGTCTTTGAGCGCTTTTACCGCGTGGACAGCGCCCTGACCAGCAATACTCAGGGCACCGGCCTGGGCCTGTACCTGGCGCACGCGGTCATCACCGCGCATGGCGGCAAAATCTGGGCCAATAACAACCCGGACGGCGGCGCGACGTTCAGCTTCACCCTGCCCCGCCGCGACTGACCGGGAATCCTCGGCCAGATCGATTTTTCATCGGCACGATCCGTCACAATGCGGTAGACTTCACGGGTCAATCAACCGGGCCTACCGGTCATCAGGATTTTAGGAGCAACTATGTCTCAAGTCGTCCGAACCTCGATCAACTGCCCAACCTGCGGGCAACCGGTCAACGCCATCATCGAGCAGATCATCGACGTAGGCCGCGACCCACAGGCCAAAGCCCGCTTTTTATCCGGTCGTATCAACCAGATAACCTGCCCCAACTGCGGCAACCAGATCACGCTGGGCACGCCGCTGTTGTATCACGATCCCGGTAAGGAACTGCTGCTGGTATACGTGCCGATGGAGCTGCAAGTCACCCAGCAGGAGCGCGAAAACATCATCGGCGGCCTGACGCGCCGCCTGACGGACAGCCTGCCCCAGGAACAGCGGAAAGGCTACCTGCTGCGCCCGCAGCAGCCGCTCACCATCCCCGGCATGATCGACATCATTCTCGAAGCAGACGGTATCACCAAAGAAATGCGTGACGCGCAGCGTGCGAAAATAAACACCATGAACCTGTTCACGCACGTCAGCCCGGACGAGTGGCCCGCCCTGCTCGAAGAACATACCGACGAGATCGACGCGGAATTCTTCCAGATGTTGATCGCTGCCGCGCAAAATTCCGCCGAAAGCGGTCACCAGCACATGGCCGAGCGGCTGTTTAACCTGTACAACTATTTGATCACCAACACGGAAATCGGGCAGCAGGCCATCGAAGCCGCCCAGGTGCACGAAGCTGTCGCCCAGGAAGTCGCGGAAGATATCGAATCACTGGGTGAGGACATGACCCGCGAAGATTTTATGAACCTGGTGCTCAGCTATGCAGACGACGATAACCACGTGCAAGCCCTGGTCGCCATGATGCGCCCCGCGCTGGATTACACGTTCTTCCAGGAGCTGACCGGCAAGATCGAGCAGGCTAAAGGCAAAGAGCAGGAGAAACTGGCCGCGCTGCGCGCCCGGCTGCTCGAACTGGCCAACGTGATCGACCAGCAGACCCACGCCGTGCTTCAGCGTGCCGCCGACACGCTGCGCATTATTTTGAACAGCGAGGACATCGACGCCGCGATCCGGCCCCGGCTGGCCGCCATCGACGATACATTCCTGGCCGTGCTGCACGCCAACCTGCACGAAGCCGAGCAGCGTCAAGACCTACAAACCACCGCCCGGCTGAAGCTGGTACTCGAAAAGACGCTTGCCATCCTACGTGAGCACGCCCCGCCGCACCTGCGCCTGATCAACGACCTGATGGGCGCCGAAAGCGACGAGGAAGCCCGCGAACTGATCGAGACTGAGGCCCCGCAGTTTGGCCCGGAACTGATCGATCTGATGAACGCCGTTGCCGACGACCTGGACGACAGCGACCGGCCCGACGAAGCCGACCGTCTGCGCGTCTTCAGCGACTATGCGGCAGAGTTTGTGCTGGGACCGGGCGAATAACACGACATCCCCCAAACAAAACAGGGCCTGCCCGCGATTCTGTACACCGGACAGGCCCCGTGTGTTTTCGCCCGCGCTTATTCCATGTTTGAATAAACCGCCGCTTCAAATGCCGCGCCTGCCACGTCTGCCGCGCGGCCCGCATCGGGTTCTCCCTCGATCACCACCACGACCGCGACCGCCTCTACTGCGCTGCCCTCGCTCTGGTCCACAAAGCCGACAAACCACGCATACGGCGTCGCGTCCGGCCCGCCAAACGCCAGCGCGCTGTGCCCGTACAACACCAGGTTTTGCCGCCGCGCCTGCGCCACAGTCGGACTCAGTGCCGCCGCCTGGAGCATGGTCAGGCGCACCGCCTCGGCCACGTCTTCGCGCAGCAGTGCCGGTTGGAGTGCTGGAATCTGGATCGCTTCCCAGTCCGCCGCGCCCGGCTGGCGCACGGCATCGACGATATGCAGCGGCACGGCGTTGCCCCGGTTGGCAATCGCGGCTGCGATCTCGACCATGTGCAAGGGGGTAACGGTCAGGTCACTTTGCCCCACAGCCGCCGCGATCAGCGTTTCCGGAGGCGTGGCATCGGTGAGCGGATCGGGCCGATCACCGGCCACCGTCTCAAAACCGGCCAGCGCCGGAGCTTCCAGCAGCCCGACCGCGCCAAACCGCTCCCACAGGCGATCCGGCGTCACAGTCTGCCCCAGTACCGCGGCAAACGGCCCCGGACACCCGTAGCTGTACGCCTCGGCCAGCGTCAGCGGTCGATCCGTCACCCTGTCCAGGCATGTTAGCGTCAGGCTGTTAACCATCACCGGCGCCTGCGCGTCCGGCACATCCCCGTTGAGCACATATCCCCCGGCTTCATCCAGGTCGGGATAGGAGGCCAGGATCGCGGCCAGCATGACGGTGTACAGCGCGCCGCCCGGCTGGTACAGGCCCAGCGTCACCCGGTTTAGCAGCGGGGACGTGTCCTCGTGTTCGGTGAGTGCGTCCCAATCGGTTTCGACGAGGTTCGGGTCATAGCCCGGCTGGCTGACCATCGCCAGCACGCGCCCCGACGGCACATGCACAACCACCACCGCCCCGCTCTGATCGCCCAGCGCCGCTGCTGCCGCGCGCTGCACGTCAAGATCGACCGTCGAGCGAATATCGCTGCCCTGCTGGGTCCGGTGCAGCGTTTCATCCACGAACCGGCCCCAGTCATCGCGCAGATCGTCGCCGCGCAGTTCCTCGTCAAACGCCGCTTCAAGGCCCGCCGCGCCATAGGTGAAGCTGTAATAGCCCACCACGCCGGACGCTTCCGGGTAGGGATAGATGCGCTGCATCACGCCGTTTGCCTGGGCCTGGCTGTACGCCAGCCGCTCGCCATCCCGGTCAAAAATCGCGCCGCGCTGGATGCGCTGCTCCGCGATCACGCTGCGCAGATTATCCTCGCGCGCCAGCAGGTCATCGGCCTGCACCACCGACCAGTAGACCAGCCCCGCCGTTACTACCAGGAAGGCGACCAGCAGCCCGACCGTCACGCGGTTGAGTTCGGTGATCACGCCGCGCCTCTTCCATCGTCACTCAATACCAGCAGCAGCCCCACGATCACAAAACTCGTCAGCAGCGAGCTGCCCCCATAGCTGACAAACGGCAGCGTCACGCCGGTCAGCGGCAGCAGGCGCAGCACGCCGCCCATAATAAACAGGCTTTGGAACGCCAGCATCAGGCTGAGTCCCGCTGCCAGCAGCGCCCGGAACGGCTGCCGGGCCAGCGCCGCGATCCGCATCCCGCGCACCACCAGCGCCGCAATGGTGACCAGGGCCGCCAGCGCCCCCAGCAGGCCCCATTCTTCGCAAATCGCCGCAAATGCAAAATCGGAATGCACTACCGGGATGATCGTCGGCGCGCCCTGCCCGATGCCCTCGCCAAGCACGCCCCCCGCCGCGACGGCCATCACGCTCTGCACCACCTGGTAGGCGTCCGAGTCGGCAGTTGGCCAGGGGTTCCACCAGATATCCACGCGCAGCGCCACCACATCAAACAGCAGGTAGGCCACCACGCCCGCCAGCAGCAGCAGGATCGTGCCGCCGATGAACAGCGCCGCCTGCCCGCTCGCCAGGTAGAGCATCATCATAAACACCACAAAAAACAGCGCCGCCGCGCCCAGGTCGCGCTGCCAGACCAATACGATCACGCAGATGCCCCACATCAGCAGCACCGGCCCCAAAAACGCCGGGGACGGCACCCGCCACATCCCCAGCCGGACCGTATCGGCGCGCATATAGCGGTGATGTTCAGCCAGGTAGCTTGCCAGGAAAACCACCAGCAGGATTTTGAGCAGTTCCGACGGCTGGTAATACACCCGGCCAAAGCCCAGCCACAACCACAGGCGCGGCCCGCCGCCGGATGGATTCTCCCCCACCAGGATCGTGATCCCCAGCAGTACCAGCCCGCTGATCAGCCACGTGTAGCGATAGCGCCGCAGCCAGCGCAGATCGCGGGGCAGCGCCAGCACGGCCAGCAGCGCCCCGGTTCCCACGACCACCCACGCCGTTTGCCGCCCCGTATAGGACGGCACCAGCCGTGCGATCAGGTTCAATCCCCAGCCGGTCAGGAACATCGCCAGCGGAAACAGCAGCGGGTCGCGGCCCGGCAGCACGCGTTCCAGCGCCACATGCCCGGCCAGCGCGCACAACGCCCACACACCAACCGGCCACAGCGCCGCCCAGCGCCGCCCGTCGGCAACGATCAGCGTGACGTGGTTAGCCAGCAAAAACAGCCCTGCCAGCGCCAGCAGCAGCCGCTCGCGCCAGCCCGCCTGGCGGAGCGCGTCACCGTCCAGGTTGGCAGTCATCAGGGCCGGTATCGAAGCGGTCATGATCCCTCACACGCTAATAACCGGGCGGCGGACGCCCTTTACCGAACCGCCCGCCGTCATCCATCCTGCCGGTTATGAATTTGCTCAAGCGCTTTGGCCGAACAGCGCCTCGAACTGCACCTGGACATCACCGGCCTGCTGTGCGAAATTCAGCTTCTCAAAGCCAATCACGCGACCGGACTTATCCTTCATCAAGATGACGTCCTCGCCGGTTTCCTCGCAGACATCTTCATCCGACAGATCGCCAAACCAGACGGTCAGCGTATTGCCCACCAGGTCGTAGTACACTTTTACTTTTTCCATCGGCATGAACGCCTTCGGTTATTCCGTCTGTGTCTTGTCATCGCCGTAATACTTCTTGACCAGCGGCCACACACGCGCCAGCGCATCAGTAGGGATTTTGTCTGCATCGGTCAGCAGGGCCGTCGCCAGCGCATGGTGGCACGCGCAGTCATCTTCAACCACTGCCAGCCGCTTTACCGCCTCAACCAGCGCTTGCTGCGCCAGCCGCAGGTTTTGCTTGAGGGTTTGCAGCACAATCTCGACCGTGACCGCTTCTTCGGTGTCGTGCCAGACATCGTAATCGGTCACATGTGCCATCACCGCGTAACACATCTCCGCTTCGCGCGCCAGGAACGCCTCCGGGGAGGTCGTCATGCCGATTATGTCCAATCCCCAGCTCCGGTACAACATACTCTCGCCGCGCGTGCTGAAGCGCGGCCCCTCGATGGTGATGCTTGTACCGCCCAACTGCACCGTGCCGCCCGCCGCTTTGACGGCGTCCGCGAGCAGTGCGCTCAAGGTTGGGCAGAACGGATCGCCGACCGGGACGTGCGCTACCAGCCCGTCCCCGAAAAACGTCCGGCCCCGCTCATCGCGCGTCCAGTCGATAAGCTGGTTGGGGATCACAATGTGCCCCGGCGCCAACCCCTCGCGCAGCGAGCCGCACGCGCTGACACCGATCACATACCGGACGCCGAGCACCTTGAGCGCGTAGATATTCGCCCGGTATGGCACTTCAGACGGCATCAGGGTATGCCCGCGCCCGTGACGCGGGATAAATGCGATGCGCTGCCCGGCCAGCATCCCGGTCAGCACCGTATCGCTGGGCAGGCCATACGGCGTTTCGATGTGCTGTTCCTCGACGGCGGCCAATTCCGGCATGTTGTACAGGCCCGACCCGCCGATCACGCCAATTCGTATAGACTCCATGAACCTGTTCTCCTGCAATATGCGACAGCTAATGCGCTGGCCGCCTGAACCGCGCCCTTACCTGTTCTGCGCTGAGTGTAACGCCAAACACAGCGCGTCTCAACCTGCGGTGTAGCGGTAGGTATAGAACTGATTCAACCTTTTGCAATCAAAGGAAGATAGTGCACCATGGGGTAACCACGCGAAAGGAGTTCTGAAACTCGGCGCGTGAGGCAAGAGCGGATCATCTTATGTTCTTGAACCAATTTATCCCTGCTTGGTATTCTTCTTCCTTTTCAGCCAAATCCATTTGACGTGCAAGCTCAAATGCGAATTCCACATAGGCTTGTCCTTGCGCCGT
>JAFGNU010000032.1 GCA_016926875.1 Anaerolineae bacterium | reverse complement strand
TTGCCTTCCAGCGTGTAGGGATTCATGCCCGTATTGCGGCAGTACCAGCCGTAGCGCTCGGATGCCTCGACCGCCAGGTCAAATGCATTGTCGTAATTGCCCTGCACCAGCAGCACAAACGCGCCATACGTCAGCAGTTGGGCGATCTTGGCTTCCGGCGCGGACGCAGGTACAAAGATCACGGCTGGCAGTCCCACGCTCGCCGCCAACCCGGCCAATGCTGCCGCCGCGTTGCCTGTGCTGGCCGTGGTGACAACTTCGATCCCTTCGGCCACCGCGCGCGCCACGATCAAGGCGCTGGCCCGGTCCTTGAGCGAGCCAGTCGGGTTGCGCCCGTCATCCTTGACCCACGCCTGCCGCAGCCCAAACGTTTCGGCCAGGCGCGGCGCGTTATACAGCGGCGTCCCGCCCACCGACAGCGGCGGCGTTTGCGCCCCGTCCGCCAGCGGCAGCAGGGGACGGTAGCGCCACATCGACGGATCAGGACACTGGGCGATGTCGTCCGGCGTCACAGCCCGGCGCAGGGCATCCACATCGTACAGCACATCCAGCGTACCAACCTGCCCGCAGGCGGGGCAGGTGTAAGCGACCTCGTCCGGCGAATACGTCTCGCCGCAAATCACACAGCGAAGCTCTGAAACAAACATGGTTATCGCCTCGCCGCCCTAGTCTGGTACGATCACGGTGCCGGTTTCGCCGCGCAGCGCCCGCGCGATGCTTTCCGGGTTGGTTACCAGCGCTTTCGGGCCGCCCCGCTCCAGGAATTGCAGGACTGCTTCGATCTTGGGATACATGCTGCCCGGCGCAAAGTGTCCTTCCGCGAGGTATTTACGCGCCTCAGAAGCGGTTATCCGGTCGAGCCACTGCTGGTTGGGCTTGTTGAAGTTCAGCGCGACTTTCTCTACTGCCGTCGAGATCACAAACAGGTCTGCTTTCAGGCCGGTAGCGAGCAGGCTGGTGCCGCGATCCTTGTCGATCACAGCGGGCACACCCTTCAGGTAACCGTTCTCGTCGCGGATAACCGGGATGCCGCCGCCGCCCACACAGATCACGACAAAATCGTTCAGTACCAGCGAGTTAATCGCGTCCAGTTCGACGATCTCAATCGGGATCGGAGACGGCACCACCCGGCGGTAGCCGCGACCGGCATCTTCTACCACCGTCCACCCATCGTCCACAAACTTCTTGGCTTCTTCCCAGGTGTCCATAAAGCCGCCAATAGGTTTGTTCGGGTCTCCGAAAGCCGGATCGTTGCGATCAACCAGCGTCTGTGTAACAACGGTCGCCACGTCGCGGCGGATACCTTCCGAGCGCAAGCAGTTGCTTATCGCCTGCTGGAGCATATAGCCGATGCTGCCCTGCGTATCCGCGCCGATCACATCCATCGGCGTAGTATGGACTTCGGGCGAGGCCAGCTCGTTACGGCGCAGGATAAAGCCGACCTGCGGGCCGTTGCCATGTGTGATCACCATGCGCCACCCGGCTTTGATCATCTGCACGATATGGCGGCTGGTTTCATACACAGCTTCCCACTGGTGTTCCACTTCGGGACGTTTTTTGTCCAGAATAAGCGAGTTGCCCCCGATGGCAATCACTGCTGTTTTTGCTGATGGCATTCGTTTTTCCTCGTAGCTAACCAAAATCTGTTTAATGATTACGAAAGCCGACCATCCAATGGCTACCGGCTGATCGGCTTACAGCATAGTACACCACACAATGGCAATTGGCGCGCTAACGCATCGTCAGCGCCATGACCGCTTTCTGTACGTGCAAACGGTTCTCCGCCTCGTCATATACCGCGCTCTGCGGCCCGTCGATCACCTCGTCCGTGACCTCGATGTTGCGGTCGGCGGGCAGACAGTGCATATAGATCGCGTCCTCGCTCGCCAGCGCCATCCGGCGGCTGTCCGTGATCCAGTCGGTGTATTTTTTGGCGATCTTGGCCGATTCTGCGTCATCCGTTGTGGTCAGCATGGCGCCCCAGCTCTTGGGGTAGACGATGGCTGCGTCCTTGAAACCCGCGTCAAAATCGTCGAGCACTTCAAAGGCACCGCCGGACCGGCGGGCATTCTCGCGTGCCTGGTCTTCGATCTCCGGCATGATCTTGAATTCCGGCGGGCGCGTCAGGTGGACGTTCATACCGTAGCGTGTCGCCAGCAGGATCAGGCTTTGCGGAGCCGACATCGGCTTTTGATAGCTGGCCGCGTAAGCATACGACACGTTGATCGTCTTGCCGCGCACGTCGCGCCCGAAACGTTCAAAGATCGTCAGCATATCGGCCAGGCCCTGGAAGGGGTGAAAATAATCGCACTGCATGTTCAGCACCGGCACGCGGCTCGCTTCGGCCACGCCGCGAATGTACGCATTGCCGATGCCCCAATCGCACTGGCGAATGGCGATCCCGTCGCAGTAGCGCCCGATGATCTCGCCGATCTCTTTGCCCGTGTCGCCGTGCGCGATCTGCGTGGTGCGGCTGTCGATAAACTCGGCGTGTCCGCCCAACTGCGCCATGCCCGCCTCGAAGCTCACACGGGTGCGCGTGCTGGAAAAGAAGAACAGCATCGCCAACACCTTATCACGCAGCAGCGCGTGTGATTCGCCCAACGCCCGCCGACGCTTGAGATCAAACGCCACGTCAAAGACGGTTTCCAGTTCGCCCTTGGTCCATTCCTGGGTCGTGATCATGTCACGCCCGGCCATATAGCTCTGCATCTATCGTATCCTCTTCGAAAAAATTAACTCGTATCTCGCCAGTTAGAACACAGGGACGGTGATCCGTGCGCCTGGGCACCACCACCGCCCCCTGTACCGCCCATTTGAGGGTAACAGTCTACTCGACTGCGCCCAGGATCAGCGCCAGCAGCGCCATCCGTGACAGCACGCCGTTGTAGGCTTCGACCCAGTACCGCTGGTGGCGGGTGGTGTCCACGTCCATCAGCAGTTCGTCCTGGCGCGGCAGCGAGTGCAGCACGATGGCATTCCGCCGGGCCTTTTCAAACAGCAGCTTTTTAGTCACCTGGTAGTTGGCAGGCGTCAGCCCTTTGTCGTCGGTCACTTCTTCGCGAGCTTTAGTATAGTCCGGTTGGACGACCGGCTCCATGTAGATCACGTCCGCTTCGCCGATCACCTGCTCAATATGCTCTTTGCGCTCGTACACAAAGCCCATGCCCTGGATTTCTTCTTCAAATTCGGGCAGGAAGTACATCTCGTCCGGCGCGATCACGTATGCCTGCACATCAAACTTGCTCAGCGCGTAGCTGATGCTGTGCATGGTGCGCATCCGCATATCGCCGATCAGAATCCAGGTCAGCCCGTCCAGCGTCCCGCGCTCGCGGTAGATCGTCAGCAGGTCGGTGATCACCTGGGTGGGGTGTTCGCCCCAACCGTCGCCGCAGTTGATAACCGGCACGCTGGCATGATGGGCTGCTTCGGCGGGCGCGCCCTGCTGGAAGTGGCGCATGGCGATCACGTCGCCGTAGTATTCCAGCATCTTGACGGTGTCTTGAATACCTTCCTGGTAAAAGTCGCCCGCGCGGGTCATCTTGGCATCGGCAAAGCCGGTCACATGCCCGCCCAGGCGGTGCATGGCCGCTTCGGTCGCCAGCCGGGTCCGGGTGCTGGGCTGGTAAAAGGCCGTCACCAGCGTCTTGTGTTTGAGCAAATCACCGTTGCGGCGGTCGCGCGCATACGGTTCCAGCATGGCCGCTACTTCAAACACCCGGAAAAACTCGTGACGCTCAAAGTCTTTCAGCGACAGAATGTCACGTCCCATAAAACTACGCATGTTGATCCATCTCCTGCTCTAGATACCTGTTCGGCGCCCGTTTTTGGAACGCCGCGAATACACATCAAGTCCAAAACTTACCGGCAGTGAGGGACAAAAGCATACCACGCGATTCAAAAGCTGTCATCACTTTCGAGATGTCAGCGGCACAAACGGTTTGCCGCGTAAAAACTGCCCGCGCCCCGGTTCTCCGCGCAGGTGTCCATCCTCGACCAGCACCATCCCCCGGCTGAGCACCGTCCGCACCCGGCCTTTGACCTTCATCCCCTCGTAGGGAGTATAGCCCGCGATGGTATGCTGCCCGTCCGCCTGAATGATCACCTCTGGCGCCGGGTCGTAGATCAGCAGGTCGGCATCCGCGCCGGGCTGAATCGCCCCTTTGCGCGGGTACAGGCCGAAGATTCGCGCCGGTTCCAATGCCACCAGGCGCGCCAGTTCGGGCAGCGGGATCGGTTCGACGGCTTCGCCTGCCGCCTGCCGCTCCTGGGCGAGATGCACGCCGTAAGTGTACGTCAGTGAGAACGACGTTTCCAGGCCGGGCAATCCGCCGGGCGTCCTGGTGAAGTCGGTGAACTCGACTTTTTGCGCCAGTGTATAGTCGCAGTGATCGGTTGACACCGCGCTCAGCGACCGCCAGGCGTCCAGCAGGTCAACCTGGTACGCTTCCGGGCGCAGCGGCGGCTGCAAAATGAACTGTTCGGCTTTTGGCCCGGCATAGCGGCTGTCGTCCAGCCAGAAATACTGCGGGCACGTTTCGCAGTAGACCGGCGGCGTGTTGCCGCTGGCGTGGACTTTTTTCACCTGCCGGATCGAGTCGGCGGTCGAGCAGTGCACGATATACACGGCGGCGCCAGCCGCTCGCGCCAGGTGCATCACGCGCCGGATCGCTTCAACTTCGGCTTCCGGCGGGCGGCCCTGGCCGTGATAGGCCCAGCCTGTATGCCCGGCTTCAACCAGCCGCGCGGTGGCATCCGTCACGATGGCGTCGTTTTCGCAGTGGACCATCGCGATCATGTCGTCCGGCATGGCGCGGAACGTGTGCAGCAGCTCCGCGTCATCGGCGTAGTAGTTTGGGCGGTAGGTGGTATACAGCTTAATACTCGGCACGCCCAGGTCGCGCAGTTCTTCCAGCCAGCAGCATGCCTCTGCCGGGCTGCGCGGCAGGTCGGTAACCATCATGTGCAGCCCGTAGTCAATATAAGCCGGTGCGCACTCTTTCAGGCGCGCGTCGAGCGCTTCGGGCAGGGTCATGCCTTCAAACTGGGTCGCAAAATCAACGACCGTCGTCACACCGCCAAAGGCCGCCGTGCGCGTGCCGATCTGCCAGTCGTCAGAGGTCTGGTAGATGCCGGTGTCCAGTTGAATATGCGTATGCGGATCGACCACACC
Organism: Anaerolineae bacterium; assembly: GCA_016926875.1. Taxonomy (GTDB): domain Bacteria; phylum Chloroflexota; class Anaerolineae; order Aggregatilineales; family Aggregatilineaceae; genus JAFGNU01. The sequence goes on along the minus strand of JAFGNU010000032.1, from coordinate 24,716 downwards.
GGGGAACACGTAGCATCCTCCCGCGTCCACCACGCGCGCCCCAGGCCACGGCACCGATCCCGGCGCGACGATCCCGGCGATCTGTTCGCCGTCGATCAACACATCCGCTTCGATCACATCTACCGGGGTGACTACACGCCCGCCCTGGACAATCAGTTTTTCGTCCATGCTCACCTCCTACGCACCGTTGACCAGTGCCTTGGCGATCCGGTTGTGCTGCTCGATCAACGGGTCCAGTTCCAGGCTCGTTAGGCGGCCTTCGCGAACGATCACCTTGCCGTTGACGACGTTAAAACTCACATTCACCGACGTGCAGAAGATCAGCGCGGCGACCGGGTCATGCAGCGCCCCGGCAAAGGGAAGCTGGCCCATATCAAACGCGGCAAAGTCGGCGGCCATGCCCGGCTTGAGCGCGCCGATGTCGTCACGCCCCAGCACGCGCGCCCCGCCCAATGTCGCGATTTCCAGCGCCTCGCGGGCCGTAAGCACGTCGGGATCGCAGGTCAGCGCGCGCTGCATCATCATCGCCAGCCGCGCCTCGCCGAGCAGGTGCCCGCTGTCGTTGCTGGCCGAGCCATCCACGCCCAGGCCCACCGGGATGCCGCGATCCAGCATGTTGCGCACCTGCGCGATACCGCTCGCCAGCCGGGCGTTGCTGGCCGGGCAGTGTGCCACGCCGGTCCCTGTACGCCCAAACTTATCGAGCGCCTCGTCGGTGAGCTGCACACAGTGCGCGTGCCACACGTCCTCGCCTACCCATCCGACATCCTCGGCGTAGTCACCGGGCCGCAGCCCAAACTGCGCCAGGCTGTATTCCACGTCGGGCCTGGTTTCGGCTAGGTGCGTATGCAGCCGCACGCCGGGATAGCTGCGCGCCAATTCGGCGGACACGCGCATGAGGTCCTGCGTCACGCTGAAGGGCGAACACGGCGCGAGTGCGATCCGCAGCATCGCGTAGCGCTCGTTATCGTGATAGGCTTCGATTACGCGGCGGCAGTCGGCCAGGATGGCGTCTTCGTCCTCTACCACGCTGTCCGGCGGCAGTCCGCCCTTGCTCTCGCCCAGGCTCATGCTGCCCCGCGTGGCGTGGAAGCGCAGCCCGACCTCTTGCACGCCGCGAATTTCATCTTCCAGCTTGACATCATTCGGGAAAATATACAGGTGATCGCTCGACGTGGTGCAGCCGGATAACGCCAGTTCGGACGCGGCCAGCTTGGCGCTCACATACACTGCCTCGGACCGCATCCCGGCCCAGATCGGGTACAGCGTGCGCAGCCAGCCAAACAATTCCTTGTTTTGCCCGTCCGGGATCACACGCGTCAGCGATTGGTAGTAGTGATGGTGTGTGTTAACCAGCCCCGGCAGCACGACGTGCCCGGATAGGTCTAACACCTCGTCGGCGGTACCCGGCAAATCAGATGTTATCCCGACCGCCTCGATCACATTGTCACGGACAAACAGCGCCCCGTCTGGAATCTCGCGGCGCTCGTCGTCCATCGTGACCAGGATTAGCGCATGTTTTGCAAGTAACGTAGTCATTTGATCGTTGTCCTGACTTCTTGGTGCGATCTCAAAACACTATTTTAGCGCCGATACCTATTCTCCCACGCTTTTTGTAAAACGCACACGCACCAGGGCGGCAACACTAACCCTGACCGGCAACCGCCAGTTCTGCCCCGCGCAGCGTGTTTTTGAGCAGCATGGCGATTGTCATCGGTCCCACGCCGCCCGGCGATGGCGTGATCGCCCCGGCAACCTCTTTCACCGCCTCAAAATCCACGTCGCCCACCCAGCGGTAGCCGCGCTCATCGGTCGGATCGTCTACCTTGTTCGACCCCACGTCGATCACAACCGCGCCCGGTTTTACCCAGTCGGCTTTGACCATCTGCGGATGGCCAACGGCAGCTACCAGGATGTCGGCTTTGCGGCACTCGCCGGGCAAATCCTTCGTCCGGCTGTGGCAAACCGTCACGGTCGCATTGCGATGAATCAGCAGCATAGCAGCGGGCATCCCCACGATGTTGCTGCGCCCCAAGACCACCGCCTGCGCGCCTTCAAATTCGACGCCTGCTTCCTCCAGCAGCACCATCACACCGTGCGGCGTGCAGGGGATAAACAGCGGATCGCGGCCCTTCATCGCCAGCCGTCCAATATTCACCGGGTGGAAGCCATCCACGTCCTTGTGCAGGCTGACTGCGCTCAGGATCGCCTCTTCATCCAGGTGTTTGGGCAGCGGCAGTTGAACCAAAATGCCGTGCACCTGCGGATCGGCGTTCAGCTCTTTGACCAGCGTCTCGACCTCGTCCTGGGGTGCGTCTGCCGGGAACCGGTGCCCAAACGAAGCAATACCGGCTTTCTCGCATGCCTTTTGCTTCATGCGCACATAGCTCTGCGATGCCGGGTTCTCACCAACCAGCACGGTTGCCAACCCTGGCCGGACGCCGTGCTCGCTCTCCATTTGTTTGACCTTGTCGGCGATCTCGGCTCGCAGCCGGGCTGCAATCGCCGTGCCATCAATGATTGTAGCAGTCATACTAACTCCCTTTTGCTATCCGGTTAAAAACGTGTATTTGAGCCTAGCACGTCACTCTCAGAAGCACCAGTGATGCCTGAGCGTTTACCGGTGGTCATTTGTCAATGATTTCGGACAACTCCTCTACAAATTTCAATCCCGTATTCACCAGAGTCATGTACCATATGAGTAAAGGCACCGGGCTGCGGTACAGCAACTCGTACGACCGCCATTTGCTGATCCTCACCGCCGGATGTGATACACTGAGAGTATGTTAAAATCCTGAAGGAAGTACACGGCAAAACGCGTCAGGATAGGAAGGAATACGATAAGATGTCTGACCACAGAGCAAACCGTACACGCTCTCGAAAAAAGAAAAATTTCTGGTTTCGACTAACCCCCAGATTGGCGGGTGGTCAGGCGCTCATCGAATATGCCCTGATTCTCGTGTTGGTTGTGCTGGCTATCGTTGCGGTTGTCACCGTTACCGGCCCCGCGGTCGGCAACGTCTTCAGCAACACCGTCTACAACCTGTTAGGGGGCACCATCGAACCGCGTGAAACGCTCGCCGCGGACGCTTTCTGGGATCAGGTAACTGCCGTTGCCTCGTACACGCCCGAAAGCCCCAGTCTGATGACAAACACGCCTGCGCCCCCAACGGCAACGCCCACGATTGGCCCGTCGCCGACGCCATCACCGGTAACGCCATCGCCGACGCCGAGCAATACGCCGACCCCCGGTCCCAGCCCAACGCCGCCTGATTTCGAATTTGACTATCCCTTCTACGATCCAGTCAACGATGATGACTGGTGGCAACACGATTTTGACGACCTGATGAAGGATCTCGATTGGGATGCCGAGTACTGGGATTACGATGGCTGGAAAACAGACATGTCCGACAAGCCAGATGGCACCGGTAAATGGCAAACCACCCACACCGGACTCCACTTCGAGTGGTCCAGCGGCGAAAGCCCTGGTGGCGGGGTCAACGAAAACTTTTACGCCCGTTACAAAGCAACCCTGACGCTGGAAAACATCGCGTATGCTCTCAACATCCGCAAAGACGACGGCGTCCGGGTCTGGGTAGGTGGGCAGATCGTGGTGGATGAAAATGTGCCTAATCCTGGTGATGCGCGAACCTGGAGCTGGAGTCCGCTCTACAGCAACGAGTTTCAGCGCATCTTCACGCCCGCAGCGGGTGAAAATGAAATCATCGTCGAGTTCTATGATAGTGGCGGCGCTGGCCGACTGCACGTCAGCCTGATCGAGCCTGACACGCTCGACGAAGGCGACTGCAACTGGGCGCTCTCCGACGAAGCCAGTCACAGCCCGCCGTCGGCCTGGTCCGACAGCCCTGGCGCACCCTACAGCCCGTATTCTTACTGCATCCTGAAACTGCGCGGCCATATCGACCTGACCGGGTCCTTATACCCGAAGCTGGAGTTCTGGGATCGCTATAACCTGCGCTGGAGCACCTACGCAATGGTGGGCATATCGGTTGCCGGGACCGGCGAATGGGTTGATACGGAACTTCACTACTACGAAACCAACCTGGGCTGGACTCGCGAAACCTTCGACTTGACCGACTTCGAAGGAGTGGACTTCAGCGATGAGTTGATCGAAATCCGCTTCATCCTGGATGCGCATAACTCCAGCAATGACTCGTATGACGGCTGGTGGATTGACGACATCGAAGTCAAAGAAGAAGTCAAGCGGCGGTATACCGTCGGCTTCCACGACGATATGGAAGGGCCATCACACTGGTACGCTGGTGGTACCTGGGCGCTCAGCAACGAGCAGGTACACAGCGGCGTACAGGCCTGGTCGGACAGCCCCGGCGCGGACTACGTCCATGGTTCTAATAACTCGCTGGAACTGGATGGCGTCATCGACCTGACCGACCCGGTGGTCATTGATCCAGAAATCGTCTTCTGGCACCGCTACGATCTGACGTATCATGACTACATCTACGCCGAGGTTTCAACCGATGATCGCGAGACCTGGCAGCCGCTAACCGGCAGCTATCTTGCCTACCGCGAAACCAACTGGAGTTGGACCCAGCAGGTCATCTCGCTGGAAGACTACGTCACGTATGGCGAGATATATTTCCGCTTCCGCCTGGATGCCACCAGCAGCAGTTATGTCGCTGACGGCTGGTGGATCGATGATTTCAGCATTCGGAACAAACCGTCAACAGTTGTTCAGCCGGAATGGTGCGACAACATGGAAGTCGGCGGCTCAGACTGGATCCCCGACGGCACCTGGGGCGTTATCAACGGCTCGGATGTCAACCCTGAGCAGGATAACCAGGCCGTGACCGCCCACAGCGGATCGCAGTTCTGGTCTGACAGCCCACACGCAAACTATGTTGACGACACCAACAGTTCGCTCCAACTCAGGCCTGAGCTAGACCTGACCGAGAGCACTGATCCAGAGGTTGTATTCTGGCACCAGTGGGATCTGCGACATTACGACAATCTCTATTTTGAGGTATCCAACGATAACGGCGAAACCTGGAACACTCTCTGGGCGTTTATATATGACAACCCGCCGGTTGGGTATAACACCACACCGTACAGCAACCGCTACGATAATATCCTCTCATGGACGCGGGAAGCAGCCAGTTTGCAAGCGTATGTGGGTGAGGTTGTCCGGGTGCGCTTCCGGCTTGACGCGCGGTCCCACAGTTACGTGGATGACGGCTGGTGGCTCGATGATATATGCTTCCAGGAGCATACCAACTCACCGGTGCATAGCCTGCCGTTCTCAGATGGTTTCGAACTCGGTGATCAAAACTGGTACGCTGGCGGTTCCTGGGCCATCGCTCCCGAAAACAAGCACTCTGGCGGTGTCGCGTACTCGGACAGCTACGGCGTACCCTACAAGGACGAAACCAACAGCGTGCTTGAGCTAAAAGGCATGATTGACCTGACCGGAACCGTCAAGCCCACGCTCTACTATTGGGAGGCGTTCAACCTCCAGTACGACGACTACGCCCTGATCGACATTAACGTCTCATCCGATGGCGGTGCCACCTGGAGCGGCTGGGACTATCTGAGCCTCGCCACACGCCGGTATGAAACGACTACCTCGTGGGACCGTCGCCAGATAAACCTGCAGCCCTACATCGGTCAGCAAATACGACTCCGCTTCCGCCTGCTTTCGGTATACAGCACCAATGTTGCCGAGGGCTGGTGGCTCGACGATGTATCCGTCATCGACCGAGATGGCATCGAGCCAATCCATGCCCTGCCGTTCAATGAAGATGCAGAAGACGAAAACGACTACTGGGTCTTTGACGGCACCTGGGCCAGAGTACCGATGTTCCGCACGGTCGGCAGCGGTAGTGCGCTTGGCCCCGGTGGATGGACCGCACAGTACTACAACGACGACCTGTTCCCGTATGGTGACTCCAGGCGGCGGAACAGGGAATTCGACGATGGCGAACTGGTGACAACCCGGATTGATCCGGAGATCAACTTCGACTGGGGGTACAGCGCGCCGAGCGGTGTCAGCGTTGGCAGCGACTACTTCCTGGTCCGGTGGACGCGCACCATCTATATCCCGGAGGATAAGGCGTACCAGGTACAGGCAGGGTCCGACGACGGCATTCGTGTCTTCCTGGATGGCGACCTGATCATCAACCAGTGGATCAACCGGGGCTATCCGAGCCCACTCGACACCGCCGACGTTGATCTGACACAGGGCAATCACACCTTCGTTGTGGAATACTATGAATGGGGCGGTAGGGCACAGGTTCGGGTTAACTTTGGCTCCATGGGCATGGTCTTCCACGACAGCCCTGCCGGTGACTACTTCAAATACGACGATATGTCGATGACACTGGAAGGCATGATCGACCTGTCCGGCACCTCTCACCCGGCGTTGTCCTACTGGGAGAAGCGGTATCTGCCGTACAGCCGCCATGACATCATCACCGAAGTGTCGACGAACGAGGGCTTCACCTGGACGGAGGTCAAGCGTAAAAGCGGCACCGACTCCGAGTGGCAAAAGGAGCTTATCGACCTCAGCGCTTATGCCGGGCAGCAGATAAACATTCGCTTCCGCCTGGATGCGCGCTATGAATGGCGAACCCCCGAAGACGGGTGGTATATCGACGATATTCAGGTTGCCGATTAGTCCGGCATCGCTTTAAACCTAACGGGTCACCTCAGCGTGGCCCGTTTTGATTCTGAACCTGCGCATTTGCATAGACCAAATTCCTGGGGCATGATACACTTGTAGCCCGCTGCGCTGCCGCCAACTATTCGAGCTGGAAAAGAATCCATGCCGCGAAACGGAATTCTCTTTATACTGGTCGGGCCATCCGGGGCCGGGAAAAACACCCTGATGAAGCCAGTGCAAGCCCAGGTCGAGAACCTGAAACAGCTTGCCACCATGACCACTCGCGACATACGACCCGGCGAAAAAGAAGGACGCGAACACTTTTTTGTCTCACACGCAAAGTTCCACGCGCTGATCAATGCCGGTGAGCTTGTCGAGTGGCAGCGCGTTCATCTCGATGACCTGTACGGCACCCCGCGCAAAACGGTTGAAGAGGCCCTGAACGCCGACCGTGACCTGATCGCAGACATCGATTTTTTGGGCGCCAGCAAAGTGCACGCGGCATATCCTGACAACACGGTTTTGATCTTTGTCACCCCTTCCCGCCTTGACACCCTGGCCGAGCGCATCTGGCAGCGTGGCAACGTCACCCCCGAAGTACTGACCGAACGCCTGGAACGCGCCCGTTTTGAGATGACCTTTGCGCCCCGGTGCCATTACCTGATTTTGAACGACGACCTCGAACCGGCTACTGGGCGCCTGCGCCAGATCGTCGAGAGCGAGCGTATCCGCCACCGGGGCGGCGGAGCCGACCATGGCCCGGCCCTGTTACACGATGTCATCCATACCACCGTTACCGCCTTGATCCGGTACAACAACAAGCTGCTAACTCGTGATAACACGCCGGACAATTTGCTGCCGACATTCGCCGTACAAGACTATGCGCAGCCGCTGCATGAAACCCTTCAATCTCAACTCCAGCAAACCTTAAACTGCACCGTTCACATCGAGGCTATCTCGGACAGCCGTTTTGAGTTTGTCGCGCCGAATCACGTCACCATCAGCGCTGCCCCACCGCCCGATATTTATCTCGACTTCACATACAAGTGCTCGCTCCAACCCCCGCTACCGGAATCTGTACCGGGCTGGCGGTGGCAGTCGCCCGCCGCGCTGGACCTGCCGCCGGACATCAACAGACTGGCAGTTTCTTAGCACACTGTTCGCCGCCGGGCAGCTCATCATCGCCGCGCGCCATGCGCCGGTTGTTGTACCGTGCAAAATTGTGTGAATGTTGTAAATGTCGTATGAATACCTACAGAATCAGGTGACGGGCACAGTCCAAACCACTACACTAATAGTGAGGCGGGGGACAGTCAAACCCCGCTGAGAAGACATTGGGCACATGTGCCGGGCTGTGCTGCACATGGTGCCTTTTATTTCTAAGGTTGGACGTACCAGCATCATGATTGAAGTTAAAGACCTGACCAAATGCTACGGGCGATTTGTCGCACTGGATTCGATCAGCTTCAATGCACAGGAAGGCGAGATCGTCGGTTTCCTGGGGCCAAACGGCGCCGGAAAAACAACTACCATGCGCATCCTGACCGGCTACATGCCGCCCAGCGCCGGAACCGCGCGCATTGCGGGCCTGGACGTGTTCGACGATTCGTTGGAAATGCGCCACCACGTCGGTTATCTGCCGGAGACGGTCCCGCTCTACCGTGATATGACCGTGCGCGGCTATCTGAACTTCGTCGCCAAGCTGCGCGGCATTGAGCGGCGGCGCCAGCGCATTGACGACGTGTTGGAACGTGTCGGCATGACGGACCGGGCGCGCAGCCTGATCCGCAACCTGTCGAAAGGGATGCGGCAGCGGGTTGGGTTGGCGCAGGCGATTGTTCACGATCCGGGCGTGCTAATCCTGGATGAGCCGACTATCGGCCTGGACCCACACCAGGTGCAGGACTTGCGCGTCCTGATCCGGGAGCTTGGGCAAACCCGGACGGTCATGCTCAGCACGCATATCCTGTCCGAAGCCGAGCAGGTCTGCGACCGCGTGATCATTATCGACCGGGGCCGGATCGTCGCGCAGGATACGCCCGGCCATCTGCAAGATCGCCTGCATCGTGGCGGGCGATTGTTCGTCCGTGTTGGCAATCAACCCTCCGGGTCAAACGTGGTGCGTGTGCTGCGTGATGTGCCCGGCGTCGAAGCGGCAGAACCGCACAGCGACGGTTACATTGTCCGCGCCAAGCCTCGCGCCGATATTCGCGCCGCGCTGGCGTCGGCTGTGGTGGGACATGGCATGGAACTGCTCGAACTGCGGCCCTGGGCGATCACGCTCGAAGAAATCTTCCTTGAGCTGACAACGCGCCTCGGCGACGACACGGACAAGCGGAGGGAGTAGATCATGCGCAGTATTCTTGTCATCGCCCGCCGCGAGCTGAGCCAGTACTTCACTTCCCCAATCGCCTACCTGGTGGCTTTTGCGATCCTGGAATTGAGCGGGTTCATGTTCAACTCCGACCTGGGGCAGCGCGCCGGGCAGCTACCACCGGACGGCACCGAAGTGCTGGGCGCATTTGGCTTTTTCACCATCTTTTTTGCGCCGCTGTTGACGATGCGCCTGTTTGCCGAAGAAGCGCGCGAGGGCACGCTGGAACTGATGCTGACCATGCCTGTCCGTGACGGCGATATTGTGCTGGGCAAATTCCTGGGCGCATGGGCCTATTTTTCGCTGGTGCTGTGCCTGACGCTGGTCTATGAGATCATCTTGCTGTCGATCACCACGCTGCGGACCTACGAGGTCGGCCCGGAACTGGACCTCGGCCCGGTGATCAGCAGTTATATGGGCATCTGGCTGTTTGGCGGGGCAACGCTGGCCGTTGGTCTGTTGTTCTCCGCCATTACCGAAAACCAGATCATCGCCGGATTTCTCAGCATGGCTACGCTGTTCATCCTGTGGCTGGGAGACTTCGCGGGCCTGGTGATCCAGAATCGCCCGGCAGCGCAGGTGATCCGGTCGCTGAGTTTACAGTCGCATTACTCCACCTCGTTTTTGATCGGGGTGATACGTTTTGAAGACGTGGTGTTTTTTATCGGGCTGATCGTGTCGATGCTGTTTATCACCACTCGTTTGATCGAATCTCGGAGATGGCGCTGATGCACACCCGGTCGTTCAATCGTTCAGATATCGCCAGTTGGGCCAGCGTGGTCGGCGCTTTGGCGCTGGTCGCCGGGGGCCTGCTGTTTGTGATTGGCGGCGAGATTTCCGCCTGGGTGTTCCTGTGCGTCGTGATCGGAGTGGGAAGTATCGGGCTGTGGATGTGGTGGGCGCCGGGCGAATTCCAGGCCTGGATGGCTGGTCGTCAAACGCGCTTTGGTACAACCAGCCTGCTAATCACCATCCTGTTCATCGGCTTCGTGGTTTTCACGTATGTGCTGGTTGACCGCACCAACATCACGGTTGACCTGACATCACGCCAGCGCTACTCGCTGAACAGCCCCTCTTTGAATGCGATCCAACGCCTTCAAGAACAGGGCTACCGCGTGCGGATTGTCGGCTTCTTCAGCCGCTCCAAGCTGCGCGAACAGGAATCCGCCGACCTGCTGCTGCGCCAGTACGAAGCAGAAGGCGGTGACGTTATCGAAGTTGAGTATGTCGATCCCGATGAAAAACCGGAGGTGGCGCGCCAGTACGGCTACCAACCCGGCTATGATGGTGACCTGTTCCTGGCCGTGCTCGGTTCGGATGGCGAACCGGATTTTCGCACCGCGCCGATCTACCTGGGCGGCGTCAACGAGCGCGACATCACCACCGGGCTGATGACCGTTGCATCGGCAGGCATGTTTAAAATCTATTTCACCACCGGGCACGGCGAGCGGGAACTGGATCGCGTGGACGATCTGGGTATCTCGCGCCTGCGCCAAAGCCTGGTTAGCCAGGGGATCATCGTGGAGCCGCTCCAACTGTCAGATGTATCGCAAACGGGCATCCCCGCAGATGCCAGCGCGGTGCTGATCGTAGGCGCTCGCACGCGGTTCCTGGAAGAAGAAGTTCAACTCATCGATGATTATATGCAGCGCGGCGGGCACCTGGCGATCTTTGCCGATCCCATGGTAGATACGGTAACGTCCCAGGAAGGCATTTCGTTTCTCGAAGAAGGCAGCCCGCTGAACGATTACCTGTGGGACGAGTTCGGAATCCGCGTCAAAGACGAGGTTGTCATCGAAACAAAATCAACCTTTGGCAGTGAATTCACGCCTATCGTAGATACTATCGCCCCCCACGAGATGCTGGCCGACGTCCGGGACACGCAGATCATCATGCAGTTCGCCCGCCCCCTGGAGATCGTCGAGGAAGCGGAAGGCGACCAGATGAACTATGTCCGCCAACCACTGCTATACTCGTCCGAACTGTCATTTGGCGAACGCCGGATGCAGGAAATGCTGGAAAACTCGCTCGTGGAATATAACGAGGGCGAGGATACGCCCGGCCCCCTGCTGCTGGGAGTCACCGCCCGGCGCACACTGGAATACCAGCTTGAAGAACAGCCGCGCCTGATCGTGATCGGTGACTCGGATGTCGTCAAAAACGAGTTTGCGGCGCAGTTTCCGGGCAACGTGTGGCTGTGGAGCGATACGGTAGACTGGCTGATCAGCTTCTCGCAGGCTATCAGCTTCACGCCGGTGAGCGATCCAACCCGCCTGGCACTGGTTGTTTCGGACCAGCAGCGCAACACTATCGCCTATATCACGATGCTGGTGCTGCCGGGGTTGGTGCTGGCCAGCGGCGCGGTTGTGTGGTGGTATCGCCAACGTTAAGCTAAACTCTAATCCCAGTTGTTTGTATGAGCGGGTCAGGATATATGCTCAGGCGCCGGATAAGTTACTGGATGCTGGCCGGGTTCGCCGTCGTGATGGTCCTCTTGCTGATGTTGGACGATCCGACGGCGAAACAGGCTTTGCTGGCCGAAATGCAAGCCGTCCAGGAAAGCCAGCGCATGGTGTCGCTGTTCCCCGAACTGAGTGATCTGACCCAGGTATACGGCCTGGAAGTGCTGGATGTCGCATCAGCGCAGGCCATTTTACTGATGCGAGACGACCAGGGTCTATGGTACGCTCCCAGTATAAACAGCGGGACCGGCGATATTGCTGCCGACAGCATCAACCAGCAGTTGGCTGATGATGCGGCACTCTCGATCCAACTGATGGCAGCCCGGCAGTGGTATGATGCCACACCGGACAATTTTGAGAATTTTGGCCTGACACCGGAACCGGCGTACCGCGTCCGGTTTATTGCACGCGATACAACCGGCACCTCCTATGCGCCTGTGATCCTCGAAGTAGGTGACGCGAACCCCGATAATGTGGCATACTATGTATGGCCACAAGATGATTCGCGTATTTATTTGATTCAAAGGCCGCTAGTGGATCCGCTGCTAAGTATGCTAACAGACAATATCCTGATGACACCAACGCCAGCCGAGCCTTCGCCGGATTATGACATGGCACCTGCGCCCTAGCTTATCGGTTGTTCAGGGGGTTAGAGCACAGGCGCCCTACCATCGGTAGGGTGTCTTTATGTCCAGAGCTAAACAGTTGCGTGAGATGACAACATCACAACCGCCGAAAACATCTACCATCACACCAGATAGCGCGATCTGGCAGCAGTTGATAGCCCAGGGGGAAGAACAGGGGTATATCACCTACGACGATATCCTATCGCTGCTGCCCGCCGTTGAACAAAACATCGAACTGCTGGAAGAACTGCTGGATGCGCTGAGCGAAGCCGGAGTCGAAATTGTGCCGGTATCGCCGGGCGCACCGCGCGAGCCAACGCAGTCAAAAGACGACAACCACGAAAGCTCGCTTGATCCCGGCGTGCTGCATCAGGATTTGATGGCCGACGCGGGGTACCAGGCAGCGCTAGACACTGATGATGTGGTTGGCCTGTACTTGAAGGAAGCCGGGCGCGTCCCCCTGCTTACCGCCGATGAAGAGGTTGAGCTTGCCAAACGCATGGAAACCGCGCGGCTGGCTACCGAGCAAATCCGGCAAGATGGCAATCGCCTATCCCCGGACAACGTCATCGAACTGGAGGCGTTGATCGAAGATGGCGAAGCAGCCCAGGAACACCTGATCCGGGCCAACTCGCGCCTGGTGATCAGCGTGGCCAAAAAGTATGTCGGGCGCGGCGTGCCGTTTCTGGATCTGATCCAGGAAGGCAATATCGGCCTGATCCGTGCCGCCCGCAAATTCGAGTACCAGCGCGGCCACAAGTTCAGCACTTATGCAACCTGGTGGATTCGGCAGGCAGTCAGCCGGGCAGTGGCCGACCAGGGCCGTACCATCCGTGTCCCGGTCCACATGGGCGACCAGATAAACCGTCTGCGCCGGATATCGACCGATCTCACCCAGCGGTATGGCCGCGAGCCGACCAGCGAAGAACTGGCCGACGAATTGGAAACCACGCCGGACAAGATCAGAAACCTGATCGAAATTTCGCGCCGCCCGATCAGCCTTGAAACGCCCATCGAAGAAGACGCCGATTCAGAATACGGAGATTTTATCGAGGATACATCCAGCCCGATCCCAACCGAGGTCGTGACCCACAACCTGCTGCATGAGCACCTGGTGCAGGTGCTCGAACGGCTGCCGGATCGCGAAGCGCATATCCTGGAACTGCGCTACGGGCTGCTGGACGGCGAAACGCATACGTTGGAAGAAGTCGGGCAGAAGATCGGCGTCACGCGAGAGCGCGTCCGCCAACTGGAAGCGCAGGCGCTCAACCGGCTGCGTCACTCATCTGCGCACCAACTGTTGCAGGATTACCTGCTGGAGATCTAAAGTCGTTTGCCGGTGAGTTTTTGGTGATTAGCTGGTAGGAATCGGGGTTTGACCCTGGCTGACAGGCCAGAAACAAGGTGTTCACCCGGTTATTTTCGCTAACTGCCAAAAGCTGGTTGCTGAGGAGAAATCGATGGATGCCCAGTCAAAACGCGCGCCCTGGTTGTGGTCGCTGATCCTGATCGGCAGCGGGATCGTGCTGCTGCTGCATAACCTGCTGCTGATCGATTTTGACATCGCGCTCTACTGGCCGGTATTGCTTGTCCTGTTGGGGATTCAACTGCTGCTGCGCGGTGACATCGGTTTTAGCTGGCAGGGGCACACCTTCGGCATCACGCGGGGCAGTGTACAATCGGCCTCTATCGAACTCGAAAGCGGGGAACTGGATGTCCAACTGCGCGCGCTGCGCAGGCCGGGCCGCCTGATCGCAGGGCAGTACACAGCCCGTTCGCGTCCGAGCCTGAGCGTGCGCAACAACCACGCCACGCTGCGCATGAGCCGGGGGCAAACCTGGTGGCTTTCGCTGGCAGACTGGGATGTTGGGCTGGCGCACGATCTGCCGTGGAGCCTGCTGATCAGCAGCTACCTGGGACGGCTGGACGTGGACCTGCGCGGGTTAATAGTGGAACGGGCCGCCATTGCGTCCGGGCTGGGACACGTCAATATCGCCTGCCCGGAAACAGCCGATGGCGCGATCTTTGCCCGTTCAACGTTCGGAGATGTGCGCCTGACCGTGCCGGAGAGCAGCCGGGCGCTCATTCACATCAAAACCAGCCCTTTTGCACGGGTGCGCCTCAACCCGTCGCGCTTTGAGCAGTTGGAACCGGGCGTCTACGCTGCCTTGCCGGATAACGGCGAGTTTGAGCAGTCCGGCAGCGCCGATCTGGTCATCACCGCCAGCACGGTCTTTGGCTCGATCACCATCATTTGAACACATAAGCACATGCGGCGCCTGTCTGGTGTGTTCATTGCGCAGACGTGACCGGCGCTTCCGCAGCTTGTTTCTTGCCGCGCACATGACGCGGGACCACCTGCGGGCACTTCCAGGCGTCCGCCGGGATTTGTTTTCGCATGTCGGTGAACGTGGGCAGAATCCCGCACGCGTAGCACTGGCTGCGGCAGTCGTCGCGCGTTTCACCACGCAGCGACATCTGGTAATCTTCGATCAAAAATGATTTTTTGACCGCCACGCTGATGTGATCCCAGGGGAACACCTCGTCCAGCGCGCGCGGGCGGTGGGTATAGAATCCGATCTCCAACCCTGCATCGACAAACGCCTGCTGCCACGCCGCGTGATCGTGATGTTCCTGCCACGCGTCGAACCGGGTGCCAAGTTCCCAGGCGCGTTGAATCACCGCTCCCAGACGGCGATCCCCCCGGCTAAGGAAGGCTTCCAGCATCGTTTCGTCGGGGCGGTTCCAGCGCAGTTTTAAGCCGCGTCCGCGCAGCCTGTCTTGCAGCAAACGCTGCTTGGCACGAATCTGGTCCAGGCCATCCAGCGGCACCCACTGGAACGGCGTGTGCGGCTTGGGCACAAACGTGCTGACTCCCACGTTGACGTTTGCTTTGTTGCCATGCACCCTGCGCCCCTCGGCCAGCACCGCCTTTGCCAGGTCGGCAATGGCCTGCACGTCGTCCAGCGTTTCGCTTGGATGCCCGATCATGAAATAGAGCTTGATCGTGCGCCAGCCGCGCGCATAGGCTTCGCGCGCTACTGTCAACAATTGCTCGTCCGTCACCGACTTGTTGATGATGTCGCGCATGTGCTCAGTAGCTGCTTCGGGCGCAAAGGTGAACCCGCCGCGCCGCCCGTCTGCCAGCGCGTCCATCAGGTCCACGCTGACCGATTCGATCCGCAGGCTGGGCAGGCTGACGCTGAGTCCCTGCCTGGCGAAGCGCTCCTCGATGCGTTCGACCAGCGTTTGCACATGCGTATAGTCGGATGACGACAGGCTGAGCAGACCCAGTTCTTCAAACCCGGTCTGCTGCACGATGGCTTCTGCCGCCGCGATCACGTCTTCCACCGACCGCTCGCGGACCGGGCGCGTAACCATGCCCGCGTGGCAGAAGCGGCAGCCGCGCGTACAGCCGCGCATGATCTCAATCGGGGCGCGGTTGTGGACTGTATCGACGTGCGGCACCAAAAAGCGCGTGAACGCTTTGGGCATCACCGGCACAATCCGTTTGAGCACCGTCTCCGGCACATTGGGTGTATTGGGCGTCACGTCCGAGATGGTGCCATCGGCATTGTATGCCACGTCGTAGAAGCGCGGCACGTACACGCCCGGAATACTCGCCAGCGCGTGAAGCTGGTCATCGCGGGAGCACTCGCGCGCTGCCATCAGCGCCCGGCAGACTTCGAGAATCACGTCTTCCCCTTCGCCGATCACAAACGCGTCGATAAAATCCGCCATCGGCTCCGGGTTATAGCAGGCGTGCCCGCCCGCGATCACCAGTGGACAGCTCGTATCCCGCTCGGCTGAGCGAAGCGGTAGCCCGGCCAGGTCCAGCAGGTTGAGTACGTTGGTATACAACTGCTCATAGGGTAGGCTGAGGCCCAACAGGTCAAAATCTCGCACGGCGTGCTTGGTTTCCAGGCTGTAGAGCGGGATGCCCGCGCGGCGCATAGCCGCTTCCATATCCGTCCAGGGACTGAACACGCGCTCGGCCAGCATGTCCGGCTGCTCGTTGATAATGCCGTACAGGATCATCATGCCCAGGTTGGACATGCCCAGGTCGTACAGGTCCGGAAAAGCCATCAACACGCGAAACGGTATATGGTCCCAGTCCTTGACGATGCTGTTAAACTCGCCGCCGATGTAGCGCCCCGGTTTTTCGACCGTCAGCAGCACCCGGTCCAGCGCTTGTTTGATCTGCTCAGGGGTATGATGCATGGTGCGATAAATGCCTCTCGCCAATAAGTACAACACCTGTTTAGATTATTCGATTATACCAGCTAAGGGCCGGGGATACACGGGCGGATTCGATCCGCACGAACAGCGGGCATTCACGGCGCCACGAGAAAAACTTTCCGCCGCCCAGGTAAAAAATCAGCAAGCCCGCCGTTGACATCGACCAAAAACACGCTACAATAAACCGCGTTGGCCGAGGTAGCTCAGTTGGTAGAGCACTTGACTGAAAATCAAGGGGTCACCAGTTCAAGTCTGGTCCTCGGCACACAAAAAGTCCCGCTCTGTTAGCGGGACATTTGATTCCAGGATCACGGGCGTATTACGTGCGCTGGCCGGTTTTCTGCTGGACCAGTTCGATCACGTCCGGGAAGTCGATCCCCAGTTCGCGGATTTTTTCCAGCGTGGGGATGCCGTTCTCATCCCACCCGCGCCGCGCGTACACCGCATTCATCAGCTTATCATACTGCTCCTCGCGGTAGGTGCGCAGTCTGGCGATTTTGTCCTCAACACCCATCCCGCCCGGATCAACGCCGACCTCGTCCCGAAGCTGTTCATCGTAGCGTTCGGCGCGCGATTGGTATTCGATAGCCGTCACCGGGCCCATCGCGCGGTACGGCAGGTAATCGTGCTCGCGGGTGCCATAGCCCAGCTTGAGCGCCAGCAAGCGCTGGAAGGTATACACCCGCTCCGACTGGGCCAGCAGGTCATCCGGGGTGGCTGGCTTGCCAGACAGCCCCTCGTACAGCCAGGTGTAGTTTTCGACATGCTCCGGCACCTTGTGCGGCTCATCGGTTTCGCTGTTGTTGGTGGGCACCACGTCATTCCAGGGCAGTTTGCACAGCCCGTGCAAACTGAACCACGTCCGCCACAGCGGGAAGTAGTGCAGCGCCTCGGCCTTGTCCTCAAACGTAGGAAGCTGTTTCCGCACCATGTCCATGAAGATCAGCCATGCCTCGTCGTGCTGTGCCCCCTTCAGCGCCATGCCATAACCGCCCTGCTGCGCCAGCGACTCCTTAGTCACATACTCGGAGACTTCCAGCCCCTTGACCTCCATACCGATGTCCTGCACAAAAGCCGGGTCCGCGCCGTATTGACTGACAAAGAGTTTCTTCATGTAGCGCACGCCCTGCCCGACAATCAGTCCAAAGCCTTCGCCGCGCGCGATCTGATGCAGCAGTTCGAGGGCGGCGTCCGCGTTGCCCCACACCAGTTCCAGCCCATCGGTGATCCGCTTGTTCAGGATATCCGCTTCGTAGCATTCCATCGCAAATGCGACCGAGTTGGCGAACGAGATCGTATCAATACCGTAGGTGTCACAATAAAAGTTCATCTCGACAACGGCCAGCGGGTCAAACACGCCGATGTTTGATCCTTCGCCCGCAATGGTTTCGTACTCTGGCCCATCGACCAGCACAACCTCGCCTTTATACGGCCCAGTTTTAAGTTCGAAATCGTCCACGCCGTGCGCACACGACAGCGTACAGCCATACCAGCAGCCGTCCGGGATACCATGCGTATACAGCTCATCCCATACCGACGTATCCAGTTTTGACGCGTCGCGATGTGCACCGAACCGGTAATTGTGAACCGGCAGCAGGTCGAACGAATCCATGATCGGCGGCAGGTGGCCGGTACCCACGCCGCGCATGTTGTTCTGTTTGGGGTCGTTTTCGATGATCTCTTTGTTGATACGCCGCCCGGCTTTACGGATCAGGTTCATGTTGGCCGGGTGGTTGCTGTCGCCTGTCATGCTGCTGTAGCGCACCACCACCGCCTTAATCCGCTTGTGGCGGAAAACGCGCCCTGAGCCGCCGCGCCCGGCTTGCTTGACGCGCACCTTGCCGCGCCGCGTGTCGTACCAGCTCAGGTTCAGCCCGGCGTAGCGTGAATGTTCGGCCCCCTGGCCGGTTGAAGCAACCGAAACGCTCTGCCGGTCCTTCTCATCAAACGAATACATCTCGGTCAGTTGGGGACCGATCAGGTGTGAATCAATATCTTCGAGTGGTGCCGCTTCAATCGTTACGCGTCCACTGTCACCATCGATCACGATGATCACATCCTGCCTAGCAATCCCCTGGATTTCAAGGGCATCCCAGCCGGAGAATTTCAGGTACGGGCCGAAGTAACCTCCGGCATTACTGTCAAACGCCGATCCGGTCAGCGGTGACACAGTCGCCACAGTGGATTTGCCCGAACCGGGATAGGCCGTGATGCCGCCAATTGGCCCCCCTGCAATGATGATCGCGTTTTCGGGGTCATCCCAGCGCGTATCAGGCGTGACCGCGTTCCACAACAGCCACATGCAAAAGCCGCGTCCCCCGGTGAAGGTATCCTTCATGTGCTGCGAAACCGGTTTAGCGGTGATCGTGTTGCTTGAAAGGTCGATGTGCAGCGTGCGGTTGGCATAGCCGCGCTCAACGGGCCGCAGATCGTATGTGAACTCGGTCAGCACTATATGCGCTTGCTTCAATTCCTCAGGCGTCAGCGTGGTCATACACAGATTCTCCCTGGCTCGTGCTTGTAAAAAATGTTTTCATGCTTCATGATACCTGATGTACCAGGCCGTGTCAGGTAGCCCATAACGAAAATCTAGTGAAAAAGTATCATTTGGCAGGTCATGCGCGTGCGTTACAATAACGCCCGGCTGTTTACCAGAAAAGGTACAAAATGCCGACCGACAAAATCTATTTCGTGTCGTCAAACCCGGAAAAATACCGTGAGATTCGCGGCGCGCTGGCCAGGTGCGGTATCGAAGCGGAACGTGTCGATCTTGACCTGCCGGAGATTCAATCGCTGGACCCCGCAGAAGTTGCCGCTTACAAAGCCCGTAAAGCGTACGAACGCCTGCAAACAGGCCGGGTGCTGGTGGAAGATACCGGGTTGGGCATTGTGGCCTGGGATGGCTATCCTGGCGCGTTGATCAAGTGGGTGCTCAAGTCGGTGGGCGAAGCAGGGCTGTGCCGCCAGCTAAACGCCTGGGACGACCGGCGGGCGGTTGCAACGGTTGTCTTGTGCCTGTTCGACGGCCACGACCTGCGGACGTTTACCGGGCGTGTCGAGGGTATAATCGCGCACCAGCCGCGCGGAGAATACGGCTTTGGCTGGGACAGCATCTTTGCACCTGCCGGATCGGCGCGCACCTATGGCGAAATGCAGCGCGAGGACAAGATAAAAATCTCGATGCGCGCCTGTGCCGTAAGCGCGCTGCAACGCTATCTTTCGGGCAGTTGAGTACACTTGACGACCGCTTAGCCTTCGCGCCAACCATCCTGTACAATTACGTTACCTAGACGCGTCGGTCTTTTGGATAAACAGGCGGGGCACACGTGTCTGAATCACAGGTATTTCAACTCGAACGGCTATACTACGGAACGCTGGCTGATCCCGAAAGCCGTGTACCGGCGGCGCCCGATCTCATTGCTTCGACGCCAAACATCACGCCTGCACAGGTGACCGAGTGCCTGCGCGTGGCGCAGCTACGCCCGCCGGGCCACGATGAGATCACCGATGACATGCCCGGTTCGCTGGCACTGTTTCAGGGCCGATCAACCAACTTTGTGCTGGCCAAAGCGCAGCACAACGACGCCGGGTATCCCCAGGTGCTCTATATCATGCTGCCGGTGAACGTGCTGCGCTGGTTGGGCGGGAATGTGCTGGCTTTTCGCCCGCTGGCGATGATGGACATGCCATCGTTTGCAACCACGCGGCGCAACCTGAGGCCGTTTGAACTGCGCGATCCGGCCCCACCCAGCCCGGAAGAACAGGTTGACGCTCTGTTCGATCTGCTGGTGTACTGCCACGATTCGTTCAAAAATATTGAGGGGTTGCTGGCCGGGTTGATCCAGGGCTGGCCGCTCGCGATTGTGAACAGTCCTCCATCGCTCGATCAGCGCCTCCGGTTTATCCAGGGGCTGCTCAGCTTTTTGCCGATCCCGGCCCGCCTGAGCATCACCTTTGCCACGCATATCCACGATCCAGAAACCTCACCGGCACAGATCAAGTTCCTGAGCCAGCGCGCCAGTCCTGACCGGCATCTGGTGTATGATTGGGGCGACGGCAGGCTGCTGACAACTCCGCCGGATGACGGCTACAGCCACTATATGCTGGCCCAGTTCCGGCTCGATCCGTCCCTGGTTGTTGAGCAAACCGACCAGCTTGCCCGCACAACGGTCTGGCGTGCTTCGCACAAAGAAAACCTGGGCCGGGCATTAGGCTGGGTATCCCGGCGGGCAGCCATCGATCAGGCGGTGCTGGAAGGCCAACCCGCCGACCGTGAGATGGTGGCCGCCATCCTGCGTGAAGACCCCACACTGCCTGACGATCTACGCCAGGCATACGTCCGGCATCTGCTCGCGTTTGTGCTGGCGCTGGAGGAACCCGATTTTGCTGATGTGATCCCGGTGGTGGCCGTAACCAGCAGCAACGTGGCAAATGCTGTTGCGCACCAGTTGCAAACCGCGATTGAAAACGGGCAGGCCAGGATGGTCTATGCGCTGCTCGAACGCTGGTATACAACTATCCCGGAAGCAGCCGCGCTCGATTGGCAGCCCATCATCCAGAACGCGGCCCGGCAGTACCTGATCGACCTGCTCGACCAGAACCAGATACAGGCTGCAATTGACTTCATCCACTATACCAAGAGCGCCCACCCCGCCCTGCGCATCAGCGAAGCGATGCCCGATCTGGTAGCCCTGGCACAATTCCCGGCGCGCTCTCACCCTGAGCTGGCAGAAACGCTGTTCCTGCTGTCTGTCGAAACGCTGCCCGCCGGTGAGCTTCACCGCCTGCTCAGTGACGCGCAGTTCGTGCGCCAGTTGCCAGAGACCACACAGGCAGCGCTGGCCTACTTGCAGCCCGAACCCCAGTCTTCTGTGCCGCCGCACGTGCTGGACCAGGGCGCACGCGCGTTTGGCGACGGCTATCGTATGCTGGTGCTGGCCCGGTTTGTCGAGTGGGCCATGTACCTCCACCGCCCGGAGTTGATCGACACAGCCGCGCTGCAATCCCTGCTGGTCATGGCCCAGTCGCCAAAAGCAGGGCGATTCGAAGCATTGATCGAGCATGTTGTCGAAGACTTCAGCCGGATCTCTGTTATCCAGGTGCTCGAACCACCAGGGGCGCGCATCCTGGTGCAGTTGATGCTGCAAATTGGCCGGTATGACCAGGCGATTGCCCTGCTGGAATTTTATCAAAACGAGGTCTTCCGCCCGGAACGGCTGCTGGAATTCACCCGCCTGGCCGGAGAAACATTCCTCATGACGCCGCTGTCTGGCGAGGACCTCAGCGAGGCGCTCACGTACCTGGAAGGCAGCCAGATTCGCCCCGAACCGCGCGCCCTGATCTACTGCGGCGCATTGATCAACCGTGACTGGGCAGACGACCAGGACTATGCCGCCCGCCGCCTGACCAGCATGACCTTCAACGACAACAACCTGGCCCGCGTGATCGGGTTCGACAACACGCTAAATTTGCTGGACTTCCATGCCCGGCAGCGCAGCGCGCTGAATACCTTGCGTGTGGGCGCGGCGCTGGTCGACAGCACGCTGCACATGGACAACAAGGGCGCCGTCTATCTGGCGCGTATGTGGCCGTCCATTACCTGGAACACCGAGGTGGCCGAGGCGGCGCTGGAACTGCTGAGACGCTACCTGCGCGGCGTGCAGTTGGATCAGGTGCCAACTCTACTGGCATACTTCCACGACGAGCTTGGCCCGGAAATCGAGCAAATGCTCCACGCCACGTACCTGATGCGGTTAGCCATGAACGGCTCCGGGCTGATGCGTTTTGCGCATGACGTCCACACTGCCGCCAGCCTGTTTGTCGATATTGCCACGACCTACCACGCCAAGAAAGACCTGCCTCTCAAACACCGCCTGCGCCGCGACCTGGATACGATGACCGGCGGGCTGTCTGAAAATGAACGCAAGCAGGTTGCCGAGAACACGTATAACATCACCCAGCAGGTGTACGAGCTTGGGCAAGAGCGTTCGCGCAGGCGCAGGCACCAGCCAATCGAAGACATGCTGATCCAGGGGATTATCGCGCCACAAGCCGGTGTAGACCTGCTGCGGTTTATTGGCGGGCACTTCGCCCACCAGGCGGTTGTCCCGCTTGACCTGGAACGCGGCGCAATGGCACACGTGTTTGGCAACCGGTCAGCGGCGATGTTTCTGCGCGAAACCAACGCGATCACCCGCTTGCTGGAGGGATTACAAAGCGCCTTTGAACAGAGGCACAACCTGAACATCACCGCCGAAGCCCTGACAGCGGAACTGGACAGCCTGTGGAGCACATTATCGCTCTATCACCAGCGCCGTATTCACAACCAGTTTGCCCAGGACTGCCAGCAGCTTGCCGAAGTGATCGGCATTATGGCCG
Source organism: Anaerolineae bacterium (assembly GCA_016926875.1). GTDB lineage: Bacteria > Chloroflexota > Anaerolineae > Aggregatilineales > Aggregatilineaceae > JAFGNU01. Next base: position 2,000 of record JAFGNU010000032.1, on the reverse strand, counting down.
ACCGCGCTCACAGCCGCATCCTGTCCGATAGAGGACGGGGCCGCCAGCTTGTAACCGGTCAGCGCCAGCCCAAAACTGCCCTGGAAGCAATGCGCTGGGTCAACGGTTATTTCGCGCGCAGACACAGGCGTCGTTTGCGCCTCTGAGAAAGCTGCCGGAATCGCTTATGAACTATCGCCGGTTGATCATCGTCCTGTGCGGCTGCGCCTGGCTTGGGTGCCTGATCACAGGTTGCGCGCCCCTGCGCGACACGCTCAACAGCCCTGCACAACCTGCTCCTGCGACGGCAACTGCCCCGCCTACACCTGCCACTCAAGCGTTACAGGTTAGCGACCTGTCGTCGTCCGGCGCACGCTTACATGTCACGCTGCCATCGATCAAGCTGTTAAAACATCTACCGGACGAAAACAGCCAGCTTTTCCTGGCGCTGGCCGATCCACACGGGCACTACACCTATCTGCTCTACCCGGCCAACAGTCCCGGATACACAACCGATCAATTCGACCTGACAGCCTACCCGCTGGAATTAAGCATCGACGACGCTACCAGCACTGTATCACTCTGGATTCTGGCCGTGCACAACACCCGCTACTATGCCGCCGAAGCGTTTGGGCTGGACGCGCTGGCGTCCAGTCTGGCGCTTGGTTTTCGCAACTGGCTGGACAGCGGCGACCCGGATGACGATCCGCTGGCAGCCGTGGTCAGCGCGTCGGATGGGGCGCTGTTTGAGTGGTTTGCCGGAATCGACGTGCTCGGCCAGAGTGTCACCACACTGCGCGCCGAGGAAAACTGGCACGCCGGGTTAAACTCGTTGCAATCTGGCGACGGTGGCCTAAACGTCGTGTATATGGTGCAGTATTTGTCGGCCAGGGATGTCGCCCTGCTGAACGCCACGCCGACGCCGTTTTTTACCAATCAGAGCCGCCCCGGCTATATCCTGCGCGTGGACGAAACCTTTACGGACGGCATCAGCGAGCGCCGCTGGTACCAGGGACATGACAGCACATTCATCAACCAGATCACCGAGGGCGCATACGAAATCCGGCTGACGGCTATCGAGCAGCGCGATTACGGGTTGTCCTGGGGATCAATCGAAGGCGAGAGCTTTAAGAACTACGCGGTTGAAGCACAGGTGACCCTGCTGGAAGAGACCGTCGATAATGCGCGCTACGGGCTGTGGTTTCACTACGTGGATGACTACAACTTCTTTTACTTCGGCATTTCTAATGAGGGCGAATACCGCGTAGCCCTGATCGAGAGCAACAACAAGCGCCGCGAGATTCAAGACTGGGTGCCACATCCCGCCGTGCATCCGGGCGCGGCGACCAATATCCTGACCGTCGAAACCGGCGCTGACGGCGCTATCGCGTTGGGTATCAACGGCGAGCGGGTGTTGAACTTCCACGATGACACATTTGAAGGCGGATCGGTCGCCTTTTTCTGCTATGCCGAAAGCGTCCCGGCCACCTGCCGCCTGGAACGTTTGCGCATCTGGGAACCGGCGGGCTGAGCAATGCCGCTGGATTTTACCTTCGCGGCATTTGACGCCTTTTGCCAGCAGGCCGCGCGGCTGCCGGTCTTCACAGTCGCCGGTTACCTGTCGCGCTCGACGCCGCCCCATACGCCCTACGTGATTCTGCGCCTGGATGTAGATTACCGCGAATCGCACGCCGTGCAGATGGCGCGCATCGCCGCGCGGCACGACCTGCGCGGCTCGTTTTATTTCCGCGCTCATGCCGGGCAGTTTGCGCTGGAAGACATGCGGGCCGTGTCGGCGCTGGGGCACGAAGTCGGCTACCACTTCGAAACGCTGGATACCTGCCGGGGCGATTATGGGCAGGCGGAAGCCCTGTTGCTGAAGCACCTGGATCATCTGCGCGCTGCCGGGTTCGACATCCACACCGTCGCGGCGCACGGCGGCACGCCCACCGCGCCCACTTACCGCGCCAACCTCGACCTGTTCACACGCACGCCGGACCTGTTCGAGCGCGCGGACCTGT
>JAFGNU010000031.1 GCA_016926875.1 Anaerolineae bacterium | reverse complement strand
TCGGCATTGTGCCGGATGAGGCCGGGGCGTTGTATGCGGCGCTGTCCGGCGCGTTCCCGCAGTCTGATATGCTGGTGGTGACGGCGGGCAGCAGTGTCAGCGTCCGTGACCTGACGGCAGAGACGATCAACCGGTTGGGCGCGCCGGGTGTGCTGGTGCATGGCGTGGCAGCCCGTCCCGGCAAACCGACGATCCTCGCCGTGGTGGATGGCAAGCCAGTGATGGGACTGCCGGGCAACCCGGTATCGGCGCTGGTGATGTTCCGGCTGTTTGGCGTCTCGGCGATCCGGCACCTGCTCGCAGCGGAAGCGCCGGTTCGAGCCGAAATTCAGGCGCGTGCGGCGGTGAACATACCGTCGGCAGCCGGACGCGAAGACTATGTGGCGGTCAAGCTGTCTGATCGAGATGGCGAACTGTGGGCGGAACCGATCTTTGGCAAGAGTAACCTGATTTTTACGCTGGTGCGAGCCGATGGCCTGCTCCGGGTGCCGCTAAACGCAACCGGGCTGCGCGCCGGGGCATGGGGGAAGGTGGTATTGTTCTGATGAGTCAAACGGATACGGCAGGCGAGCGCAACATTTACCTGGAAGATGTCCCGCTCGAGGAGGCGCAGGCACGGCTGCAAGCGGCGCTTGAGGCGTGCGGCAGGTGGGCACCGCTGCCGGGTGAACGCGTGCCGCTGGAAAAGGCGCTTGGGCGGGTGACGGCGGAACCGGTATGGGCGGTGATCAGCTCGCCGCATTACCACGCCGCCGCGATGGATGGCTACGCGGTGCGCGCATCCGATACACTCGGTGCAACGCTGACGCGCCCGCTGCGGCTGGCTGTACCTGCTCAGGCGATCCCGGTGAATACCGGTATGCCGCTGCCGGAGGAAACCAACGCCGTGATCATGATCGAGCAAGTGCAGCCGGTTGGCGACGCAGCGATAACAATCCGCGAACCGGTCGCGCCCTGGCAGCACGTGCGCCAGATGGGCGAAGACATGGTGGCAACCGAGCTGGTGCTGCCCGCTAATCACGTTTTGCGCCCGGTTGACCTGGGCGCGGCTGCCGGGTGCGGGCATACGGATGTGCTGGTTCGCCGCCGTCCGCGCGTGGCGCTGCTGCCGACCGGCTCGGAACTGGTAGCGCCCGGCGAGATACCACGGCCTGGCCAGGTGATCGAATACAACAGCCTGGTGATTGGCGCGCAGATTCAGCAGGCCGGGGCGACGTATACGCGCTGGCCGGTGGTGCCGGATGATGCGACCATGATCCAGGAGGCGATCCGGGAAGCAGCCGCCGATCATGACCTGGTGCTGGTGCTGTCCGGCTCGTCGGCGGGATCAAAAGACTTCACTGCGCGCGCCGTCCGCGAGGCGGGAAAACTGCTGGTGCATGGTGTGGCAGTGCGTCCGGGGCACCCGGTGATCATGGGTATAGTCGACAAAACGCCGGTGATCGGTGTGCCCGGTTACCCGGTATCCGCCGCGCTGACCGGCGAAATTTTCATTCGCCCGCTGCTGTGCCAGTGGATCGGGCTGCCGGTCCCGCGCGCCAATCGCCTGACGGCCACGCTGACCCATAAGCTGGTGTCTCCGACCGGTGATGATGATTTTGTGCGCGTGACCGTTGGACAGGTTGGCGACCGGACGCTGGCTACGCCGTTAGGACGCGGCGCAGGCGTGATCACGTCGCTGGTACGGGCGGACGGGCTGCTGTACATTCCGCGCTTCAGCGAAGGGTTGGACGCCGGGAGCGAGGTCGAGGTGCTGCTGTACCGCTCGCCGGATGAAATCGCGCGGACGGTGGTTGTCGTCGGCAGCCATGATCCGATGCTGGACTTGCTCGGCCAGTTTTTAGCGGTGCGTTTTCCCGGCTACCGGCTGGCGTCGGCCAACGTGGGAAGTTTGGGAGGACTGGTAGCGCAAAAGCGCGGCGAAGCGCACCTGTCCGGTACGCACCTGCTTGACCCGGATACCGGCGAGTACAACGTATCCTATATTCGCCGCACGCTGGGCGATAAGCCCGTGCATGTCGTGACCTTTGCGCACCGCGAACAGGGGTTGATAGTTGCGCCGGGCAACCCGCAGGGGATCGAGTCACTGGACGATCTGGCGCGAGTCGAATATGTTAACCGCCAGCGAGGCGCGGGTACACGGGTGCTGCTCGACTATGAACTGGCGCAGCGCGGCATCGATCCCGCCGACGTGCGGGGGTATGATCACGAGGAATATACGCACCTGACAGTTGCGGCGGCGGTGGCGTCCGGCAGGGCGGACTGTGGGATGGGCATTCGCGGCGCGGCGGTGGCGCTCAAGCTTGATTTTATCTTCGTGGCACACGAACGCTTTGATCTGGTGATCCCGGCATCGTATGTGGACCTGCCGATGATCCAGCATGTGCTGGCGCTGTTGAGCGACAACGAGTTTCGCGCGGTGGTGGCAGCGCAGCCCGGCTATGACGTGTCCGCAATGGGGCAGCGGGTCAAGGTGTGAGGGTTCATTTTATAGCTGCGATAGCCCGTGCTGCATGATGGTTGCCCAGCTTGCGGGCAGTTTGCAGACCTGTCCCGCGTGATTGATGCACACGTGCCGGGAATAACCCGTTACGCACACCTGCCCACTTTCGGTATCCACAATCTCGTAGCCAAAGGTGACGGTGCGGCTCTTGAGGTCCTTGATCCAACAGCGCGCGGTGATCGGCTGCGCGTAACGAGTTGGTACAATATAGCGGGCATGAACCTCGGCCACGGTCAGCCAGTAACCGCTGCGCTCAAAGTCGGCGTAGCTCGCGCCGACAACGCGTGAATAGTGGCTGCGGGCTTCTTCGAAGAAGATAATGTACGCCGAGTGGTGGGTGATGCCCATCGCATCGGTTTCGGCATAGCGCACATGGAAGATGGTTTCAGAGATAAAACGGTCGGTTGGCGCCACCAGGGACACTCCTTCGTGTTTGGCAAATGGAAAAACCCCGTGCATTCTAACGACGGCGCCGGGTTGGCGCAACGGGGACTATAATCCGGGCGGTTGTTATGGGTGAGAACTATCAAGCAGTTGAGTTTACCGTGTCGACGGCAGGTGAGCGACTGGATAAAGCGCTGGCGGCACGGTTTGCGGAGTTGTCGCGCGCCCAGGTGCAAAACCTGATCCGCGATCAGTTAGTGACGGTTGACGGGGAGTTTGTCAAGGCATCCTACCGGCTTGGCGGCGGTGAACTGATCCGGGTGCAGATCCCGCTGCCGGAACAAGACCAGGCCCCGCAGCCGGAAGCGATCCCGCTGGATATCTTGTACGAGGATGACAACCTGGCGGTGGTCAATAAACCGGCGGGCATGGTTGTACATCCCGCCTACGGCCATACGTCCGGCACGCTGGTAAACGCGGTGTTGGCGCGCTGGCCGCAGGTAGGCGCGTTTAGCGATCCGGAGCGCGCCGGGATCGTGCACCGCCTCGACAAAGAAACATCCGGTGTGATCCTGATCGCCAAGACAGAAGCCGCGCTGGCGTACCTGCGCGAACAGTTCAAATCCAGGTCAGTGCACAAACGCTACCTGGCGCTGGTCGAAGGGATGCCCGATACGCCGGAAGGGGTAATTGATGCGCCGGTTGGGCGCGATCCTAACCAGCGTAAACGGATGGCTGTAACGCACGCCGGGCGCGAGGCCGTCACCGAGTTTCATGTACTGGAAACATATGCTTACTACAGCCTGGTGGAGGTTTTCCCCAGGACAGGCCGCACACACCAGATTCGCGTACACATGGCATTTATCGGCCATCCGGTCGCGGGTGATACCGTGTACGGGCGGCGCAAGCAGCGGATCAAGCTGAAGCGGCATTTTTTGCACGCAGAGTCGATTACGTTCACGCCGCCCGGTAGCCTGGAGACAATCACCGTCAAAGCCCCGCTGCCGGTTGGGCTGCAAAACATTCTCAACAAGCTGCCGCATTAAATCATGAGGCGCTGTCTGCGCGCTGGTTGATTGGCGCATTGGCGCAACTGTATTAACCCCACTGCTGCGATTGGCGTTATAATAAAACGGTTTTGGAACGTTATAGTTTGACATAGGCCAGAAAAATATCTTTCCGGCCTGATCGTTAGGGGGAGTTATGTCGGTAGTATCGACATCGGAAGAACAGCAGTTATCATCCAACAGGCAGCACGGCAAACGGTATACCCCGTTCGACCGCTGGCTGCCGGATGCACAGGCGCTTGGACAACGGCTGGCTGGCTGGTTGGGCGCAGCGAGCACGCCCGAATGGGCCATGGTGACCGGGACGGCGATTGTAGTTGGGCTGGGTGCAGGCCTGGGTGCCGCCCTGTTTCGCTGGCTAATCGGAACCGCGCAACATGTCGCGTTTGACGGCGGCGCGCAGGTCTTCGGTTTTTTGGGCGGGTACTTTTTCCTGTTCATCCCGGCATTGGGGGGCGTGATTGTCGGGTGCCTGGTGTACTTTTTCGCCCGTGAGGCCAAAGGGCACGGCGTGCCGGAAGTGATGGAAGCCGTCGCCTTGAAAGGAGGGCTGATCCGCCCGCGTGTGGCGGTTGTCAAGTCACTGGCATCGTCCGTGTGCATCGGCAGCGGTGGATCGGTCGGGCGCGAAGGGCCGATTGTGCAGATTGGATCGGCGCTCGGATCAACGATTGGGCAGGCGCTGCACCTGTCACCAGAGCGCATCCGCAGCCTGGTAGCTTGTGGCGCGGCGGGCGGTATCTCGGCTACTTTTAACGCACCTATCGCCGGTTCGCTTTTTGCGCTCGAAGTGATCCTGGGCGAGATCAAGGCCAGCTATTTTGGCGCGGTCGTGATGTCGGCAGTTATTGCGGACGTGGTCGCGCAGGCATTTGAAGGATCGGTCCGCGCGTTCCCGGTACCGTCGTACCAGATGGCGAGCACCTGGGAACTGGGCCTGTATGCCGGGTTGGGGATTCTGGCGGCGTGTGTCAGCATCATCTACGCCAGGCTGATTTACCGGATGGAAGACTTGTTCGACGGGTGGAAGCGCTTCCCGGAATACCTCAAACCTGCTGTCGGCGGATTGAGCCTGGGCGTTATCGGGATTGTGTGCGTCAACAGCGGGTACACGTTTTCGCGCAACGAACGTGATCTGCCGGGTGTGTACGGCGTGGGGTACGAGATGATCGAACCCGCGCTGTTGGGTGAACTGGCCGTAGGAACGGCGCTGGCACTGCTGGCGCTCAAGCTGGTCGCTACGGCGTTCACGCTCGGTTCTGGCGGGTCGGGCGGCGTGTTTGCGCCGTCACTGTTCCTGGGGGCGATGGTGGGCATGGCCTTCGGGCACACCGTGCACAGCCTGTTTCCCGACGCAACCGGGCCTGCCGGGGCCTATGCACTGGTAGGAATGGCGGCAGTCTTCGCCGGGGCAGCGCATGCCCCTGCAACGGCGGTCTTGATTTTGTTCGAGATGACCGGCAACTATAAGATCATCTTGCCGCTGATGTTCGCCACCGTCGTGAGCGTGATTGTATCGCGCGCTATCGAAGCTGAGTCGATTTATACACTCAAGCTGACCCGGCGCGGCGTGAAGCTGCACCGTGAGCGCGACATCGATCTGTTGGAAAGCGTCACTATTGCAGAGGCGATGACGCGGGACGTCGATGCTGTGCCGCATACGATGCCGCTTAGGAAACTGGTCACAGAATTTGAACGAACGCACCATCACGGATTCCCGGTTGTCAATGCGCAGGGTGAACTGGTGGGCATGGTTACACTGTACGATCTCGAACAGGCTGCTCTAGCTGGCTCGCTGGACGGCAAGACGGTGGCCGATATCGCAACGGCTTCAGGGTTGGCCGTCGGGTATCCCGGCGAAACAATGGCGACGGCGCTGTGGCGCATGAGCGTGGGCGGCATCGGACGCCTGCCGGTTGTGGCCCGTGACGACGACAGGCGGCTGCTGGGTATGGTGCGCCGCGCAGACATTATACGCGCGTATGAACAGGCAATGGCTCACCGCACCGAGTCAGGCTATCACCTGAAAGAACTGCGCGAGGCATGTGAAGACACCGTGCGTGTGCTGGATGTGGATGTGCCATTTGAGCATACATTCGTCGGCCAGCCCGTGCGCGAGATCGCGCGCCAGTTGCCGCCGGATTGTATTCTGGTATCTGTGCGGCGGGGCGAGAACGTGATCATCCCGCGCGGCGATACGGTGATCCACAGTGGCGATCACATCGTCACACTGGCGAGTGAAACCTGTGTGAGTGAAGTTCACAAGGCTTTGGACCCGGCGTAACCCGGTTTCGAACGGCATCATTCAGGTGATCGGCAAGATGTTGTTGCCCTGACTGAAAGACTGTATTCCCGCGATCTTCACAGGCTCCCCTGCCGGATGATCTGGCCGGGGCGCGCCGCTTTTGGCCGCAATGTGCGTTGGCTGCTCAAGTGTTCTGTTAACGCGTATGACATTTGACAATTTGGCCACTTTGAAGCAACATTAAGGGGTTAAACAATCGTTGAGGAATCCCCGGCTAAGTGACTACCCCGCAAATGAGGAGAACCCATGCGTGAGATCACGATTGCAACTGTACAGATGAAACCGGCTCTGGGTGAGTCGGAAGATAACCTTGTCAAGATGTCGGACTTCGTGTCCAAGATCGCATCCCAGCAAAAAGTAGACCTGATTGTCTTTCCCGAACTAGCAACCAGCGGGTATGAATTGGGTGTGCGGTTTACCGAGCTGGCGCAGCGCGTGCCCGGTCCAACTGTGAATTTGATGGCCCAACGCGCGGCTGAATTTGGCGTGCATATCGCGTTTGGTATGGTGACCAAAGAAAAAGTCGAGAGCATCCTGTTCAATTCTGCCGTGCTGGTCGGCCCGGATGGTGAAATGCTGGGGATGTACAACAAGATTCACTTGCGCGGCGAAGAACGCATGGCGTTTCGCGAAGGCTTCCGGATGCCGGTGATTGAGACAGAGATCGGGCAGGTCGGGCTGCTGTTGGGCTGGGACCTGGCGTTCCCCGAAGTAGCGCGCTGCCTGGCGCTGGAAGGCGCCGAGTTGCTGTGCGTGATGGCGAACTGGGAAACAACCCAGATGCAGGAATGGCGCACGTATGTCCAGGCGCGCGCATTCGAGAACTCGCTGTTTGTAGCGGGTGCGAACCGCGTGGGTGAGGATGTGACGCTCAACTTTGGCGGTGAGAGCATGATCGTAGGGCCGCGCGGCAAGACGTATGCATCCCTCGCAGACGAAAAAGACCCGGAAAGCGGTCAGCCGCGTGAAGGATACTGCGTCGCCCGGATCGACCTGGATGAGATTCGCAAGCACCGCGAAGAATACCAGACCCTCCAAACGCGCCAGCCTTCGGTTTATCGTACGATTGTCAGGAAGTACTAGCCCGCTGCCGGTGGTGATTCAAACATATACCTGAGGTTTGCATGATGAACGGCGCACAGCACGATGGGGAGCACGAGGAAATCGAGTATGTCGGCGCGCCGACCGAGTACGCTGAAGCGGAAGAGGTCCCGGAGTGGATCACGACGCTCAGCAAGATCGTTTTTGTGCTGCCGACGGCGCTGGCTGCACTGTCGGTTGTGCAACTGGTTAGTTTGTTAACTTTGCTGGCATGTATTGGCTTGTTTGTGTTGTGTGTGCTGGCTATGTAGACCGGCTTTCTCACAGAGCGTGTTTCCGCCCGGCGTACCTCTACGTCGGGCGGCTTTTTGCGGCGGCAGCCGTCACGAGGAGGGTAGTTGAATGGATTACATCGATCTGCGGAGCGATACCGTTAGCTGGCCGACGCCGGATATGCGCGAAGCCATGGCTAACGCAGTAGTGGGCGACGATGTGTATGATGAAGACCCGACCGTTAACGAACTCCAGGAAAAAGCCGCGCGCCGCCTGGGCAAAGAGGCCGGGTTGTTTGTCGCCAGCGGCACAATGGGCAACCTGGTAGCGATCCTGGCGCATTGTGGCCGGGGCGACGAGGTGATCCTGGGCGACAGGTCGCACACGTATTTGTACGAAGCGGGCGGTATTTCGGTGTTGGGTGGGGTGCATTCCTGCCAGTTACCGGTGCAGCCGGACGGTACGCTGCCGCTCGACCTGATCCGGGGCGCGATCCGTCCGGATAACCTGCACATGCCGATCACGCGCCTGATCGCGCTGGAAAATACGCAGGGCACGGTCGGCGGCATCCCGGTGCCCAAACGTTATGTAGATACAGTTGGGGCCATTGCGCAGGAGCACGGGATTGCGCTGCACATCGACGGGGCACGCATTTTTAACGCGGCAACTGCGCTGGACTGTGATCCCAAAGACCTGGTGGCAGCGGCGGACAGCGTGATGTTTTGCCTGTCAAAAGGGCTGTGTGCGCCAGTTGGTTCGATGCTGGTCGGATCGCATGACTTCATCGCCAAAGCGAAGCGCGTGCGTAAGCTGGTCGGTGGAGCCATGCGCCAGGCGGGCATACTGGCAGCGGCGGGATTGATCGCGCTGGAAAAAATGACGCTGCGCCTGGCCGACGATCACGCCACGGCCCGCATGTTGGCCGAAGGACTGGCCGAGATTCCACAGATCGAGATCGACCTGGCCCATGTGCAAACGAACATGGTTTTCTTCAGCCTGCGCGCAGACACCGGTATTTCCGCGCCGGAGTTGGCCGAGCGGCTAAAAGCATATAATATCCGGGTCCGGGCGGGCGGTCAGCACGGATTTCGATTTGTGACACATTACTGGATTCGCCCGGAGCATATCACACAGGTACTTGAGGCGATCAACAAGGAACTGCCGTGAACCAATCCTTCACCGAGCCGGAGGAAACGCCCGGCGAGTCTGTGCCGCCATCCCCCCGGCCCATGACGCCGCTGGACCGCCGGAAACTGCGGACAGGTCACTTGCCGCAGGCGATCCCCCTATCGGGCGAACAGCCCGGCGAAGAATGGGCCGACGAAGCCGGTGACGAGGTGCTGCGCAGCACGCGCGAGGACCTCGACCCGGTCGTCGGGTATATCCTGGCGATGGCGCTCAGCGTGGGCCTGACGCCGCTGCAAGCCAATACGCGCTATGTGCTGCTGTGGGCGTTCATGGCCGCGATGGGCGGCGTGGCATTTTTGCTGGGCAGCGGCATCCAGCTCAAAGTGACCGATCCGGGTGATCTGCTGTGGGGGACAGGGCTGGGTATCTTCACCGGCGGGGCGCTGATGCTGGTCGGATCGGATACGCTGGCCGTGGCGTCAGAGCGGTTGTTTAACGCCGGACAGCCCAACGATGCGCTGCTGGATACATGGGTATTTCAGGCGACGGTATTTGTCATGCCGGTGGCAGAAACGTTGTTTTTTCGCGGGGCGATGCAGCGCACCTACCCGGTGCCGGTTGTGGCGCTGTTGGCGAGCGGGTGGTCTATGCTGATGTTTTTTCCGAATCTCGGCCTGAGCGATACGCCTGCCGTCGGCGTGGTCAGTGGTACGGCGCTGGTGCTGCTCAATTTCCTGTACAGTTATGTTGGCTTCCGGCACGGCGTGGCAGCCAGCTTTTTTTGCCAGGTTGGCGCGGGGACGCTGCTGCTGGTCGTGCCGCGCCTGGTGACGTTTTAGCCGGGTGGAATGCGCTATAATCTGCGTTAAAGACGCGGGAGAGCGAGCGATGGTTGTTCAGCAAAAGCTATACACCCCCGATGATCTGTGGAAGCTGTCGCACCAGCCGGGTGAAGCGAAACGCCTCGAACTGGTAAAGGGAGAAATACGCGAGATGACCCCGACGGGTGCGTTGCACGGTGTGGTAACGATGGAAGTAGGGCGTTTGATTGCTAACTATGTCCGATCGCATGATCTGGGCTACGTGACAGGCGCGGAAACAGGTTTTATCCTGCGCGACGACCCGTACACCGTGCGCGCGCCGGACGTGGGGATGATCGTCAATGCGCGGATCACGTTTCCGATCCCGGAGAAGTATTTCCCTCTTGCGCCCGACCTGGCTGTTGAAGTGGTGTCACCCGGCGACACGGCGCAAGACATCCGCGAAAAAGTGATCCAGTTTTTGCAGGCAGGCACGCGCCTGGTGTGGGT
>JAFGNU010000030.1 GCA_016926875.1 Anaerolineae bacterium | reverse complement strand
GTCAGGTCGATGAACAGCGTGATGCCCGCGTCCAGCAGGCGGGTTACCCGGTTCCGGGCCACGTCGGGAATCCACGCACCGGGATACGGCCCGGCCAGCAGCGTACCCGGCTGGACCCAGTACGCGCCCATAATCGGATCGTCCGGTGGTCGGTTCATTCGGTCAGCGTCCCCTTTGTGCTCGGCACGCCGCCCCGGCGGGGATCAAGCGCCACCGCCGCCGCCAGCGCGCGCCCTAACGCCTTGAACAGCGCTTCGGCCTTGTGATGATCGTCGCGCCCATAGAATACCTCGGCGTGCAGGTTCATTCTGGCGTGGAAGGCGATGGATTCCAGCGCGTGAGCGACCAGCGATGTTGGCATCTGCCCGATGGCGGGCGTGTCAAAGTCGGCGGTGATCACGGCGTAGGGTCGCCCGCTGAGGTCCACCACCACGCGCGCCAGCGCCTCGTCCATCGGCACGTAAGCGGCGCCCATGCGCACAATGCCCTGGCGGTCGCCTAACGCCTGGTCCAGCGCGCGTCCCAGGCAGATCGCCACGTCTTCGATGGTGTGATGGGCGTCGATATGCAGGTCGCCGCTGGCCTGCACCGTCAGGTCAAACAGGCCGTGCACCGCGACATGGTGCAGCATGTGGTCAAAAAAGCCCACCCCGGTATCGATCTCCGCCGTGCCGCTGCCGTCCAGGTTCAGCGTTAACGCGATCTGCGTTTCGTTGGTGCGGCGGGTGATGCTTGCCGTTCGATCAGCCATGCTAACTCTCTCCAATCCGGCGCAGCGTCGCCAGCAGCGCGTCATTTTGATCCGGCGTCCCGGCGCTGAAACGCACGTGATCGCTCAGCCCCGGCTTATTGTAATAACGGATCAGGATACCTGCCTCTTTGGCCAGTGTATCCCGAAGCTCGGCGGCGTCCATGCCGGTGACGCGGCACAGCACAAAGTTGCTGCGGCTGGGGTACGGCGTCAGGAAGGGGAAGACCGCCAGTTCGCGTTCGAGCCGCTCCCGTTCATGCACAATGTGCTGTACGTTGGCCTGCAAAAACGGCAGGTCGTCCAGCGAGGCGCGCGCCGCTGCGTCTGCTGCCGCGCTCAAATAGTACGGCTGCTTGATCTTCCACAGGTGCGGCGTTAGCGCCAGCGGGAATATCCCGTAGCCCACGCGCAGCCCCGCCAGCCCGGCCCACTTGCTGAAGGTGCGCAGCACGACCAGGTTAGGCGTATCCGGTACGCGCGGGGCCATGCTGTCCACCCCGCTGAACTCGTTGTAGGCTTCGTCCAGCACCACCACCAGCGGCAGCGCCAGCAGGCGGTCCAGCATTTCCGGCGGGATCAGGCTGCCGTCCGGGTTGTTGGGCGAGCACAGGAACACCAGCTTGGGCCGGTGTTCGGCGGCGGCGCGCTCGATGCCGTCCACGTCCAGCGAAAAATCCGCCCGGCGCGGCACGTTGACCACGCGCGCGTGGGACTGCGGCGCATCAAAGCTGTACATGCCGAACGTCGGCGGGCAGTTGAGGATCGCGTCGCCGGGTTCGATGAACACGCGCAGCAGCAGGTCGATCAGCTCGTCCGATCCGGCCCCGGCGATGATGTGTTCCGCACCCACGCCGACATAGTTGCTCAGCATGGCGCACAGCTTGCGCGCGGCGGGATCGGGGTAAATGTGCGCCACGTCCAGGTCGGCCAGTGCCTGCCGTGCCTTGGGCGACGGCCCGTAGGGATTTTCGTTGGCATCCAGCTTGATGATCGTTTCCACTGGGCGCCCCAACTGCTCCGCGAAGACTTCCAGCGACGCGGTGGGCGTGTAAGCTTCCATCGCGGCGATGTCCGCCCGGATGCGCACCGGGGATAGGGTTGTAGCTGTACCGGGCTGGCTCATGATCGACTCCGGTTAACGCGCGCTTCGGCGGCGGCGGCGTGCGCGGTCAATGCTTCCGCCCGCGCCAGGACGGCTGCCGACCGGCTGAGGTCTGCTGCTGTGCTCGCTTCCAGCCCGATCAGACTCGTGATCTTGATAAAATCCAGCACGTTCAGCGGCGAGGCAAAACGCGCCGTGCCGCCGGTAGGCATGACGTGACTCGGCCCGGCCACGTAATCGCCCAATACCTCGAACGAGCTTTCGCCCAGGAAGATGCCGCCCGCGTTGCGCACGCGCCCAATCCACGCCCACGGATCGCGGACCAGCAGGCACAGGTGCTCGGCGGCGTACTCGTTGGCGACCTCGAATGCTTCGTCCAGGTCGGCCACGATCACCGCGCCGCTGCGGCTGCTCATCGACTGCCGGATGATCTCCGCGCGGCTGAGCGCTTCAGTCTGTTGGACCACTGCAACCGCGACTGCTTCGGCCAGCGGTCGACTGGGCGTGACCAGGATCGCGGACGCGATCGCGTCGTGCTCGGCCTGCGCCAGCAGGTCGGCGGCAGCCAGTGCCGGGTCGGCGCTTTCGTCTGCGATGACCATCGTTTCAGTCGGTCCTGGCAGCCCGTCGATGCCCACGTCACCGTACACCTGCTGTTTAGCGAGCATCACAAACAGGTTGCCCGGCCCGACGATCTTGGCCACGCGCGGCACGCTTTGGGTGCCGTAGGCCATGGCAGCGATAGCCTGCGCGCCGCCCGCGCGGATCACGTTCGTCACGCCGCAGACCGCCGCCGCTGCCAGGATCACGGGCGGCACGCTGCCGCCATCTTTGCCGGGCGGGGTGCAGATCACGATCTCTTTGACGCCCGCCACCTGCGCCGGGATGACGCTCATCAGCAGCGACGAGGGCAGGGGGGCCGTGCCGCCCGCCGCGTAGACGCCAACCGAGTCCACCGGGCGGACCAACTGGCCCAGCGATCCCTCTGCCCCGGCGTCGATCCAACTGGTAAGCGGCTGTTTCTGGTGAAAAGCCCGGATGCGGTCGGCGGCCAGGCACAGCGCGTCGGCTACCTCGACGGGGATTTGATCAACAGCGCCCATGATGGCATCTTCCGGCACGGCCAGCGTGTCCGGCTCTGCGCCGTCGATGCGCCGGTTCCAGTCCATTAACGCTGCGTCGCCGTCTTCGCGCACACTGAGGATAATGCGGCGCACCGCTTCGGCAGGCGATACCGGCTCGCCAAACAGCGTTTCGAGGCTGTCGGCCATCCAGCCCGGCACAGCCACGTCGCGCAGGGAGTGGCGCTTCAGGATGGTAGCGCGCGCGTCGTCCGGGTTGTCATAGATCGTCAGCAGTTGATCGGTTGTCATGAAGGTGAGTCCTCGCTTTCCAATGCTGCTTGTAAACGCTCATAACGCTCTGGTAGTTCCTCGAAAATATACGTCACGGGCGTGACCACCACGCCGCTGCCGCCAATGGCGCGCACCTGCTGGATCGCGTCGTACAGCTTGTCCGCCGGTGCCACCAGGTTGATCGCCCACCAGTTCCCCGTGCCCTGGCGTGTGATCATTGACGCGATGGTTGGCCCTTGCAGCCCGGCCAGGTTGGTCTGGCTGAAGATACGCTGCGCCACGTCGTCCACCGACTCGCCGCGCATGTTGGCGAAGATCATGTACTGGCCCCGCGCGCGCATGTGCGCCTCGATGAACTCCAACATCTGCCGCGTGACGGCCAGCAGGTCCGGGCGTGATTTCAGCGCCGCCCGGTTGCCGATCAAAACCGCCTGCGACGTGAGGATGGTGCCGTCCTCTATCTGCCGCAGGCGATTTTCGCGCAGGGTGGTGCCGGTGCTGGTGATGTCCGCGATAAAATCCGCGTAGCCCACCGTCGGCGCCGATTCGAGCGCGCCGTCCGCGCTGCCCACGCGCACAGCGTCCGCGCCTGCGGCGTCCAGGAATGCCCGTACCAGTTTGGTGTGCTTGGTTGCCACACGCAGCGTTTCCTGCTTTGATTTCCGCGCCAGGTCAGCCACCGTTTGCACGTCGTCCCATTCTTCCGGCACAGCCAGCACCAGCGCGCACTCGCCGTAGTCCAGTGCGTCATGAATGATGATGACCGCGTCCGGCTGGTTGTGCAGCGCTTCGGCCAGCGTATCATAGCCGGTGATGCCCAGGTCCACGTCGCCCGCCGCCACGCTGATCGGGATGTCACGCGCGCGCTGGAACAGCACCATCACGCCCGGCAGCGCGGGCATGGTCGCCGTATACTGGCGCGGATTCCGCTTGTCGATGCGCAGCCCGCAGCCCTCCAAAAAACACAGCGTTTCATCTTCCATGCGGCCTTTGCTGGGCAGCGCGACCCGTATTTGGTCTGTCACATTGGCCTCCTTGTCTGAACGCCCGATTCACAACAAAAAACGCCTCCCGGCGGACCGAGAGGCGTTCGAATGCTTTGATACCTGGATTAATCAGGCACGCGCGCAGTCACCACCACCGAGCCGTCGGCCAGGGGCGTTTGTGTGATGATGAGCGTGAGCGTGCACAAGTTTTGTGTCCATGGGGCACAGTATAACCGTGTGATTCCTGCCTGTCAATCGTATCTTTGGTACAAGATGCACGAATGAGTATCTTCAGTCCGGCGCGGCTGCCGGTTCTTCGCGTGAATCTTCCAGCTCGAATAGACCAGGAATGCGTACCAGCCGGATTTTGCGGATGCGCCGGTCGTTCACGCTGAGCACTTCGATCTGAAGGTGTGCGGTTTCGATCTGCTCCCCTTCGGTCGGCACCTTACCCAACTGGCTGAAGATATAACCGCCCAGCGTATCGCTTTCGTCGGTCGGCAGGTGTACGTCCAGCAGCCGGTTGAGATCGTCCAGGTCGATCCCCGCGTCGAAGATATATTCGTTATCGCTGACCTGCTCGTAGATTTCTTCTTCGTTGAAGTCGTATTCGTCGCGGATCTCCCCGACGATCTCTTCGATCAGGTCTTCGATGGTGACCAGCCCTGCCGTGCCGCCGTATTCATCCACCACCACCGCCAGGTGGATTTTGCGCTGTTGCAGTTCGGTCAGCAGGTCGCCCGCTTTTTTCGACTCCGGCACAAAATAGGCCGGGCGCAGCACGTCGCGGATCGGGCGGTCCATCTCGCTGTTGCGCCACAGCACCAGCAGGTCCTTGGCATACAGCAGCCCAATGATCCGGTCGACCGATTCTTCGTACACCGGGATGCGCGAGTGCCCGGCTTCCACGATAGTATTGAGCGCTTCTTGCAGCGGCGTATTGCTTTCGAGTGCGATCATGTCGATGCGCGGCACCATCACCTCGCGGGCCAGCGTATCACCAAACTGGAAGACCGAGTAGATCATCTCTTTTTCTTCTTCTTCGATGGCGCCACCCTCTGAACCGGCATCCACCATCATCTTGATCTCTTCCTCCGTGACCAACGTCGCACCGCCCCGGCCCACAAACGGCGCGGTAATCTGCCCGCTGAGCCACTGGGTGACAGTCAACGCGGGGGCCAGCAGCTTCAACAACCAGTTAGCCGGGCTGGCTACCCACAGCGCAATATCGTCTGCGTGCTGCTGCCCGATGTTGGTCGGCAGCATGTCGCCAAAGACCAGCGTGAACAACGCCACGATCAGCAGCACCCCGCCATAGGCCAGCAGGTTCGCCAATGTTGGGCTGACCTGCTGCTCGACAAGCTGGTCATGCAGGGGTGTTCCCAGCGCGGCGGCAGCGATTAGCGCGACGGCAAAGCTCAGCATCAGGTCGATCAACTTCTGGGAAGCCATCAAGCGCGTGGAATCATGTGCTATGGCGAGTGCTTGTTCGGCGCGCGCGTGGCCCTCGTCGGCCAGTTCTTTTAGCCGGGCTTTGTGGGTGTTCAGGAGCGAGACATAGGCTGTTTTTAGAACGGCGTTCAGCAGGATAATCCCACCCAACACCACAAGCCCGGTTAAGCTATCGTCCACAGATATTCACCTTTGAGGCTACCTGAGAGGTTGGCGCTTCTGTATGTTTTGCTGTTGATAGTGAGTTGCGGGGGAATCATCAAACCCGCCCGGCGTCTGCCCACAAGCGGGCGCACCACGGCATCACGGTCAGCGGGTTGGTACCCGAACACAGTAACCCGGTCCATGGCAGTAAACGTGAGCCTGCTGCTGTGGTCGTTTGGCTGCTCAACCGGGTTTATTGTCTTGCTATTACGGGAAGGAGGGTCCGAAGGGTCTTCAGACACGCTGTACACCACGTCCCAACTCTAAAAAGATCGCCGTCGCCATATAGTTAATGACGCGACTTTGTTTGTGCGCGCATTGTACCATAAATGTCCGGCAGGGCCAATACGCGCACGCCGCCTGAATCCGGTGTGTACTTGTGCAGCCTGTACAATTTTGACGCTCAAAGAATAATGACCACACGCCATCTTTACGATTTCTTTTACCATCGTCTCATCTCAAATACCCGAATTAAGGCATTTTGCCTCTGTCCGTCGGCTTCACATCGGCTATAATGTGGGATACTACGCCTTCCTTTTTGGATAATGAGGGATTTCTGCTCCTCCCATGCAACGACGATACTGGCGGTGGCTGTGGATTTGGGTGGGGGTTCTGGTGGCGGGGTGCGGCCAGGTTTGGTCATCGGACGGGGCGCCTCCGCAAACGCGCGACCCTACACTCCCGCTGTTTGGCTATACGCTGCTGCCGCCTACTTTGACGCCTGCCATCCGGCCCAACCATACAGCAACCCCGTTCGTCACGGTAGACGGCAGTGTGATCGTCTCGCCGGGCGTACTCTTTCTGGCCGTCTCACCGCCCGCCTGTTACGAAACGCCGGTTGGCAGCCTGGTGTGTTTGGGGCAGGTGCACAATACACTGGATATGCCAATTGAGCACGTGATCGTCGGCGTGCAGTTGTTGGCACCGGACGGCATCCCGCTGGTCACAGGGCAGACGGCAGCGGCGCGCACGCTGATCCCGGCAGGGTTGGCAGGACCGTATCGCGTGCTGTTTGAGGAAGTGCCGGAAGATTACGCCGGGGCGTATGCGTTCATCGAAGCCGGGCAGGTCGCGCAGGATGTCGAGCGCCGTTATGCCAGCCTGGCGCTGTCTGATATGGCCGGGGATTTTACCAGCGAGCAGGTTGAAGTCACGCTGACCGTTCACAACGACAGTCCGGCGCAGGTGGAGCAGATCACCGTTACGGTAACGCTGTTGGATGATGGCGGACAGGTGACCGGGTTCCGGCAGGTGGCACTGGATGATAACCGCCGCCTGGAACCGGGCGAATCGCTGGACTTGGCGATCAAAGTGATCCCGCAGGGCGCCACTACCGCCGCGTTTGATGCCTTTGTCGAAGGCTATCTTTCGCCCAACTGAACCGGACCGGCTATAAGCCCGCCCCGGCTGCTGCGCGCGTGAGGGCGGCCCATTCTTCCAGGGACAGCGTTTCGGCGCGGCGCTGTGGATCGATCCCCGCGCTTCCCAACAGGTCAGCAGTTCGCTCCTTGTCGATGTGCAGTCCGGCGCTCAGGGCATTGCGTAGCTGTTTGCGCTTCTGACCAAAGCCCGCGCGCACCACGCGGAAAAACAACTGCTCGTCCGGCACGGCAACCGGCGGCGTCCGGTATACATCGATGCGCACCACCGCCGATTCGACGTCCGGGCGCGGCCAGAAGACCCCTGCATTCAGGCGTGCGACGATCTGCGGCTGGCCGTAAAACTGCACGCTGACTGCCAGCAGGCTCATCGCGCCGGGCGTGGCAACCAGCCGCTCGGCTACTTCGCGCTGCACGGTGATCACCAGCCGCTCCGGTTTGTGGGGCGCTTCAAGCAGCACGCGCAAGATCGCGCTGGTGATGTAGTAGGGCAGGTTTGCCACCACGCTATAAGGCGCGCGCTCGACCAGGGCTGCAATATCAACTGCTAGGATGTCGGCGTGCACAATTTCGACGTGTGCCTGGTCCGCGAACCGCTCTGTCAGCAGCGGGATCAGCCGGTCATCAACTTCGACCGCGATCACGCGGGCGGCGCGTTGGGCTAACAGGTGCGTCAGGTTGCCCGTGCCGGGACCGATCTCCAGCACGGTCGCGCCCGGCGCCAGGGCGGCGCTGGCAACGATTTTTTCCAGCGTGTGCGGATCGTGCAGGAAGTTCTGCCCCAGGCTCTTTTTGGGCGAGATGGCGTGGTGGTCTAACAACTGCCGGTCGTTCATAGTGGCATTCGCTCGTGTGTACGGTGCCAGTTTAAGGGCGCGGATTGATCATGGCTTCGAGGGCAGCAGGTACGGGATAGCGTCAGGAGACGGCGCGGGAGCCAGCAGGTAAACATCCACCCAGCCGTGCCAGGGCTGCCAGCCTTCGTCATCGTATCCCAACGCAATCGACCGGTTTTGAATGTCGTCGCGCGTATCTCCGGCGATGGCGTGCCCGTATTCCGGGACATACACCGCGCTGGACAGCGGGATAATCGCCGGGTCAACGGCCACGATGCCGCGCGCCAGTTTGGCCCCGGTAGTGGTCAGCCCATAGCCGGGCGATGACGCCGCGATCCCGCTGCGCGACGGGCTGTAGGACGTGGCGCGCATCCGAAGCTGGCGCCAGTATTCGACCGGGCCGTCGGGGGTGTCCAGGCTGCGCAGCTTGATCTGCGTGCCATACGCGATCAGGCGCGGGGCGGGCGGCTGCGCAATCCATTCGTCCTGCACCGTCCGGCTGACTTCCAGCCCGTCCTCATAGCGCACGCGGATATGCCGCTCACGCAGGCCCTCTGCGCCTTCCTGAAGCACATCCTGTTCATCCAGCGGCAGGTCCGGCGACGGGCGGTAAATAACGGTGAACGGGATCGTTTCGTGTTCGGTGATCACCTGTTCCGTCACGCGGATAACCTGGATTTCCATCTCCGGCTCGACCGGGGTGTCAACCGGTGGGATCGTGTAGTCTTGCCCGACGGGCGCCACGCCGATTGCTGCCAGCGCATCACCCACGGTCGGCCCGCGCGCGCGGGTGCTGATCTGCCGCCCATCGGCTACCAGCGTGACCGGCTGCGAGCGCTGAATATGGACCACCAGGCCATCCTCAACCGGCGCGCTCAGGTCGGGTGTGACGGCGTCGGCCAGGTACAGCGCCAACCCGGCAGCGTCCAGCGCGCGGGCCACGTCGGCCTGGGTGGAATGGATCGTCAGGGTGTGGTCACCGTCGATGATTTGCAGCGTGACACTGCGTATCACGCGGATGCTGTGCGGGGGCGTTGTCCAACTTTGGTGCGGGGGATTCTGCAACTGTTCGAGCGTATAGTCCTGCCCGTCCACCTGCACCACGTCATACGTCCCGATGTGAATCTGCTGTTCGATCAGGATGTCCAGGGGGTGCGTGTGCTGCGTTCGCACGTGGCGCACGTCGCTATCGGCTTCTACCGCCACCGCAAACGCTTTGCGGACCGTGATCGTCATGCCGTCTTCAAGTTGGGCAGTTGTAGCCGGGCTGATCACATCTTCAGGATCGATCAACACGTCGGCCTCGTCCAGCAGCGCGTCCACCGTCTCGGCGCGCGTACTGATCTGCCGGACGTTGCCGCTCACATCCAGGGTGATGGTGATGCGTGTCAGGTGATTGGCGACCAGGGCGCCGCCGGTCAGTGCGACCACCACCACCGCCGCAACTGCCAGCCAGAATGGCAAACTGGAGCGTCGAGTAGCGGGCGGAAACAGGGTATCTGGAGTCACGGGGTTGCGCCTGTGCCAGAACTGAGCGAACAGCTTTTAGCCGTTAGTGCCCGGTCTCTAACCGGGTGAGCGTCTTTTTCCCTGCTTGCCAGCCAGATCAAACGCCCGGTTTTCGCCAGCTAACTGCTAAAAACTGACGGCTAATGGCTTAGGAATAAAAATGATGGGGATTGCGAGCACGCTGCTCAGACCAGGCGCTCCTACGGCACCCAGGGTGTAATCCTTAGTGCTGCTGCCTTCCGGCCCTGACACGGTTCGGATGCCCTGCCGCGCAGGACCCAGTCCGAGCAACCTGCCAGCAATCCACCACCAATCGTATGATAATAGTACGCTTAACATTGTTCAGCGTGGTGCCGGGATATTAGCCGATTCACAGGCGCTTGTCAACCGTGATGCTGCCGGTAACCGCGGCGGGCTGCGGTGCTGCCTGTGTTTCATATCGACCGACTTTCAAAATGTCGCAAACCGCTTATACTTGCTATTAGGCGTGAAACAGGCTGCCGATCTACAATTTACGCAGCCAACCGGCGCGCGGCTCATCTGGCTCAGGGCGGCATACGCCCCGGCTAGATTTCAGCAATCCCGGTTGGTTGAGATATAATTGAGCCGGATTGTTAAGTTTCATAGCGGATAACATCAGGCATTTGGTCCATTAACTGAGGAGGAAACCTTAATGGGTGAGATTATCTCGATCCATTCGTTCCGGGGCGGGACCGGTAAATCGAATCTGACGGCCAACCTGGCAACCACCTTTTCCATGCGCGGGCACCGGGTGGGTATTGTTGATACCGATATCCAGTCGCCCGGTATCCATGTCCTGTTTGGGTTCGACGAAACGACGCTCGAAAAGTCGTTGAACGATTACCTGTGGGGCAAGATTCCGGTTGAAGCGGCGGCCTATCCGGTCCATGAGCACGAAGTTGCGATCAGCGACCCGGCCCGCGCGTTTCTCAAAGACCTGCAAATCTGGCTGATTCCATCCAGCATTCGCACCGGCGAGATCGCGCGCGTGCTGCGAGAAGGCTACGATGTTGGACTGCTGAACGAGGGCTTTCGCACCTTGCTCGACAAGCTCGAACTGGACTACCTGTTCATCGACACGCACCCCGGTTTGAACGAGGAAACCTTGCTGTCGATTGCCGTTTCGAACTCGCTGGTGATCATCCTGCGGCCCGATCAACAGGATTTCCAGGGAACCGCTGTAACGGTGGATGTCGCTCGCAAGCTCGAAGTACCCGACCTGCGGCTGGTCGTCAACAAAGCGCTGACCCGCTACGACTTCGCCAAGATCAAGCAGGATATCGAAGCGGCCTATGGCGCGCCGGTTGCTGGGGTGCTGCCGCTGTCTGAAGACGTGGCCTCGAATGCCAGCGGCAATATTTTCTGCGCACTCCATCCCGATCACGACTGGTCAAAAGGTGTTGAGCAGATTGCCGACAGCATTATGCAAGCGCGCAAGTGAGCATTGAGCACAAGGGCTGCAATTGATGAACGGCAGTGACGACCCGCTGGACGGGCTGTTGGATTCGGTCCGCCGGCGCCGCAAACAGGATCAAGTGCCTGCATCCGGCACGCCTGGACAGGCAGAGACAACGGGCCTTAACCCGCTTGACCTGCTGGCGCTGCCCCATGCCCAGCGGGACCTGGTGAACTGGTTGTCACGCCAGAAGCAGGCTCGCTTTGAACAGATTCAGGCGGCGCTGGGAGTCGACGCGGCTCAGATCGAGTCGGTGCTTGCTGATCTGAAGCAGGCCGGGTATATCCATGAAGCATTGATCGACGGCGAGATTTACTACCGCGTAGTGTTTCGTGGCAAGGTCAGCCGGGGTGGCCGTTCGCTGCCGGACAGCATCTGGGCGCGAGTTGACCTGGATACCACCGAGTTCCTGCGGCAGATTCCACTGTTCCGCGCATTATCTGACGAGGAGATTCACGTATTCGCGGATAAGCTGGAAGCGCGGCGCTATCATCGCAACGAGGTGATTCTGTGGCAGGGCGGCATGGGTGAAGGTGTATACTTTATCAAGATCGGTATTGTCGGCATCACGCGGCTGTCACCCAACACGCGGGACACGCAAATTCTTGATTACCTGAAACAAGGCGACCTGCTGGGTGAATACAACCTGCTTTCAGAACAGTGTGCCGTCGCCAGCGCAACGGCTACCGCGCTCAGCGAGGTGGACGTGCTGCTGATGGCGCAGGATGATTTTATCTACCTGCTGGAAAACCATCACAAAGCCGCAATCGAACTGGCCCGGATGCTGCTCCAGCGTTTGCTGGCAGCCAGCGAGCGACTTAGCAGCCGCGGGACAAGTAACACGCTGTCGCTGGTGATCGGCGTGGAGCCAGGGGTAGGGTGTACCACGCTAGGCAACGCGCTGGCCATGACCCTGCCGCGCACCACCCAGGGCACAGCCGTATACACCGAATACCCGTCACCTGACAACTTGCAAACACTGTTCAACTTTGAACTGCTTAGCGAAGTCTTTGAACATCCGGGCGGCTATGACGTGATGACGCCGCGTGTGGTATCCGGTGTCCCGGCGGCTGTCCATATGACGCTGGTGATGGACCGGCTGGTGGGGCACTATGCCAGCGTCGTCATCGGCCTGCCGGGTGGACTCGATGACTCGGTCATCTACATGCTGGAACGGGCCGACCAGGTGGTGATTGTGACGCCGCCCGGATCCCAGGCGCAGGCGCGGCTTGACAATCTGGTAACGCATCTGAAAAAGCTGATCCGACCGGAGAAAACCGGGCTGGTTGTCGTGTGCAACTGCTCCACTCCGGCGCAGGCCGATATGCCGCCGCCAAAAGAGGCCGAACTTGTGATCCCGTTTGTCGATGGCCTGCTGCCGCTGCCGGAATGGACCGGCGACAACCTGCCACCGGCACTGGCTGACGTGGCCGGGGCGCTGGCCGACCGGCTGGGCCGTACCAACCAGATCGGCATTTACATCCCGACCACAATTGATGTTGACAAGCCGCTCGATACCAGCCGGTATGTTGACGAAACGCTGGCGTTTCTCGGTAAATTGTTCGGCGGCGCCACCAGCAACCAGGCGCAGGGCGTGTGGAACAGTGAAACGGTCGGGCTGGTGAGCGAGACAGTCTACGTGGTACGTACGTATATCACCAAAGCGGATATGGACCGGCACCTGAGCGAGGTGCTGGCCTTCGCTGAACGCTTGAAACACGAACTCAGGCAGGAAGCGATGGCGCTGGAGGTAAACCAGAAGTTGATGCTCATCTGACCGGTGGTGCTAAGCCATTAGCCGCTAGTAATCTGCGATTAGCTGGCAGGAATCGGGTTTTTGATCCTGGCCGACAGGTAAGCAACCAAGCGCGCGCCCGGTTTCCGGTTAATCGCTGATCGCTAACTGCTAAACGCTTTATGCTTAGAAGGCTGGGGATGCTCATGCTGAAAAAGATATCTATTTACTGGATCATCCTGGCGGCGCTGCTGCTCACCGGCGCAGTGCCGTTAGGCGTGGTTTCTTACCGGGCAATTCAAACAACGCGAACCGAGGTCAAGCGCGCGCAGCAAGATCAGCTTATCGCGCGGGCCGACGCGCACGCGGCGACCATTGATGAGCAGTTCAGAACGTTTGAGAGCGCGACACGGTTTGCCGCTGCCCAGGCCGAGCAGTTGCTTGTCCAGGACGATCTCGATCCTAACGAAGTACAGGCACGGCTGGCAAGGTACCAGCGCGACAGCAACAACGTCTATGGCCTGGACAGTTGGTACGAGAACGAATACGATCAGTCCGCAGGCGACCGCCTGTCAAACGTGTTTGTCAACCAGAACACCGAACTGACGCCCCAAATAGCATTTGACATTGTAGCAACGGAAGCCCTCGACCTGGCGTTTAACTCGATCCTGGACAGCGATATCGGGACGCAGTGGATTTACCTGACCACTGCCGAAGGCATGATGCGCCTTTTTCCCTGGCATGCCAACCTCAATTATCCGGTCGACTGGGAGCCGCAGACCATCAGCTTTTACACCGTTGCCAACCAGGTCAACGACCCAAGACGCGAGCCGGTCTGGACGGCGCCGTATTATGACTTTGCAGGCGCCGGACTGATGGTTACCAACTCGGTGCCGATCTATGATGGCGGCGTCCTGCGCGCGGTGATGTCGCATGATCTGCGCATCGACGTGATGACCGAGCAGGTGCTTGGTTTTAAAGTAGGAGACAAGGGATTCGCGTTCTTGCTCGACAACGAAGGGCATATCATCGCTCACCGCGATTACAACCCGGAGCAGTTCGCCCAGGATGCGCCGCTGGGCGAAGAGCAGTTTATCCTGCTGGCCCAGGAAGACCCGAACATGGAATCCATCGTCGAGACGATGTTGACCGAGGGCGGCGGCGTGCGCGACTATATCGACAAGGACGGTAAAAAGTGGCTGGTTGTCTTTACGGAAATCCCGACAACCGACTGGCATTTTGCCATGATGCAGCCCTATGCCGAGATCGTCGAGCCAGCCGACAAGATCATCGATCAGGTGATCACTGGCCTGGTGGCGCTGGTAGTGTTTGTGCTGATGGTATCGATCTGGCTGGCGCGGCGCATTACGCGCCCGGTGCTCCAGCTTTCAAAGACCGCCAAGGAGATCGAGCGCTCGGTTGACGCCGAAACCGCCGAAGCAATCGAACCAACGCTCAGGCAGTTGTCGAACATCAGCAGTGCACGCGAGATCACCAACCTGGCCTCTGTGTTTGAGCAGATGGTTTTGGCCCTGCAAAAGCGTATGAACCAACTTGATTCGGTCTACGCGATGGGCCAGACGATCACCGCCCAGGTGGACTTTGACCAGACGGTCCAGGCGGTGTTGGCAGCGGTTGGCAATGTTGTAGGGTTTGACGCGGCTGAGGTCACCGTCGCCAGCGGGGAAGACCTGATCGTTGAAGCCTGGCGCGGGCAGCCGGATTTTAACGATACAACCGGGCGCAAGTACCGCATTGGGCGCGGCCCGACCGGCATGATCGCTGCGACCAAGACCCCGGTCTTTATGTCGGTGCTTGGCGGTGAAGAAGACATGAAACGCACGCTGGGGTATGCGGCGGCAGGCACGGGCGAATTCCTGGCCAAGACGACCAAAGTTGTGATCAACTCGTTCCTGGGCATCCCGCTGCTGATCGGTGACCGGCTGGTTGGCACATTAACCCTGGTACATCACGAAGCCGGGTACTTCAGCGAGGATGACAAACGCCAGCTCAACAAGCTGGCCGCCCAGGCGTCCATCGCAATCGACAATGCGATCCAGGTCCGCCAGCGCGAAAGCGCCCTGAAAGCGCAGATTCGCGAGCTGCGGGTCGAGATCGACCGGGCGAAAGTATCGGAGCAGGTGGCAGAGATCACCACGACCGATTACTTTCAGCAGATACGGGCGAATGCTGCCAGGATGCGGGAACGGGTTTATACTAGGGATAGAAAGATCGGAGATGAGCCTGATCACGAAATCGAAAAGGGTGAGGACTTTATCGAGCGTGGGGCGGCAATGGATACGGATCAGGAGCCTCCCGATGCCACCGAATAACGGCAGTCGCAACATAAGGGGGAGATAGGTGCCCATGACGGCTAAATGCTGGGTGTGTGATGAGTCGGCGCAGGCGACGTGTCGTTTTTGTGGCCGGTTTTTGTGCAAAGATCATGCGAGCAAGCATCCCTATTTTCTGACCGTGTATGTAGGCGAGAACAAGACACCAAAAGCGATTGTAGTCGCGGATGCGATCTGGTGTGGCCTGTGCCATCCGCATCCAGAGCCTATTCCGATGCCGGAAATATACTGATGAGAGTATAAGGAGACGGATATGCCAGGCCTGTACGATCGGCTGATGGACCAGATCGGTGATAACGACGACGATGCCAACGACAAGCCGACTGGCGGCCTGACACCGCTGGATATTGCGGCTCTGCCTGGTGATCAGCGGAAGGTGATGATGCTGCTGTTGCGCGAACCCGGCTCAGACGGGTTGACGCTGGATGTGCTGCGGCAAAAGCTCCCCGATGTAAAGGACCTGCCGGATATCCTGGCTGAGCTGGCCGACAAAGACTGGCTCATTGTAAAAGGCCGCCCGCCGAATGCCAGCTACAAGGTGAATCTGCGCCGCAAGCGCGGCAGCAAGCTGGTATCGGGCATCTGGTCATCGCTGTCTGATCGGTTGGATGACGACGGGTAGGTTGTTGGTGCGCAGACGAGTAAAAGCGAGCGAGAACTCGACCTGATATGACGATCGAATCATCTCTATACGCCCGTTTGAGCCACTATCTGCCGGACACCTTGCTAGACAAACTGCCCGAATCGCGCGCCATGATGACCGCGATCCGGCGCTTGAACAGCCTGTACCAGGCTGTTTCTTCATTTCTGCCCGCTTACATTGCTGAAAACATCCGGTTGCTGACCGAGGATCACGGCGATCTGCGGCCTGGCACCTTCATGTTCGCCGATGTGACCGGTTTTACCCCCCTGTCGGCGTGCCTGGAGGCGTCCAGCGGCCAGGAAGGCGTCGAGGTGCTGACCGCGGTCATCAATGACTATTTCGCCACGATGCTCGAAATCCTGGCGAAGTCGAACGGCCAGTTGTTGAAATTTGCAGGCGACGCGCTGCTGGCGTTCTTCCCGGCGACGGGCATCGAGGACGAGGCGCCCCTGGCGATCCGGGCCGGGCTGCGGATGCAGCGCGCGATGGCGAAGTTCCAGCCGATCCGCCATGAGCGGCTGGCGGCGCTGATCGGCGAGCACGACCTGGAACTGAGCATGTCGATTGGCATCAGCCGGGGCACGTTGTTTGAAGCGATGGTCGGCAGCAGCGCCCAGCGCGATCATATCATCCAGGGCAACCTGCCGGGGATGGCGATGGCGGCTGAAGACGCGGGCGAGCGCGACGACGTGATCATCGACGCGGCGCTGCAAGCGGCGTATGCCGGGCTGTTCGAGACGACTCCTGTTGGAGATGGCTTTTTCCGCGTGGAAGATAACTTTGGCGACCAGTTGGACGATTACGAGTTCGTCATCCCGCGCCGCCGCCGCGCCCAGATGAGCGTGCCGCTGGACACCTCCGAGCAGAGCTTGCTGGAAGACCTGGAGCGCCAGTTGGACCGGCTCGAAAACGTGGCGCGGTTTGTCGCCCCGCAGGTGATCAGCGAGCTGGCTTTTAAGGGCGGCAGTATTGACCCGCAAAACCGCCCGGCAACCGTGATCTTTATGCATGCCACGGGTTTTGCCGAACTGCTGGCCGAGTGGGGCCAGGATCAGCTTTCCCTGCTGACATCGATCCTTGACCGCTACTACACCATCATGCAGCGCGCGATTGCCGTCAACGGTGGATCGCTGGCCCGCAGCGACCCGTACCAGCACGGCGTAAAAATGCTGATCACGTTTGGCGCGCCGATCTCCTACCCAGATGATCCGGAACGGGCGGTAGCGACGGCACTTGATATGAACCGGCAGCTAACGATGCTCAACACCCGGCTGCGCGATGACCTGGGCGACAAAACCGACCGCTGGCCGTACATCACGCAGCGCATCGGGATCACGCACGGCCAGGTGTTCGCAGGTGAGGTGGGCTGGCAGTCGCGGCGCGAGTACACGGTGATGGGCAGTGATGTCAACCTGGCGGCGCGCCTGATGAGCAAGGCGGAGATGGGCCAGATTCTCATCAGCCCGTATATGTGGGCGCGTGTGAATGCGCACTTCGAAACCGAGGCGTTGGCGCCGATCAAGCTCAAAGGCGTCACCCAGCCGACGCGGCTGCACCTGGTTAAGTCCAGCACCATCTCGGTGATGGACATCCCGGCCACATCCGACACGCCCTTTGTGGGTCATGACCTGGAACTGTTGACGCTGACGTATGCGCTCCAACAGGCCAAAGGCCCGCGCCGCCGCCAGGTGTTCGCCCTGACCGGGGACGCCGGGATCGGCAAAACGCGCATGGCGATGCAGGTGGTGACCGCTGCCGAGGAGGCCGGGTTCTCTGTGGCGTGGGCAAGCTGCCAGCTCCGGCACAGCCAGGACAAAAGCATCTGGGCGGCTGTCATTTTCCAGTTGTTGCAGCTCGACCAGGCCAAGAGCGAAAAAGCGCAGCGCCGGTTGCTGTCCGTGCGCCTTGACGAACTGGGTCTCGCAGAACTGGAAGGTATGCTGGCGGTGCTGCTGTTCGGCTCACCAACCCTGAAAACGGTGCCGGACAAACCGGAGGAAAAGACGGCTGTCGGTGCTCCGGCGGCGAAACCCGGCGGGGCCGGTATGTATGATCTGGTGGAGACCAGGACCACGGACGGCGAGTCGGGCATCTTTGGCGCGGCCAAGCAGTACATGGATACGACGCCGCCCCCGGATCGCCCATTCTGGCAGTCTATCCAGGCGCAGATCAGCCAGTTGGAGAGCGTCAAGCAGTTCATCCAGGCATTTGCCGATCACACCCCGACGCTGCTGGTGATTGATGATGTCCACCTGGCCGATCCTACGGCGTTGGGTGTGTTGCGGCATGTGCTCAACGAGGTCGCGCGCGCCCGGTTGATGATCCTGGTAACGTGTGAGCCGGTTGAAGAGCTTGATCTTAACATCCGGCGCAAGGTGGCTGTCTCTGATCTGAGCGAGGGCGAAACGCACGAACTGGCCGCCCGCGTCCTAAAAACCAGCAAGATCGGCTCCCGGTTGGGCAGGCTGCTGTGGGAGCGCACCAGCGGGCGCCCGCTGTTTATCGAGTCGTTGTTAGGGCTGCTGCGGCAGGATGGGCAGCTTGAGATCACGCAGGACAGCGTCGAACTGGAGGGTGATGTCCGGCTGGATGCACTGCCCGATGACGTGCGCGAATTGATCATCAGCCGGGTGGATCGCCTGCCACCAGAGGCGCGTAACGTGCTGCGCGTGGCGTCGGTGTTGGGCGACGGATTCACGCCAGACGCGCTGGGCGCATTGATTCCGGATGAAGAGGCGGACCACCTGGAGAGCCTGTTGTGTGATCTGAGCGAGGAACGGGTCATTGAGCAGTTGCCCGACACCACCTACCGCTTTATGCATGGGCTGGTGCAGACGACGATTTACGAGAGCCTCAGCCGCTTGCAGCGCCAGGAATACCACCGCAGCGCTGCCGAATTCTGGGCCGAACAACCCGAATCGGATCGCCAGCTTCTCGCCCGCACCTATCACCTGAGCCGGGGTGGTTTGCCCCTGCGCGCGATGGAGTTGATCTGCGACGCGGCCAACGAAGCCGAGCAAAACCATCAGCTTGGCCGCGCGCTTGACCTCTATTTGCACGCCCACGAAATCTTCCCGCGCGATGAGAGCGTGCGTGCGCAGTTGGCGCGCTTGCAGAAAGCGCAGCACGGCGAAGCGTGACGCCGGTTAAAAAAGCAGATACGAGTATGTCAGATGCGTGCGCATGACTGGTCCACTACCACGCCCGAAGCACAGGGCGTTGATCCGGATGGATTGAACGATCTGCTCGATCTCATCGGTGCTCACCGTCTCAACATGCACAGCTTGCTGATCGCGCGGCACGGCCACCTGATCATGGAGGCATACTGGCATCCCTATCACGTGGATTCACGGCACGACGTGCGTTCGATAGCCAAGGGTATCACCGCGCTGCTGGTTGGCGTTGCCTTGCACGAACGCCACCTCCCGGATTTGGACCAGCGGGTGCTGGGCTTCTTTGTCGACCGGGTGATCGCTGATCGCGACACGCGCAAAGAAGCGATCACGCTGCGCCACCTGTTGACGATGACTTCCGGCCTGGCGTTGACCGACGCCGATACCGAACACTGTCTCACCGAAGCCGACGCGCTGCAATGGGTGCTGGACGCCCCGATGGCGGCGGAACCGGGCGCGGAGTTTGTATACAGCAGCAGCAACTATTACCTGCTGTCGGCTGTTATCCAGCGGGCAACCGGTCGGTCGCTGGACGACTACGCATCTACAAAGCTGTTCGCCCCGCTGGGGATTGAGCCGGTCCGCTGGCAGGCCGGCCAACAGGCAATCACGCTGGGCTGGGGCGGCTTGTGGCTGGCGTCGCGTGATCTGGCGAAGATTGGGCAGCTTGTCCTGGCGCGTGGGCGCTGGGCTGGCGCGCAGATTGTGCCGGAGACCTGGATTGACACGATGACATCTGTTCAACGCCCCGACGCCAGTTACGGGTTTGGCTGGTGGATTGAGCCGGAGCGCGGCACAGTGGCCATGACCGGGTATGGCGGGCAGTTTGCGCGTATCTGGCCGCAGCATGACCTGCTGATCGTGGTCACATCCGGCGTAGGCCAATCGCTGCCTGCACTGGACAATGTGATCGATACTGCTCTTCGCCCGGCGCTGCATACCGGGCCGCTGGCGGAAAAGCCCCGGTCTGCTGAGCGCCTCACAGAGCGGATCGCGGCGCTGGGACGCCCGCAGCCGCACCCCGTACCCGATCTGCCGGAGATCGCACACCGTATTTCCGGGCGGCGCTGGCGCCTGGATAGTAACAGCCTGGGCCTGACCGCGATTACGCTCCGCTTTGAGTACGGCAGCGCTGTGCTGACCCTGGAATCCGGCGAAGACCGCGCCACGATCCCGCTGGCGCTGGACGGTGTGCTGCGCGATGTGCTGGTAGAGCGGCTTGGCCCGCTGGCGAACCAGGACCGGATGGCGGCCACAGGTTCCTGGCGCGACGAGCAGACGCTGGATATGTGCTGGTACTCGGTGAACAACCCGGAGTATTGGAACGTCGAACTGGCGTTTGAGGAAACGCGCGCCTGTCTGCGCTGGAAAGATGCGCTTTCCGGCTATAAAGAAACGGTGGTCGTGCAGCCCTAAGCCATTCACCGAAAGTGCTGCGTGAAAAACTCGGCTGGTTGTTGGCTAAATACGCTATGAATTGGCGCTGTTTCGTCGTTACTTTCGAGTTCCAGCTTATGGTCAAATGAATTCAGATCCATAGAACGCTTTCGGTAGATACTTGTCAATCCAGTCGAACTGAAAAAGCGTGTTTTCCAGGT
>JAFGNU010000029.1 GCA_016926875.1 Anaerolineae bacterium | reverse complement strand
CAGGCGCTGGACGATTTCAACCGCGCCATCGGGATCGATCCAGACTACGATCCTGCCTATCATAACCGGGGCATGGTCTACAACGAACTGGAAAACTACGAGCAGGCCCTTGCCGACTACACGCAGGCGCTCGCGCTTGCTCCTGATTTTGCGCCTACCTATAACAACCGGGGCAATACGTACTACAACATGGAGAAGTACGGGCGGGCGATTGCCGACTATGAAAAAGCCATCGAACTCGACCTGAACTATGCTAATCCTTACTGGGGGTTGGGCAATGCCCAATATGAGGTTCGTCGCTATTACGAAGCGTACCAGGCCTACCGGCGCTACCTGGAGTTGAGCGATCCCAACGCCACCAGCAGTGATGACTTTATTCAAACCCGTGTTGATGCGCTGGGACCGCTGATCAACCCGCTGGGCCGCAATCCCACACTGCAATACATCAACCCGACGGGCACGCGGGTCAACGTGCGCAGTGGTCCGGGTACTAACCGCACGGTCCTGGGCACCGCCAAACGCGGCGTGGACTACCTGGTCACGGGGCGCAACCGGGCGGGTGACTGGATTCAAATCATCTACGAAGGCCGCGAAGGCTGGATTTATTACTCGCTGACAACCCGCGTAGAAAACCTGAACGCGCTACCGGTCAAGTGATGGGCGCGTTTGTGCGGTACAATAGAATAAACGTTGATCAGGCGTCGCCGCGAACCCGGCGGCGCTTTTTAACCTGATTCTCAAACACACCTTCTGTGAGGTCATATGTCTTTCGAGTACCCGGTTGACCACCCCCCCGCCCTGATCCTGGGCCACGACCTGCTGGCGATCCCCGACGTGATCACGGTCGCACGCCAGGATCGCCGCGTGATCCCGCTGCCCGACAGCACCCCGCCCGGCAGCGATCTGGCCGCCCGGCTGGCGCGCATCGACCGCAGCGCCGCCTGGGTGCAGCACACGATGGATGAAATCGAAGCCGCCGACGCCGAAGGCCGCGCCCCTCGCGTGATCTACGGTGTGAATACCGGCTTTGGCGACAATGCCGGGCGTGCCGTCTTTCATCACAGGTCCGAGGCGGCGCAGCTAAGCCGCAATCTACTGCTGAGTCACGCGGTGGGTGTGGGCGACCCCCTGCCGCCGGATGCCGTGCGCGCGGCGATGTTGATCCGGGCCAATACGCTGGCGCAGGGCTACAGCGGCGTGCGGCGCGAAGTGATCAATACGCTGGTCGCCATGCTGAATCACGGCGTGCACCCCGTCATGCCCGCCCAGGGATCGTTGGGCGCCTCCGGTGACCTGGCCCCGCTGGCCCACCTGGCGCTGGTGCTGAGCGCGCCCGTGCCCGGCGAAGGGCCGCATCCCGGCGCGAACGGGCAGGCAGCCTATCACGGCGACCTGATGGACGGTGCCCAGGCGATGGCCGCTGCCGGGATTCCGCGCGTGCAGCTTGGCGCCAAGGAAGGCGTGGCATTGATCAACGGCACGGCGGTCAGCGCCGGGATCGGTGCGCTGGCGTGGCACGACGCAAAACGACTGCTCGCCAACGCCGAGATCGCGCTGGCGCTGTCGGTCGAAGGGCTGCGCGGTTTCCGGGATGCATTTTTGCCGCACCTGCACGCCGTGCGCGGGCACGCTGGGCAGGCCGAGGTCGCGGCGTTCATCTACCGGCTGCTGGTGGGCAGCGAACTGGCGCGCGGTGACGTGGATGCCGATCTGAATCCGGTCGCAGGCCCGCCGCAAGACCCGTACTGTCTGCGCGCGGCGCCGGTCGTGTTGGGCGCGGTGTTCGACACGATCAAGTACGTGGAGAGCGTGCTTACCAACGAGATCAACGCCGTGACCGATAACCCGTTGATCTTCATTGACGAGGACGGCCCGCTGCACCTGCCGCGCGCCATCAAAGCCGTGTCCGGCGGGAACTTTCACGGCGCGCCGGTTGGCTACGCGATGGACTTTTTGAAGATCGCGGTGGCCGACCTGGCGAGCATTGCCGAGCGGCGTATCTTCATGCTGACCGACGGGCGGCTCAGCCGGGGATTACCGCCGTTTTTGATGGCCGAGTCGCGCGGTGAAGAGGGGTTAAACAACGGCCTGATGCTGGCCCAGTACACGGCGGCGGCGCTGGTCAGCGAGAATAAAATACTCGCCCATCCCGCCAGCGTGGACAGCATCCCAAGCTGCGCCAACCGCG
Source organism: Anaerolineae bacterium (assembly GCA_016926875.1). Classification (GTDB taxonomy): domain Bacteria; phylum Chloroflexota; class Anaerolineae; order Aggregatilineales; family Aggregatilineaceae; genus JAFGNU01. Next base: position 2,392 of record JAFGNU010000029.1, on the reverse strand, counting down.
AGGATCATGTCAGCATGTCCACCATCGCCGCCCGCCACGCGGCACAGGTGGTGCACAATGCCCAGGCCGTGATCGCGCTCGAACTGCTGTGCGCGTTCCAGGCGCTCGAACTGCGCGTGCAAATGCAGCCAGATGCGCGGCTGGGCAGCGGCACGTGCGCGGCGCTGACGTGTCTGCGGGCGGTCGAACTGGCGCCGGGACACCCGATGACCGTGCTGAAACATGACGTGGCGCTCAAGCCCTACGTGGACGCGCTGATCGAGGTTGTGCGCTCCGGCGCGCTGCTGGACGCGGTCCACGCAGTCATATAGGCGCGCGGGGTATAGATAGTGTGTTTTATCTGTTGCGAAGGATGAATGAACGTGTCTGCCCAACCCCAAAACCCTATTCTGCGTGATTTTCCCGATCAATTCGAGTCCGAACGGCTGATCATCCGCGCGCCGCGTCCTGGCGACGGCCCCGCCGTCAACGAAGCGATCCACGAATCGCTGGACGAGTTGAAGCCCTGGATGCCCTGGGCGGACCCCGCGCCCAGCGTGGCGGATACCGAGGCCCACATGCGCGGGGCGGCGGCGCGTTTTTTGCAGCGCGAAGACCTGCCGCTGCTGCTGTTCCGCAAAAACGGTGGCTTGTTCATCGGCGGGAGCGGCCTGCACCGGATTAACTGGTCCGTGCCGTGCATGGAGATCGGCTACTGGGTGCGCACCAGCCAGCAGGGCAACGGCTACATCACCGAAGCCGTGCGCCGCATCACAACCTTTGCGCTGGAAAAACTGGGCGCGCAGCGCGTCGAGATTCGCTGTGATGCGCGCAACACGCGCAGCGCCGCCGTCGCCGAGCGGGCCGGGTATTCGCTGGAAGCGCGCTTTCACCATCACATGCGCGGCGTGGATGGCGTCCTGCGTGATACGCTGATCTATGTCCTGTTTCCGGGCGCCTAGCGCATCCCGGCAGCGGATCGCTTTACAACCCCCGCCGATTTGTTTATACTTTACGCAGTCTATCAAGGGTGAACCGGCGATCATGTTCTTTCATCATCACGCGGGCGGTTTTTATTAGCAGGCAACCTGTGGCCCATTGCTCAGGCGTGGACACCGGCTGCCACGCTTTTTTTGCGCCTGCAACCTGTCCCCCTGCACTGTCCGGTTCACACTCACACGGAGTAAGCGATTATGGCCAAAATTGAAACCCGGCTGCCCAAAGGCATGCGCGATTTTTTGCCGGAAGAAGTGCTCAAGCGCGAGTACGTGTTCGGCATCGTGACGGACGTATTAGAGACATTCGGCTTTGAGCCGATCCACACGCCCGTGCTCGAAACCGAAGAAACATTGATGGGCAAATACGGCGAAGACGCCGAAAAGCTGATTTTCCAGGCTCGTCATCCCAACGGCAAAGAACAGCTTGCGCTGCGCTATGACCTGACGGTGCCGCTCAGCCGCTACGTGGCGATGCACGAAAACGACCTGCGGATGCCCTTCCGCCGCTACCACATCGCGCCAGTGTGGCGCGCCGAACGCCCGCAGAAGGGGCGCTACCGCGAGTTTTACCAGTGCGACGCAGACATCGTCGGCATAGCGGATACATCGGCAGACGCGGAGATCGTATCCCTGGTGACAACCGCGCTGCGGCGGCTGGGTTTTGCAGACTTCAGCGTGAAGGTGAATAACCGCAAGATTCTGGTCGGCATTGGCATCTACGCGGGCGTGCCGGACGCGCAGCTTGGCGACCTGTACCGCAGCATTGACAAGCTGGACAAGATCGGGCTGGACGGCGTGGAAAAAGAACTGCACGACAGCCAGATCGAGGGGGCCGTGATCCATCGTATGCTCGACCTGCTGCAATGGCGCAGCGACGACGGATTGGCCTCGCTGGGGCACCTGCGCGAAGAACTGGACGGCATCGAGATCGCGCAGGACGGCATCGGCGAACTGGAAGCCATGATCGGCTACATGGACGCGATGGGCGTGCCGCCGGAGAATATCGAGATCGATTTTGCGATGGTGCGCGGCCTGAGTTATTACACCGGCCCGATCTTCGAAACGATCATCACCAAGCCGTACAACCTGGGCAGCGTGACCGGCGGCGGGCGCTACGACAACCTGATCGGCCTGTTCCGCAAGCAAAGCCTGCCCACGACCGGCACCAGCCTGGGCATTGAGCGTATCATCGACCTGATGGATAAGCTGGACCTCTACCCGCCCAGCCTGACGGGTACGGTGGTCCAGGTGCTCGTGACGGTCTTTGAGCCATACACGCAGGCGGACACCCTGCGGCTGGCGAGCGAACTGCGCGAGGCGGGCATTCGCACCGAAGCCTACTTGCAGCCCAAGCGCAGCATCGGCAAGCAGGTACAGTACGCGGATCGCAAGGGCGCGCAGATCGTGGCCTTTCT
>JAFGNU010000028.1 GCA_016926875.1 Anaerolineae bacterium | reverse complement strand
TTGCGGCGCTGTGGATCACCAGGACACATAACGGCTGGGCGCTGCTTGGCTACGGGCTGATCGTATTTGCCGGGGCGGCGACCGTAACCGAAATCTGGAAGGGGATCGAGGCCCGGCACCGGCGCGGCGAGGATTATTGGGCAGCCTTCACGCGGCTGGTGACGCGCGACCGGCACCGCTACGGTGGTTATTTTGTTCACCTGGGCATGGCGATCCTGGGTCTGGGCGTGATCGGCAGCACGGCGTTTCAGGACGTGCAGCAGGCAGTGCTCAATGTGGATGAAACGCTGCCGCTTGGCCCGTACACACTGCGCTATGATGGCCTGTACGAAGGGTGGGCGCGCGATGGTCGCGTGGCGATCATAGCCCGGACGACACTCTTGCGGGGAGAAAACGAAGTGACCCAACTCGAACCGCGCCGTGACATTTATTTCAGCGTGAACCCTGCCACCGGCGAGCGTGTGCCTGTCACGAACGTGAGTGTGCCCGGTACGCACCGCACGCTGGCCGGAGATTTCTACACGATCATCACGTTTTGGGAAGGCAACCGCGTCACGTTCCGCGCTTACTGGAACCCGTTGATCAACTTCCTCTGGATGGGCGGTGTTATCCTGGTGGCCGGGACGCTGGTTGCGCTGTGGCCGTCCTGCCAACCGGCGCTCGCCGGACAGGCAGCGATAGACGAGTTGGAAAGGCTGGCAGCATGACGGATGAACAGGATAGACCCGCCGATGAAAGCGAGGCGCTCGATTGGCTGGAAGCACTGGCAGCGGGCAAGGCAGAAACACAGGCGCGGCAGGTGCCGCAGCGGTTTTCGATGTTTGGCATCACGGCGGTGCTGCTGTCGCTTGGCCTGCTGATCGCGGTCGGGTATGCGCTCTACCAGCGCGGTGAGGACCAGTTGATCGGCAGCGCGGCGCCGGATTTCAGCGTGACAACCTTTGACGGCGAGCGGATCGATTATGCCAATCTCAAGGGGCGGGTGATCGTGCTAAACTTTTGGGCGAGTTACTGCGGCCCGTGCCGCGACGAGGCGCCGCTGCTAGAACGCGTCTGGTTGGATTACCGGGATCAGGATGTGATCTTCCTGGGTATCAACACCGGCGGCCTTGAAGACGAGGACGGCGCGCTGGCCTACCTGGACGAGTTCAAAATTACCTATCCCAATGCACCAGACCGGGGCGACCGGGTCAAGAATGCCTACCGCATCACCGGCATCCCGGAGACATTCATTATCGACACCGGCGGCACGGTAACACGGCACTTCCTGGCCCGCCCGGATGAAACCGAACTGCGCGCCGCCATCGACGGCGCGCTGAAGGGCTGATGCGCATGTCAGCCGGGATGCTGTTGTTGGGCATGGTAATGGGCGGACTGGTCGCGGCGGCGGCGCTGATCCCGTTTTTTGAGCGCCCACTCGCCAATACCGTCCCGCGCGGGGCGGCACGCCAGCAGCGGGCGCTTGACGTGCTGCGTGCGGAACAACAGCGCATGCAGCGTGCGATCCGCGACCTGGAATTTGACTACGATCTGGGCAAGCTGGCGGACGACGTCTATACGGACCAGCGCGACTACCTGGTCCGGTTGGAGGGGACGATTGCCCGGCGGTTGGACGAGCTAGACGCCGACATCGCCGCCCAGGACGCGCGCATCGAGGCGGCAGTTGCCGCGCTCCGGCAGGAACCGGGCGGCAGTGGGTCATGAGCTTCGGGTGGTGTGAAATCGAGTGGATGGTATGAGAAAACGGTTGGTTATTCATTTGTGGTTTATGGCGATGGCGGCGGTGCTGGTCCTGGGCGCGTGCGGCTCGGAGCTGTCCGGCGAGCCGCAGATCGTATCGGAGGCGGAAATCGTCTCCCTGCCCACGCCTGCTGTAACAGATACGCCGGAGCCTATCGGGACGCTCACCGTGCGCGGCAGGTTGATCCAGGGCACGGGGGACGGCGATCCGATCCCGGCGGGCTTGGCGGTTGAACTGCTGGTGCTGGATGCCCAGGGAGAGATCGCCGGAGAATACGAAGCGCTGACCGGGGCGGGCGGCGCGTTTGTATTTGAAGACGTGGTGCGCGCGCCGGAGTACGCGTATTTTGTGCACATCGGTTATGCCGGGGTAACACAGGGAGCGCAGATCGCGCCGATCCGGGGGGACGAAGAAGACCTGTCACTGGATGTGATCATCTACGAGCGCTCAACCGATCCCGTCCCCGTGGCCGTGACGCGGGCGCAGATGCTCATCACCTACGCACCGATCAATGAGTTCGGGATCGAGGTCCGGCTGGACCTGGAACTGATTAACACCGGCGACCGGATCGTGACGACCGATATGGTAGCCGATAACGGGTGGCCGGTATCGGTCCAGATCGAACTGCCGGTTGGGGCGTTCAGCATCCAGCCGATGCAAATCGAGGGCAGCGAGCGCTACCAGGTGGACGAGAACAACGCGCTGGTGTGGGATACCTGGCCGCTGCACCCGGACCAGGTGCACAGCATTACGCTGCTGTACTACCTGCCCTACACCAGCGAAGCTGTGCTGGATCAGGCATTTGGTTACGCGGTCATGAACGGGGCGGTGCTGCTGCCCAATGACACGGTGACGCTGGACAGCGAACAGTTTGAAACCGACGGCGAATTTCGCTACCGCGTGCTGTCCGGCGGGCTGCGTATCACCCGGTTGGAGCCGGACGAAGACATCTCACCCGACGATACCACCCTGATCAAAGCGCATGACCTGCTGGGACCGTTGAGCGCCGACGAGCGCCTGATCTTCACGCTGTCCGGCAGGCCGTCGCGCACGGTGGACGTGATCAAGCCGGTCTACGAACCTGATGACGGTGATGATTCCACTTCGAGCCTGCTGCTGGTGCTGGGTGGGATCGGGGTTGTAGTGCTGCTGGCAGGGATCGTGCTGTGGTGGCGGCAGCGCCGGGCGTCGGTTATGGTCCCGCTGGTTGGGGAGATGCCCGGTCCGGCGGCGAGCAAAGACGCGCTGCTCCGGGCGCTGGCCGACCTGGATGATGCGTTTGATGCCGGGCAGGTGAATGAGGCGACGTATCACGCCCGGCGCGCGGCGCTCAAGCAGCGCCTGCTGCCGCTGATGGATGATGAGACGGATCAATAGATGCGTTTTTTGTAGGGGCAGAGCATTGCTCTGCCAGGGCGATCCACCGGGTCGCCCCTACGCGCGGCCTGATAAGCCGGATCAACACACAAGGCGGGCAGGGTGGACTCCATCATCAGCATTCGCAACCTGACCAAACGCTACGGTGTCGTTCCGGCGCTGCGCGGGCTGAATCTGGACGTGGCGCGCGGGGAATTCCTGGCGCTGTGCGGGCCGAACGGCTCCGGCAAAACGACGCTGATCCGCATCCTGGCCGCGCTGGCGCGTCCAACCGGCGGCACCGTGCAGATCGGCGGCTGGACGCTGCCCGCCGAAGCCGCGTATGTGCGCGCTCACCTGGGCGTGGTCAGCCACCTGCCGCTGGTGTATGACACGCTCACCGCCGAAGAGAATTTGCTGCTGTTTGCGCGCCTGTACAACCTGCCGCATGACCAGCGCCGCGAGCGCGTGGAAGCGGTGCTGCGGCGTGTAGGGCTGTGGCGGCGGGCGGGCGACGTGGTGCGGACCTACAGCCGGGGCATGGTGCAGCGCTTGGCGATTGCGCGCGCGATCCTGCACGATCCGGCGGTGCTGCTGCTGGACGAACCCTATACCGGCCTGGACCAGGACGCCGCCGCGCTGCTGGATGCCCTGCTGGGCGAGGTGGGCGCGGGCGGGCGTACCATCGTGATGACCACGCACAATTTGCCGCGCGCGCACCGGTTGGCCGATCGGATCGCGGTGCTCAGCCAGGGCCGGATCGTCTTTGATACCCCGTGCAGCCAGGTCGAGTCGGGCGATCTGCCCGCGCTGTACGCGGACGTGACCGGATCGGCGAGGGCGCGATGAGCGCCGGTCCGCGCAAGCTGCGCCCGCTGATGCCCACCTGGCGCGCCGTGTTAGCGATTGCCTGGAAGGATGTACGCGCCGAACTGCGGGGCCGGGAACTGGTCAGCGCGATGCTGCTGTTTACGCTGATCACGGTCCTGGTCTTCAGTCTCGCGCTCGAACTGGACGCGAACGCCCGCCGGGATGCCGCCGCCGGGGTGCTGTGGGTGACGGTGGCCTTTGCCGGGATTCTGGGCCTGGGCCGCAGCCTGAGCGCCGAATACGACCGGGGCAGTCTGGACGCCCTGCTGCTGGCACCCATCGCGCGCAGCGCCTTGTTTTTTGGCAAGCTGGTCGGCAACCTGCTGTTTGTGCTGATCACCGCGCTGCTGCTGCTGGTGCTGCTGAGCGTGCTTTTTAACCTGGCGCTGGTCCAGCCACTGCTGGTGCTGGTTGTGCTGCTGGGCTGCATTGGGTTCACAACGTCGGGCACGCTGATCGCCAGCATGAGCGTACACGCCCGCGCCCGCGAAGCTCTGCTGCCGGTCCTGCTGCTGCCGGTGGCCCTGCCGGTGCTGATCGCGGCGGTGCGCGCCAGCGGGGCGATCATCAACGATCTGCCGTCCGATGACTGGCTGCCCTGGCTGGAACTGCTGGCGGCGGCGGACGTGCTGTTTTTGGCAGCGGCGGTGGCGCTGTTTGATTACGTGGTGGAGGAGTGATCACTGATGACCTATTCTGCACGGCGCACGCGCTGGCTGCGCGCCCTGACGGCGGCGGCGCTGGTGCTGTTTGTGCTGGCGCTGCTGATGGATTTTTTGTATGTCGGGCCGGAAAAAGAGCAGGGCGAAGCGCAGCGTATCTTTTACGTGCACCTGGGATCGTTCCTGGGCGCGTTTATCTCGTTTGGCGTGTCGGTCCTGACCGGTGTGATGTACCTGCTTCGCCGGGATGCCAGGTGGGACGTGCTCAGCCTGTCGGGCGTGGAGATGGGGCTGGGCTTTTCGGGGATCACGATCCTGACCGGCATGGCATGGGCGAAACCGATCTGGCAAACGTGGTGGACGTGGGAGCCGCGCCTGACCAGCGTGGCGATCATGTGGCTGGCCTACGCGGCCTATATGATGCTGCGCGCCGGGATCGAAGACCCGGAACAGCGGCAGCGCTTTGCAGCGGTGTACAGCGTGCTGGCCTTTGGCAGCGTGGTCTTTACGATCATCATTGTGCGCGTGCGGCCTGACACGATCCACCCGGTCATCGCCGGGCCGACGCAGGCCGATCCAACCGGCAGCTTTGAGGTGACCGGGCGTATCCGCGATACGCTGTTGTTTAACCTGTTCGTTTTTGCTGTGATTACGGTGGCGCTGCTGTGGCACCGCGTCCGGTTGGAAAACCTGGCGCGGCTGGTGGAACAGCGTAAGCTGCAAGCGCTCACCGGGCACTGGGGGGACTGATGGGCGACTACGCCGAATACATGATCCTGGGTTACGCGCTGATGGGCGCGGTCTTGGGTGGGATGGTGGCGCGGCTGGTATGGCGCTGGCGGGCGCTGCGCCGCGAGCTGGCGCGCATCGAGCAGATCGAAGCTGAGGAGCGGGGCGAGAATGCGCCGTAAAAAAACCAACAGCGCCGCGTGTGTCCGGCGCTGCGTCTATAATGGATGGTGGAGGTGCTGGGAGTCGAACCCAGGTCCACGAGAATCGCGCCCAAGCATCTACAAGCGTAGCTGTCATTTTAGTTTCGCTGCGTGGGAACCCAAGTCAGCCGGGGTAGGCCACGCGCTAGCCGATAGGCTCTTTGCTGCGGGGTATCGGCGTCGCCGCAGCGCAGCCTGTCATTTGTGACGTCTGCTTGCCGCCCGGACAGGTACGGTCAGGGCAGACGGATTACCCTCAGGTAATCTTTCGCCTGTCTAGCTGCGTTTAGGCAGCGAGAGCGAGGCTGGGTGTGCTTTCATTGGCACTTTTTGTTTTGCTCCGGATTAACGAGGGTGGAGCACCTCGGCTTGCAGCCTGAACACAGCCTCCCGCGTCGAAGCCATTTCACCCCCCGGTAATCATATTATACCAAACAAATTTTACTTGCGGATAGCCCGAATCTCAGAAAGGCGTTAAAACAGGGGCCTACATACACATGTACGGAGGCGCACAGTATCCCATGACCACCTGGCAGGACTATCACACGCTGCACCCCGGCGAAAAACACACTGTCACCGGCACGCTCAAGGTGCTTGAGGATTTTCACAGCCCGCAGTTGGACAACCGCCGCGACATCCTGGTTTACCTGCCGCCGTCCTACGAGCAGGGCGCGCGCTGCCCGGTGATCTACTTCCACGACGGGCAAAACCTGTTTGACACGGCAGCGAGTTTTGTCGGCGAGTGGTGCGTGGATGAAACGCTCGAAGCGCTCAGCGCCGACGGGTTGGAAGCTATCGCGGTGGGCATCCCCAACATTAACGCGCGGCGGCTGGACGAGTACAGCCCGTTTGTCAATGCCATGCTCAACACGGGTGGGCAGGGTGACGCCTATCTCGCGTTCCTGGTCGAGACACTCAAACCGCTGATCGACCAGGACTTTCGCACGCTGCCGGATCGCGCGCATACAGGCATCATGGGGTCGTCGATGGGCGGGTTGATCAGCCTGTATGCCTATGTACACTGTCCGGACGTGTTCGGCCTGGCCGGGATCATGAGTCCGGCGTTCTGGTTTGCCGACGATGACGCGATCTTTACGTGTGTGGCACGCGCGCCGTTTCTGCCGGGCAAACTGTATCTGGACGTTGGCACCGCCGAAATGGAGGATGTGCCGCCGGATGCGCGGCATTCGGGCGTGACGTCCCAGGTGTACCTGGACGATGCGCGGCGAATGCGCGAACTCTTGCTCAGTAAGGGGTACCGGGAGGAGCGCGATCTGTTGTATGTCGAAGAAGCGGGCGCCGTGCACCACGAATCGGCGTGGGCGCGCCGCCTGCCGGGGGCGCTGCGTTTTTTGCTGGCGGCTGATCGCTGAGCGCGTATTGGCGCGCGCCGTCCGGCACGCTATACTGAGCGCATGAACAGCCATCGTTGTACACGACTACTCAGACATAGTGGCTGGCTGCTGGCGGGTATTCTGCTGGTTTTGCTGTCGGGCTGCGGGGCTATCGATGATGTGATCGGGGATCGTAAACCGCCCACGCCCACCCGCCCGCCGCTGTCCACCGCGACGCCCGGTGGTAAGCTGTCGGTCTGGCTGGTCACGCCGACCGGGCAGTTTGCCGAAGATATCACACCAACCCCACCCGGCACACCGGCAGGTAACCCGGTTGGCCCGGCGGCGACGGCTACCGCTGCGATGGCGACCATTCAAGCCGCGACCGCCACGGCTGCCGCCCCGGAAGTCGCGCCGTATTACCAGCCCGACGAGTGCCCCGATCCCGGCTCCCCGGCCCCGCCCACGCGCCCGCAGAGCTTCGACAACTACAACGTCATGATCGGGCGCTACCTGTCGGCAGGCGGATCGCCGACCGTGCTGGAAGCCACGCTGCGCAACTGGGGCGCGGTCACCGACCAGGGCGGCGTGGTCCAGGCGGATACCGACCTCACCGGCGACGGCGTGCTGGAAATAATCGTCACGCTCTTTAACCCGATGGTCTACAATCCCGACGCGCTGCTGAACGCCGGGCAGTTGTTAGTGTACGGCTGCGACAACGGCGGCTACCGGCTGCTGTATGCAACCGACTACAACGATGGCATTGCCCTGCCAGAACTGGCGCGCGTGGGCGATATGAACACCGACGTGCGGAACGAACTGGTCTTTTTCACCCAGACGTGCAACGTATCAAGCTGCTATAAAGAAGCCAAAATCCTGACGTGGAACGCGATTGTCGGCGTGTTCGAAGAACTGAACAGCGGCCAGATCATCGCCATCAACGGGCGGGTAGGCGTTGCGGATATAGACGGCGACGGCGTGCTGGAACTGACCGCCCAGATCAACCCGCCGGGCACCTCTGACGCAGGCCCGCCGCGCAGTGTGCTGGATACGTGGGATTGGACCGGGATTGATTATGTGCTGGCGCTGCGCGAAGAAGAGGAACCACGCTATCGCATCCACGCGGTATACGATGCCGATGACCTGTTCCGCGAGGGCGAGTGGCGGCCCGCGCTGAATGCCTACGCAGAACTGCGGACCGACAATCAACTGCTGGCCTGGACGGTGCCGGGCGAGTACGAAATCCTGCGTGCCTATGCCGCCTTTCGCATCATGATCATCTATGCGCTGATGGGCAATGGCCGCGCCGAGGACTGGTTCAACATGCTGCAATCGGAGAATCCCCCCGGCACGCCCGGCGAAGGCTTCGCGCAGATGGGCGTCGCGTTTATGGATAATTACCGCGCAACGGGCGATACGCGCGCCGCGTGCGCCCAGGCGATCAATACCGGCATGGCATCCCCGGCGGTGCTCAGTGGCATGAACGGCTACGGGTATGCCAACCGGACGTATTCGCTGGGCGACATCTGCCCGTTTTAGGCCGCGCTATGAACTTCCTCGACTTTTTCCGCGAGCACAACGATAAAATCATCGACCTGCTCAAAGAACTGGTAATGCGCGAATCCCCCAGCGCCGACAAAGCCGCCGTCGATGCGCTGGGCGCGTATATTGCCGACCAGCTCAAGAACACCGGCGCGCAGGTCGAAGTCTTCCCACGTCGCGAGGTGGGAGACATTGTCTACGCCGCCTGGAACGGCAGCGCGCCCGGCAAACCGATCCTGCTGATGGGGCATATCGATACCGTGTGGCCGGTGGGTACGCTGGCAAATATGCCGTTGTGGCAGCACGGTATGCGGCTGTACGGTCCCGGCAGCCTGGATATGAAAGCCGGGATTGCGCTGATCATCACCGTGATCGGGTTGCTGCGCCAGCACAACCAACTGCCGCACCGCCCGATCTGGGCACTGTTCACCACCGACGAAGAAACCGGCAGCCAGCACTCGCGCGACCTGATCGAAAAGGTGGCGCTAAATGCCGGGCTGGTCCTGGTCTTTGAACCGGCCACCGAGGGCGAGACGGTCAAAACCGCGCGGCGCGGTATGGCCCGCTACCGGGTGTATGTCGAGGGACGGCACGCGCATTCTGGCCGGGAGCCGGAAAAGGGCGTTAACGCCATTCACGAGGCAGCGCGCCAGGTGCTGCGCATTGCCGAATGGGATGCGCCGGAGCAGGGCACGTCTGTTGCCACGAACCTGATTTCCGGCGGCACGGCGGCCAATATCATCGCACCCTACGCTGAGTTTTTGGTCGATATGCGCTTTACCCGGTGCGATGAAGAAGAGCGGTTGGCCGCGTTGATCAACGATCTTCAGCCGGTCCACGCGGGCGCGCGCCTGCTGGTCAGGCGGCTGGTTGGGCGTCCACCGATGGAGCGGGACGCGCAGATGATCCGCACGTTCGCCCAGTGCGCTGATCTCGCCGGATCGCTGGGGCTGCCGGTGGCCGAAGAACTGACCGGCGCAGGCAGTGACGCCAACTTCACGGCAGCATTGGGCATCCCCACACTGGATGGGCTGGGGGCGCGCGGCGAGGGGATGCACGCTGAGAACGAGCACGTGATCGTCACCAGCTTACCACGCCGGGCGGCGCTGCTGGCGAGTATTTTGCAGCACTGGCAGATGGACGAGAAGGAAACCTGATGACCGATTTCTTAGAATTCTTTAACCGACGAACCGGCGCCATGATCGACCTGTTGGAGCAGTTGGTGCGGATGGAGTCGCCCACCTCCAGCAAAGCGCATGTCGATGCGCTGGGCGATCACGTTGCCGGGCTGTGCCGCGCGCTGGGCGCAGAGATCGAGCAGATTCCGCAGCCGGACGTGGGCGACATCCGGCTGGCGAAATGGCACCCGGACGCGCCCGGCAAACCGGTTCTGGTGCTGTGCCACCTGGATACCGTCTGGCCGGTCGGCACGCTGGACACAATGCCCCTGCGCCGCGAGGGTGATTTGCTGTATGGACCGGGCGCGCTGGATATGAAGGGCGGCGTGGTGATCGCGCTCGAAGCGATCCGGGGACTGATCGACCGGGGCGAACTGCCGGAGCGCCCGATCTGGCTGATGCTGACCGGCGACGAGGAAACCGGCAGCCAGAACACCCGTGAACCGATCCGTGATAAAGCGGGGCAGTGCGGGCTGGTGCTGGTCATGGAGCCTGCCGCCGAAGGCGAGGCGCTCAAGGTGTGGCGTAAGGGTGTAGCGCATTACATGGTATACACTATCGGGCGCGCGTCCCACGCGGGCAACGCGCCGGAAGCCGGGATCAACGCCATCATCGAGGCAGCACACCAGGCGCTCGCCCTGCACGCACTGAACGATCTGCCCAACGGCACCTCTGTCAGCGTGACGACGGTCCGGGGCGGCATTGCTAATAACGTCATCCCGCCGGAAGCCGCGCTCGAAGTAGATGTGCGCTTCCTGAAGGCGTCCGAAGCTGAGCGCGTGGACCGGGCGATCAAAACCCTGTCGCCCGTGCTGCCCGGCGCGGGCGTGCGTGTTGAGGGGGGCATTGATCGCGGCCCGATGGAGCGGGACGAGCAGATGGTCCGCGTATTTGCGCAGGCGCAGGCGATAGCGTGCTCTATTGGGCTGGAAGTGGGCGAAGCGGGCAGCGGCGGGGCCAGCGATGGCAACTTCACGGCGGCAATGGGTTTACCCACACTGGACGGGCTGGGGGCGGGCGGTATTGGTCTGCACGCGGCCCACGAGCAGGTAGTGGTCCGTTCTTTACCACGCCGGGCGGCGCTGCTGGCGAAACTGCTGTGTGATTGGGATATGGACGCGGTGTGAGCGCGCTGCCAACCCCGCAAATCCCGACAAAAAACGCCCGGTTGTGCTGCCGGGCGTTCGGATTCTGACGGTACAATTTGGGCCGCGCTGCTACTGAATAGTATACCGCAAGACCCCCGAACGCCTCAAAAATTCGGTCACTTCGCCGCCGGGTGGCCGGTGATAATAGTCACATCCCGTCACCGGTAGATGCCAGAGGAGGACATCCGATGATCCGCTTTGCGAAAGCCACCCCCGCCGATGCCCCGGCCCTGACCGAGGTCCAGACCCGCACCTTTGACGACGATTCGCGCCGCTTTCTTGGCAGGCCGAGCGGCGGTCCGCCCGGTTATGACTCGGTCGCGTGGCAGATCAAAACGATGCAGCAGGCCGCGTACTACAAAATCCTGGTCGATGAGCAGGTGGTCGGCGGCTTTATCGTGTTCAACATGGGGCGCGGCTCGTTCATCCTGGGTCGCATCTACGTAGACCCGGATTTTCAGGACCAGGGCATCGGCACGCAGGCCATGCAGCACATGGAGAGCCTGTATCCCCAGGCGAAACAGTGGGCGCTCGGCACGCCCGGCTGGGCGACCCGCAACCATCACTTTTACGAGAAGCTCGGCTATATCAAGGTCCGTGAAGACGTCGAAGAAGACGGCGGCGTGGGCTTCTGGTACAAAAAGCAGGTGAGGGAGTAGGGCGCTGTCGCTGCCTGACATGGCCTGATAGGCGCGCGTGCCCGGTAACCAGCCGGGCGCGTGTTTTTTGCGGTAGGGCTTGACAGCCCATTTATTCCATGCTAAACTGTTAGCACAATTGCACAATCACGCAATCGTACAAGTGATCAATAAGGAAATAAGATGCACCGTCAAACGAAACCATCATCTGTTGTTAATCAGGCGCCGTCCTACTGCTGCTATGCGGCGGTTAGCTGCCCGGCCCAGGTGCTCGTGATTGACCGCCTGAACGGCCCGGCGAATGTGCTGGCGGATACGATCAGCCTGTTGTTGGAGCGCGAGGTATCGGTCACGACGGTTGAAGATCATGACGATGCGCTGTTGCACCTGCTCATCGGGGGCGACTATGATCTGGTTATGGTCGGCCTGGAGCCGGATCGCCCGATGCAGCTTGCGATTTTGCCGTATATCTGCGTGCAAAACCCTGATGCCCGCGTGATGGTGGTCGGTCGGGATATACCCCGGCTCTACCGGCAGTACGCCCGTTATCACGGCGCATGTGAAGTGCTGAATATGCCACAGCGCGCCGCTGATCTCAAGGCGCTGGTCAAGCGCATGGCGCAGCGCTACTTACGAACATCTGCGACCGTATAAGAGGGGCCACTTATTGGTTTATATGTTTTTTCACAAGGAGAGAACATGATGAAACCGCCCGATGTCTACACGCTGTGCGGAGAAGCGTTTCAGACTATAGTGCCGCAATACCAGCCCGGCGTCCAGCAGAAAGTTGACGAGCTTAAATTAAAAGGAAACGAGTGGTACTTTCTGATTGTTTCGCAGGATTTTGAGCCGGAAACGATCTCGACAGCCAGGTTCATCGAGCGTGGTCCTTATGGGGCCGCCCGCGCTTTTGAGAAAGGGCTGAAAGCTCTGGTTGATAAGGGCCTCCTTGAACCTGCCGGAGATGGTGAATACCGTATCACGGACGCCGGGCATGAAGCGATTGACAGCGTGTTGGATACCATGTACGCCCGGCTGGCGGAACTCAAGCCGCTGCCCGTTGGCGACTTGAAGCGCCTGGCCGATCTGCTGCTGCGTGTGGTCAACGCCTGTGTGGATGCGCCAGAGCCGGAGAACAAGTTGTGCATCACCGTGAATCGCAGTTCTGATCCCGGCGAGGAAGGTCTCCCCCTGCTCCGGTTGTTGCAGTATGTTTCCGACCTGAGGACTTTCCGCGATGATGCGCACATGGCTGCCTGGCGCCCGTATGGTGTCAGCGGCCCGGCCTGGGAAGCGTTCACATTCATCTGGCGGGACGAGGTCCATACACCGGACGAATTGGCCGAGAAGCTGTCATACCGCGCGCTGTCGGCGGACGACTACGCCCAAGCGCTGGACACCCTGGTGGGTAAGGGCTGGCTGGCGGCATCGGACGGGCAGTATGTGATCACGGAGCAGGGTAAAGCGCTGCGCCAGGAAGCCGAAGACGTGACCGACCGCTATTTTTATGCGCCCTGGGCCGTGCTGAGCGGGGCTGAACTGGTTGAACTGGCGGGCCTGCTTACCCGGCTGCGTGACAGTCTGCCGTCGGACGAATAAGCCGCCGGTGTTGGCAAAAGCCTGTGAGATCATTAGCATTTAACTGAGTCAGATCATAGTCAGAGAAGGTAACCGCATGCCCCTGGAAATCATCGAATCCACCGACCCGCTCACCGATCTTGTCCGTTTCCAGACCTCGGCGGTCTATGAAATGCTCATCAGCCTGAGCACGCTGCTCAAACCCAGACATCATGCCGAGTGGGCCGCCGGGATACAGGACCAGGTCACGTCCTCGTTCTGGCACGAACTGAACGACATCTACCAACCGGACAACTTCAACGGCTTGATGTACTTTGAGCTGGCGGTGGATTACCCGGATCACGATGATGTACCCGGCTTTATCGATTATGTGCGCGGGCTGGACCCGGTTACCTTCATTTTTTACGTGGTGGGGCGCGTGCTGCCCCGCGAGCAGATCGCGCAGACCAACCTAAAGGCCGAATCGCTGATCGCAGCGCTGGAAGCGTCCAGTGAATGCGTGATGTGCAGAGAGATTCCACTGGAATCTATCCTTGAGAATGTGCCCGCCTTCCAAAACCGGCTGGCCGACCTGTGGCAGTGGTATTGGGACGAAGTGTTTTGCCACCGGGTAGATGATCTGCGCCTGCGCTGGCAGGAAGCGCTCAACGCCCGGCAGGGTATCTTTGAGCGCGATGGCGGACAGGGATTATGGGAATATGTCACCGGTAAGTCCAAGCTGCCGCCGCTGCTGCCCCCGGACCAGCCGGTAACCGATGTGGTGTTTATCCCGATCTGCCGCACCACGTCGCCCGTGCTCATATTTTACGGCTACGGCAATGTGACCACGCTGTTTGATGCTGAGCGCACCGAAGCGCGCCGGGCCGAGATCGAGCGCAACAAGCAGCAAGCGCTGGTTGTGCTCAAGGCCCTGGGGGACAGTTCGCGGCTGGATATTCTGCAATTGATTGCTCACTACAGCGGCCAGATGCACGGCAAAAAGATCGCTGCCAAGCTGAATCTGTCTGCCTCGGCGGTATCACGTCACCTGGCGCAGCTTAAGGATGCCGGGTTAATTGACGAGGAATCGCACGACAACCGCACGATCACCTACCGCTTGCAGCGCGATGTGATCACCACGCTGCCGGATCACGTGCTGGAATACCTCTACCATTAGGGCCTGAAGCTTTGGTCTCATCCCTCATCCCTATTTGCTAATCGCCAACCGCCAACCACCAACCGCTACTTCGGCGGCGGGGACGGCGTGCGCGTGATGCGCGGCGGCAGGAACGGCGTGGAAGTTGGCGAGGTTGTCGGCGTGGGGGTGCTCAGCGGCAGGGTGGGCAGCGGCGTCATGGTCGGCGTTTGAGTGGCCGTTGGCGTGAGAGACGCAGTCAGCGTCAGCGAGGGCGTGATGGTTGGCGTGAGCGACGCGGTTAGCGTCAGTGTTGGCGTGATCGTCGGCGTTTGAGTGGCGGTGTAGGTGGGCGTAAACGACAACGTCGCCTCGATGGGCGACGCGACGGGGGAAGCGGTGCGGGTGGCGGTGGGCGTTCGCGAGGCCGTCGAGGTGAGCGTGATCGTCGGCGTCAGCGTGGTGGTGGCTGTGCTGCTGGGCGCCGTAGTTGGCGTGGCCGCACCTCCTAATGAGAATGTCTGGTCAAAAAGCTGGCCGCGTGCGCCCAACGTGCCCTGCGGCTGGTTATTGACCGTCAGTTCGAGCGCGGCGGCGTTGCTGGCCCGCACGCCGATGCTCTGGTTCCCCTCAAACTGCCATACTTCGCCCGGACGCGCCAGCCCTTCGCGCGTCACGCTGCCATCAATCGTGACACGCATCCAGGTACGCTGCACCAGCCGGATCGAGATGGTAACGCCGGTGCCGGTCAGGGCGGGCGGCGTGTAGCCGATGTCGGGAGTCTGGGCGGGCGGCGCCTGCGGCTCTGGTGACAAGTCCGCTTCGCCGGTCATGGCTTCTTCAATCGTAGGTGACGCGGGCAGCGTTTCGACGATCCCGGTGGATGGTTGGGAACTTTCTTCGTCTGCCAGGTAGTCGATCACCTGGGTGACACCCAACACCAGCCCGACGACGATTGCGCCCGACACCAGCACGATTGTGATGTTGCCCAACCAGCCGCGCGGACGGCGGGGCCGGGGCTGCGATTGGGCGGTTGGCGGCGGGGTCGTGGGCCGGGGGGCTACTTTGCGCACCACGGGCCGCGACGGCCTGACCGGCTCGATGGGCTGCGTATCGTCTAGGGCATCCTGTGGCGCCCGGTCGGGTTTGCCCCGGCGGTGACGGCGCCGTTTGCCCGGTTCGACTTCTTCCAGCAGCAGATCGGCATCCAGCCCCAGGCAGCGCGCATAATTCCGCAGAAAGCCCTGTGCCTGGACGGACGACATGATCGAGTGATCCCCGCGTTCGAGCGCTTCCAGGAACCGCACACGGATGCGCGTGATACGCTCGGCATCGTCGAGCGTCATGTCTTTGGCTTCGCGCGCCTGGCGCAAGCGTTGTCCCAGCGCTTCTGCGTTTTTCACGCCGTTTTCCTCTTGCCGCTGATCGCGATCTGCCGGTCAGCATTCACGCAGCACACCGCGTACATAACCCGGAACATGCCGCCCGCCAAAAAAACAGGACGTGCAGTTCATGTGCCGGACCACGTACGCGGTGACGTTGCTAGGGGCGTGTTTGGTTGTCACCCGGTCGATTCGCGCGCGGCACGGTCTACTCGGCGGGTGCTTCTTCCCCGGCGCTGGCTGCATCGTCGGCTGCCGGAACGGGTTCGTCTTCAATGACTTCAGCCGCTTCGGCCTCGTCGGTGACTTCTGCAATGGCCTCGGCCACTTCAACGGCTTCAATGGCCTCAGCTTCTTCAGCCTCTTCAACCGCTTCGGCCTGGACTTCTTCACCGGTGTATTCGGCGGCCAGGCTCTCGACCGGCTTACCTGCCAGGTAGTCTTCGACTTCCTCTTCGCGCACGATGACCACGCGCAGCCGCGGCGACAGTTCGGAACTCAAGCGGACCGGCACCTCGTGAATGCCCAGTTCGCGCAGTGGGCGCTCGCTGATGCGGCGGCGGTTGATGTCTACGCCGGTTTTCTCTTCCAGCGCGCGCGCGATGTCGATGGTCGTGACCGATCCGTACAGCTTGTTGTTTTTACCGGCCTTGACGCCAAACACCAACTCCACGCCATCAATACGCTGGGCAGCGTCGCTTTCGCGGCTCTTGAGTTCTTCGCGGCGGATGACAACGGTTTCCGTCAAGCGCTGGTTTTCGCGCAGCGCGCCTTCGGTTACCTTAACCGCCAACCCGCGCGGTATCAGGTAGTTACGGGCGTACCCGTCGGCCACGTTGACCACGTCGCCCGCCACACCGTGTTTGTAGATGTAATCCTTGAGAATGACCTTCATCGTAGGGCCTTCCTTGACGTTCGATTTTGCAGGGCGTTATCATACCGCAATTAAGGGTCGGATGCCAGGGTTGATCTCAGTCCTCAGCCCAAATAGCACGCTCCCCCCGCCTGCCGCGTGGCGGCCCGTTGCGGAAGCCACGATCAGCTCAAATCACCATGCAGACAGATTACGACATTGCCGGTTTCAGCCGGGTAACAGCCCGCCGGTGGGTAATCCGGGGGCTGCACCCGCCATACATGCACCAGGGATTTATCCTCGTCGGCCAGCGGCTCAAACACATACAGCAGCCCGTTCGCCCGGTCAAAGGCGGCTGCGCCCAGATGCACCTGCTGCTGCGGGGACGTGACGTTGTACAGGTGCTCGTCAATGTTCAGGGTGGCATACGGCTGTGGCTCCCAGGTTGGGGCGCTGCCTTGCGCAACGGCGGCCAGATCGGCAGGATCGTAAAAGAGGATTTGCCCTACGTAGCTGTCGGCCCAAAAACCCCGGTTGCAGTCATCCGGCCAGGGCGGCTCATCGGTCCCGTCGGCGCAGCCGTACCAGCAGTTCCCCTGGCCTCTGGTGCCGATAAAGGTGACGGCGGATTTATCGCCTGTGGTCAGCCACGCTCCGCCCGACCAGTTAGCGCAGTGCTGGTAGCCGGTCATAGCCGGGTTGCCATCTGTCACGTTGCCGTACAGCAGCAGCGGGATGGCCGTCAGCGTGCTGTTGGCGGGCGGCGGGTTGCCATCGTTCCATGGCCCCAGCGCAAACAGCGACGGTCCCATTGACCCCTGGCCGCCTTCCCGGTACCGCCCGGTTGCCAGGTACATGCCCGGCGTGTAGGCATCGGCCCAGGCGGCGGGGATGTCGAACATGTAGTCGCTCGTCACGTATTTCACGTACCCGCCCACGCGCCACGGCCCGGCGGCCTGTGGATCGGACAGGTCAAGCTCGGACCAGCCGTGCGTCGGGCCGGTATCCTCCGATGATCCCGGATCATGCCCGGCCCAGGAGAAATACAGCTTGCCGGTAGTCTGGGCGCCGTGCGGTGGCAGGTAGGCTAAGCCGACGCGCGGCAGTTCCCAGTAGGTGCCGAGATCAAACACTTCGTCGCGGATATTGGTGAACGGCTGCAAGGTCTGGGCTGTGTTCAGGTCGTCGGCATCTTTACCGGCGGAGATGACCGGCGCCGGGATGGTGATTTCGGAGATATACTGCGTCCAATCGTGCCCAACCCCAAACAGCGAACCGGGGTAACCGTCCGCTGGCCCGCCGGGATCGCCGTCCGGGTAGTAGGCCATGCCTGAGGACCAGCCGTTCCAGGTCCAGTTCACGTCATCCGGCATGCCCGGCGAATCGGGCAGGCGGAACGCGCCGAGGTAGGTCAGGTCGCCCGGCTGGATGCGGTTTTCAGGTGATTGGGCCAGAGTGGGCTGGGGGCAGCCTATCATGCTCACCAGGCTGATGATGGCGATAAGAAACAATAAACCGGGAGCGGGCGAGCCGTTCTGTGTGCGCATGTTGCCCTCCTGGTGACGATGGTTGTATTTACGATGGTTGTACGATCAGGATACAAAAAAGCCGGGCCGGGGTATATAGTACGCAGCGGCGGCACGCCCCGAATTGCCATCCCCCCAATCTGCTCTATAATCGGTTCCCATGAAACGAACCGCACTTATCGCCCTGGTCTGCGTCTTTGCAGCGTTTGTTTTGTCCAACGCCGTCAGCCGTGACGTTTTCGAGCGTTTGCCCCACCTCGAAGACGAGTTCGCATATCTTTTCCAGGCGCGCGTTTTTGCGCGGGGGCAGGTGTATATCAACACGCCGACGCCCGTCCGCGCCTACTGGCAGCCGTTCCTGATCAACTACGATGCTCACCGCTTTGGCAAGTACACGCCCGGCTGGCCGCTGCTGTTGGCGGTCGGGGCGGGATGGGGCCAGCCCTGGATCGTCAACGCCTGGCTGGCGATGCTGACGGTCGCGCTGGTCTACCGGCTGGGACGCGAGATATACAACCCGCAGACCGGCGCGGTAGCGGCCATCCTGACCGCATCCAGCCCGGCGGCGCTTCTGCTCAATGGCACGTTGATGGCCCACACGGCGACGCTGTTCTGGGTCACGCTGTATCTGTATGCGGCGTGGCGCGTGGAGCGGGGGCGGTATGCGCTGGCGTGGAGCTTGGTGGGCGGGACCGCGTTCGGCATGGCGCTGATCACACGCCCGCTGACCGCCGTCGGCGTGGTGATCGGGCTGGTGCTCATCGGCGGTTTGACGGCTGCCTGGATGGGTATGTCCCAGGTGCTGCGCCGGGGCTGGCGGACGGTGGTGCTGCCCTGGATCGTATTCAGCGCGGCAGCGGGCCTGATCACCCTGATCTGGCCGCTGTATAACTACGCCGTGACAGCACGGGACGGCGAAACGTTCCCGGCTTATATGCTGCGCTTTATGTCCGGCGACAAAGATACCAACCTGTACCGCTACGTCTGGGATTACGACCGGATCGGCTTTGGTGAGGGGCATGGGCGGCGGGACGGCGGGCACACCATCGAGGCAGGTTGGCGGCATACGAAAAAAGACATGCCCTGCGTGGCGCGGGACCTGTTTGGCTGGGCGCGCGCAGCGGACGACGCTACCACGCTGGCCGGTGACGGTCCCTGCCTGGATAACGGGCCGGGCTTTAGCTGGGTGCTGCTGCCGGTGGGCCTGCTGCTGGGCATCCGGCGGCGCTGGACGTGGGTGCTGGCGGCGGTCCCGGCGGGGATCGTCGTGGTCTACCTCGCTTACTGGATCGGCGGGACGCTGTACAGCGCGCGCTACTACTATGAAGCGCTGACGGCGGCGGCGCTGATCACGGCTTTTGCCATCACCGAGATCGCGCGGCTGCTGGGCGCGGGCTATCGACAGGTAAGCGGCCCGGTGTGGTTTTCGCCCGCGTGGATCGTATATGCCGCCGTGATCGTAGGCGCGATCTATGCGGCGGCGGTCTTCGCCCCGGCGCGGATGCAGTACTTACGCGGCTACGGGCGTATTTCCCAGGCGCAGTTGGACGAGCTAAACGCCAAACGCCAGGACCCGGACACGCCGCTGGTTGTGATCGCGTGGGGCGATCACCACTGGCGCGAGGTGGCAACCTACATGGCCGTCACCAGCCCGTTCCGTGACAGTGACATCGTGCTGGCCCGCGACCCGGATAAGTGGAACCTGGGCGCGCTGCTCGACCAGTGGCCGGACCGCGAGTTGATCTACTATTTTGACGGGGCCTTGATGGCGAGCCTGCCCCCGGATGAATTGGAGCGGGCGCTGGCAGATGAGTAGCGATTGGCGACCAGGGCACCAACCCCCCAATTTTAGTGGGACTGATCACGCTGCCGCGCGTGATAAGATAGGAGTGCCTATCTATCATGGGAGATCAACTGAATGAGTCAACAAGATTTGGACAACACCCTTGCGGAAAAATTCGTATGTGCCAAATGCGAGCATCACGGCGGCAAGGTAGACCGGCTGGCCATGGCGGGCACCGGGCTGTCACGCCTGTTCGAGGTTCAGCACCACCGTTTCGCGTTTGTGTCGTGCCCCAACTGCGGCTACACCGAGGTCTTTAACCTCAAAACGCTGCAAGGTAAGGATAACCTGGGGACGTTTCTCGACATCCTGTTCGCGGACTGAGTCGCCCGCGCCCGCAGCTACATACAGACCCACCGCACCGGGCCACCGCGCCCGGTGTCTGCGTATAGGGGCCGGGCAGATGAGTAGCAGTTGGTTCCGCATTCCGCACCGCCAGAAAACGGAATCGGAATAAATCGTATCTTGGCTCGAATAGATGCGGAATGTGGGTAAGCCCCGAAGGAACAATATTCACCTTTGAAGTGGGCGTGAAGAAAATGACTGGCGGCCAGGGTTTTGCTGATGTGTGGTACAAGAGCAAGTATCAAACGCTGGCTTGGGTACACCAATATCGGCAAAACCGCGTCTTCTGCTTGTAGTTCGACCACGATCACCAGACGTGGCCCGATTCGAATTTCCGGCGGGTGGCGGGTCTTGCGGAAGAGAATTCTGTGGTGCGCGCAACGAAACACTCAAAGGCTAAAGAATGCCCCCGTTATTGAAGTTTTCTGTATTCCCTCCTGGTAAAGAATTTGAGCTTCTTACCTTGAAATTCAGCACTCCGCTCTATCGAACCTCGTTTCTGCAGTAATAGTTTTTGGTCCATTTCCTCAGTAAAGGGGTGAATACCTTCTTGCCATTTGGTTTCCAGTACTTCCTGGAATTTACCTTCTTTGAAGTTGGCGCGTGCATTGACATATCTCTGCCCGACCAAACGGAACCAAACTCCGATTAATACAACCGCAGGCATAACACATAGGACGGACTGTTCACTAAACAGCGCTGGCCCAATGCCATAGGCAAGATAACCCAAGAAAATAAGTATGGGAACCAGCGTGAATAGACCACAGCCACGAGCTTCAGCTAAATATTCTTCTGCCAGACACTGCTGGCAGAGAGATATTTTTTCATGTCCCAGTATTTCATACGATACCCTGGAAGTCGTTAGCGAATATGATCCAAGGTCCTGATAATCAAGTGTAGAACGCGTTTTTTCTTGAGCGTACCAAAACTCGCCAGTCAGCCCTTCGCGTTTTTCTCCACATTTATCACATGTTAATTGCATGGCCTCATTTCCCCTCAGCTTCCTGTGCAGCAACGGTTCTTTTGTGCCTGATTCGTGGGACAATCGCCATAGCGATGAAAAGCACAAGGGCAATAATGTCCACAGTTATAAGGGCCAATCCAGTTAAGCCGGATTGCCCTAGCGCAATAAGGCCACAAATGCTAAAAGCAAAGATTATCATTCCAAAGAACAGGATAAACCCACTCCATGACATAACATGGCCGCAATTCGGGCATATGCCGCCTGTAGGGGTGACAGTTTGTTCAGAGGAGGTTGAATCCCAAAAGGAATAGGTAGGAAAACCGCAGTTTGGACACTTGCGCTCTTTGAAAACCTGCACATCTCCGATGAAATATGCGGCACCATAGTGTTCATCAAGATGGTTTTCCCAGATTCCTTTAACTATTTTTGCCGGTCGCTTGCGCCTTGCCACTGTTTCCACTATGTCGGCGTCAAAGTAACAAGTCACTGTGATAGGTTTAGTCCATAGAGGGTCTTGATAGAAAACATTGGCATCGATGTCCGCATCCCATCGACCGATCTTAGATATCATTTTTCCTGCCGCCGGTTCTGCTGAAAACCCGTTAGGCAATATATAACGTGGTGCTGACGAAGAATCCTCTTGCGCCCCTTTTTGAACATGATCTGTCACGATATTCGTCCTCTCTCCTTAGTTTTATTGTTTTGAAGCCTTATTTCTCACACACGGAATGTGCCAAGGTTCTTGCACCTTCAGGGGGGCTTCCAACATCTCCCGGCACCTGCTTGTCTCATTGGAGTATACTCTCCTAACTCCTTACCTGCAATACAATTGACACACAGCCGCTAACCGCCACCCCCTACCGCTCGATTTCCCCCAGCACCAGCCGGTCCGACGGCGCGCTGTCCGGCGCATCGAGCACGGGGTAGCGGTCGCCCGTCACCGGGTCGTACACGCCCAGCGCCAGGGTATAGGTGCCCGGCGGCACGTCCGCCAGCGAGAGCGTCAGCGTCTCGTCCAGCGATCCCGGCAGCCAGTTGGCAGGCGGCAGCACGCCGTCACCGGGCCGGGCGTCGATCTGTGCCACCGGCGGCGCAGCCGGATCGGCGTACAGGTGCACAAACAGCTTGCCGTCGCGCGCCGGGCTGTGCTCTGCTGCCCACGTCAGCGCCAGCGCCAGCGCGTCGGGTGTCTGTTCGACCGCCGCATCCAGCAGCCGCAGCACGCCGTCCCCGCCCGGCTCGCCAAAGCGCGCCCGCGCCGCCCGGTTCGCTGTGTCGTCGGTGGGCACGTCGCCCGCGTACACCCAGTAGCGGTAGGGATAGTAGCGGTCGCCTGCCGTCTCGATGCACACCTGCTGCGTATCGCCGGGCAGCGGGAACACGATCTCCACCCAGTGCCCCGGCACGTCCGGCACGATCAGGTTGTGTATCACCCCGTCGCAGCCCACGCGCAGCCGGGCGCTTGACGCCGCGTGCACGCGCAGCACGACCAGGTAATCCTCGCCCGCGTCCAGTTTCGGCAGATCAAACCGCTCCCCGCCATTCAGCACGCGCCCGCCATCCACAACGGTGCACGGCTCACCCGCGCAGGCCGCGTAGGGCAGCCGCCGGACCTCGCTCACAAAGCCGTCGAACGTCTCGGCGTTCCACCAGGTGTAAGCGTGCGCGTCTTCGTCGGCCAGGTCGCCTACGTTGAGCGTATCGATCAGCGTGAAGGCGTCCAGGCTGATCTGCGGGTGCGGCTGGCGGGGCAGATCGGGCTGATCGTCCACCTCGGACCAGTCCGGCTGTGCTACCACCTGGATGCTCGTCGCCGCCGAGGCCGTGTAGCGCGGCAGCGTGACCTCAAAGCGGGCCAGTTCGTCGCCAAACACGCCCGCCTGGATCAAAAACGGCATCCCGTGAAAATCGGGGTAGATGGCGAGATAATCCGGGCGCTGGGGGTGGTGGGCCATCGTGTCATAGAAGGTGCCCGGTCCCTGCCGCCACGCGGGACCGGTGCCCCCGGTCGTCAATCCGACCACGTCATATGTTGCCCGGTCGCCTACGTAGCGCACTGCGCCCACGTCATGCACGGCGACTCGCGCGCCGTCCGGCAGGTTGTCCGCGATCCAGCGCGACATGGCGATCTGTTGGTCGCGCGTGACGGCGATGTTGGCCGCGTACCGCCCGGCGTAGTCCACCGCTTCGCCCAGCGTGAAGAGGGCGATTCCCACGCTCAGCGCAGCCGCCAGCCAGCCGCCCCAACGTCCGCGCCGCGCCGCCAGCCAGGCCAGCGCCCAGCCCGCCAGCGGGATCATCAGCGCCAGGACCGGCATTTGATAGCGTTTGAACTGCCAGAAGGCCGTATCAAGCGTGGCGTCCGCGCCGCTGAGCAGTAGCAGCCATGCCCCGGCCATCAGCGCGGGCGAGACGTCGCGCGTGCGCCAGCTTTGACGCGCCCCGGCCAGCACGGCCAGCAGCGCCAGGACCGGCACGACCGGCGGCAGGTACCACCCGCTGACCGGGCTGTAGCCGCTCAGTAGTTCGCGCCACATGCGCCACCAGAAATCAAACACGGTTGTGATCCGCTCGCCGAACGGGATCGTTTCGTTGACCAGGTGCGATTTCACCTGGGTGCCGCTGGCCGCCAGCGACCCGGTGATCAGCCAGTTGATCGCCGGTTGGACCAGCACCGCCGCCACCGGCAGCAGCAGCCAGCCGATCTCAGCCCGAAGACGCCGCGCACGCCATGCCCGCCAGCCCAACGCAGCGGCCACCGTCCCGGCGATCACGGCTCCTTCCGGGCGGGTGATCGCGGCTAACCCGGCGGTCAGCGCTGCCCCTTTGATCCCGCCGCGCTGGTAGGCATACAGCGCCAGCAGCACGGTCAGCACAAACAGCGCGGTTTCCATGCCGCTGAAGGCCGCCCACGTCAGCGGGCCGGTCAGCGCCAGGATCAGCATCGCCCACACCGCGACCCGGCGCTGCGGGGTGGGGGCGTCCGCGACCAGCCGGAAGACCAGCCACGCGGTCAGCAGCAGGCTCAGCCCGCCGATGCCCACCGCCCAGTAGCCCAGCTTCAGCCCGGTCAGACCGAGCCCGTAGCCAACCGCCAGCAGCGGCGTATACAACAGGCTCGTGCTGCCGGAGGTGGGATCGTCGCCGGGGTTGTAGACGGCGGGGTGCCCGCCTGCCATCTGGCGCGCGTATTGGAAATGAATGTAGGTGTCGTCCAGGGGCAGGATCAGCGGGCCGTCACTGGTTGCCAGCCCCAGCGACAGGTAGACCAGTGTGATCGCGCCCATAACGGCGCACAGCAGCGCCCAGATCGCCAGGATAGAGCGGCGGCGGGTGTTTGAGGATGCATGTTGGTGAGTCATACGTCGGTGGTCTGGTTATCCGACAGGCGAGCGCCGTCGATTTTTTGCACGGGGCGGCCCTTGGTCACCAGGAAGTGATCGAAGTCGCGCACCACGTAAGTATTCGGGAAAAACTGCCGCGCTTCGTGGATCACGTCCCGCTCGCGGTAGCGCCGCGAGACATGCGTCAGCAGCAGCGTTTGCACGCCGATCTCGCTGGCGAAGCGCGCCGCTTTGCCAACCGTCATATGGCCGAATTCCCCGGCCAGTTCGTTTTCTTCGTCCAGGTAGGTGCCCTCGGTGACCAGGGCGTGCGCGTTCTGCGCCACGTCGGCCAGCGTGCCGTCTAACACCGCAATATCGCCGGTGAAGACCAGCCGCGCGCCGGGCAGTGACTCGCCCAACACGGCGTCGGGTTGGATCACGCGCCCGTCGGCCAGCGTGACCGCTTCGCCGCGCACCAGCCGCGCCCGCTCCGGCCCGGCGGGGATGTTCAGCGCTTCGGCTTTTTCCACCAGGAACGGGCGGCGCGGTTTTTCCTGGAAGACGTAGCCGAAGCAGCCCCGCCCGCGATGTTCTACCGGAAAGGCCGACACGGAAAAATCTTCATCTTCCATCAGCACGCCCGGCCTGACGTCGATCAGGTGCAGCGGCATGGGCGGTTTGCCGCCGCGCAGCACCACGCCATACAGCAGGTCTTGCACGCGGTCCAGCGCCCACCTGCCGCCCCATATCTCCATTTCCTCGATGCTTTCCCAGCGCATGAAGGTAGACATCAGCCCGGCCAGCCCCAGGATGTGATCCAGGTGGCCGTGCGTGATCAGGATGCGGTTCAGCCGTTTGAAGCCGATCCCGCTCCTTAACAGTTGGCGCTGCGTGCCTTCGCCGCAGTCGATCAGGAACCGGTGGTTTTTAACCATCACCACCTGGGCCGACAGCCCCCGGTGGATGGATGGCGCGCTGGCAGATGTGCCCAAAAATACGATTTCAAACATATGCTTGCTTGTCGATTCGGTTGTCGCTATCTGTTGTCCTGGTCATCAAAGTAGATCACGCGCTGTGCCTCGTCCACGCGGATCGGACGGTTGGTAAATGCGCACACAATATCGATGTTGGTGCGCAGGTGCGGCGTGATCGCCGCCGTCGATAAAACGCTGGCATCCTCGGCCAGCGCCAGTGGTATCACAAGCTGGTCGGCCAGGTGCGCGTCCGCTGCCGCTTCGCTGTCATGAAAAGCCAGCAGGGCGGTGACTGCCTGCTCGGCCACCGCTTCGGATGGCATCCCCTTTCTGCCCAGCACGTCAAACCCGCCGCGCCCGTTGGTATATTCCACCGCCAGGAAAATCCCCGCGCCAGTGCTGACGCTCCGCGTGCGGCACGGGCGGATGTCCTGCGGGGCGTCGATGGCTTGCAGCAGGTTGGCGGCCCGGTTTGCCATGCGCTGCGGGATGTGCGAGGGCAGGTTGCAGCCGACCGCTGTCCCGATCACGCGCTCGATCCGGCCCCGATGCCGCATGTCTCGCCCGTGCAGCGCTGCGCCCCCGGTAGTGTACGCGCTGATCGTGCCGCCGCCTTCGGGCAGCCAGCCGTAGCAGTCCATGTAGACCTCGACGTTGGCGCCCAGGCCAAGCAGGACCGGCGTATACACGTCGCGCAGGTAGTGCCCGGACGGGCTTTTGGGTACATGCGTCCCGCCGTGTACGCGCAGCGCGGACTCGCCCCCGGCCAGCGCCAGCGGCAGCAGCACGGTTTGCAGCACCAGCGTGGCCGAGCCTGCCGTGCCGACCGCCCATTCGTATTCCCCGGCCCGGACCGGTCCACCCGGCAAAAACGTGATCGTGTTCGAATGGACTGCCACTCCCTCGGTTTCTGCGCCGCAAATGTCCGCCGCCGCCTGGATCGCGGTAACGTGCTGCGGGCGCAGACCCGATTTTTTGCGCCCGGCGCGAATGCGCTCAATGGTGATAGGTGTGCCGGTGATGCAGCTTAAGGTGAGCGCCGTCCGGACAATCTGCCCGCCGCCTTCACCATGACTGCCATCCAGGGTCAACAGGTTTTGCATGGGGTTGGTTCGTAATATCGCTCAAACGCTGAGTTCTAAGGGTGCCGGTTATGGGTCAACCAGATCACGGTTCTTCGCCTGCCGCCCCGCCGTCCAGGTCTTCGGACGGCGCGGTAACCTGGATCGTGCCCAGCAGCAGCCGGTCGCCGCGATAGTCACCCGTTTCGCGGTCCAACACGCCCAGGTGATTATACACGCCGTCGGCGTAGGCCCCGACCATCAGCGCGTACTCGCCCGGTTTTAGCGTCTCGCCCAGCCAGATGTACGACACCTGCGCGAACAGGTCGCGCGGCTCCAGTTCGGCGGGGATCACGTCGATGGTGTTGGCTTCGGCCCAGGGTTCGGGATTGGGCACGTGCGCGCCGGTT
The DNA here is from genome assembly GCA_016926875.1 of Anaerolineae bacterium. Lineage (GTDB taxonomy): Bacteria > Chloroflexota > Anaerolineae > Aggregatilineales > Aggregatilineaceae > JAFGNU01. The sequence goes on along the minus strand of JAFGNU010000028.1, from coordinate 24,722 downwards.
TCGGGGTTTTCCCAAAAAGCCAGCACGTGCGTAAAAATGCCCAACCGGGGCGGAAGCTGCCCGTCCACGCGCCAGTATGTCACCAGCACAATCGGGTCGCCGCCCGCTTCGCGCTCGTCTTGCAGCGCCGCCGGGTCATAGCCCGCAAAAGTCAGGTTTTGCTCCAGCGCAACCGGCAGGTCAGCCGGGCCGCCCGGATCGTCTTGATCGGGCGCGAAAAAGGTCTGTGAAAGCTCCTTCCAGGTGCCGCCCGCGTCGCGGATGCGCTGTTCGACGTCCAGGCGCAGCACTGTGCCGTCCGGCAGCCGGTCAACCTGGATCGGCTCGGCGTCGGCCAGCCAGTCGGCCAGTTCCGGCGGCATACTCGCCCGATCGTCCGGGTTGGCGAAGATGAAGCGCATCGGCGCGCCTGCGTTGATGAAAACCAGCCCGCTGCGGCAGTCCGAGTGCCGGATGGACATGTCTTCCCGGTGCATCATGGCCGAAAGAATCTGCGGCGACGACAGCCCAACATCGCCCGGCGCACGCAGGCGGGCAACACACATTGACACCGGCAGCCCGTCCGGCGTGCGGTCCAGGTAGGCGGCCAGGTTGCCCAGATTGGCATGGTACAGGTCCGCGACCGCTTCGTCTTCGCGCCAGGAATCAAACAGCCGGACCCGCACGGCAACCAGGTTGGCGGCCAGGAGCAGCACCAGGATAACCGCGATGGTGTGCCAGGCGCGCTGCATCCCGCGCTGCACGCGCAGCCGATCCCACAGCGCCATCAGGCCGATCCCCGGCAGGATCATCACGGCAGGCAGCGCCACCAGGTTTGCGTCAAAGTTTGGCCCGGTGCCAACCCACGCATCGGTAGCCAGCCCGGCGGCCAGCGCGAGCAGGATCAGCGTGTAACCCGGCTGGCGCCAGCATCGGATCGCCTCGATCAGGCCGATGATCAGCAGCAGCGACATCACCGGGCCGATCAGCGGGGCATCGGGCAGGTTATGGGTGGCGAGCGCGTCTCCCTTCCAGATCACGCCGCCGACGGCTTGCAGCGCCGAATCGATCGCATCGCCCACGCCGGACGGGCGCTGATCCCACAGGGTGCTGGCTTCGCTGGCATCCGGTTCGCGCAGGGTGGAAATAAAGAACGGCACCGCGACCACCGTCGCCAGCGCGATGACAAAAAATGCAGCGCTCCACACCCGGCGCGAAAGCGGCTGGTGGGTGATCAGCAGGTGAATAAAAAACAGCGCGGCCAGCGGTCCGAGCACCAGCGTGGAATAGTGCAGGTAGCCCGACGCGCCAAGCAGCACGGCCAGCAGCGCAAACGGCAGCGTGAGCACAGCACGGAAGCGCACTTCGCGCCGAAGGTTGAAGGCTTCGGCCAGCCCGTACAGCACCAGCAGCGTATAGAAGGGCACAAACGTTTCGGCGGCGGCAGTACGAGCCAGCAGGATCGCGCGCAGGTTCACGCTCATCACGCCCAGCGCAATCAACGCCACCTGCGAGCCAAACAGGCGCCGCGCCAGCGCATACAGCGCGGCCAGCGTCAGCAGCCCGACCCACACAGACGCTACCCGGTAGCCGAGCAGGCCATCACCGACCAGCGACCGGGCCGTCGCATTGCCGAGCGCATAGGTCACGGCGCGCCCCTGCCCATCACCGACGTGATAATAGACTTTAATATCGCCGTCCCGCACCGTCTCGGTGATGCGGATGTAGGCCAGCTCGTCATTACTAAATCCCGGCGGCAGGCTTGTCAGGTCCCAGGTGCGCAGGACCGCCGCCATCAACAAAAGTATTGTAACAAGTAGTAGTTCAAGTCGTCGGTTCACGGTTGCTCCTGCCTATCGAACTGCCGCGCCGAAGCACGCGCCCTCCGGCGCTGGTGTTCCAGGCATCTCTGGTTACTGTGCTGCCCCCCGGCCAGTTAACTCACAATTGTAACACGCGCGCCGGATGTTTACTCACCGGGTTGTGAAGTGCGTCGAATCTCGTCGGCGTGTTGTTTCTCGTGTGTCGCCATCAGACCGGGCAGTTCCCTGGCTGTCCCAACGCCCCGCCAGGGGTAGACCATGTCGCCGTCGAGCCTGTCGGCGGGCAGGGCGCGGATCGCAGCCTTAAACCGCTCACGTGCGGCGTCCAGCTCCGCTTTAATGTTTTCAAAGGGCTGATCGCGGTACTGCTCGTAGACGGCCTGGTTAAAAGCGTCCTCGTTGGTGTAGCCCGCTATGGCGTAGGATATGCCGTCACAATAAGCACGCAGCGCCTTCGCCGCTTCATCATCCCACGCGGCAATATGCATCACGACATCCTTGACGCGCCAGCCGGACGCCGGGTGTAAAACGCTTTCAGGATCAACGCTGTCCAGCGCGGACAGCGTGCGCTCGCGGACCTTGTCCAGCACGCGGATCAGGCGGGCGATCTCGTCAGGTGGGTTGGGGGATGGCATGGGATTACCTCCTTATTGGGAATTGGGCGGGTTGGACGGCGCGCTCACTCGCCGTCCTCGCGCGGCTGGATCGGATCAACGGTCGTCGCGTCCGGATCGCCCGGATCGCGGGCCGGGATCAGCATGTCGCCCATGATCTTTTCCATGTTCGCCAGTTCAAAATACGCCTGCCGGAAGGTGGGCGGGTAGCCGGGCGTGTTGACTGCCCACCAGTATTCCTCGTCGTCTTCGGTCCACTCAATATCAGACATGTAGATCGTGACCATCAGGCCCAGCCAGGGCCGCCAGTGCTCCGCCGCGTAGCGGTACGCGCCGACCAGGTACTCGGCCTGCTGCTGCTCATCTTCGACGGCGTGCCAGTGGTAGGGCGAGTCTTCGCGCGGGTCGAGCGTCCAGCCAACTTCCAGCAGCGCGACCTGCTTGGCCGCGTCACCTTTCGCTACCATGATACCGCGCAAATCCTCGACGTGCCGGAAGCACATCCAGCGGTGCCCGTAGACCTCTGCGGCCATGTCCGGCGACATGGTCGGCGCGGCGTCATAGCCGGGCGCGTTCAGGCCCAGCACGTCGAACCAGGGCGCGGCCCCGGCATCATACATCTGGCGTAGATAGTCCATGTCGGGGATCGCGTCGGGCAGGCCGGTGCCGGTCGGCGCCAATCCCGCCGAGATGATCACCGCGTCCGGGTCGGCTTCGCGAATCGCCTGGGCGCACGGTTGCAGCAGGCGGACGTAGCCAACGGCGTTGGGCGGGCGGCTGCCCCATTCGCGGCTCAGGTTGGGTTCGTTCCAGATTTGGTAGCCCGCGATCCGCCCTTTGTAGCGGTCGGCCAGCACGCCGCAGTAGGTGGCCCACGCGTCTACATCAATCGGCGGGGCGGTGGGATCGTTCGACGCCGGGGCAAGCGCCCAATCCGGCGGGCCGTCCAGCCGGGCGACCACGTTCAGATGGCGGTGCGCCACTTCTGCGACAACGTCGTCGGCCCGTTCAAACTCCCAGGTATCGGGCGCGGGCTGGACGTCTTCCCACGAAAAGCGCTGTTTGACATGCGTGAAGTTCATCAGGCGCACCATGTCCAGGTCGTAGGTGCGCGTGGTTTCGTTCCACCACAAAAAGGTGTGGATGCCATACGTCAGCGATGGGAACGGCGGGTTGGTCACCGCCTCTGGAGCCAGGTCACGCGGGATGAAGGGGGTCGGGGTGGCGATAAAGACGGTCGGTTGACCGCCGTTGTTCCGCACAACCCAGATGCCGCCCGCCAGCGCCAGGGTGACGATCAGCACCAGCCCGGACAGGATCACTTTTTGCTTCCGGCGATCTGGTGATTCTGCGTTGCTAGACTGCATTGTCTTCCTCGTTTGGTGCGCCGATGCCCGCGCGCATCACGCGCAGCAAAAGCAAAATCAGGCGGGCACGCAGCCCGCCCGTCCATCATACCATATAGCCGGGCAGAGACAACGCCCTGCCCGGATGATTCTGGTTGAGTATTACTCGCCCCGGAAGTTGTACTCGCCGATGGCCTGGTAGGCCGGGGCCTGCTGCCAGTCGGGCCGCAGCAGCGAGTAGGGCACGTTGTCGTTCAACGGGTCCCAGCCCGCCTGCGCGCCGTAGTTCAGGTTCCAGATGAACGCCAGCCACACAAAGCCCCAGTCATCCATCAACTGGATCGCTTCACCAAAGTAGGCTGCCTGCTCGTCCAGCGTGACATCGTCGGCAAACTCGAAGTTCTGCGGTGTGCCGCCCAGTCCCTCGGTCGAGGCCCAGCCGAACTCGGTGATGCACAGCTTCTTGTCGCTGCCTGCCTGCTGGATGCGCTGGGCGTAGCCGTTCAGCGTGCTGTAGAACGACCAGCTATGATGCGCATTGTCGAACGGGCCACGGAAACGCGCGTTGGGGTCGTTGGGGACGCTGTTCCAGGGCACGTTTGGCCCGATGTTATAGCCGTTGTGGTGCGCGCCCACGCAGTCGGTGGTTTCGAGCATCCCGGCCTGGATCAGCATGTCGAAGAATACGAAGTCATCATATGCGCCCACGCCGTCGTTGACGCCGGTCGGCGACAGCGCCCCGCTGATCACGATCACGCCCGGATCAACGGCCTTGATGGCTGCATAGGCTATGCGCAGCATGTTCACGTAGTTTTCCGCGCTCAGCCCGTACACCGACGCCCATTCGCGGTCGATGTTCATCTCGTTCCAGACCTCGATAGCGTGAATCTGGCCGGGATAGCGGGTCAGCATGGCGGTCAGGAAATCGGCGTAAGTCTGCGGATCGCCGGGGGGGCCGACCATATCGAGGCGCTGGTTGCCCTGTTCGCGCGCCCATTCCGGCGCTTCGAGTACGCTGACCATCACCTTGATGTCATATTCCGACGCCAGCGCAAAGGTTACGTCCAGCGCGCCCCAGTTGTACTGGTCGGGCTGTGGTTCGACGTCTTTCCAGCGCACCTGCTGTTTGATCCAGTTGAGCTTGAGCTTGTCGCGGACTTCGCTCAACCAGATACCATACACCTCAGGATCGGCGTTCTCCTGCACCTGGATGCCAACCTGGTACGTTGGATCATCGACGGGGAGCGGGGTCGGCTCTTCCTGGGCGGGGGCTTCGGGTTGGGCGTCGGCGGGTTCTTCGACGCTGGCCGCTTCGGCGCCGCCCTGGCCGTCAGCAGGGACGGCTGCTGCTCCGGCGGCTTCCGTCTCGGCTTCGGGCGCTTCAACAGCGGCGGCAACTTCAACCGCTTCGGCTGGTTCCGCTTCCGCTTCGGCCTGGGCCGTATCAGCCGTCGGCACCGCCGTGGTCTCGATGGCGCTCAGGTCAGGGCCTTCTTCGGGCTGCTGGGCTGCATCGGCTTCGTCGGCGCTTGCATTCGGCAGCGCGGCGACATTCACGTCGTCGTTGCCGTTATTGTTATTGTTATTGATCGCGCCGGTTGCATAATAAATGCCAATGAACGTCAGCGCGCCCATGAGCAACGTAATCCCCAGCCATGCGATCACAAAACCGCGAATCTGGCGCTGCTGTGAGAGAGCAGGAGCATGTTGCATGCGGGTGTTCCTCCTTGGTATCTTGCTTTATGTAAGGGTATTTTTGTAGATTATACCGCACCCGTGCTTGCTGCACGCCAACGGTATCCCTACGCTGAAATGACAGGTTCAGGATGTATCCTCCGCGCCCGGCGGCGGGACAATACGCATCGGCCAGGCGCCGGAGTGGTCGCGTAGATAGTCGGCGAGGTAGGCAGCAAACGCCGGATCAAGCGCCGAGACCGGCTGCAACGCCCCGTTAATCAGCACGTCCGGGTCGATGGTGCGCAGCTTGGTGATGATACGGAAGTCCGGCGCGGCCTCGTCCCAGACAAAACCCGTTTCAGTATTGACCAGCGCCAGCAGCGCCTGCAAATCCGCGTCGCCGGTCGCGTGCAGGCGGGACCAGATCGCCCGGTCCACGTCCCACAGGTCGGACTCGTGCAGGTAGCCGCGCTCAAAGCTCAGCCGGAGCGCCTGCGCCGTCACCTCGTACAGCCCTACCTCGCGGAAGTTGGCCCAGCTTGCCTTGTCGGCCTCGATGTACGTGTAGGCCATCCAGCGCGCCACGTCCAGGTCATCCGTCACGATGCGCCCGTCCCAGTTGATGACATGGTCGAGCGCGTGGGTACAGTCTGCTGCCGTGCCCAGCTTCAGGTCGATCACGTCCCGCAGGAAGTAATCGAGCCGGTCGGCGCACAGGGCCGGGGCGGGTTGTTCCAGCAGCGGGTAGTCGTCTTCGCGCAGGTAGGCGTGCCAGTCCTTGCCGTGCGCGGCCAGGACGTCCGGCAGGTCGGTACCTGCTGCATACTGCACCTTGACCCGGTCGTGGTAGCCCTGGCTGCCGGGCGTGTCGAAAACATGGTCGATTACATGGCTGAAGACGGTATGACTCACATCGTGCAGCAGCGCCGCGATCTGCTCGTCCAGCGATCCGCCCAGCCGCCGCACCAGCAGCATCACGCCCACCGAGTGTTCAAAGCGGCTGACCGGCGCACAGATGCCGATCAGCCCGGTGATGCCGTGCTGCGATACACCGCGCAGGCGCTGCACGGCGGCGCTCTGGATCAGGTCGATCAGAACCGGCTCGTGAACGTCGACCCAGCCGTACAGGCGGTCGTGCAGTCGCATAAGCCGTTATTGTGTCTCCAGCAGCGGCGTGATCGCTTCGCAGGCCGGGCACGACTGGTCGGGCCGGATGATGGCATAGCCGCCCGATACGTCAAATTCGTCAAGCGCCGTCCCCGCAACGGTATAGACGATCATCAGCCGGATGCTCCCGCTGGTCCCCAGGTTGGGGGCGAGAGCGGCGGCCAACCATTGGCCTTGCTGGGCGGCGGTGGTAGCCTGCGCCCACTCGTAGCCCTCTGGCAGCGCCGGGAAGCCCTCCGGAGACAGGTAGCCGATCCGGGTGAAGCACACCGGCAGCGCCCCGCCAAACACGCTGCTGGCGCGTTCGGTGAGCGTGGACAGGTAGTAGATCGGGGCGTCACCGCGCGGATCGCCGCTCGTGGCGTCCGGCGGCACGGTCCCTTGTAGATATTCCACGCCGATGCAGTCCGCGAACTGGTCGGCGTTGACCTTGGCCAGTCCGGTATAAAACACGTCGTCGTTCCACAGGTCATCGGACTGGCCGCTGCCCTCAACGCTGACACTGGGCAGCAGCGCGCCGGAAATGACCAGCGTGTTCGGATTCGCGCTCTTGATCGCGGCGTAGGAGAGCGACAGCAGCTTGATATACCGCCCCGGCTTGATTTGACCACTCGGCCAGGCGGTCGCGCTGTTTGGCTCGCGCCAGACTTCGATCCCGTCCACACCCAGCGAGGCCAGGCTGCCGACATACGCCGCGTATTCGGTGATGTACGTGGCAAAGTCCGACGCGGCCATATCGCCGGGATTGCCGGAGACGCTCAGTAGAATCTTAAAGCCGTTGGCCTGCGCGTCGTCAATATACCGCTGCTGGTCGGCGGCCTGTGCGCCGGGCGTAAACAGCACATCCAGCGCGATCCACTTGAAATGCGCGCGGCCCGTTGCCTTGATCGACGTGGCGTCAAGCTTAGCGGCGTGGGTGCCAGCTTCGAACTGGGTCCCGACGTCACCGCGCGGGATGGCTGCCGCATCTACCACGGGCGCGGCGGCTTCCGGTTGTGTGGTCTCAGGTGCGGCTGCTTCCGGCTGCTCGGCTTCGGGTTGGGCCGCTTCGGGCGTGGCGGTCGGGACAGGGGTTGGCGTTGGCAGCGCGGCAACGGTGATTGCCTGGCTGCCGACCGGCGTCCCGTTGATCGCCGCCTCGATGACAAATCCCTGCTGGCCTTCCTGGGCGGTGACGGTGAACGGGTCGCTGGGCAGCCCGGCTTCCTGCTGGATCACGGTATCGCCCTCGCGGGCGGTCCAGGCCAGCATCAGGTCGAACGGCTCAAAATCGCCCGCTTCACCCAGCCGGTAGGCGAGCAGCGCGCCGTCCAGTCCCGGCGCAGTGCCGGGTGCCATCAGGTCGCGCACGATCACGCCGCCCAGGTTGTACGCTGCCGCGATGTGCAGCCGGTAGGACAGCGCCGCCGCGTCGGTTAACCACATGGTGCGCACCGTCTGGCCGTTGGCATCATCGTAATGCACGTAGGAGGTTTGCAGCGCTTCGTCGCGTTCGAACCGGGGCCAGACGCCGTAGGGATTCGCCAGCTCGGCGGTGACGGTTTCGCCGGGCTGGACCGAGTCAGACGGGGTGAGCTGCAAACCGCCCAGGTAGCCGAGCGCCGTCCCAAGTCCAACCGGCGCAAACATGCCGCCGCCCTGGTCTTCGACGCAAAGCGCGCTGATCGACAGGTGCAGTTTGCTCTGGCTGATCTGCGTCGCGGCCCAGTCTAGTAACTGCTCAACCACACCGCCCGCCGCGTAGGCTGCCGGGTCGAGCGGCAGCGTGATCGCCACTTCGTCGGCAGCGCGCCCGATGGCATGCCAGTCATACGCGCCGGTCTGCCACGTCCCCGCCGCGCCATCATAGGTGGGCGCAGGCACGACAACCGCCAGCGTCAGGTTTGCGCTGTGCAGCAGGTCGGCCAGGTCGGTGATAAACGCGCTGTAGGCGTCGCGCAGATCGGGCGGCACGTCACGGTAGTCGATCACCACGCCCGCGTAGCCGCTGCCCTCGCGCAGCACAAAAGCTGCGATCTGGCGCGCGTGCTGGGTGCGCACCGACGTATTTTCGAGGATGCGCCCCACGGTAACGGCGTCGATCACTGCCGGGTCTTCGAAGTTCTGGATCAGCGGCATCACGGCGTAGCCCTGCCCAGTTTCAAAGCCGGGGGGCAGCACGCCTTGCAGCGCCCCGTCCAGTGTGGGATGCAGCCCGGCGGGATACACGCGCGCGTTGGCTGCCAGCACGCCGGAGTCGAATGTTTCCGATGGGGCCAGCGTCACGCTGACCAGCCGCGCCGACTCGGTGCCGCGAAAAACGGCGATGCAGCGCGGCAGGTACGGCACCTGCGCGCTGAGCGTGCCGGGCGTCGCGCCAGCCTGGGCGGGCAGGAATTCCCACGCGCCAACTGTAGCATTCCAGGTATACAGCGCCAGCGAACCGGCGGCTTCAGCTTCCGGCAGCGCGGTTAGCTGCACCGTCAGTTGATCGGGGGCGGTGCCGCGTTGCAGCAGGCTGTAGACCGGGCTGGCGAGCGCGTGGTTCGGCGGCAGGTCCACATCACAGAACCAGCCCGTATCCGGGGTTCGTCCGGCCAGGTAATCGGCAGGTGACGCAGCGATCACGTTCACACCAAACGAACCGGTCAGGGCATCCGGCGCGGCCTGGATTTGCAGCCCATCGACTGCGATGCCGGGTGATTCGGCGCTCAGGTCATGAAAAGCAAGGCCCTGCCCGGCAAGCTGTTCTTCGACGGACGGTTTTTTCTCGTCTTCGCCGTTGATCGCCTCATCGATCACATTCCACAACGAGATCGGCGGCAGGAACAGCGCCAGGATCACCAGCGACAGCACGATCACGCCCACGCCCAACACCGGCAGCGTACAGCCGCCGTTGGTGGCGGGCCGGGCGGGCGGCATCTGGCCTGTGATGCGCCGCACGTCCTGCCCGGTGGGGAATGCCGGGAACTCCTGCGGCGTGGGGACGCCGGGTTCCGCTGGCTGCTGTGACGGGATGGCAAACTCCGTCGGCAGCGGCAGACTAACCTGCACCGTTTCCGGCGCTGGCTCAAAGTCCTCGGCAGGCAAGACAGGCAGTGCTGCATCCGTCGGTTGATCTGCCAGCGACCTGGACCATGGCTGGCCGGAGTCATCGTCGTCCGGTTCGTCGTTTTCCAGCGGCGGGATATAGGACGCTTCCGCCTTTTCGGATCGATTGGCAAACAGCGCCGGGCGCAGGAAACTCGGTAAGTCGTTCTCGCCCAACAGGTCATCCGGGGTGCCCAGCGTGTCAAGCGATTCGTCATCGGGTTGGGCGTCGTCGTGTTCGTGATCCCTGTCTGCGTGTGGGTCGGTACTCATCGGTTCTACTCCGTCGTCACGCGGGCGCCATCCCGGACCGGGCGGCTACAGCCCCTGCGCAACGTCAATGATTATGCGAGCAAACGGGGCAACCTCTAATCAATTAGAAGCTGCCCCGGCGTTTTTGGCAACATGTGCACCGTTCAGCCGGGAGAAAGCGTTGTGGAAAAACGCCCTCCGCGAGCCGGGTGCTATTTGATGGCCGCCAGCGCGTCACATGCCGGGCAGGTGCCGTCCGGTCGGATGATGGCGTACCCGGCCATCGGGTCGCTGCCGTAGTTGGTGTAGTCCACGTTCCAGATGATGATCAGCCGCACCTTGCCGCTGCTGCGCGCCAGTTGCACGGCTTCGGCCAGCCAGGCGGCCTGCTCGGCCACGGTGGTATCCGATCCCCACAGGAACCCGCTGGGCAGCGGTCCCAGCCCTTCCGGCGAGACATAGCCCATCTCGGTGAAGCACACCGGGCGCGCGCCGCCAAAGGCGTAGTAGTAGGTGTTGACCATGCCCCAGAAAAAGCGGGTGAAGTAGTCGCCGCGCGGATCGCCGCTGGTCTGGCTGGGGGGCACGATGCCTTCGTTATAGTGCGCGCCGATGCAGTCCATATAACGCGCCGCACCCGCTGCCGCCATCCCGGCCAGGTAGTGATCGTCGTTCCACACCCGGTCAGAGCCAAACGCGCCCTCGGCCCCGGTCGGAGCCAGCGCGCCGCTGATCACGGCCACGTTGGGGTTGGCGCTTTTGATCGCGTTGTAGGCCATCGCCAGCAGTTCGGTATAGCGGGCCGGATCGATGTGCCCGCTGGCCCATTCGCGGTCGATATTCATTTCGTTCCAGATTTCGATGGCGTCCGGGCCTGCGGCGGCCAGTTCGCCCACGTAGCGCGCGTAGTCTTCGAAGTAACCCGGCTGGAGCACGCCCATCGGGTTGCCGACTACGCTGAACAGTATCTTAAAGCCGTTGGCGTGCGCGTGTTCGATGGTGCTCGCCGCGCCGCCGCCGCCGATGCCAGGGCTGAAGCGCACCTGGTTCTTGACCCACGTCATCCCGGCGTGGTGCATCAGGTCAGGACGTGAGAAGCTCGACACGTGCCCGCCGTAGCCAAAGCCCGACAAGCCCGGTCCACTTGCGACTGGCGCGGGGATGTTGGCCCCGCTGGGCGCAGCCGGTTCAACGGGTTCAGCCACGGGGGCGGCTGTGCCCTGTGTTACGGTGTTGGTGACGGGCAGCGCTTCAATCGAGCCGGAGCTGAGTTGAATAAACGTATAATAGACCCAGCCATCCTGGTTGTTAATGGCTGCAAAAATCCAATCGCTGGTTGCATTGCGCCCCTTTGCCAGCGCCGACGTACCCTCTGCGATCACGCCAAATGAATCATAGCTCGTACCGGGGCCGCTGCGGAAGTTCACGGCGCTAACCGTCTGGGCAGGGATTCCCGTCCCCGGCGGGAACTGGTCGGCAGCAGGCGCGGCAGCTTCGGCTGGTTGTTCGGCAGGGGCCGGAGCAGCAGGCACATCCGGTGCAGGGCGAACCGGCAGCGCTTCCACGTTCAAGCCTGCGCGGATAGCCAGGTAGTCGGATAACACCCAGCCTTCGGTGCTGTCGGCAGCGCGTGCCCAGACCCAGATCCCGTTGTTCGGGATATCGTCCTTTGCCAGCAGCGTCAGTTCAACGCCCAGCGAAAGCTGGACGATCACGTCGTACTCGCCGCCCGGCCCGGTGCGCATGTTCAACAGGTCTGTGCCAACCGTCGCATCCGGTCCATCCTGGGCCAGCGCCGGGGTCATCCAGACGCTGCCCACCATGATCGCGATCAAGATAAATACGCGAGTCGTCCAAAGGGCTAGATATCGGCTGCGCATCGTTTTTTCTCCTGAAAGAAATAGTGTATCATCGGCTGCCCGGCTGCCAGCACATTGTTTTGCAATACGGTCTGGTTCCGGACAAATCGCCGGTAGTGTAGCACGCGGCCTAGGCTTCTGCAAGGCGCGTCGGGCTTTCGTCGGGTAGACGGCTGGCAGCATGTGCAGGGGGTAAAAAAACCGCCAGGGGCAGGTGATGACCCATCCCTGGCGAACATCCGGTGTAAAGAGAATACGTGACCGCGCCTAGCCCAGCATCCACAGGCTGGCAGCCATGATCATCATGCCGCCTACCACGCCGACGATTGACAGGTGTTCCAGGCCAAACGAGCGTGATACCGGCAGCAGTTCGTCAAATGAGATGAAGATCATGATCCCTGCCACAAACGCCAGCACATAGCCCAGCAGCGTATCGTTCAGAAATGGCATCAGGATCAGCGCGGCCAGCGCGGCCCCGACTGGCTCCGACACGCCCGACAGGAATGACCACCAGAATGCCTTTTTCCGGCTGCCGGTGGCAGCAAAGACGGGCGCAGATACGGCCAGCCCTTCCGGGATGTTGTGCACGGCTATTGCGGTGGCGATGGCGATCCCCAGGTTGGGGTCTTCCAGCGCCCCGGCAAAGGATGCCATGCCTTCGGGGAAGTTATGAATGCCCAGCCCCAGCGCGACAAACAACCCGGCCTTGAGCAGTTCGCCGTTTTTCTGCTCGTCGGCCAGGGGATCGTGGTGCTCGGCGATGAAGTCGTGCGGGATCAGCACGTCGATCAGGAACATAACGATCATCCCGCCAAAAAACGCCAGGTGCGCGTTAAAAAAGCCGATGGTTTCGATCCCGCCTTGCAGCAGTTCGACAAACGAAACCAGGATCATCACCCCGGCAGAGAAACCAAGCGTCAGCGTCATCAGCCGGGGGCCGGGATCGCGGAAGAGCAGCCCCAACAGGCTGCCCAGCGTGGTTGCCAGCCCGGCCAGGGCCGAGAGCAGGAGCGCAAAAGCGATTGTAGAGTCCATGTTCACCTTCTGTGATGTTATTGTCTGTTCAATTTTAGTATAACCTAAAATATTTTTTAGATCAACCTAAATTTATATCTTCTGATGAAATCACAAACATAGTTTACGCTACCAGCCGCGCAACCAGCGCTGCCAGCAGCAGCCAGACCAGCACGATCAGCCCGGCGGCGATCCAACCAGCGGCTGTGTGTTCGGGTGGGGTAGTGCGGGCCTGTTCCCGGCAGTCGCTCATGACCTGCGGCGGGATCAAACGCAGCGCCAGGGCGATCCCCAGCGGCACCAGGATCAGATCATCCAGGTAGCCCAGCACCGGGATCGGATCGGGGATCAGGTCAAGCGGGCTGAATGCGTAGCCGATCACGCACAGCGCGAACAGGCGCGCGTACCAGGGCACGCGCGGATCGCGGTACGCCAGCGCCAGGGCGTGCAGCTCGATCTTAAGCTGGTGGGCGCGGCGCTGCCAGGCTTTGAGCGTTCGTTTCATGGATAAGCGCCTGTATCATTACTCATTTTTATGCCAGAGGGGTATCATAGCGCCCGTTTTTGCTACAATCAACACGATCATCATGTTTTCGGGGAGTAGCTATCCATACGATGCCCAATCGCCAAGACGCCTACTACATGCATAACCTGGGCTGCGCCAAAAACACCGTCGATGCCCGGTCGATGATCGTACTGCTCGAACGGCATGGGCTGCACGGCGTGGGCGATCCCGCCCAGGCCAGCGTGCTGATCGTCAATACCTGCGGCTTTATCGACTCCGCGCGCCGGGAAAGCCTGGGCGCCCTGCGCGACCTGGCCGCCATCAAAACGCCGGACCAGTACCTGATCGCTGCCGGGTGCCTGTCGCAGCGCTACGGGGCCGACCTGGTGCACCAGGTGCCCGAACTGGACGGTGTGATCGGCACGCGCCGCTGGATGGATATTGTAGACCTGGTGCGGCGGCTGCGCGCGCGCAAACACCCGGAGCCGATCTATCACCTGCCGGACGAGGCACAAACGGTCGGCACGGACGAACGCGGCGTGAGCCGGGTCGCAGTGCAGGGCGCCAGCGCCTACCTGAAGATCGCGGATGGCTGCCGCCGCCCGTGCGCTTTCTGCGCGATCCCGGCTATCAAGGGCACGGCCATCAGCCGCCCGCCGGATCGGATTGTGCACGAGGCGCGGCTGCTGCGCGACCAGGGCGTACAGGAAGTGATCCTGATTGCCCAGGATACGACCGACTACGGGCATGACCTGGGGATCAAGGACGGGCTGGCGGCACTGCTCGAACAGCTTGTCGCCGCCGTGCCGGATATGCCCTGGATTCGGATCATGTACGCTTATCCGGGCTATGTGACCGAGCGGCTGATCGACGTGATGGCATCCCACGAGCAGATCGTGCCCTACCTGGACATCCCGCTTCAGCACGCCCATCGCGATGCCCTGTTACGAATGCGCCGCCCGGCCAACGTTGAGTGGGTGCGGGATACCATCGCCGCCATGCGGACCGCTATGCCTGACCTGGCGATCCGCACCACGTTTATCGTCGGCTATCCGGGCGAGACGGATGAAGAATTCGAGACGCTGATGCAGTTTGTCGAGGATATGCAGTTTGACCGGGTGGGCTGCTTCACCTACAGCTACGAACCGGGCACGCCGTCCGCCGATCTGCCCGACCAGGTGGGTGAAGCGGTTATGCTGCACCGCCACCACGTGCTGATGAGCACGCAGCAGCCGATCAGCCTGGCGCGCAACCAGGCGTTTGTGGGGCGCACGTTAGACGTACTGGTCGAGGGACACGCCGAAGCCGTCGACGGAGATGACCGGCCGACCGGCGAGATCATCAGCCTGGCGCGCTCGTACCGCGATGCGCCGGAAATCGACGGCTACGTGCTGGTCGAGGGTGAACTGCCGACCGGGGCGTTTGTCCCGGTGCGGATCACGGGCGCGATGGTGTATGACCTGCTGGCCGTGCCGGACGGTCAGCGGTCCGGGTAAGTGTACATGCCGCTTCCCTTGAAGCGCGGCAATTAAATTGACAGTCATCGGTTTTTTTGCAGCAGGGCGCAACGGGAGTAAGATTAACGCTGGTCTGAGAACTGTATACGCTGGCTGTCAGGAGAAAACATGGGCCATGACCGATTCAGTAGCCGTTCGCAAAGTAGAAACCAAAGCAGACTTCGAAGCATTTCTGAAGTTCCCCTGGACGCTGTACCAGGGCGATCCATACTGGGTGCCGCCGCTGGTATCGATGCAGCGGCATAAGCTGGACAAACGGAAGAATCCCACCTGGCAGCACATGGAGGGGGATTATTTTGTGGCCTGGCGCGGCCAGCAGCCTGTCGGCACGATTGCGGCGTTTGTCAACCATCGCTACAACGAATACCAGGAGGAGAATATCGGCTTCTTCGGGCTGTTTGAGGTCTACGACGACCAGGAAGCGGCCACCGCACTGCTGGACACAGCCACCGAGTATGTGCGGGCGAAGGGCTGCGACGCGATCCGGGGTCCGGCCAGCTTTTCGACCAACGAGGAATGCGGCCTGCTGATCGAAGGCTTTGACGATCCCCCGGTGATCTTGGTGCCGTACAATTACCCGTATTACCAGGCGTTGATTGAAGGCGTGCCCGGCTTCGAAAAAGCGATGGACCTGTACAGCTACCACATCACGCTGAAGGGTGTGACCGACGCCAGCGAACGGCTGCAAAAGCTGTTTCGCGTGACGGGTCGAAATAACGAGCGCCGCCGCATCACCATCAGCCCGCTCAACGTCAAGAACATAAAACGGGAGTTCGAAATGCTCCGCGCGATCTACAACAAAGCGTGGGGTAGAAACTGGGGGTTTGTGCCGTTTTCCGACGTAGAGCTGGATGAACTGGTCAAAGAACTGGGTAAATTTGTCGATCCACGCACAGCCTTTTTCGCCTCGGTGGATGGCAAGCCCGCCGCTTTTTTGTTTGGCATCCCCGACATGAACCGGGTGCTGCGCCTGGCCTATCCCCGCCCCGGCAAGCCGGAGATCATCAGCCTGCTGCAAGTGCTATGGCACTGGAAGATACGGCCCAAGATCGACCGCATTCGTATTATGTTGATGGGCGTGCAGGAAGAATTCCGGGGCATTGGTATTGAGTCGGCCCTGTTTGTCGATCTGTATAAAGTGGCCGTCGCCCTCAACTACCAGACGGCTGAAGGTGGCTGGGTGCTCGAAACCAACCTCGCGATGCAGCGCCTGGTCGAGCCGTTGAACGCGCACATTTATAAGCGCCACCGCTTTTATGAGCGGTCGCTGATCGACGGCACGGGCGCGCCGGATACTTCAGCATAGCAGGCTGCGCTGCCGCAGTTGTGCCATCTGCCGAAAGTGAGTAGGATAGCGGTTGGCCCGTACAGGGTGCCTGAGCCGCTGCCTTGAGGGAGTCATACATGAGCGCAGCGCTGGTCGTCCGAAAAGTTGAGACGAAAGCGGAGTTCAAGACGTTTCTAGAATTCCCCTGGACGCTGTACCGGGGCGATCCATACTGGGTGCCGCCGCTGATCTCGATGCAGCGAACCAAGCTGAATCGGCAGAAGAACCCAACATGGAAACACATGGAGGGCGATTACTTTGTGGCCTGGCGCGGCGACCGGCCCGCCGGGACGATTGCAGCGTTTATCAATCACCGCCACAACGAGTTCCAGCACGAGAACACCGGTTTTTTTGGATGTTTTGAGGTCTACGACGACCAGGAAGCGGCCACCGCGCTGCTCGAAACCGCTGCCGCCTACGTACAGGCGAAAGGCTGCGATGCGATCCGGGGTCCGGCCAGCTTTTCAACCAACGACGAGTGCGGCCTGCTGATCAAGGGCTTTGACGATTCGCCTGTGATCCTGATGCCGTACAATTACCCGTACTACCAGCGCCTGGTGGAAAACGCGCCGGGCTATGAAAAAACGATGGATGTTTACAGCTATGACATCACGCTGCAAGGCTGGCAGGCGTCCGAAAAGCTGAAACAGACGATCCGCGTGGTGAAAAAAAACAACGAGCGCCGCCGCATCACCGTGCGCACCCTGCGCCGCCGACATCTTAAGGCGGACTTGCAAATCTTCAGGCAGATTTACAACCGGGCCTGGGATGACAATTGGGGCTTTGTGCCGCTCTCCGATGACGAACTGGACGCGCTGATCAAAGACCTGGGGCAATACGTGGAATCGCGTCTTGGTATCTTCGCCTCGGTGGACGATAGACCGGTCGCATTCCTGCTGGCGTTTCCAGACCTGAACCAGCCGCTTCACTATGCCTGTTCACGCCCCGGCAAACCGGACCTGTTGAGTATGATCCAGGTGTTCTGGCATTGGAAGATTCGCCCCAAGATCAACCGGGTTCGCATTGCGCTGATGGGCGTGCAGGATGGCTACCGGGGGATCGGCGTCGAGGCGGCGATGTTTGTGGAACTGTTCGAGCAGGCGTTAAAGCTCACTCAAGAGAAAGGCTGGACCCATGCGGATGCCGGGTGGGTGCTCGAAACCAACGAGCCGATGAGCCGCCTGGTAGAAGGCTACAGCGGAGACGACTATAAGCACTATCGTTTTTATGAACGCGCGCTTTCGTCCGCGGCACCACCCGGCACTCCTTGAGCGCGCGGCGAGAACCGGCGGGGGACACATTCATGATATCAGGTAAATCGGTGGTCATTGTTGACGACGAACCGTTGATGGTCGATATGCTTTCGACCTTTTTGAAGATCAAAGGCTTTAAGATCAGGGGCGTCTATTCGGGCCAGGACGCGCTGACGGCGGTCCAGACCGAAAAGCCCGATATTCTGCTGCTCGACCTGATGCTGCCGGATATTGACGGGTTCGAAGTGCTGAGGCGGCTGCGCGCGCTACCTGCCTATGCCAAACTGCCGGTCCTGGTGATTACGGCCCGCGTGGATGCGGCTGCACGCCAGCGTGCTCTGGAAGCCGGGGCAGACGGCTATATGACCAAGCCGGTGCGTTTTCCAGAGTTGATGGCCGAATTGGAAAGATTGTTGCGCTAGCGTGCAACAAGTTTTACATGCGCTTAACACCCCATTACAAAACGGTAATATCTCTCGTCTAGCTTATAAACAGTGGATAACGATAAGCCAGATATGGAGGGTATGCTCAACATGACAACCGTACGCACTCATTTTATCGCCGTAATCCTCATCGCCGCGCTAGCCGTGACCGCGATCCCAGCCTACGCCCAGGACGACAACCCAACCCGTACCGTCACCCTGACCGAAGACGAGATCAACGCGCTGTACTTTGTCACCAACAATCCAAACCGCAGCGTCAGCGATATGATCGTGGACCTTCAGCCGGGGCAGGTGGTAATCAGCGCCACGATCACGCTGCGCGGGCGCGAGCCGTTCGCGGCAGTGGTGACGCTGCTGCCCACCATCCGCGAGGAAGGCTATGTGATCTGGACGGCAAACAGTGTGCTGGTTGATGGCGAAGCCGCCTCTGATGCGCTGCTGGCCCAGGTGAATGCTACGATCACCGCGTCGTGGCGCCGCTTTGTGAAGGAACAGTTCGGACCGCACGTGATGGCCGACATCATGATCACCGACACCGAGATCACCTATACGCTCGACCTGTCCGATTACACTCTGCCCGAACGGTTTTATGATCCCGAAACCAATACCGTCACCCTGACCGAAGAGCAGATCAACGGTTCCTATCGCGTGACGAACACCCCGCGCCAAACCGTCGGCGATGCATATGTAGACCTCCAGCCAGGGCAGGTGGTTATCACCGCGACGATCACGCTGCCGCGCCAGGACCCGATCGGCACGGTGACGATCCTGGTACCCGACTTTGAAAACGAGCGCATCCGGTGGACGGTTGCCAGCGCGGTTGTGGATGGCGAGGCTGCCTCCGAAGACCTGCTGGCACACATCGATGATGCCATTGCGGCATCGTGGCGGAACTACTTCCGCGATCAGCTTCAAGTAGGGCTGGTGACGGAGATCAGCGTGACCGACGATACTATCGTCTACACCTTGAAGGAACGACCCGCTGCCGGGTAGGCCGCCACGCGCAGGACAGGCCAGCCAAAAGCGGGCGCTTCACGACGGAGCGCCCGCTTTATGATCCGGGTGAGCGCCGGTAGTTACCCGGTCAGCGCTTCGAGCGCCGTGTCGGTGGCATCTTCGGCGGACATTCCCTTGAGCACATTAGCCAGGCTGTTTTGCAGCGCAATGGCGGCGCTGTTGCTGCGTTCGGTATTGCGGATCACATACGATCTGGGGATCAAGTCCTGGGCGAAGCTGGCATAGACTGTATCGTCCCATGTTTCCAGGGCGCGCAGTTGCGAAGGCAGAATGCCCAGCGCCTCGGTGTAGATGCTTTGCTGGCTGGCGCGCATCATCCACGAGATGAAGGTGCGCGTCTGCTCCTGGCGGTCTGGGTCATGCGTGGTGAGCACCCACATCCAGCCATCCAGCGCGGAGACCGGCGTGCCGTCTTGGGTTGGCAGCGGCATCAGCCCGACGTTTTGCACCTCGTCTTTGTGGCGCAGGTACGTGATCGAGTCCAGCATGATCATGTTGGCTTCGCCGGTGATGAAGTCGTTCAGGTAGTCCTCAGGCGCAGAGTAGGCCAGCAGCGAATCATCAAAAACGCCAGCCGTAACAGCCTGCTCGTAAAAAGTGAGCACCGCCAGCAGCGCTTCACGGTCCAGGGTCGGGTTGCCGTCCTCGTCTTCGACCGTTCCGCCCGCTGCCCGGTATTGCAGCAGCACCGTCCGGTTAAGCAGGGTGCCGCCTTCCATTCCCGCCGGGAACAGGTAAACGGGCTGCTGGTCAAGCACATCGGCAAAGGTCAGCGGCGGGTCGGTAAAGACGGACTCGCGGTAAACGGCGTGGTACAGGCTCAGCGCATAGGGGACGCCGTACAGCACACCGTCAATCTCGCCCAATGCGCGCGCGCCGGGGATCAGGTTGTCGTTGATAATGTCGGTCGGCACCCAATCGGTGATCGGCACGATCAACCCTTCGTTGGCGGCGGTGATCATGTCTGTGCGGCGCATCAGGGTCATATCTGGGATGGCGCCGGGCGCGACCGGCTTGGCCGCGCGCAGTGTAGCCAGGATGCCGCCCAACCCGGTGGAACGTTTGCGCCGGACTTCCAGGTCATACGAGGAATAGGTCAGCGTGAAGCCCTGGAACTGGCTGGCCAGGATGGTTTCCGCCGTGCTGGATGTTTCCGGGTAGAGCGCGTCCGGCCACCAGACTCGGATCGTGGACGGTTCAGAGTCTTCGACCTGCGCCAGCGGTTCCTGGTCATTGTCGGAAACGGAGGCGTTGCGCAGCAATGCCTGGCCCGGCCCGGCTGCGTTTGATCCCCTGGTGGCGGCTGTTGGGACGGGCGTGGCCGCGTGCTGAGCCGGGTTTGTTTCGTCTGCTTGCTCAGCAGCGCGATCAGCGACCGGCCCCGGCGCATTCTCTGCACATGCCGCCATGCCAACCGCCAACAGCAGCCCGGCTGCGATAGTTGCTGCGATCCGTCGATGCGTGGGCATATAACCATACTCCCGTGCTTGTGAGCAGGATAGTGTCGATTATGCCGTGCCAGAGCGCGAAACGGCAAATGGGGCGGGCGCCGCCGGTCTACGAACGGCTGCCGGGTAAAACACGCGATGCCGTCTGTTCTCCGACGCGCTCCCTGCCGGGGCCAGGATGCCCGCTTTTACGTGAGGCCCTGCAGCACGCGGTCTACCATCTGGTTCAGCGTGTCCAGGTTTTCGACGGTCAGGTCGGTGTCCGGGATGAACAGGTTGAACGTGTCTTCTACAAACACGCCAAAATAGGCCAGTGAAAACGAGTCGATCAGCCCGCCGCGAATCAGCGATTCATCGTCTTTCAGGTCATACGTCGGGTTGCGGATCAACTCGGTGCATACAAACGGGTGAAGCTTATCTCGAATGTCGTTTCGGTCCATCTAGCTACTACCTCATGAGTTCTTCGCGATTTGATACCATAGGCGTGCCACTGGCAACCGGGCCTGCCGGTCCGGGTTCGGCACGCTAGAAGTCTACCGCTATTAGCAGTTCTACGCGAGAAGTAAGAATCAACAAGGCCAGCGTGTGCGGCTGGCCCAGGGGGATCAGGCGGGAGATAACCGGTTACCACACCGGCTGTAGAAAAAACTGGCGGAGGGGGTGGGATTCGAACCCACGGTAGCGCAGGGCGCTACAACGGTTTTCGAGACCGCCCCGATCAACCACTCCGGCACCCCTCCGTAACAAGCGTATGCGGTTGTTATTTCTGGCCCTCGGCGCGCAGCGTCGCGAAAAAATCCACCAGCAGTGCCGCCGCATCGTCCGCCAGCACCCTGCCCAGCACCTCAACCTGGTGATTCAGTTGGGGATGGCTCAGCAGGTTCAGCACGCTGCCACCCGCGCCCGCTTTTGGATCAAACGCCCCAAATACCAGCCGGGGCAGCCGGGCCAGCACCATCGCGCCCGCGCACATCGCGCACGGTTCGAGCGTGCAGTACAGTGTCACGTCTTCCAGCCGCCAGTGGCCGATCACGCGTGACGCCGCACGGATCGCCAGCAGTTCGGCGTGTGCGGTCGCATCGCCGTCGATCTCGCGCCGGTTGTGTGCCCGCGCGATAACCTCGCCGTGGCGCACGGCAACCGCGCCGATGGGCACATCTGCGTGGTCGAGCGCGCGGCGTGCTTCGTCCAGCGCCAGGCGCATCCACATGCTGTCGTCCATCGTGCGGGGGATTATAGCACGGGCCGGTCGCCAGTGGAAGAGGCAGTTAGGCGATCAAAACATTGTGATCTGCCCGCTGTCTGCATCCGGATCGTCCGCGCGCTCGGTGCCAGTTTCGGCGGCGCCCGGCGGGGCGAAGGGCCGGTCGGGATCAGGTGGACCAAGCGCCCGCGCCTGGTCGGTCAGGGCGTCGAGGTCGGCTTCAGTGAGGCCGGTCTGCATCAGCACATGGCGCAGCGTTGGCTCGGTGACGGTGTCGCCGGTGCAGATCACGTGAATAAAGTGCGCACGCAAGCACGCCCGCCACTCGTCAAAGAAGATGTTACGGTCGTCGCTCATCGATCGGTTTTGTCAGGCGCTGGATTCAAAGGTCAGATACCAGATTTCGTACAGCGCGATCCCCAGGACGGGCGCCAGCAGGCATGATACCAGGCTTGGGCCGAAGAATATACCGAGAATCAGGAATGCAATGATGATGGCGCCCAGGCGGGCGATCAGCCGCCACCAGCTAAATGGCTGCTTGGCCGGTTCGGCATTGCCGACAAAATCTGCCGGATGCCTCCGGCGGGGGCGCGACTTGCTTCGCCGGTTGAAATCGCGGGACATCAGCCAGTCTCCCTATGGATGTATGATAGATGATTTACACTACCAATATCATACACTCACGCATTTTAGGCAACCCCATGTTTTAGGAGGCTGGCTCGACCGGCGAATCAGTCGATTTCTTCACCGTCAAGATAGGCCCACGCCGGGCGGTAGCCCTGGATGCGCAGCACACCTTCTTCTAACAGGCGGTGAATTGTATTCCGGCTCAGATAGGCCATCGTTTCCTGGGAACCGACGCGCGTATAGATCAGCCCATTTGGTGTCCACTTGAAAAATTTCACTTCGATGCCGCTCATCCACATCCGGGTATCAGGCCGTTGTTCGATCAAGTCCCCCTCCTGCCATGATCAGCGCGTGGTGCCGCTAATCTCACAATTGCTCAACGCTGCTGCCTGCTGCTGCCTGGCACACATACAATTCCGGCTTGAGACCGGTTTTTTCCTCGTAGGCCGGGGCGACAGCGGCGATAAACGCCTCCACCGCGTCATCTTTCACCAGCGCAACGGCACACCCGCCAAAGCCCCCGCCGGTCATACGCGCGCCGTAGCAGCCGGGCTGAGCGTTCGCCAGCTCGGATATTACATCCAGTTCGGCGCAGCTAACTTCGTAGTCATCCCGCAGGCTGATATGGCTGTTGTGCAAAGCCTGCCCGACGGTTTTTAAGCCGCCCGCTTTCAACGCCATGACGGTCGCTTGCACGCGCAGGTTTTCGGTGATCACGTGCCGCGCCCGGCGATACAGCACGTCGCCCAGGTCGTCTTTGGCCGCGTCGAGCATCATGGTATTGGCATCGCGCAGCGCTTTTACGCCCAGTTTTCCGGCAGCAGCTTCGCACTGTTCGCGCCGCCTGGCATACTCCGAGTCAACCAGCCCGCGCTTTTTCATCGTGTTCATGATCACGATGCTCGCGTCATCCGGGACCGGGATCGGTCGCGCGTCCAGGCTGCGGCAGTCGATCAGCAGCACGTGCTGCTCCACGCCCATCGCGGAGGCCATCTGGTCCATCACGCCGCACGGCATCCCGATGAACTTGTTCTCAACTTCGACGCCGCCCAGCGCCTTGTCAACCTGGGGTATTTCCGCTTCGACCAGGGCCAACCCCAACTCGATCATCACGACTTCGACCGCCGCCGACGACGACAACCCCGACGCCAGCGGGATATCCCCGCCGATAACCCCGTTGAAGCCCGGCACTGCATATCCCTTCTTGCCCAGCCACCACAGCGCGCCGCGCGGGTACCGGGTCCAACCGGGCAGGTCGGGATCGTCCAGCACATCCAGCGAAAATGTGCTCTGGTCGTCAAAATCCACCGATACCAGCTCAACCATGTCGTCATCGCGTGGGCTGGCGGCCACGTAGACGGCGCGGTTGATGGCGGCGGGCAGCACAAACCCGTCGTTGTAGTCGGTGTGCTCGCCGATCAGGTTGACACGCCCCGGCGCGCGGGCCAGCAGGGCAGGGTCTGTGCCAAAGTGCTTGCGGAAGGTGTTAAGAATAACCTCTCGTGCGTCCATAATTTAGTTCTCTCGCGTATAATGTCTATCGCTCAATGATCGAAGGTGGGCGGCGGCCTGTTCGGCGGTGATGTCGCGCTGCGGCGTGCCCAACATTTCGTAACCAACCATGTGTTTTTTTACGGTCGCACTGCGCAGCAGCGGCGGGTAGAAATGCGCGTGCAGGTGCCAGTACGGGTAATCCGCGCCGTCGGTGGGCTGCTGGTGAAAGCCCATGCTGTAGGGAAACGACGTGCGGAACAGGTTATCATAGCGCACCGTGACCTGGTGTAGGGCATTGGCCAGAGCGTCGCGTTCGGCTTCGTCCAGGTCGGGGATGCTCTGCGCGGGCCGGTTGCTGACCAGCAGCGTCTCAAACGGCCAGATCGCCCAAAACGGGACCAGCACGGTCCAGTGCTCGTTGGCATACAGGATGCGCTCGGCGCGGCGCTGCTCTTCGGCCAGGTAGTCGGCCAGCAGCGTGATTCCGTGCGCCTTGAAATAGTCGCGCTGGGCGATGATCTCCTTGTCGATCTCACGCGGCATACGCGTCGTAGACCAGATTTGCCCGTGCGGGTGCGGGTTCGAGCAGCCCATCATCGCGCCCTTGTTCTCGAAGACCTGCACATAGCCGATGAAGTCCCGGCTGCCGAGATCAAGCGTCTGCTCGGCCCAGGTGTCGATGACAGGCCGGATGTCGCCTGGGGCCATGTGCGCCAGCGTCAGGTCGTGGCGCGGACTGAAGCAGATCACGCGGCAGATGCCCCGCTCACCCTGGGCGCGGAACAGCGGGTGATCGTCCGGTTCGTCGGTGGGCGTATCGGCCAGCAGGGCGGGGAAATCGTTGTCAAAGACAAACGTCCCGCTGTATGCCGGGTTGACCTTGCCGCCTGCGCGCTCGTTGCCGGGGCACAGGTAGCAGGTGGGATCGTAGGCCGGGCGTGTATCAGGCGGCGTGTCTTCGACCTGTCCCTGCCAGGGACGCCTGGCCCGGTGTGGTGAGACGAGAATCCATTCATTGGTGAGCGGGTTGTATCGCCGGTGAGGATGTTCGTCCAGGTTTAGCATGAGTTTAGCGCTTTATCCGGTT
>JAFGNU010000005.1 GCA_016926875.1 Anaerolineae bacterium | reverse complement strand
GCGTTCCTATCTAACCAGTGGGATGACTTGGCGGCACGCCGCACCCATCTCAATCGTGCCGCCTAACAACTCGTTCGTGGACCCCCGCCTGGATTAGAGGAAGCGTATTTAGCAAATGCGGGGTAATATCACCCGTGTATCGTCTGTTTTTGTAGGGGTGATGCTTGCATCGCCCAGGGTAGAGCAAGCGCTACCCCTACATGACACCCAAAACGGGGTATTTGTGCAATCTTCAACTGATTTCTCAGTAAACACAGGATCATCAACAATAAGCTATGGCTAATCTCTCCGGCACCGAACTGGGACCGTATACCCTGCACGAAGTTATCGGCCAGGGCGGCATGGCGACCGTCTACCGCGCCTACCAGCCCAGCATGGACCGCGACGTAGCGATCAAAATCATCGCGTCCGATCTGGCCGCCGACCCCGAATTTATGGAGCGCTTCGAACGCGAGGCGCAGATCATCGCCCGGCTGCAACACCCGCATATCCTGCCCGTCTACGATTTTGGACACCAGGACGACCTGACGTATCTTGTCATGCGGCTGGTGACGAGCGGCAGCCTGGAGCGCGAGTTACAGGCCGGACCGGTGCCGGTCGAGCGCGTGGTCGAACTGACCGAGCAGATCGCGTCCGCGCTGGATTATGCGCACCTGCGCGGGATCGTGCACCGCGATCTGAAGCCCACCAACATTTTGCTGGACGAGATGGGCAACGCCTACCTGACCGATTTTGGGATCGCCAAGATGATCGCCGGGGGCGCAAGCACTGGCCTGACGGCGCAGGGCACGGTCATGGGCACGCCAACCTACATGGCCCCGGAGCAGTGGCGCGCCGATCCGGTCGACGCCCGCACGGATGTCTACGCGCTGGGTGTGATCGTCTACCAAATGCTGCTCGGCCAGGTGCCGTTCGCCGCCGACACGCCGCACGGGCTGATGTACCAGCACCTCGATTCCCAGCCGCCCCCACCCCACATGCTGAAACCCGATCTACCGCTCAGCATCGAGCCGATGATCTCCAGGGCGCTCGCCAAACGCCCGGAGAATCGCTACGCGTCGGCGGGTGAAATGGCCCAGGAACTCGAACGCGCACTAGGGGCGCCTGCCCGCCTGCCGGAGCAGACCGAGTTTGACGTGCAGGCCGTGCATACCGAGATCGCCGCCGGGCAGGGGAAAGCGGCCACGCTGCCCGCCGTCTCCGGCGAGCAGGAACCGGTTGTTCCTGCACCGTATGTAACGCCCCCGCCGCCGCTGTTCCAACCGCAGGGGCAGCCGCCGCCCGCCTACGTGCCGCCCCTCAGCCCTGCCTACGAAGAACCGGCAGGCTCGGCATTTGGACGCGGGCTGGTGATGCTGGCGGCAGTGATCGGCGGAATCATGGTGATCGCAGCCGCAGCAGTGATCGGCCTGATGCTGTTTTCGCCGGGTGATGGCAAGGACACGCCCTCCCCCACGCCGCCGCCCTCGCCCGTTACCTCCACGCCCGACTCGCGGCCCCGCATCATGCTTCAAGCCCCGGCCAACAATGCCAACTTCCGCCTGGGCGATACGGTCACGATCCGCTTTACGGCCAGCGACCGCGACGGCATCACGCGCGTTGAGCTGCGGCGCTTTGGCGTGGCGCTGGACAGCATCGCGGTGGGCAATCAAAACACCTACCAGGGCGTGTTTGAATACCTGGCGGACAGCACCGGGACGCATACGCTGACGGTGGTGCCCTGGCGCGGTAGCATAGAAGGCGACCCGGCCAGCGTGACGATCCGCGTGGACTAGCGGCAGTCTGTTACATTCTGCGCACGATTTCCCGACGATAATCCCCAAATATCGTTTTTCCCCACAGGGTATGGTAGTCTGGTGCGCTTTACACAAGCACGCCGCTGCCCCCTTCCCACTGCCTGTTGCCGGAGGAGGTCTTGCCACATGGAATTTACTGTCGATCTCGATACCCTGTCCCTGGTCGGCATCATCATCCTGGGCGCGTTTGCCGTCGGGCAGTTGTTCCGCCGACTTGGCATCCCCCAGGTGGTCGGGTTTATCGTGGCCGGGACAGTATTCGGCCCGTCATTTCTAAACGTTGTCCCCGACGAACTGAACGAAAACCTGCTGTTTGTCAGCGAGATCGCGCTGGCGCTGATCGGCTTCGACATGGGCGAACACCTGCGCTTTAGTGACCTGCGCAAGCTGGGCCGGAGCATCATCCTGATCGTGATTTTTGAAGCGCTCGGCGCGTTCCTGTTGGTGACGTTTGGCGTGTATGCGCTGACCGGCGAGCTGTACAAAGGGCTGATCTTCGGCGCGATTGCGTCCGCGACCGCGCCCGCCGCAACGGTGGATGTGCTGGCCGAATACGGCGCCCAAGGCCCGATGACCACCACGCTGCTGGCCGTCGTCGGGATTGACGACGCGATATCGCTGCTGCTGTTCAGCATCACGGCGGCAATGGTCGAACCGCTGCTGGCTAACGGCGGATCGCTGGGGCTGAGCGACATCCTGACCGGCGGCGGATCGGTATCAACGCTGGAAATGATCGAACTGCCGCTCAAGGAAATCGGCGGATCGCTGCTGCTGGGCATCATCGCCGGGCTGGTCCTGACCCACACCATGAATTACATCCACCGCAAGCACGATCCCAGGCGCCGCCAGCACGATGCAATGGCCGTATCGATTGCGTTTGTCTTCCTGGCAGCGGGCCTGTCCCTGACGCTGGACCTGTCCCTGATCCTGACTACGATGACGATGGGCGTGGTTGTTGTCAACCGGCATCCACGCAACAGCGAGTATATCCGCTTCACCGTTGAGCAGGCGGGGCCGGTAGTCTACGTCTTGTTCTTTGCGCTGGTGGGCGCGCGCTTCCATATCGACCTGCTGCCGGAGATGGGCCTGCTGGGGCTGGCGTATATCCTGCTGCGCAGCACCGGTAAGTATGTTGGCGTGTGGGTTGGCGGCACGGTCGCCGGAGCAGAGCCGGTCGTGCGAAATAACCTGGGCCTGGGGCTGCTGTCACAGGCAGGTGTCGCGATTGGGCTGGCGCTGGATTGTAGCTGCCGCTTTGCCGAGTTTGGCGACAGGGGCGAAGAACTGGGCAGCCTGATCATCAACGTGATCACGGCCACGACGTTTGTTGTGCAGTTGATCGGCCCACTGATGGTCAAGGTCGCCATCACGCGCGCCGGGGAGATCGGCAAGGCGATCATCGAAGACCCTCGCGCCGATCTGGCGGCGAATTCCGGGACAGCGGACGTGGCAGCTACTTAAGCTGCGCCTGGGTGGTCAGTTCAACCAGCGTATCATAATCCCGCGAGATGATGGTCCACTCGCCTGACTCGCCATAGCTAACCAGCGCCGCTGGCACGCCCTTGATGCCGAAGTCACTCAACGACAGCCTGTACTCGCCCAGCAGGGCGGTGTAGCGCTGATCGCCGATGCAGCTTTCCAGGGCCGCCGTGTCCAGTCCCATCTGTCCGGCGGTGTCGAGGATATGGGGCAGCGTGAAAGCTTCGTGCGGGTCGAGCGATTCGGCCTGGGAAAACAGCGTGCTCTCCATCTCCCAAAATGCGCCCTGTTCTGCTGCACACACCATGGCGTGCGTCGAGTTGGTGGAATACGACGTGCTGCCGAGTCCGATCGGGCGGGTGCGCAGTGTTGCCTGCCCGCTCAGCACGTAGGTTTCGATGAACGGCTTCAGCTCGTCGGTCAGGTAATACCAGCAGTGTCCGCAGGTGGATGATTGAAAAGTCATGAAGTGAATCGGCGCGGCGGGGTCGCCGATAAAAAAGCTTCCGTCGGCGGCCAGTCCGCGTACCACGCCGAGAACGCCCGCGCTCACCGCGTCAAGCGCCCGGCTGTCCGGCGATTCGAGATCCGACAGCAGAGGATCGTTGCTCGCGCTGCCCACCAGCGGCACGCAGAACAGCGGGAAATCGTCGCAGCGTATGCCGTGAGCGGCGTCCTGGGCGATTGATACATCGCCGGACACCGGGGCCGAAAAAAAGCTGATCGCCAGCACAACGCCGATCAGCACGCTGAACAACAAACTGCATCCTGTGCGCGGAACCTCGATCATACTCCGTACCCCCTCGTCAAAACCGGGCAGCTTGTCAGTACTGCGTATAGCGCGTATCGCCCTCGATCAACGCGAGCGGGGTGCCATCTGGATCACTCAGAAAAACAAGCCGCGCGCCGCCGAATGGAGCGATGTCGTCTGTAAAGGCCACGCCTGCACATGCCAACTGCTCGACCACCGCGTCCAGGCCGGTGACGGACAGCGTGATATGCCGCAGTCCCGCGCGGGATGGAGCCGGTAACGGGTCTGCGGACGTGGCGCTGGCGTCGGTATCGCTGAACAGTTCCAGTATACCATGCCCGGTATCCAGGCGCGCGATCACCTGGGCGCGCGTGCTGTCCGGGGCCAGGGTGCCCAACAGCCGGAAGCCGAGTAAGCCCTGGTAAAAGTCCAGCGCGCGGGACAGGTCGCCGACCGTGATCGCTACGGATGCCAGCCCGTGAACCTGCGGCGGGGTGGGCGCTGGACGCTCCGGTGCGGGGGATGTGTCCGGCGCTTCACCTGGCAGGGCAGGCACAGCATCCCCGGCAAAAACGGGCGGCGCGGCGCAGGTAGGGCCGGTGATGCTGGCTGCCAGCCGCCTGATCAGGTCATGCACCGTTTTAGGATCATCGGGCACATAGGGATAGACCGGCAGGTCCGGGTGCAGCCCTAACACCGCGCGAATCTCGTCCGAGGACAGCGCGTCGGGTTCGTGCTGGCGACCGGCAGCGATGATCAACGGCACGCCGGGGTGCTGATCCACCAGGCGGCGCAGGGCACGCCGGATCGTCTTCGGGGCGAGAATCTTGACCGCGTCGATGATCGCCACGTACCCGGCAGCGTTGAGCAAGGCCGCGCCGGGCGCCATCTGGTTGCTGAGCGATTGGACATAGACCGGCTGGGCGGCCACCCCGGTCAGCTTGACAAAACACGGCGCACCGGTCCCGTCGCCGATCCGGGATTCCGGCGGTTCCATTGCCCACACGGCGCGCATAAACGCGTCTGTGCTCATCGGTGAGAGGTGATGGTTGCGACTCTCCGGTGGCAGGATATGCGCATGATCCGGCCCATAAAAGCCAAATACGGCGATTTTGAGCATGGTCGGAGGTACTCCCCAGCGGGAACAAGCACGTCTGTATGGTAGCTGCCCGTGATGCAACCAGCGCCAGCCTGTATAGTAGTGAGGTGGGCGTGGTGCGCTAATGCGTTTTGTCACCAAAATCGGGCCAGCGTGGAACTTCGCGGCCCGGCGCCGTGCTGCCATAAACGGTGAGGCGTGCCCGCCGACACGCCTCGTATGATCGCCACTACATGTGAATCATGTGGCCTTCCAGCCCGTGCGCGACTTCCATGATCGCTTCGGACAGCGTCGGGTGCGCGTGGACGTTGCGCGCGATCTCGTGGGCGGTCAGCTCCGATTTTTGCGCCAGCGTCAGTTCGGGCAGCAGTTCGGTCACGTCCGGGCCGATCATGTGTGCACCCAGCAGTTCACCGTACTGCTTGCCGCTGATGATCTTCACAAAACCGATGCCTTCGCCCAGTCCGAGCGCCTTACCGTTGGCCTGGAAGGGGAACCGGGCGACGTTGATCTCGTAGCCCGCTTCTGCGGCCTGCTCCTCGGTATAGCCAAAGCTGGCTACCTGCGGCTGGCAGTAGGTCGCGCGCGGCATCATGCGGTAATCGAGCGGCGTGATATCCAGGCCCGCGATGCTCTCGGCAGCGATAAGGCCCTGCGCGTGGGCAACGTGCGCCAGCATCAGTTTGGCCGTCACATCTCCGATAGCCCATACGCCGGGGACGTTGGTCGCCATGCGTTCGTCGATCTCAACCGCGCCCCGCTTAGTGATTGCCAGATCGGTGATATTCTCCAGGCCGTAGCCTTCCAGGCGCGGTTTAAAACCGATGGCCTGCATCGCTTTTTCAGCTTCGAGCACCTGCGTCTCACCATCCTCGCCAACCGTGCTGACCGTCACCTTGACGCCGCTGCCGGTATCCTCGATGCTGTCAACGCGTGTGCCGGTCAGGAACCTGACGCCCAGCTTCTTGTACTGCTTCTCAAGCTCGGTCGAGACCTCCGGGTCTTCCAGCGGCAGCAGGTGCGGCAAAAACTCGACGACCGTCACGTCTACGCCGTAGTTGTGCATCACGTAAGCAAATTCCATGCCAATCGCGCCCGCCCCGGCGATGATGATGCTCTTGGGCAGCGTATCGGACAGGATCGCTTCCAGGTAGGTGATCACATTGCTGGATAATTCCGTCCCCGGCAGCAGGCGGGTGGTGGCGCCGGTTGCGATGATCAGGTTCCTGGTCTTGAGTTCTTCGCTGCCGCCGTCGTCCAGGTCAACCGTCATGGTCGATTTGTCCTGAATGGTGCCCCAGCCCTCGTAGGTATCGATCTGATTCTTTTTCATCAAAAAGCCGATGCCTTTGGTCAGGCGCCTGGATACCTGGCGGCTGCGCTTGAAAGCGGCCCCGTAATCAACCGCGACCTCGCCCTCGACGCTGAAGCCGAATTCCTTGAGCCGGTGTTGGAAAATATGCGCCAGTTCGGCGTTGCGCAGCAGCGCCTTGGACGGGATGCAGCCCACATTCAGGCAGACGCCGCCCCACCATTCTTTCTCGACAATGGCGGTCTTAAAGCCAAGCTGAGCCGCGCGAATCGCCGCAACATACCCGCCCGGTCCTGCACCCAGCACAACCACATCGTATTCTTTCGCCATACCAGACTCCTTTAATTTGTGCACATGGTGGCATATCAAGCCAATTTAGAGCTTAACGCAAAGTGGGATGAGCGCAAAAGGGATTTGATGGCTGCGGATCGCCCCACCGGCAGCGCTCCGCTCACCAGCAGGTATGCGCGCGATCTCAGGCTGTACGGCGGTTGACGATCCGCGAACTCAATGGTATAGTCAAATGGCATTCGATGAAAGGAGCACAAGGCGCTATGACGATCCAATATATGGCACGCACGTTTGCGCATATGCTGTCGGGTCACCGCAGTGATCGGTGTCGTAATGCGCCTGCTCACCATTAACTGACTAGCTAATAGTTTGGAAATGGCCGTGGGCGCAGCGCTCACGGTTTTTTCTTGGCGCGATTTCCCTGCCGGGAACGCGATCCGCCACAACAAGCCGTGGGCACCCACCCCACGGCTTTTTTTCTGCCAGGAGGGGGTATTGACACCAACCATCACCGTTTATCCGGCCAAGAACTCGAAAAGACGGATGAAGGCCCGGACCGCTGGCGGCAGCCGCCGCGCGCCGGGAACGCTGACCAGTCCTTATATACACACAACATACAGCTAAGGAAAACACAATGCAATCAAGCAACTCGCTGCTCAACGGTTACACGGCTCGCCCCGTGATTCCCGATGATCTCGCAATCGTCACCGACCTGCTCAATACCTGCTCGATAGACGAGATCGGCAAACCGCAGCAAACCGAAGAGGAAATCCAGGGAGAATGGGACAACCCCTTGTTCAACCTCAAAACCGATACGCAGGTTGTATTCACGCCTGAGGGACAGATCGTCGGCTATGTCGAACTGTGGAATCCCCACAATCCCCCGGTGCGGATGTACGGCTGGGGCCGCGTCCACCCGGATCACCGCGACCAGGGCATCGGGACGTTCCTGGTACGGTGGGCCGAAGCGCGCGCCCGCCAACTGGTCCCCACCGCGCCAGACAATGCGCGGGTAGTGATACTGCAAGGCGCGCTTAAGCAAAACGAAGCCGCCCAGGCGCTTTTCCAACAGGAAGGGTTCAAACTGGTGCGCCATTTCCACCGTATGCTGATCGAGATGGACGCGCCGCCGCCCGAACCCGTCTTCCCGGACGGGATCACCGTGCGAACGTTCGTCCCCAACCAGGATGAGCGCGCCGTCTTTGACGCGCTGGAAGAAGCTTTTTCCGATCACTGGGGGCATGTCGCCATGCAGTTCGAAAGCTTTGTGCATTGGATCGAAAGCACGCCCGACTTCGACGCGTCGCTGTGGTTCATCGCCATGGACGGTGACGAAATCGCCGCGCTGTCGCTGTGCAGGCCCAAGCTAACCGAAGACCCGGACATGGGCTGGGTAGCTGAACTGTGCGTGCGGCGGCCCTGGCGGCGGCAGGGGATCGCGCTGGCGCTGCTGCATCACTCGTTTGGTGAGTTTTACCGGCGCGGCACGCGCAAGGTTGGCCTGGGTGTAGATTCGCAAAACCTGACCGGTGCAACCCGCTTGTACGAAAAAGCCGGGATGCACGTCGCACGGCAAACTGTCTCTTTTGAAAAAGAGCTGCGGCCCGGCGAAGACCTGGAAACACGGACATTGGAGGAGTAAGCACCCTGCAAACCCGCGATTTCACCCTGGCTGATTACCGGGGCACGGTTAGAACCGGCGAAACAGGGTGTGGTCAGGCGGTGGCGAGTCCGCTATATCCAGGGCTGCCGCCGCCTGTCCGCTACACAAAAAAGTTCACGTCCTATATTGTGAAGAATAAACAAATTTTGTCTTGACACTGCCGGGTGAGTCTGGTATTCTACGGGACACAGTCCTGAGTAGCTCAATGGCAGAGCAACCGGCTGTTAACCGGTGGGTTGTAGGTTCGAGTCCTACCTCAGGAGTCAACACAAACCCCCTGCTCGCACCTGGCAGGGGTTTTGTGTTGTGTTCTCCGCCGGAGCGTGGCATCAACGCCCGGCATTTTTTGTTTTCTGAGCAGGCTGCATGTCATGTCACAGCACACTGCCGC
The DNA here is from genome assembly GCA_016926875.1 of Anaerolineae bacterium. Taxonomy (GTDB): domain Bacteria; phylum Chloroflexota; class Anaerolineae; order Aggregatilineales; family Aggregatilineaceae; genus JAFGNU01. The sequence goes on along the minus strand of JAFGNU010000005.1, from coordinate 1,561 downwards.
CGCTGATCGCATCAAACGGGGGCTGGCGCTCCGCTGCCAGCCGCTTGAGGTCGCTCAATGCCTGCTGCGCACACGCGCGGGTATGTGCATCCAGGGGCAGCGCGGCGAATTCGTCCTCGTCCAGCACGGTGATCGCGCCCGCAGGCGATACGAACATATCCAGCGCCAGGTCGTCCGCGCTGACGGTATCCGCAGCAAGACGCGCCGGGCGGGAGATGTTGCAGTACCAGCCGGTCAGGTGATCGTCGTCCACGTCGTGCATCTCAAAAATGCTGTACCAGCGGTCCGCGTAAAACCATTCCACAAAGCGATCCCCCTGGCGGAAGGTATGGTACGCGGTGACGGTGTCGGGCCGGTTAAAAAACGCTTCGAGCCTGACCCAACCAGCGCCCCGCTCCAACACGCGCCCGGTATAGCGCCACACTTCGCGCCCGGTGTGGTCGTTTTTGATGATGGTGCAGTTAATCTTGAGGGAGAGCATCAATTGCCTCAATAATTCGAGAAATCTCTGAATTACTTAGAACATCCGTCTCATTTTCGAAGGATCCAGTTTCACACACCTGGGTCAAAAAACTTGATGGGCTCCTATCCTCTTTCGGATATCCGCCTGTTCTGGACGTTGCGTAACTGAGGATACAAGCAGCGCTAGCTCTGGTAATCGATACATAGAGAAGTCGTGCAGCCTCCAGAACTAGGCCAGGATAGAGTCGCCTTTTATGCCCTGGTAGAATTTCCGCTTCTAACCCAGGAATAAAAACTACTCGGGCGTTCAAGCCCTTTGCCCCATGCATCGTCATTATTTGAACCTTAGACTGCTTGGTACCATTGTTCGGCTGGTTAATCCCCAAGCGTTGATAAACTTCATCCAATACCTGTTCCTCGTGTTTTTTGTTCCTTGCCCCAAGATAATCACGAAGTTCCTTAAGTGTTATTTCGCGTGGTAATGAGGAAGCAAGTTGTTTCCATTCCTGTCTATGCTCTATTGTCTCGTTATCAAAAGCGTCGCTCACCAGCCGAGCAATAGCATCACAGCGATCTCCCAGAGTGTCATCCTCACTCCAATCCCGAAGCTCATCAAACACTTTTTTGGCACGCTGAATGGCTTTTCGTTCGCCAGTAGAAAACACACTCGGAGGTTCATCGTAACAGTACAACAACTCTAAAAACCGAAACGGCCCTGTTTCAATCTTATTCCTCACACCTATATGCGTTTTCGCGCCAATTCCTTTGGGGAGGCCAAATACTAAACGATGTGCTACATAGTCCTGTAGAGCAATATCACAAGCTACCCGTAAAATAGCAAAAACGTAGCGCCCTGGCTTGGTGCCAATATAACCGTCTCCAGTTGGGGGTTCGATATCGATGTTCGCATCCCTGAAAGCTTCTACTAGCGGTTTCAGTAGGGAATGACGACTGCTAATAAGCACGAATATATCATCAGGATTCACACCGGATTTGATCAGCTTTGCGCAACTCTGATGGTCAAATGAATTCAGATCCATAGAACGCTTTCGGTAGATACTTGTCAATCCAGTCGAACTGAAAAAGCGTGTTTTCCAGG
>JAFGNU010000027.1 GCA_016926875.1 Anaerolineae bacterium | reverse complement strand
CGTCAGTTGACTCATCGGATGCCTGCCTGATGCTCACGGGGAAGGGGCCACTTGCTCTCTTCCCTAATTATGAAGGTTAACTAGTGATCATCCAGCAGTTGGATGCTGCCCAGCATGGCATTGATAGCGACGGCAGCCAGCCAGGGAACGTCTTGTTGAAAAAAGAAGGCCAGCGCCTGTTGAGCGTAATTAAATGCCGACCTGGGCAGCGTTGCCTGTTGATAAGCCCGCGCCAGGGAATAGTAAACGCGCCCTTGAATAAGCGGCCAGTTCAACCGGCGCGCATCGGCCAGGATAGGCTTGGCCGCAGCCTCGGCTTCGCCCGGAGACAGCGTTGTGACCTGCATATCAAATCGTTCTGCGCGCGCCAGCAGCGCCAGGTCTTCGCGCTTAACATCAAGCGCATACTCTTCAGAAACGTCAAGCACTTTTGTGGGGCATTCGTGGGTCAGGTGCCGGTATATACCCCAAATCCGGTAAGCGCTGCTGCAATACGCACCATCGTGCAGGTTGATCGAGATCGGCAGCAAGCTTGCGAACAATTCCGACCAGATGTGCGCTTTGTCGCCTGCGATCCAATACTCCGGTTTCAGTGCCAGGCTTAACCGGACGGCTTTGATCAGGTGCTCGCCCGGCTCCGGCACATTCAGCGCGGCAATGATGGTGGATGCGATGTTTTCAAGCTGATCAACGATGATGTCCGGCGCGTCCTGGTGCAGAAGCAAAAAAGCAATCCAGTCATCCAGTTCACGTTCAGCGGTCATCTGCATCACCCGCTGTGTAGGAATATACCGGGGATCATAATCCTCCGGCAGTCCTGTGATTTCCCCCGGTCCTGGCGGACCAGCGCTGTCCCCGCCTGCGCCCTCATCTGCGCCGCCGTCGGCACCGTCAGCAAAATCGCTGTCGTTTGGATCGTTCGGCTTGTTGCCGTTTCCCGATCCCCCCGTGGTTAAATGACTATCAAAAAGCAGGGTGTCCATAACAACACCGCTCCTGTCAAAATGTATTGATTGGAAAGACTGTGACGTAGTACGGAGACAGGCAGCTCTGCAAAACAGGCTGCCTGTTAGCGCGTTGTTTTTGAGTATACCACAAGGTAACAGCTACTCGCAGCGCGTTTTGTGCTATTCCGCCGGACCGGATATGGGGCGTTCTTCCGGCGGCACCCACGCGGCTACCTGGAACTCGACGCTGTCGGTGGTGATCGTACTGCCGTCGTCCAGCGTCACTTCGGCATACAGTTCGTGATCGCCCGGATACAGTGTCCACCAATAATCAAACGGCGTTTCATTGACGCTGATAAGCAGCTCGTCATCCAGCCAGTAGATCACGCGCTCGGTGTGCGTTGGCACAGCAATCGTCAGCCGGACGCGCTGCTGATCCTCCGGCAAGATCGGCGTCAGGCGGAAAACGGTGTAGGGATCGGGCGAGAGCAGCCGCGCCAGGACGTCTCGACCGCCTACGATCTCCGCGCCAATCGGCGGCTGGGGAATCCCCCTGCGCAGCGCCCAGTCGCGCGCCTCTGGCGGCAGCACCAGGTACACGCGGTCTTCGCGGTATTCGGGCGGCGTGGCATCGTCGGCCAGCAGGCCAGTCCGGCTGTCAAGTGTGAAGCGCTGGTAGAACGTATCGTACCCGGTCGGGACCGTGCCATCGATGAACCATTCCCACTGCGTTTTTGGGCAGTTCTCGGTTGGCAGCAAGCCGGACGTGGCGCATACTTCGGCGCGCACCAATCCGGCAGGCACGTCAAACTCCAGTTCCGGTTGGCCGCGCAGCACGCGCCGCATGAACTCGTGCCAGATCGGTCCCGCGCCGCTGATCCCGCTGACCTCGACCATCGGCATGTTATCCGCATTGCCAACCCACACACCGGTCACCAGGTTTGGCGTATAGCCAACCGTCCAGTTATCACGGAAGTCGGTTGTTGTGCCGGTCTTGGCGGCGGCAGGGCGCCCGATGTTCAACGCGCTGGCCGGTCCAAACGACGGGATGCGCGCCTGGTTGTCGCTCAGAATATCGGTGATCAGGAAGGCCACGCGCGGGTCGATCACCGGCTGGCTGTGATCGGGCGGCTGCCATTCGTACAGGAGATTGCCGTCCCGGTCGCGCACTTCGAGGATGTAGGCCGGGTCGATCCGGTAGCCGCCGTTCGCCAGTGCGCCATAAGCAGCCGTCAGTTCGAGCAAGCGCACTTCACCGCCGCCAAGCGTCAACGACAGGTCAAAGCGGCTGGTATCGGTCAGAGTGCTGATCCCCAGGCGGGTTGTTAGACGGACCAGCGCGTCCAGGCCGATATGATCGAGCGCCACGACGGCGGGGATATTATACGACGACGCGAGTGCCTCACGGATCAATACCGGCCCGTGCTCGACCAGCCCAAAATTGGACGGCGTGTAGCTTTCCAGCCGCCGCGTAACAAAGGGCGTGCCGATGTCCATGATCATAGTAGCCGGTGTCCAGGCTTCCGCGCGGGCCGGGTCAAGCGCTGCCGCATAGGTAAACGGCTTTAACGCAGACCCCGGCTGCCGGGGTGCCAGCGCGGCGTTGACTGCGCCGTCGATCTCCTCGTCAAAATAATCCGGGCTGCCCAGCATGGCGAGAATCTGCCCGGTATACGGGTCCATTGCAACCAGGGCGGCGTTGTGCGCGTTGTGCTCCGGCTCGCCTGCCGGTGGATTGTTCAGCCAGTCCAGATGGCGCCGGGCGGCGTCCTGGGCGGCGTTCTGCCAGTCCAGGTCAAGCGTGGTGATAACTTCTACCCCCCCCTCGTACAACGCTTCTGGATAGTTTCGCTCAAGCTGTTTCCAGACGGCGGCGATAAAATGCGGCGCTTCGATTGGAAACGGCACCGAAGCATATTGAAGCGCTTCGTCATACGCCTGGTTCGCCTGTGTCGCGCTGAGGTACCCATGCTTAACCATCAAGTCGAGCACCACGCGCTGCCGGTCTTTGGCGGTTTCGGGATTGGTCAGGGGATCGTATTGGCCCGGCGCCTGGGGCAGTCCGGCCAGCATTGCGCACTCGGCCAGCGTCAGATCGGCGGCGCTTTTGCCAAAATACGCGCGGGAAGCTGCCGCCACGCCGTAGGCCATGTTGCCGTAATACGTTTGATTGAGATAGATTTCCAGGATTTTATCGCGCGAGTAGTGCTGGTTTAAGCGGAGTGCGAGCACACTTTCACGGAGCTTGCGCTGCAAGGTGCGCTCGGCACGCTGGGCGGGGTCAAACAACAGGTTGCGCGCCACTTGCTGCGTGATGGTGCTGCCGCCCGCCACCACCTCGCCCCCTTTTACGTTGATCCACAGCGCGCGTACCACGCCCTCGACATCTACACCGGGGTGCTGGTAAAAGTTTGCATCTTCGGTTGCAATCGTGGCCTGAATCAAATAGTCGGGCAGATCGTCCAGGCTGACAACCTGGTTCACCCCCGTTTCAGGGTCCGCGATCTGGTACAACACCCGGCCCTGGCGGTCATAAATAATCGTGCTCGGCAGCGCCATCCCGGCTTCGAGTGCGGCGATATCGGGCAGATCAACCAGTATCCACTGGTACACGGCAGCAGTGCAAACAAGCGCCAGCGCAAAGACAATTACCGCGACCTGCTGCCAGCGGCGGCGGCGTTTCCAGGCAAACCATACACGTTTCATAGCAGTCTCGCAGCATCCATGACCTATAAGCGGCGTTTCTGTATTTCATTGTAGGGTGTTTGATCGCATTGTAACAGTCACACGCCCCACGCTCGCCCAACGGCCAGTCAACGTGTGCTATGTCCGCTCCGGCGAATCGTCCTCGCTATCCTCCGGGTCTGGATCGTCGGGCGCGATCAGGGTCAGGCCGCCGCTGGATGGATTGTACTCGATACCCCAGCCGACAAGTTCGGCGTCCCTGGTCACATCAAAGTCTTCTAGAATAGCGCTCCACAAGTCGCGGTCCAGTTCGATGCCGCGCGGGCCATAATCTGTGTCGATAATCAGCGTCACGCCGCCCCGGCTGCGTTGAATGCGGGTAATGGTTCCGGTGTGCTTCATGAGGTGTCCTTTGCTATGGTGAGTTGAGTCGATAGTAGCGCCAAACCACGCACACGCCAAAAGGGCTGTTTGTTCCCAAATGTTTCCTGCTATAATGCTGACCATCAAGCGCGGTACAGGCGGGTCATGCCGGTGGTTTTGATGCTTCGGGCACGAGGTCGTTATTCAACAGTGTGAAGAAACTGAGCGAGATCATGAAAGTCGATCAACTGCTAAAGTACAGCCGCGAGCTGTTGGGATTGGACCTCAACCGCGATGTACAGCAGGCTTTCAGCATCTACGCCGACGAACTCCTGGCCTGGAACAAGCACACGAACCTGACGGCCATCACTGACCCCGAAGCAATCGAAATGCGGCATTTCCTAGACTCGCTGTCGGTGCTGCTGGCAGTACCAATCGGGCCGGGCCAGCGCGTGATCGACGTGGGAGCCGGGGCAGGATTCCCAGGGCTGCCGCTGAGGCTGGTGCGGCCTTATATCGAGCTAACGCTGCTGGAAGCCACCACCAAAAAAACGACTTTTCTGGAACACCTCGTCACGCGGCTGAACCTGGGCAACGTGCGTATTCTCAATACGCGCGCCGAAGACGCCGGGCAGAGCGCCCCTTCCCGCGAAGGATTTGACGTGGTGTTGGCTCGTGCCGTCGCGCAGATGCCGACGCTCAGCGAGTACATGCTGCCGCTGTGCAAAGTGGGCGGGCGGTGCATCGCGCTCAAGGGCGAAACCGCTGCCGCCGAAGTGCAGCAGGCAGACAATGCCCTGCGTATCCTGGGTGGGCACCTGGAAAAAGTGATCCCGGTTGAGCTGCCACAGGTGCCGGAAACGCACAATCTGGTTGTGATCCAAAAAGTAGCGGCCACGCCCCCGCAGTATCCCCGCCGCCCCGGTATGCCGACCAAGCGCCCTCTGTAGCCGGGCTGCTCAGCCCTCGGCGTCTGAATCGGGGATAACCTGTCCCTGGTGAATGCGCCAGCGAACGGCGCGGTCTAAAAACGTGGATGTAAAAATATCCGGCTCGGTGGTGGTGAGCAGCACCTGATTCGCGCCGTCAATCCGGTTCAGCAGGTAGGCGCGGCGCGCGGCGTCCAACTCCGCGATCACCTCGTCCAGCAGCAGGATCGGCCACTCGCCAATCGTATCGCGCATCCACTCCAACTCGGCCAGCTTCAGCGCCATCACGGCGGTACGCGTCTGTCCCCGCGAGCCGTATAATCCCAGGTCGCGCCCGTTGACCATCAGGCGCAGCTCGTCACGCTGCGGGCCGATCAATGTCATACCGCGCGCGATCTCTTCCCCCTGCGTCTCGTTTAATCTGTCGCGGAACTGCGCGGTGATCTCGGCCGCATCCAACTGGCGGTTGAGGTCCAGCCCTGGCACATCAAACGAAAGCTGGCCGGTGTTGTTGGCAGTTGGCATGAAACCGGGCCGGTACGATAGTTCCAGGTCTTCCTCGTCGCCGGACAGATCGCGGTGGACCCGGCGCGCCCTGGTTTCCAGGTCACGGAGCAGGCGCTGCCGCCCGGCAATCAACACCGCCCCGGCTTCTGAAATCTGCGCGTCCCAATAATCCAACTCGTAGGCACCGGCGGCGTTCTCCGCGATACGCTTGAGCAGCGCGTTTCGCTGGATAAGCGCCTTTTCGAAGGTGCCCAACGCGCGGCAGTAATCGCCGTCTGTCTGGCACAGCGTATCGTTCATATAGCGGCGGCGCTCGGACGGTGAACCCTCGATCAGCACCAGGTCTTGCGGCAGGAACATCACCACGCTGATCTGCCCGATCAGGTCCATTACCCGGCGCGGCACCCCGTTGACACGAATATCTTTGCGCAGCCGTTCGCCGTTCGGCCCGTTCTGCTCTTGTGTGAGTGTGATCTCAACGCGGTTGAGCGTCCGGCTCGCGTTGACCACTTCGGCTCCCAACCGGGCAAACGATAGCAAATCCTGGTCGGCGTTCCAGTTGATCAACTGCCGGTCAGAGGTGGTGTACGGTGAGCGCGCCGTCGCCAGATAGTAGATTGCTTCCAGCAGGCTCGTTTTGCCCTGGGCATTAGCCCCGTACAGCAAGATCGCGCCCGTCGGCAGCGACATCTCAAGCCGGGCGTAGTTGCGAAAGTTGTGTAAAGAGAGATGCTCGATATGCATCTGGCTGTGATCGCTTGTGCTAATGCTGCACCATACCAAGTATACCGTCCCTGGGCGGCCTATCCCACCCCCACATGCGCGCTTTTGCCGGGGATAGCAGGCTTCGCTATAATCCGCCGCCACTCGGACACAGCAGGCGTGAGGAAACTGTCTTGAATGAAAAGCTGTCTGTTATCATCCCATGCTATAACGAAAAAACCACCATCGAGGAAATCATCCGCCGCGTCCGCGCAGTAGAGCTGGCCGACGAGATCATCGTGGTTGACGACGGTTCAACCGACGGCACGCGCGACATCCTGACCCAGATCGATCCGCAGGATGATCTGAAAATCGTGCTGCACGAGCGCAACCAGGGCAAGGGCGCTGCTGTAAGAACCGGCTTTCAGAAGGCCGCGGGCGATGTGCTGCTGATCCAGGATGCCGATCTCGAATACGATCCGCGTGATTATCCAACACTGCTCAAGCCTATCAATGAGGGGATCACCAGCGTGGTATACGGTTCACGCTTCCTGGGCGGGCCGCGTAAGGCCATGTTTTTTTGGAATATGGTCGCCAACCGGACGCTGACGCTGATCACCAATATCCTCTACAACTCGATCCTGAGCGATATGGAAACCTGCTACAAGGTCTTCAGGGCCGAGGTGGTGAAAGACATTCCACTTCGCTCGCGGCGCTTCGACTTCGAGCCGGAAGTCACGGCCAAGATTCTCAAACGTGGCTACCGCATCTACGAGGTGCCGATCTCCTATAACGGGCGCGAGTGGAACGAAGGCAAGAAGATCTCATGGCGGGACGGCGTCATCGCGTTATGGACCCTGGTGCGCTACCGTTTCACCAATTGACGCCGGGCGCACCGTCCACAACCAATCGAACACATAACCAGGCGTCGGTTTTGCTACCGGCGCTTGTGATTCTGATCGAGCTGGCGCTGCGGGTGGGTATGCTGGGACTGGATGTGCGCTTTCACCCGGACGAAGCGCTGTTTGCCGCCCAGGCGCGCCTGATCAGCCAGCAGGGTGACGTGCTGCTGCGCGATACCGACCTCGACAAGCCGCCGCTGACGTTTTACGTGACGGCGCTGTCATTCCGGCTGCTGGGAGCCATCGAGTTTGCCGCCCGCCTGCCCAATGTTTTGTTCAGCACCTTAAGCCTGGCCGTGTTGTACAGCCTGGCTCGCCAGCTTTACGGGGATCGTATTGTAGCCGGGGTGGCGGTACTGCTGTGGGCGCTGTCACCCTATGACCTGGCGTTTGCCGCCACCACTTTCACCGACGTGCAGGCGACGTTCTGGGTGCTGGTGGCCGGGTGGCTGGCGGTTCGTGACCGGTGGGGTGGTGCCGGGGCAGCCTCGGCGCTGGTGTTTGCCAGCAAGTCAAACGGGCTGCTGTTTGTCCCGCTGGTGCTGGCGCTAGGAATCACGCGCAACGCCCGCTCAGACTGGCACCGGCGCGACATAGCGCAGCGGGTGACCTGGTTTGGGCTGGCGCTGGTCGCCGGGATCGGGTTGGTGGTGCTGTGGGATATGGCCCGCGCGCCGCACAGCTTTCTCAGCCTGGGCTACACGCGCAACAACCCAGGACGCCTGATCCGGTCGGACGAAGTGCTGCCGCGCCTGGAAGCCTGGACGCACTGGCTGGGCTTTTTTGCCGGATCGGGGTGGCTGAACGTCGCTCTGCTGGCTGCCGGATCGGGTTGGCTGGCACATGGTGTGTTCCGCGAGCGGTCACGCAGGGTAACAATCGACTGGCAAATCGCCGGATTTGGGCTGGCGTTCCTGGGCTGGTTATGGCTGGTCGCGTTCAACACGTATGATCGCTACCTGCATACGCTGGCCCCGTTTGTCCTGCTGCTGGCCGCGCGGGCGCTGGTGGGCATCTGGCGAGCGCTTGGCGCCAGGCGCGGGGCACTGGCGCTGATCGTGGCGCTGATCGTCATTGGTATGGCTCCGCCTGTGAACAAAACGCTGCACGGCAGTGCGGCCATCGGCGGGGACCAGGGCAACCATACCGGCATCGACCAACTGGCCGATTTTCTGAACGCGACCCTGCCGGGCGAAACCGTGTACGATCACTGGTTGGGATGGGAACTGGTTTACTATCTTGGTTCCTCTCCGCATGTCATTGTGATATACTCTGCATGGTCTGAATCCCTCGCGCACGATATGGTAAACCAGACTCATCCATGCTACTTTGTGGCGCCGTCTCCACAACATGCCGCCCCCTGGTTGGACATACTCCAGCGAACCGGCATGGCCATATCCATCGTTTACCGGGACTCAGTGAATCAGTTCGTGGTTTACCGGCTGGAAGTGAGTCCCCGCTTTTCTTCCGGCTAAACGCAGGCAGCGTATACCGGTCAGCCCGGCGTTGGTACAACAATCTATTTATTACTCAGGAGGAACTCGAATGTTCAAGCGTGCGCATTTCATGATCCCGTTGACACTGCTGATAATTGCCAGTCTGGTGCTGGTCACCGGTCCAACCAGGGCCCAGGACAGTGACGTGATTGTCGTGCTGGCGGTCGAGTTGGCCCAGGCGCCGGTCGAAGCATGGGCAGCGGCTTTTGCCGACACGGCAGGGGACGTGTCATTTGATCTGCGCTTTGGTACAGGAAACGACCTGGTGTCTCAGATAGCCGCGGCGGACATTCTGATCACCGACAATTACGAAGAGGACCCGCCCATCGAATTTGAATGCGGCACGATCAGCCGCGTGTACCTGCTGCTGCCCGGACTGGGAGCGCGCTACCTCGCCAGCGAAGACTGCGGTGATTATGTGGCGCCCAAAACCGGGACGCTGGTCGACTTTTTGCAGTTTATGGTATCGCCCGACGGGCAGCAGATCGCGATTGACCTGGGCGAACTGCCGGATTCGGTCGAGGTGGTAGACCAGGGCGGGGTGACGGTGAGCGTACCGCAGCCGGTGCGGCGCATCGTGAGTGCGTACGGCGTGTCTACGTATTATGTGTATAACGTCGGCGCCAGCGATCAGTTGGTAGGCGCCGCCTACCTGGGGACCAAAAAACCGGATATTGCTGAGCGGATCCAGCGGATAGACCCGGATTATGAAACACTTTCGACCGCTATTTCGACCATCGGCCAGTACGAAACCAATATCGAGGAGTTAGCGGCGCTGGAACCCGATCTGATCCTGGCGGCAGCGCGGACCGATTGGCTGGATGCAGCGGAAGAACTCGGTATTCCCATTCTGCGTTTTGAGGGCGAGACTCCGGCAGCGCTGCAAGAGGCTGTGTCGCTGCTTGGATCGGTCTTGGGGCCAAACGCGGGCTATCGCGCCGAACAGTTCAACGCGTTCTATGACCACACACTCCAGCAGATTATTGACCAAACCGGCAGTATTGACGCGGTGACGCGCGTGTATTTCTCCGGGACCGAACCACTGCGTGTGGCCAGCGGTGACATGTACCAGACATCCATGGTCGAGGCAGCAGGTGGCGAATCGGTGAGTAAGGAACTGGTCGGCTACTGGAATGATGTGAACCTGGAACAGGTGCTGGTCTGGGAGCCAGACGTGATCCTTGTGCCGACCTACGGCGGTGCGAGCGTAGAAGCGTTCACCGAATCCGAGGAATGGGCCGTGGTGAAAGCAGTGCAGGACGGGCAGGTGTACATGCTCCCGCAGTTCGTCGCGCCCATCGATACGCCGCTGCCCGATTCAATTCTGGGCATTATCTGGATGGCCGAAACACTGTATCCGGGGCAGGTTGATCTGGGCTGCGAAGCGCAAGCGACCTACTTCTATAATACTTTCTGGGATTACGCGATCACCGAAGAAGAAGTGCAGGGTTTGTGCGGTTGATTCGTGCGTTTAACCGTCGAGTAAAGCTCTATACGCGGTGTTCTGCGCAGCAGCGCCAGACCTGGCTGTACCGCCTGGTGCTGCTGCTGCCGATCCCACTGGCGATCTATGCGCTGGGAGTGGGACGCTACCCAATCTCAGTCGAAGATGTGGTGCGGGCGCTGTACGATTACGTGTTTTCGCGCCACGATCCGAACTTCCAGCCGGACGTTGTGTATAACCTGATAACGCGCATCCGGCTGCCGCGTATCGTCGCCGCCATGCTGATCGGGTCGAGTCTGGCCGTCACCGGGGCAGCGTTCCAGGGCATTTTTCGGAACCCGCTGGTTGACTCGAATATCCTGGGCGTAACGTCCGGGGCCGGGTTTGGGGCGGCACTGCTGCTGCTGTTGAATGCTAACATGCTGTACGTGCAGATTTCGGCGTTTATCTTCGGGCTGCTGGCGGTCATGATCGCCTATTTTGTCAGCCGGTTATACTACAGCGCGCCGTTGCTGGTGCTGACGCTGGTAGGCATCCTGGTCGGGTCGTTTTTTAGCTCGCTGACGTCGATGCTTAAGTACCTGGCCGATCCGCTCGACACGCTCCCGGCGATCACCTACTGGCTGATGGGCGGGCTGAACGACGTCACATCCAGGGACATCCCCGCGCTGCTGGTGGTAACATCAGCCGGGCTGGTGTTTATGTGGGGCGTGCGCTGGCGACTGAATGTGCTGTCGCTGGGCGACAGCGAAGCGTCGGCGCTGGGCCTCAACCCCACGCGGCTCAAGCTGCTGGTCATCATTTTTAGCACGATGATGACGGCCCTCGCCGTATCGGTCGGCGGTGTGATCGGGTGGGTTGGATTGGTGATCCCGCACGCAGCGCGCACGCTGATCGGCCCCGATCACCAGCGCTTGATCCCCGCCTCAATCGCGCTGGGAGCCGTGTTTTTGCTGTCGATCGATACACTGTCGCGCACGCTGTGGGCGAATGAGGTGCCGTTGGGCGTGTTTACGGGTATAGTAGGCGTTCCACTGTTGTTGCTCATTCTGCGGGTGAATAAAACGGGATGGCGGTAATCTTAAACGCGAACTCTCTCAGCTACAGCTACCAGCCGAACCAGCCGGTCCTATGCAATGTCAGCCTGTCGGTTGATACCAACACGATCATGTACCTGCTGGGACACAACGGCTGTGGCAAAACAACCCTGCTCGAAGTCCTGAGCGGGCTGCGTGCGCCACAGCAGGGAGACGTGTGGCTGAACGGGTCAAGCGTGTACAAGCTGCCATCACACCGGCGCGCGCAGCGGATCGGGCTTGTGCCACAGATGCATACACCTATTTTTGCGTATACCGTGCGCGATGTGGTGCTGATGGGGCGAACGCCGTACCTGCGCCTGTTCGGCACGCCGGGCCGCGAGGACCACGAGATCGTGGATGAGGCGATTGAAGCCGTCGGGTTGATTTCTCAGCGCAGCCGCTCGTATACCGAGTTGAGCGGCGGTGAGCAGCGGTTGACCCTGATCGCGCGCGGGCTGGCGCAGCAAACCGATGTACTGCTGCTTGATGAACCCACCGCGCACCTGGACCCGCGCAACCAGCGCCTTGTGCTAGAAAAGGTAGCGCAACTGGCCGAGCAAAAAGTGGCGTTTGTGATCTCATCACACAACCCTAACAGCGCGCTGTTATATGCGCACCAGATCGCTGTGATGAAAGCCGGGCAGATCGTGGCACGCGGAACGCCTGCCGACGTGCTGACCGAAGAAACGCTGTCCATGTCATACGATATGCCGGTCGAGGTGATCTACAACCAGGAGCAGGTGGCGCGAGCTGTGATGCCCCGCCGGATCGATACCTCCAACGGCGGCGGCTTGCTGTCCCTGCCGTGATAGTATCAGTGCACGCAGGGTTTCTACCACACTCAACGGGATACACTCCATGACCGAACACGCACAAGCAGTCCCATCACCTGCTGTTGCGCCCAACTGGCGGCCATTTATCGCGCTGGTGGTGGGCGTCCTGGCGGTATCCACTGCTGCGATCTTTATCCGCCTGGCGCAGAATGAATCCGCCCCATCACTGGTGCTGGCGGCTGCGCGGTTGAGCGTGGCGGCTGTCACGCTGACACCGGTCGTCCTCAGCCGCCACCGGCACGAACTGCGCGCCCTGGCGTGGCGTGATCTGAAGTGGGCGCTGGCGTCGGGTATTGTGCTGGGGCTGCACTTCGCCACCTGGATCACGTCGCTGGAATATACGGCAGTCGTCAACAGCGTTGTGATCGTGACTACCGCGCCGCTGTGGGTCGCGATGCTGGCGCCGCTGTTCCTGGGCGAAAAGCTGGGCCGCTGGAGCATCGCCGGGCTGGTACTGGCGCTGGTTGGCGGCGTGCTGGTCAGCCTCAGTGGTGAGACGGGCGCCCCGCCCACCCGGCACGATCCGCTGCTCGGTAACGGGCTGGCGCTGGTCGGCGCGGTGATGGCGGCGATATATTTTATGATCGGCAGGCGGCTGCGCTCGCGGTTGGGACTTGTGGTGTATATCTGGCTGGTGTACAGCGCCGCCGCGATCATCCTGGTACTGGTTGTTGCTGCTGCCGGGCTGCAAGTGACCGGGCTGCCGGGCAAAGCCTATCTCTGGATGCTGCTGATGGGGCTGGTGCCGCAGTTGCTTGGCCACTCGTCGTTTAACTACGCGCTGGGCTTCCTCCCGGCGGCTTACGTGTCCCTGGTCGTATTAGGCGAGCCAATCGGCAGCGGCCTGCTGGCGATTATCTTCCTGGACGAGTGGCCTGTGTTGATACAGATTATCGGGGCGGCCTTGATCCTGGTCGGCATCGGAGTTGCCAGTAAAGACCAACAGGTTGAAAAAATAGAGCCAAGTGGTTAAATTCTTGACAAATGGACTGCGTTTGAGGGTGAACAATGGACGGAATCTTTGGCGTTGGACTGGCCGAGATGTTGATCGTACTGCTTATCTTGTTTGTGGTGGGCGGCCCGGAAAACACGGCCAAATGGGCGCGCGAGGCGGGACGCTGGGCACGCAAGGCTCGCAGGGCGTGGAGTCAGATGATGGCCGAGATCGAAAGCGAGCTTGGCCCGGAAGGCAAAGAGTTGCTAGATACCACGCGCGAGCTTAACCGGAGCGCCTATGAGTTGCGGACGATGTCCGGTCCCAAACGCCTGATGAGTGATACCACCCGCATAGTAAAGGACTCGCTCACCGTTGATTGGCAGGACAAAGCAGCTCAGCCGACGCTGCCTGCCAAGACCGAAACCTCCTCAACCGGCAGCGCTGAAACCGGTGATGGCAGGTACCAGGCCTGGCTCCCCCCAAAAGACGAGTAAGCTGCCGCGCATCTTGCTCCGCACAAACCGACACCTGTCTCTGCAAGTAGTGACAATTGGCTGTTGGCAAGCGCAGGCCGACAGCTTATAATCGCATCAAATAATCTGATTGATCAAATTGATCAGATGATTCCGGGGCGATAATCCACCAGGAGCAGAACCATATGCCCCGTTCCGATCTGGACTCGGATATTTTGCGCTATATCGTTGAACACCAGCTTCGCCCCGGCGAACGTCTGCCGACGATAAACGAGTTGAGTCGCCAGCTCGGCGTGAGCGTAAGCAAAATACGTGAAAAACTGGAAGTTGTACGGACGCTGGGCCTGGTTCAGGTCAAACCCCGCACCGGCACCCAGGTACAGGATTTCAGTTTCGAATCTGCCGCAACGCTCAGTGTGCTGTATGCGTTAGGGTTGGATCGCGCGTATTTCTCCGACTTTTCAACGCTTCGCCAGCACATTGAACTGAGCTTCTGGCATGAAGCGGTCAGGCAGCTTACGCCTGATGATATCGCCTATCTCCGCCAGCTAGTCACCCGCGCGCGTACCAAGCTCCATCACCACCCTATCGAAGTCCCGTTTGAAGAACATCGCAGCCTGCACCTGGCGTTTTTTAAGCATCTGCAAAACCCATTTGTGCAGGGCTTGCTGTGTGCCTATTGGGAAGCGTACCAGGCATTTGGACTGGCGCTGTACGCCGAGCTGTCGTATCACCGCGAAGTATGGGATTATCATGAGCGCATGGTTGAATGCGTGGCGCAGGGTGACTTTGAAGGCGGTCGTCAGGCGTTGGCCGAGCACATGAACCTGCTGCGCCACGTGCCGGGACAAGACAAGCAGAATACTGCACAGTCACCAGAGGAGCAGACACTTATTTTTCGAGTTTTTGAGTAAATACATTCAAGAGAGGCTGGGCCGGCCTGTTTTTTTCGCACGTTGATTCTGTTTGCTGTTGAGCAATGACCAAAAACATTTGCAGGAGCACTATCAGGAATGACTTCACTCGTTTCAAAATCAAACGGACACCAGTCGGTTATAAATGACTTCCAGATCATGATCGCGACGGTGAACGGGTCCGGCAGCCAGACAGCTAACACCGTTCTCCTGCGCGCCATCTTCAGGATGGGCATCCCCGTCACCGGTAAAAACATCTTTCCCTCCAACATTCAAGGGCTGCCAACCTGGTTCAGCATCCGGGTCAACAAGCACGGCTATATCGCCCGCCTGGAAGACTATCATGTCCTGGTTGCCATGAGCCAGCAAACCATCGGCGAGGATATTGAAATGCTCGCCAGCGGCGGTATTTGCCTGTACCCGGAGGAATGGAAGATCAAGCGAACGCGCCAGGACATCACGTACTATCCCATGCCGGTCAAAGCGCTGACCGATATGGCAGATGTTCCGGCTAATTTGCGTCCGTACATCGCCAACATGGTCTATGTCGGTGTGCTGGCCACCATCCTGGATATTGACCTGAGCCAGATCGCGTTTGCGATTGACTATCATTTCAACGGCAAAGCCAAGCCGGTCAATATGAACATGGCTGTTGTCCGCGCGGCGTATGAGTGGGCACAAGATCACATCGCCAAAAGTGATCCGTATACAGTCGAGCACATGGACACGACCAACGGCATGCTGCTGATCGATGGCAACTCGGCGGCTGCGCTGGGTGCCGTATTTGGCGGCGTGTCGGTGGTCGCCTGGTACCCGATCACGCCCTCCACCAGCCTGATCGACGCGCTGCGGCAGGACCTGACCGACCTGCGCACCGATCCCGACACGGGCGAGGCGACGTACGCCGTCATTCAGGCCGAGGACGAGATCGGCGCAATTGGCATGGTGATCGGCGCGGGATGGGCAGGCGCGCGCGCGATGACGGCCACGTCCGGCCCCGGCATCTCGCTGATGAGTGAGTTCGCGGGCATGGCCTACTATGCGGAAGTGCCAGCGGTGATCTGGGATGTGCAGCGCATGGGGCCGAGTACCGGCCTGCCGACTCGCACCTCGCAGGGCGATCTGATCAGTGCTTATTTCCTGGGACATGGAGACACCAGGCACGTTGTCCTGCTGCCCGGCAGCATCCCCGAAGTGTTTGAATTCGGCTGGCGGGCTTTTGACCTGGCCGACCGGCTGCAAACGCTGATCTTTGTGTTGAGCGATCTCGATCTTGGCATGAACCTGTGGATGAGTCCGCCGTTTGAGTACCCGGATACACCGCTGGACCGGGGCAAGATACTGACGGCAGAGGAACTGGATAATCTGGATCGCAAGTACGCCCGCTACGAGGACTGGGACGGTGATGGCATCGGCTACCGCGTGCTGCCCGGCACTGATCGCGATACCGGCGCGTACCTGGCACGCGGCACCGGCCACAACGCGCAGGCGGTTTACAGCGAGCGCGCTAAAGACTGGGTCGAGAACATGGAGCGGCTGAATCGCAAGCACGACACGGCGCGCCAACTGGTTCCCCAACCGGTTGTCGACCAGGTGGATGGTGCCGAGATCGGGTTGATCGCGTACGGCACCACCGATGCCTGCGTCGTAGAAGGACGCGAGCGACTCCAACAACAGGGCATCAAAACCAGCTACCTGCGCGTGCGGGCGCTGCCCTTCAGCGATGTCACCTGTGATTTTATCGACCAACACGACCGGGTTTACGTGATCGAAAACAACACCGACGGCCAGATGGCCCGGCTGCTGAGGATGGAATACCCTGAACTGGCCGCGCGCGTTTTTTCGCTTGCCTATGCGGACGGCCTGCCGCTGACGCCGCGCTGGATGACGACTGCGATTTTGGAACAGGAGCGCTAAACAATGGTGACCAAGGCACGAGTAAATGAGATCGGACTGACACGCAACGATTACAAAGGGCGCCCTTCCACCCTGTGCCTGGGCTGCGGCCATAACTCCATCGCCAACCAGATCATCGCCGTGTGCTACGAGATGTCGCTCAACCCGCACGATCTGATAAAACTGAGCGGTATCGGCTGTTCGAGCAAGTCGCCCGCCTATTTTTTAAACCGCTCGCACGGTTTTAACGCGCTCCACGGGCGTATGCCTGCCATCGCAACCGGCGCCACCACCGCCAACCGCCGGTTGATCGCGATTGGCGTCAGCGGCGACGGCGATACGGGCAGCATCGGGTTGGGCCAGTTTAAGCACATGGTCCGCCGCAACGTCCCGGTAGTGTATATCGTGGAAAACAACGGGGTCTACGCCCTGACAAAAGGGCAGTTTTCGGCTACGGCAGACTTTGGCCAGCAGCTTAAGTACGCAGGCGTGAACGAGCTGCCGCCGATTGATGTCTGCCTGGAAGCGCTGGCGGCAGATGCGTCGTTTGTGGCGCGATCATTCGCCGGAGATTCGAACCAGGTCCGCCAACTGCTCAAGGCTGCGATCAGCCACAAAGGCACGGCAGTGCTGGACATCATCAGCCCGTGTGTCACGTTTAACAACCACGAAACATCCACCAAAAGCTACCCTTACGGCAAAGCGCACGAGGAACCGCTGCAAGACATCACCTATATCCCCGAATACGAGCCGATTGTCGTCAAGGTGCACGAACCGGGTGAAGTCCAGGCGGTGCAGATGCATGACGGGTCGCACCTGATGTTGAAGAAGCTTGATCCCGACCAGCACGATCCGACCGACAAGGTGGGCGCCTTCCACCTGCTGGAAGAAGCCCGGCAGGCTCACCAGTTCATTACCGGCCTGATCTACGTGGACGCGAAACGCCAGACCCTGGCGGAGATAAGTCACCTGATCGACACGCCGCTGGCCCTGCTGCCTGAGGAGCGGCTGCGCCCGCCGCGCGAAGCGTTGGACAGTATCATGGAACACCTGACCTGCTGCCGCAAGGTGTAAACAGACCGGCAGGTTGAAATAAAAACAGGCGGCTCACACTCAACTGCGCGTGCCGTCTGTTTTTATGCAGATCACATTATGGGGCGCTGTCCAGGTAGAGGTGCAGGCGGTGGATGCGCGCCTGCGTCATGTCCAGACCTAACGCGTCAAGCAGTTCGTCAGGACGTCCGTTGCCGTGCTCGCCAGTCTTCAACTGTGCGATCAAATGTCCTTCGTCACCCATTGACAGAGCCAGGATCAGCGGGCGCAGATCATAGCGCTTGCCCCGGCGCTCGCGTTCGATGGTGGGCGCGGCGAGCAGGGCTTCGGCACGGCGGCGCAGTTCTCCCGGTGCGATCACATCATCCAGCGGCGTGATGCTGTAATCCGCGCTGGTGACCTGGGAAGGCAGCGATGCTTCCCGGATCGGCACATCTGCAATATGGTGGGCGACCAGTCCATCGGGCATGGTCGCGTTCAAGCGTGCGATCCAGTCATCCGGGAATACGCCTTCCAGCCGCGCGGTGAGCCAGGCGTCAAGATATTCGCCTTCGCTGGTTACGCCGACCGGCAGCGGGGCGGCAATTTGAAAACGCGGGCGCGGGTTGAACCCCTGAGAATACTCTAACGGGATGCGGGCGCGCCGCAGGACACGTTCCCAGGCTTTAGCCAGGTCGAGATGTCCTACAAACCGCAGATAGCCCTGTTTGCCGAACGTGATACGTATGCGCTGCTGCGTGAGTGATGTGTTCATGGCCGCGATTATAGCAGCGCCCACAGCGATCAGGCTATAGTTGGCGCCAGCCGTGGTGCGGGGTAAGCTATGGCTGGATGATACTCGAACAATCTACCGGTGCGGAGAAATGCCTGTGACTGCCACATCCACGCTGACAATTCGCGGCCAGCAAAACGATGACCTGGACCAGCTATACACGCTGTGGTCTTTCCCTGACGTGCTGCTTGATTCGGTCGAACTGCCGTATCTGTCGGATGAGGCGTTCCGGGACCGTTTTGGCACTACGCCGCCCCATACGCATACGTTGATCGCAGAGGTTGGGCTGCCCGGCGGGCGCACACGGATCACCGGCTTTGCATGGCTGGAGACGTTTTTGGCGCGCCGCCGCCATGCCGGACGTCTCAACCTGCTTGTGCACCCCGATCACCAGGGGACTGATGCAGAATCAGCGCTGCTGGAAGCGGTGCTTGATCTGGCGGATAACTGGCTGGGTTTGCGCCGGATCGAAGTCCATGTGTATATCCATAACGCCCCCGCTGTTGCGCTGTACGAGCGGTACGGGTTTGAGATCGAAGCTACCATGCGGCGCTATGCGCTGCGGCGCGGTGTATACGACGACGCCTATATCATGGCCCGGCTGCATACAGTGCCGGTCGATCAACACTCGCAGGGAAAAAACGCATGACCAAACCGCACGCTGCTACGGACATCCTCATTCGGGCAATAGAAACTGATGATTACCAGGACATCACCGTCCTGCGTATCAGCGGCAACGTGCCCGCCAACACGCTGAATCTGCCCTATCTATCGCCCGATACCATACGTGACCGGCTGGAAAACCAACCGGCAACCATGTATGGGTTGGTCGCGGTGGTGGATGAGCGGGTAGTCGGCTACCTGGGCATGTTAGTTGATAGCGGGCGGCAGGCGCATGTCGCCCGGCTGGGCATGATGGTTCATGCTGACTACCAGGGGCGCGGCGTGGGCACCGCCCTGCTGGAAGCCGCAATCAATCTCGCGGAAAACTGGTTGAACATCACCCGTATCGCGCTTGAAGTATACACAGACAACGAGCCTGCTATCGCGCTGTATAAAAAGTTTGGATTCGAGATCGAAGGTACCCTGCGTGATTACGCTTATCGAGATGGGGATTACGTCGACTCCTACCTAATGGCGCGTATCCGGAAGGATGCCTGATCATGAGCGTACACCCGCCTTCCGATCTGGCCGCTTTACGGGGTGAACCAAGCTATGTCTGGCGGGCGGGCCAGGAGCGCCGTCTGCGCATGATCGCGCGTTGGAGCAGGCTGGAAGCGGCAACCATCCTGGAAGCAGGCTGCGGGCAGGGCATGTACAGCAGCCAGTTTCGCCGCCGTTTTTCGCCCCATGTCGAAGCGTTCGACGTGGAATATGCGCGGGTGCAGGTTGCCCGCCGGGACACTCCGCACACCCTGGTTGCAGCCGCCGAAGCCCTGCCGTACCGCTCGAACCTGTTTGATACAATCCTGTCCAATGAGGTGATCGAGCATGTTATCGACGATCAAGCCGCCGTTATCGAGATGGTGCGTGTGCTCAAACCGGGCGGGCGGATCGTGCTGTTTTGCCCCAACCGCTGGTACCCGGTCGAACAACACGGGCACTACTGGCGCGGGCGCTATCACTTTGGCAACACGCCGCTGATCAACTACCTGCCTGACCGCTGGCGAAACAGGCTCGCCCCGCATGTTCGCACCTATACCACGCGCCAGCTACAACGGCTGTTTGACGGACTGCCGGTCACAATCGTACATCACACGCGCATTTTTGGCGGGTACGACAACATCGTGCACCGTTTCCCGCGTATCGGGCGCTGGCTGCGGAGCGTGTTGTATGTCCTGGAGCGCACACCCTTTCGCGTGTTTGGCCTGTCCCACCTGTTGGTTGTCGAAAAACTGTAGCCCTGGCTCATTGAATCCCACAACGGCAGCTATCCGATCGGATCGGTGGACTTGACCAGCTTCAAGCCGTACCCGGTATAACGGGCAAAGGCTGCTTCGGCCAGCGCGTCAAAGTCAATGTCTGGATGCACAACCGACGACGTGCAGTCAATCAGCACGCGCCATTTTGCCACCTGTTCCGGCTGATCCTCAAAATACGTCATGACTGAGCGCATTGTTTCCAGCACGCAGTGGCTTTTTGCCTGCCCGGCAACGTATATCAGGTCATAGCTGGCTAACATTTTGAGGAACGCGGTGTTCAGCTCGCCCTGGGGATGATCCGGCACCTTGACTTCGGGTTCCAGCAGCGAGTAGTGCTCCGTTTTGGGGATCAACCCCTTTGTTAAAAATGTCGGCTGTGACTGCCGCGCTGCCGAGTGATAGGCAATCGCTTCGTACAGCGCGGGCGAGATGGCATGGCCGGGCGTGCCGATCATGGTGTGGTGGGGCCAGATCATCAGTTGTTTTTTTGCCCTGGCTTCCAGTTCGTGCACATAAGCCCGTGACCATTCCCGCTCAAAGATAGGCCGCCAGCGTCCTGCATCCACGCCGCCACCGGTGATCGCGGTGTAGGGGGGTGGAGGTTGTCCCGCTTCATCGACCCACCAGCTTGGGTAAAAGATTTGCGTGGGGATGTGACTGTCCAGTGAAGCCACGACGGTGGTCACTTCGCTCGCATGTCGGAACAACCACTCAATCGTCCGGCGCGTGTCGTCCACTGCGCCGGGCACGCTCAAGGAGCCGTCAACGTGAATAAAATCAACCTGTGGATCAACCAGCAGGAGGATGATCCGGCTGGCGTCTTTTCTGGCAGGGGATAAACCGGCCTGCTGTCCGGCAGCGATGGCTTCGGCAGTCGCCGGGGCATAGAGACTGCCAATACGATCAGGGCGATAGAAGTCTGGCAGATGTAACATTGTCATAAGATGTGGCCTCAAGCTTCACATTGCGGGCAATGCACACCCCGGTCACCGGGCGATGAAATACTAGGGCTTGCTGCCTATTGTGGCGTTCGTGTTTCTGTGATAAAGTGTTAAATCATAAAGATGTAAGACAACAGTGTGGTGCCCGGACATCAACATAAAAGACAAGCTTTAACTATCCCTCGATATTACTTCGTTGCAGTAACGGTTGATCGGGTGGCGGACACATCATTTTCATGAACCCTACAATCTATACCGAATATATTGGGCCTCATGATCTCGCCGCATTATCCCAACCGGGCAATCGGCTACAGTTGTGGCTGTTTGACATTGGGCTGGCAATTGCTGCGGTTGGTCTCGCGCTGGCGTTACCGGCTCCGGCAGATTCAAACACCCAGGTGGTAGCGATTCTAGCGTTGATGTATGGGGCTATCAATATTTTTGCCGGTCATATGTACCAAAATACCGCCCTGATCGACTTCACCGCGATCCCGGCGCTGGCGGCTTTGTTGGCCCTCGGCCCCGTAGCCATGATCGAGGTAATTGTGGCCGGTACGGCACTCATTGAACTGGCAAAATTGCTCCGGCGGGTAGTAAACAGGCAGCCGCCACAGGCGCCGCAGTATGCCCTGCAAACAATCACTGCATGTACAGGGCTGTACGGGTTTGCTGCGCTGGCAGCCTACGCGCCGTTCACAAACCGGTTCCCGCTGCAACAACTGGGATCCAACACCCTGCCGCCAATCGGACTGCTGCTGATCGCCCATGCGCTCGGATTCGAGCTTCTCGCCGTGCTGCGCATCGCCATTTTGAGAAGAGCGCTGGTGCCAGAGCTGACATATCGCAGCGTCGGGCGCGCTGTGCTGCTGCGGCTCACGCCGCTGCCACTGGCGATCCTGGTGGCGCTGGTGTATCACACGCATGCCGCAGCCATTGGCAACTTTGCGCTGATCATGGCCGTTCTGGTAGTGAGCATCTGGCTGCTACAGATCACCTCACGTGCGCGGGCCGCGTTAGAGCGGCGGCTAAACGAACTGGCAACGCTTAACCGTGTCGGGCAGGCATTAGCAACCAATCTCTCGCTTGATGACCTGTTGGAAACGATCTACGTCCAGGTGCAGACGATCTGCGATATACCGACCTTTTACATCGCCTTGTACGATAACGCCAGGGAACAGGTCTCATTTCCGTTTGTCGTCGAGCACTATCGCCGTAAAACCCAACCCGACCGGCAGCTAGTCTACTCGCTGACCGAGCACATCATTCGATCCCGCCAGCCACTTGTGATCGCAGACTGCGCCGCCGAGCGATTGAATGCCCTGGGTGTACAAGTTGAGGAACCTGTCCCGGCCTGCTGCCTGGGAGAGCCGCTGATCGTCGGCGAAGAGGTGATCGGAGTGCTGTTGGCCCAGCATAACGAACGCGAACATGCATACAGTCCGGCGGACTGCCGCCTGCTGTCTACCATCGCTACCCAGGCCGCAATCGCGCTTAGAAACGCACAGCTTTTCCAGCAAACAGAAGCGGCGGCGGTTGAACTGACCGAACTGGTCGAAACATCCCGCCGGTTTGCTGCCTCGCTGGACTTGGCGAGCGTTGCCCAGACGGTTGTCCAGCAGTTAATTAATACCACGCCTGCCGACTATGCCTCTCTGTACCGGTGGGCTGCTGGGCAGGAAGCACCCTGCCTGCTTGCCCACAGCCCGGATGCCACAACCGGATTGGCCGACCGTTTGCTAGAGGAACAGCATAATGCCTTGCAGCGAGTCATTACTGAGCAACACAGCGCCACGTTGGCACTTGACAGCTCAGACGATGATCGGGCCAGTCACGCGCTGGTGATGCCGCTGGTTGTCCACGGGCAAACAATCGGCCTGATCACGCTGTGGCGACAGGATACATGTGCGCTGACGGCACGCGAACAGCAACTGGTTGAGGCTATCGCCAACCAGGCCGCCACAGCGCTTCAGAATGCGATCATCTACAGCCAGACCGATGCCACACTCCGCGAGCGTGTGATCGAGCTATCGGCCATTGAGGTTATTTCCCGGCGCATATCGGCCACACTCGATCTTGAAACCATCCTCGATGACATGCTGGCAGCCGCTCTTTCAACTATTGGCGCCCAGGTTGGTAGCTGCGCGCTGGTGATCAACCCCGACCAATACGCGCTGGTGGCACGGCTGGATGTGCACGGCACAAAATACAAAACACCGTATCTCGGCGACACGCGGCGCGGTGTGGTCGGGCGCGTGCTGTCCACCAAACACCCGGTCGTGGTAGCGGACACAATCGCCGATCCAGACTATATCAGCCTGATACCTGGCATGCGCTCGGAACTATGTGTGCCCATTTTACGAGACGAGCAGCCCATCGGCGTGTTCAATTTTGAAGACCCGCGCCCCAATGTGTTTACTGAGTCGCACATCAGGTTTGTGAATACCCTGGCTGAACATGCCGCGATCGCAATCGAAAACGCACGGCTGTTCAGGGAGCGCCGCCGCCAGATCGAGACGCTGGTCAGCCTGCGCACGCTGTCACTGCGGCTGTTGTCGGCGCTCGATTTACAGTCCGTGGCGGCTGCGATTGCCGAACATGCCCAGCAAATCACCCACGCCCAGGATGCCTGTCTCTACCTGCAACAAGGACCGGAGAAACTCCTATCGTTTGCCGCGCATGCCGGGGCCGATGGATGTTGTGCCATCGAATATGCAGCGTCCGAATGCTACGAACGCGCGCAGCAGGTTGTCGAGAGCGGTGAACCGTACTACTCGATGGACGTGCAGCCGCTTTCTATTTACCATGCTTTTACCCTGACAGAAGACTTTGAAGCCCTGGCTTGCATCCCGATCCAGCGCGCCGGGCAGATTTTTGGCGTGCTGGAGATCAGGTTTACCGATTCACAGTACTTCTCTCTACATGAAGTACAGGCGCTGGACGTGCTGGCCAACCAGGCCGCAGTAGCAATCGAAAACATACAGCTATACCAGGAAGTGCGCGCAGGCCGCGATCAACTTCAGGCTATCCTCGACTCCACACGTGAGGGCATGCTGCTGTTTGACAACCATGGGCGGTTGCTCAAAGCCAATCAAGCCGCCGAGGAGATGATAGGCCACTCTCTGAGTGCCTACCTGGGGCAGAGATTTGTAGGATGGCTGCGCACCGCCGGGACCGAACAACTCCATACGCTAGCCGGGCATACGCTGTATCAGCTTCGACAGTATGTATCCGACGTGGTACATCGCCCGACACGTATTACCTATCGCCAGTTTGAGCAGATGCGCAATGGCGAACCGCACTACATCGCCGAAACCGGCCTGCCAGTCCTGGATCGAAGTAATACGCCTGCCGGATGGTTGATCGTCTGGCGGGACATCACCGAGGAGCGCCAGCTCAACGTGCTGCGCGAAGAACTCAGCAACATGATCGTTCATGATCTGCGCAGTCCGCTAACGGCGATCATCAGCAGCCTGGCTATGGTGCAAGACCTGATGGCCGAAGATAGTCTCGACGCTGCCACAGTCAACGACGTGATTCAAGTTGCACAGAACAGCGGCCAGAACATGCTCAGCCTGGTGCAATCGCTGCTGGACATCGCCCGGCTGGAACACAATGCCCTTGCGCTAGACCGTCGAACTTGTTCCTTGGCCGACTCGGTTGAGTATGCGTGTGACTCGGTGCTCAGTCTGGCGATAGGGGCTAATATACACCTGAACGTTGTCGTGCTAGATGATCTTCCACTGGTCAGTATTGATGAAGATAAAATACGGCGTGTATTGATCAACCTGTTGGACAACGCGCTACGCCACACCCCATTCGGTGGTAAAATTGACATCGAAGCGGAGATATGCTCAGATGAACAGGCAGTGACCGTCTGCGTGATCGATACCGGGCCGGGTATCCCACCAGAAACGCGCGACCGCATCTTTGACAAATTCACGCAGCTTGACCAGGAAGCGCTGCGCGGTCACAAGGGCACGGGACTGGGGCTTACTTTTTGTAAGCTGGCGGTCGAGGCACATGGCGGGCGTATCTGGGTTGACGAGGGACCAGAGGGCGGCGCGGCGTTTTGCTTCACACTCCCGGCAGCACTGCCTAACAAGTCCCTTCCGAACACTGGATAGGAGCTTGCCGGTATTCCTATCATCCGGCTGATCCGGCCAGTGCAAGCAAACCGGTTGGCAAGCCTGCGCCTGTTCCGCGGCGACATCCCCGTATTGTTATCAAGGACGCACCAGGGCACACTTTGGCCCAATATCGCTGGCAGGAAGTTGAGGCTATCATGTTTCGTCGTTCACGGACTCTATTTTTCTCATGGAGTCTGGGCCTGCTCACATTGGGCGCACTGCTCGTCACCATGCCTGACATCGGCGCCTTTGATCCGGCGCTGTGGTTGTTTTTCGCCGGGCTGGTGGGTCTGACGCTGAATCTGGGCACAGCGCTGACCGAAGGCATCGTGTCGCCCGCGCCTACTGCCGCGTTGATGGCGTACCTCACGATGGGCAAAAGCGAACTCGCTCCTGCTGCGTTGTGGAGCGTCGCTGCCGGTTCGCTGGTCGGCTATGTGGTATGGTTTGCGCGCGTGCGGTGGGCGGGTCGTTTTCCCGGTAACTTCTGGCAGTTGTGGGGCGGTGTCACAACCCGCACCGCGCAGCTAACACTGGGGGTGTTTGTCGGCGGGTGGTTTTACCGGCAGCTAAACGGGCGCCTGCCGCTGATCCGGCTGGACAATTCGGACATAGCACCACTGGCGGGCCTCATGACAGCCTACATGCTGGTATATTTAGCCGTGCTGCTTCTGGAAGTACAGCTTCATCGCCAGCGTGTGCTGCGGGTCATGACCCGGCATTGGCAGGTCCTGGCAGGCGATCTGCTGGCGCCTCTCCCGTTCGCTGCGCTGGGCGCGGTGGTATATCACCAGCTACCTTCCCCTGTCTTTGGCATGTTGATCGCCGGGCTGCTGCTTGTGCTGCTGATCATCCACCTGAGCAACCAGACGTTACAACAGCACCGCCAGCAGGTACTTGAACTATCTTCGCGCTCCACCGTTAGCCAAGACATGATCACCAAGCTGGACTTAAACACCCTGCTGGGCGGAGCGTACCAACAAGTCAAACACCTGATGGGTGTAAACAACTTTACCGTGGCGCTGCTTGAGCCAGCCCGCAATATGCTGCACTTCCCGGTTAATATCCGCGACGACCAGCCTGCTCGTTTGCAGCCGCGCAGGCTGGATCAGGGTTTGATCGAGCACGTTATCCGTGAAAAAACCGAACTGCTGATTACCGATCATGTCGCACAGCGCGCGCGCGCAATGGGCCTGACACCCCCTCGCGGACCGGTTGACTCCTGGCTGGGCGTGCCGATGATGGTATCCGGTCGGGTATTGGGCTGCATGGTCATCTATTCCAGCCAGTCGAATCAGCACTTCACCCCCGATGACCTGCACCTGCTAACCACCATCGCCGGGCAGACCAGCATCGCAATCGACAATACACAGCGTTACAAAGAGGCGCATGATCGCTCGATCCAGCTAGGGACACTCAACCACATTGCTACCACGCTCGGCGGCACGCTGGACATCCAACAAATGCTCGACCTGGTCGGCTCGTCCGCGATATCGATCTCCGGCTGCGATGGACTGGCGCTGTACCTGTGGTGGGGCGGCAACACCAACCAACCCCTGTCACTGGTGCGGCACAGTGGGCTGAGCGATGTATTTGTCGCTGCGCCGCCAAGGCCGCTGCTGCTAAACGAGCAAAACCTCCAGCATCAACGCCAGCCGATTATCGTGACCGACGCCAGTATCGACAATCGGACAAAGTACATCCGTTCCCAAATGATGCGCGAAAACAAGCACGCCTGGGTCGAACTGCTGCTCTGCAAAGGTGGGGACCTGTTGGGCGTGATGACGTTTTTGTATAACAACCCGCGCAGTTTCAATGCAGTCGAGGTGGAATTATTACGAAACTTCGCCGACCAGGCAGCCCAGGCGATCAATAACGCCAGCCTGTACACCCAGACCGACCGGGCATTAAACCGGCGTGTCAAACAACTATCGGCGCTGGCCGATATCAGCCGGGAACTGACATCTACGCTTACCTTGCAAGGGTTGTTTCAGTTGGTGCTGGACCGTGCACTCGAAATAACGCGTTCCCGGACCGGGGCGCTGCTGCTGCGCACCGGCAGCGGTAATTTGCTGCCCAGCTTGGTAGCGTATCGCGGATTTGCGCCGGACGCATTTGACCAGATCAGCCCGATGGTGGGCCTGATCAAATACACCTACCAGACCGGTCGCCCCACGCTGATTCCGGACGTGTCGAAAGAAAAAGATTACGTTCCTCTTGACCAGGAAACGCGCGCCCAACTCAATGTGCCTATCATGCGCGGTGAAGACGTGCTCGGCGTGATCTCGCTGGGCAGCGACCAGATCAACGCATACGATCCAGATGACCTGATGTTTGTCACACAACTCGCCATCCAGGCGCACATCGCAATTGATAACGTCCGCTTGTTGCGGCGCATCGAGGTAGACCGTGACCGCCTGCAAGTCATTCTGGATAGCATGACAGAAGGCGTCATTCTGATTGGCCCGCAAAGCTGGATCGCGCTTGCCAATCCGCGTGTCGAGCGCTTGCTAGGGCTGGATGTACAGCAGATCATCGATCACCCCGTTGATACACTGCTCAGAAACCCGTCGCTGGAACTGGCCGAGCGCCTCGGTTTCAGCGGGCCGGAAGCGATGCTGGATATGCTGCAAACCCTGGATGGGGGGGGATGGGAAAAAGCCGCCCACGACGATGACCGTGTGACATACCTGGTTCATGTGCCGCAGCGCCGTTTTATTGACCGGACTATCGCCCCGGTCCGCAACGATGCCGGGCATGTAATCGGGCTGCTGATGGTCTTCACCGATGTGACACGCGAACGTGAGCTGGCCCAGGCACGTAACGACCTCAGCAACATGATCGTACACGACCTGCGCGGGCCGCTTACCGCCATCACAGCCAGCTTGAAGCTGTTGGGGGAGATAGCACCGCCGGATGAGGCGCTGGGCAAATCCATCAAGCGCACTACCGACACGTCCGCGCGGGCTGTGCGCAAACTGATGAACCTGGTTGATTCCCTGCTGGATATTTCAAAGATGGAAAGCGGGATGATTGCACTGGATCGCGAACTGGCTCCCCTGCCGCCGTTGTGCTCCAATGTGCTTGATGAGTTGTTTTACGTTGCGCAGGAATTGGAAATCGAGCTGACGGCCAACGTGCCGCCCGACCTGCCGCTGCTGGACATCGATACCGACAAAGTCGAGCGCATCCTGCTAAACCTGATGGACAACGCTATCAAGTTCACCCCGTCCAAAGGACAGGTTGCGCTGTATGCATATTCTCCTAAGACGGCGAAGACCGAGCCGGGGTTTGTGCGCGTTGAAGTCCATGATACCGGCCCCGGCATCCCCGACGATGACAAAGAACGCCTGTTTGAGCGCTATACCCAGCTAGAAGGAGTACGCGGGCGGCGGCGGGGGACCGGCCTGGGCCTGACATTCTGCCACCTGGCGGTTGAGGCGCACGGTGGTCGTATCTGGGTCGAGGACCGGTCAGGTGGTGGATCGATTTTTGTTTTCACGCTGCCTATCGCCGACCTGGAACAACTTGAGGCCTTTAACCTGGAAACCGAGCAGGAAGCATGACGTTACCGGCGAACGGTTGGCCGCTGTTGTTCCCAGGCGCCGCTCTACAAACATCCGCGCCCGTGCTCAGGCCGATCAGGTTCGTCCCTTGCCCGTTGTGAAGCAGGTGTGCCATCACATCACGCCCTGGTACACGCGCAGCGTTTCGCGGGCTGCCCGCCGCCAGGAGAACCGCGCCGCCCGTTCCGGTCCGGCAACCGCCATCTCGGCGCGCAGCCGATCATCGGACAGCACAATACCCAGCACGTCCGTCATATTATCAACATCATACGGATTGAAGTAGCGCGGCACGTCGGCGCCCAGCTCTGGCATACTAGACTCGCGGCTGCTGACAACCGGCACGCCGCACGCCATCGCTTCCAGGACCGGCAGCCCGGCACCTTCGTAGATCGATGCCATGACGTACACTGTCGCCGCGCGGAAGACCGCCGGTAAGTCCTCGTCTGGCACATAGCCTAGCAGCCGAACCGTATCGCGCTGATCCAGTTCTTCCAACCGCGCGAAAAAGTCGTCATACAGCCAGCCCTTGGCCCCCACGACCATAAGCTGTAAATTCCGGTCGTCACGCCGCAGCCGGGCCAGACATTCGACCAGGCGCGATAGGTTTTTGCGCGGTTCAATAGTGCCGACCGATAGCAAAAACCGCTCTGGCAGGTTGTATTTCGCCCGCACGCGCGCGATCTCAGAGTCAGGCACAACGCGGAAGTGCGGCGCTGCTGCTTCGTGCACAACCGTGATCTTGTTGTCCGGCGTGCCGTAGTGGCGTATCAGGTCGTTTTTGCTGGCCTGTGACACGGTGATGATCGCATCGGCACGGCGCACAAACAGCGGCATGGCTGCATTGAGAAACAGGTAGTTCAGGCGCTTGTGATGCTTGGGAAACAGCTTGTAGATCAGGTCGTGAACCGTTAGCACCGTTGGCACCCCGCCCAGCGGCATCAGTAAATGCTCGGTGGCATGGAACAATTCTGCGCCGGGTGTCAGCCGCTTGAAGGAGAAGTGCATCAGTTGTGCCAGCCAGACCATCATCCGCCAGGGTTTATAGCCCAAACGAATCGAACGCTGTGGTATTCCCGACCACTCAGGCAGCGTTTGCGCCTGCGCAGTCCGATTATAAAACAACGTCGGCGGCGCATCCATTTCTTGTATCATGGCCTGGGTCAGCGAACGCGCATAACGTCCCAACCCGGCGCGGCTGTTCACCGCTGCCGATACGTCAATGTAAATCGTCAAAAGATAGTGTCCTCCTGCATATCTCTCGGCGCGCGCTCGCGGTATCGCAGCACCGCCCACACAAAACGGGGCAGGCGCAGCATCCGCCGCCAGCGCCAGGGCTGCCTGATCAAACGGTATAGCCATTCTAACGCCAACCGCCGCATCCAGCGCGGCGCACGCGGCACAACTCCCGCTATAAAATCGAATGTGCCCCCCACACCCATCGCTACGCATACATCCAGCCGCGCCTCATTGCGCGCGATCCATTTGTCCTGGCGGGGAGCACCGTAAGCTACAAACAGGATATCCGCCCCGCTGGCATTGACGCGCTCGATGATAGTTTCTTCTTCGTGCGGGGATGGGCTGCCCGCATAGGTGCCGACTATTTGCAATCCCGGATTCCGGTTGACCAGGTTGGCGGCTGCCTGTTCGGCCACACCCGGCGCCGCACCCAGCAAAAACAGTTTCCACCCGTCTCGTGCGGCGCGCTCTGCGATCACCGGTACACCATCAGAGCCGGTTACGCGCTCCGGGAGCGGATGCCCCAGGTAGCGCGCAGCAAACAACAGCCCAACACCGTCCGCGACACATAGATCGGCTGCACGCAGCACACGCATAAAGCCGGGATCGTCCTGGGCGATCATCACAAATTCCGGGCTGACCGTGCAAATCTGGTATGTGCGATCACGGCTGGTGATCCACCCGGCGATGCATTCCAACATGCTGTCGAACGTGGCAGCATCAAGCGGCACGCCCAGAACGTGCAGGCGCCGGTTTGAGGATGTGTCCTGTGGTTGTTCAACCATACACCGCTCCGTCGGGTACAGCCACAGCAGACGGCATTGTACCGCGCCGCGCCGGATTTGGGCGAATAAACCGGCCCGCGCGCGGCGAAGCCTTTGCCGTCTTAACTTCCGCGCTGTACAATAGAACTATGCCAAGCTTAATCGATAAACTCAATGTGCTGGTTCGATCCAGCATCAATAACGTTTTAGGCGTTGATTCCCGGCAGCGTGACAGGCACTCTCCTCTGCCTCGTTTGGGCAAAAACGTTGATCGCGAGATCGCAGCGCTGCGCCAGCAGATCGATCAAGCGCTCGATCATGAGGAACGCCTGATCGGCGATATTAACGCGCTCAAACACCAGATCGCCGACGGGGACCGGCAGGCCGATGCCGCGCTCAGCAAGGGTGACGAGGCGACGGCGCGCCATACGATCACACAGGTGCAGATTCAGCAGCGGCGCATGACCATGCTCGAAGCCGATCTGGCCCAACACCGCCTGTCAACGTCCGAGCTGATCAGCCGTGTGAATACACTGGAAGCGCTCGTAGCAGAAGCGCGCCAGCAGCAAAAAGCCGTCGCTGCGAACGCCGACGATCAAGAACCGCGCGGTGATACGCTGTCCGACCGGCTGCGCAAAGCACGCCAGCAGTTCGAAGCGCAGATCGCCAAAACAGCACGCCGGGACGAACCTGATGACATCGACGAACAGGCTGTCGAGGACGATCTCGCCCGGCGCCGGGCGCGGTTGATGGGCCAGGATTGAGCGTTCGCCGCCCGCTATTTGCTTACATTTCTGCCGTCTGTTTAACGCAGACGGTGTTTTTATCTACTCCTCACCTGCTGTACGTCACTTTACAACTTTCATAAATATGATGTAAAACATCCTTAGAAACATACAGACTGTTGGATGGCGAGACCATACGATGGACTTTGTCTTCAGAATCAACGCCGAACACATCCTGGTTGCCACCAGTGATCCGGACGACCTCTCCCGCACGTCGGATATTTTGGAAGGCGCCGGGTACAACGTCCAGAAAGCCTATTACGCCGGTGATGCGCTGTTTGCCATCGAGCATGGGCAGTTCGACCTGGCGCTGATTGACACGCGCATGAGCGACCGCGACAATCGCCCGCTGATCGAAAGCATCACGCGCTCAGGGCAGTCTGCTGTTATCCCGTGGATCGCCCTGGTAGATCAGCAGTACAAAGATCGACACGGCCTGCTGCGACAGGGAGCAGCGGCCTATCTCCAGTATCCGTTTGAACCCGAAACGCTGCTGCGTCAGGTTAACAAGGCCCTGCAGGGGCACACCATGTCGATCCCGCCGGACAGCGCAGCGGACCAGCAACGTGACAGGTTTCGCGAACTGTTGGAGCGGCGGCTCACCGAACAGCGCACGCTGTCCGCGCTGGCCAGGTCGTTGAGCGCGGTGCTGGACCTGGATACGCTGCTGACCCAGGTAGTTGAAGCTGCGGTCAGCCTGAGCAATGCCGAGGAAGGACTGCTGCTGCTGCCGGACAAAGAAGAACAGGCCCTGTACATACGCGCCGTCAAGGGTATTGACAGCGAGACCGCTCGAAACTTCCGTATCAAAACCCAGGATACACTCGCCGGGCAGGTATTCCGGTCCGGCAAACCGATCGTGGTAGGTGATCAGGGCTGGCAGAAAGTTAAAACAGAGTACCTGGTCAAATCATTGTTGTATGTGCCGCTCCGGCTCAAGGGTGAAACGATTGGTGTGCTGGGCATCAATAACAGAAATGTCGATCGCACCTTTACCTCCCACGACAGTGAACTGCTCCAGGACCTAGCAGCCCACGCGGCGGTTGCGATTGAGAACGCGCGGTTATATGAAGAAAGCATACTGCGCACTGCCGAGCTTAGCACGCTGGTCCGGGCCGGTGAGGCGGCTAATTCGACGCTGGCAATCGATCAGGTGCTGCCTATCATCGCGGGACAGTTGATCGAGGCACTGGGACTGCACCAGTGCTACATCGGTGACTGGCACGCCGATCAACACCGGCTCGATACGCTGGCTGTGCGCCATCGCGCGATATGGCGGCCCGCCGACGGCCCGGTGATTATCCTTGAAGAAAACCCGGACATCGAAGACGCCTTCAACCAGGCACTCACCGTTACCACCTCGCCCAGCAGCGCGCACAGCACCCAACCACTGGCCGCCTGGCTGCCCCATCGCTACCAGGCACAGGCCATCACCCACATCCCACTATTTACCGAGAAACACCCGCTGGGACTGGTAATGCTGTATCACATCCACGCCCTGCGTGGCGAGCAGCCTGCCTCCCACCAGGCACATCTCCGGCAAATAGCAACGGAGATGATCGCCTGGCTAACCGGTTCCAATCTGGAAGCAAAGCAGGCGCGCCTGTTTCGGGCGGCGCAGCGTATAAACGATACCGCCGGGGCAGACTGGTGCGAGATCGCGCTCTGGAACCCGGCGCAACGCCACCTGAATATCGTTCTGTCATACGGCGAGGCAGTCTGGTCAGAAGCGCCCAAACCGGGCTTTGACCTGTCACACTTTACCAAGTTGGACCAGATATTGACCAACCAGGAACCATCTGCTGACCTGGCAAGCACCGATCTGCGCTGTCTGTCAGATACCGGGTGTGGCAAAAGTTTTCTCAGCGTACCGCTGGTGATCAAAGGCGAAACCGCCGGGCTGGTGATCCTGACCGATACACTGCACACCCGCCCCTTTTCCCGGCGCGAAATTGAGCTGGCGCAGGCATTGGTGTTGCAAGCAGCAAACGCGCTCTGCAACGCCCGGCTGTACCGTGACCTGGAACTCAGCCTGGAAGAGCTGCACCGCACTCAAAGCAAGCTGGTCCAGACGGCACGCCTGTCGGCGATGGGAGAACTGGCCGCCGCAGTGGCGCACCAGATCAACAACCCGCTGACTACCATCCTGGTTGACACCGAACTGATCCTGAGCGATCTGTCGCCGGACGATCCAAGCGCCGAGGCGCTGGAAGCAATCTCGCGCGCGGGCAAGCGAGCGCATGAAGTTGTGCGGCGGCTGCTGGGCATGGCCCGCCAGCATCCTCCTGAAGAACTCCTGGAACCACTAGACATCAACCAGACGATCCGCAACACGCTGATGCTGGTTCAAAGTCACATTCAGCAGGGCAGCGTTTCGCTGTCCATCCGGCTGGCCAATGATCTCCCTCTGGCAGTAGGCATCCGGGGGCAGCTAGAAGACGTCTGGCTCAACCTGCTGCTCAACGCGCGCGATGCCGTCGTCGACCAACCCTCGCCTCAGATCGCCATTGCAACGCGGTATAACGAGAGCAAAGCGCGGGTGGAGGTCGTTGTGTGGGATAACGGGATCGGCGTTGCCGAAGACCAGCAAAAACTGATCTTCCAGCCCTTCTTTACTACCAAACCGGCTGGAGAAGGCACGGGTCTGGGACTGCACATCTGTCAACAAATTGTTGAAAAGTGTAAAGGTAGCATCATTGTTCAGAGTGCCTATAATGAGGGGACGCGCTTTATTACTTATCTACCGGTTTATCATACGCGAGATGCATCATGACCAATCCGTACATTTTAGCAGTCGATGACGACCCGGATGTCTTGGGAACCCTATCGCGCGCGCTCAGCAGAGAGGGCTTTGAAGTTGGTGGCACAACGTCCGGTCTGGAAGCGCTAAAGATACTGGGCGAACACCAGCCTGACCTGATCATCCTGGATATCATCATGCCGGGCCTTGATGGTCTGGCGGTCTGCCGCAAAATTCGCGCAGACAGCCAGTACAATGATCTGCCTATCCTGTTTCTGACCGCACGCGGACATACCGACGACGTGGTTGCCGGGTTAGATGCCGGCGGGGATGATTATGTCGTCAAGCCGTTTGAACTGGCCGAGCTGACCGCGCGGGTTCGAGCGCTGATACGCCGGGGCCAGCACGCCGCCATGCTCGAAAGCCCGGTGCTCACACTGGGCATCCTGGAGTTGGATTCCAATAAACACCAGCTCAGTGTTGAGGGTAACGATCCGATCCAGCTCACAGCAACCGAACATCGCTTATTGCGCTATATGATGGAGCACGCCAATCAGGCCCTGTCTCCCCAGCACCTGTTGGAAGCGGTCTGGGACTATCCGCCGGATACAGGCGACCCGGACCTGGTTCGTGCCCATGTGCGCAACCTGCGCGCGAAGGTCGAGAGCGACAAAACAGTCCCCCGACTTATTCGCACGATTCACGGCGTGGGATACATGATCTCCGGGTAAAATCCGGCTTCGGCGTCATTTTTCACATAAGTTTCATAGCTTGGACGTCTTATGAGCGCGTTTGTCGCTTATACTAGTGCCAAGGAACACACCCTGTTTCGAACCCGGCCAGACGTTCAGGCGCATCCAGGCTATGATTACAATCCTTGCCGTTGCCCACAATCCAATCACTCTCCACCATATCCGGCTTGTATTGGAGCGAGAAGGTTTTCACATCTTAAGCGCAACTAGTGGCAAGCTCGCCCTGGCGCTTGCAAAAGAATATCGCCCCAGCCTGATTATTCTGGATATCATGCTGCCAGACATGAGCGGGTTCGAGCTGTGCTCTCAACTACGTACTATGCCGCTTATCGATCAAGCGCCGATCTTGTTCGTCAGCACATACCAAAGCGCCCAGTACGTTGCCCGGGCGCTGAACTGCGGCGGAGATGACTATCTGCGGGTGCCATTCATCGGACGAGAGCTATATGCGCGTGTGCGCGCGTTGTTGCGGCGCGCTAAAAAAGCGGTAAATGGCGCAACAACCATCCACATGGATTCCGGACAGCAAAGCGTTGCGGTGAACGGCAAGCCAATCGATCTCACCCCGACCGAATTTCAACTGCTCAAACACCTGTGCACCCGTCCAGACCAACACCATACCGCTGCCAGCTTATTAGAAGCCTTGTGGCAATACCCGTCTGGCTCTGGAGATACCGCCCTGGTACGGAATCATATACGCAACTTGCGGTGTAAGATCGAAAACGATCCAAAACACCCCTCTATCATCCTGTCGCTACACGGACGGGGATATACGATCAAGGCGCATGTTACATTCGAAACCGCCGAAGACAACGCCTCGCTTCAGCCATCCGGCTAAAAT
>JAFGNU010000026.1 GCA_016926875.1 Anaerolineae bacterium | reverse complement strand
GTACGACCCACCGGGTGGGGTGATTAGAAACGATCCAAAGCGGGTGCGTTCGACCGCCCGCCACATGCCGTCCAGCGCCTGTTCGACACGGTACGTTTCAGTATCCGGGTCGGCGATCCACCCCAGATGCGCCCAACCTGGGCCCTGGGCAGTTTGCAAGCCCACCTGAGCCTGGCGTTCGCGCACAGCCGTGCTGGGCAGAGAGGTATAGAAACCGGTGCTCAGTGGTGCTTCCACATAAAGCGTCACCAGGGCGGTGAGCAGCCAGCGCAGCAACAGCGCGCCGCCCACCACAGCGACCAGCAGCATGAGAGCATCAAGAAACATGGCAGCCGCACTTCCTAAAGACAGGCTATCTTGATCGTTGATCGAACGGGGAAGCGCCAACATCTTTTTCGAGAATCAGCGCTTCATAGGGCTCCAGTGCCACCATCCCCTTGCGCGTCAGTGACAGGCTGCCGCCCTCTTCACGGTGGGTAGAAAACAACACCTTCCATCCTGCCCGGGCCAGCATACCCGCCAGCACCAACCGGTGGCGGCGACCCGAGAAATTCAGCGCCACCAGCACCAGTTGGTCATGATTCTGGCGTATGTACGCCATAATGTAGCGTGTGCCATACGTCACCGGCTGAAACATACCCTCAACCAGCACCGGATGAGCTCGCCGTAAAGCGATGAGCCGCCGGTAGGTGTTGAACAGCGAATGCGGGTCATCGCATTCAGCATCCACGTTGCGCCGGACCGAGTCGGCGTTGATGGGCAGCCACGTTCGCACGCCTGGGTCTGAAAACCCGGCGTTAGGCCCCGCACTCCACTGCATCGGTGCGCGGCATCCATCGCGCCCTTTCATAAACGGCCAGAACTGCTTGCCGATCGGGTCGAGTACCTCGGCCTTTGACTTCAGCGGAATATCGCGCATACCGATCTCTTCACCGTAGTAGATGAAGGGCGTTCCACGCAGCGTAAACAGCATCGCCGCGGCGACTTTCAACCGCGCGTCGTCTTGCGGATCAGAAAACAAACCTTTCCAACGTGTAGCCGTGCGGGATACATCGTGGTTGTTCAGCACGTAGTTCGGCCAGGTGTCTGATCCCAGGCAGTGCTCCCAACGCTGCACGCGTTCCATCAGGAGCTGCGCGTTCCAGCGGCTGTGCAAAAATTCAAAATTGAACGCCGCATGCAGGCGGTCGGGTCCGCAGTAATGCGCCGCCTTTTCTGGGCCGCCCATAAAGGTTTCGCCCACCGCATAGCGCTCGCGGCCCGGGGTGGAATAGCGGTCGAGCAGGGCACGCAGTTCCTGCAGCAGCGGGATCATCTCGGGCTGGCTGATGTCGTTGACGTGCCGCTGCCCGGCAAAGCCATAGACCGGAACGGGGAAGATCACCGGGTTATTCGCCAGCTCGGCGTGTTTGAAGAAAGCGTTGAACACATCCAGGCGAAAACCGTCCACACCGCGATCCAGCCAGAAGCAGAACACGTCCAGCATGGCCTGGCGCACCTCCGGGTTGCGCCAGTTCACATCCGGCTGCTGCCGATAAAACATGTGGAAGTAGCACTGCCCGGTTGTGGGGTCTGACTCCCAGCCCGGACCGCCAAACACAGAATACCAGTTGTTTGGCGCGCCGCCATTGGGCGCCGGGTCGCGCCACAAATACCAGTCGCGCTTCGGATTGTCGCGGCTGGAACGTGACTCAATGAACCAGGGATGCTGGTCGGAAGTATGGTTCATCACCATGTCCAGCACAATCCGGATCTCCCGCCGGTGCGCCTCTTCCAGCAGGCGGTCAAAATCGGCCAGGGTGCCGAATTTGGGGTCCACCGCGCAGTAATCACTAATGTCGTACCCAAAATCGGCGTCAGGAGACGGGTAGATGGGTGAGAGCCAGATCGCGTCGACGCCCAAATTGGCCAGGTAATCCAGCCGCCCGGTAATGCCGTTCAGGTCGCCAATGCCGTCGCCGTTGCTGTCGGCAAACGAGCGCGGATAGATCTGGTAAATAATGCCGTGCTGCCACCAGGGTGAGGCCATATTGTGCCTTTCCAGGCAAAACGCCAAAAGTGTTTTTACAAAATATTCGTTTGTAAAGATACTTTCAGCGAATTACCCACAACAAGGAGATATGCACCATTATAGCGCGGATCGGACCTGACCTGATGCTACTTTCTTGCCACCAACACCATAGCCGGTGAATCGATCATCAGCGGCGATCCATCCCACTCGGCATATACCTCGCCCAGTTCCAATCCGGCTTCCGCCAGCAGCCCGCGCATTTCGGTCACCGAATACAGCCGGATCGAAAACGGCCGGTCTCTGCGCTCTCCATTACGGATGACGATACGGTCGTTGCGCAGCCGCCCGGTCAGCACATCGAACGAGAAGCGGTTGATCAACAGGCTGCCGTCTTTCTCAGACACGTAATGAGGATGAAAATCGTTGAGCACGCCGTCGCGGTTGGCAATGTCGAAACCCAGCAGCCCGCCCGGCTTGAGCGCGCGGGCAATGTTGCGCAGCACGCGCAGGTTCTCCTCGTCGGTGAAATAGCCGAATGAGTTGAACATCATGATGGCCCGGTCGAAGGTCTCGTGGTACGCAATCGTGCGCATATCGCCCTGCACATACTCCACCCAGCCCCTCGGCTGCGGGCGCAGCAGATCGTTACGCCTGGCATCGCTGCGCGCAATTTCGAGAAACCCGGCCTGATACTCTACCCCGGTAACATTGTGCCCCAATAACGCCAGCCGGTTGGCGATACGCCCAAACCCGCAGGCCAGGTCGAGCACCCGCAGCGGCTGCTCCTGGGTCATCCCCAGCAGGCGCGCGGCCATGGCCGTTTCGTTATTCGAGCGTTCCGCGTCCAGGTAGTCGGAGTAAAAGTACATGTAGTCATCCACTGAAAACATGTTCACAACATCATCGATCGGCAAGAGCAGTTCACCTGTCATGGCACATCCTGTTTATGGTTAGCATTCATTCTGTACGGCATAAATCATAGCACAGGAAAGGCTGCCCGTCTGGTTCGCCCAAATCGAAAAAGTGGGTTATCATAAAACCAGCCCTCCAAATACACTGGTTCCCTGGTGTTCCGTCAGGTACGATACATTGGTTAGCAGAAGCAACTGGCAGAACACCACAAGCGCTGCCCAGGTACTTTCCAGCGCTATCTGGCCTCAACTTTCAGCCTGGACAATGCACAGAAGAGGAAAGCGTATGAAAATCACAACCTGCCTCATTCGCCTGCTGCTGCTCATGATCCTTCCGCTGGCGCTGACCGAGACCAGCACGCCGGCGCGCGCTGACGTGGCTCCGCCACCGCCACCTGCCGGAGCCAACCTCTTTCCCGGCGTAGAAACCACCCAGGTGCGCATGATGTCTGAGACAGTGGTAATCAGTGTCGCTGGCACAGAGCCCGGCGAAGCACCTTATGC
>JAFGNU010000025.1 GCA_016926875.1 Anaerolineae bacterium | reverse complement strand
CTGACGGCGGAGCAGGTTACAGCGATGGGGGCCGAGCCGCTCGATTCGATCAAGATCACGGTCCAATAGTTGTTTATTCATTCCGGGAGGCGGGCCGCCAGTGGCTCGCCTCTCGTGCGCGCGTCAGGTCAAAAAGTAGTCTTTTGGGGGGGACAGTGGCCAAAGTATTTATCAGTTATTCCCGCAAAGATACAGATACAGTTCGTAGAATACGCGAACAGCTTGAAAAACTGGGCCATGAAATCTGGATCGACACCGAAGCTATCAAGGGTGGGGCAAACTGGCTGCACGAGATTTCGAATAATATCACGCAGGCGGACGCCTTGCTGGTTGTGTGGAGTCAACACGCGAAGAAGTCGAAATGGGTGGAGCGCGAAATCACGATTGCCGACAATACAGATAAGCTGATCATCCCGCTCAGTATCGACGGCACAGACGTGAGCACGCATACCATTCTTGTATCGGCGCAGTCAATTACAGGCTTCCGCGAAACCAAGTCCGGCGACCGCGAACCGGTCATTGACAACGCCGTGATCGATCAAATCCATGCCGCGCTGCCGGTGATTCCGGTTCAAGCAGCGTCGCAGCTTGTGCCACCACAACCCACGCCCACACCGAAGCCGGAGCCGCCGGAGAATGGTAAACCGCGCTGGCGGCTGGTGGTGGGGATTGTCGCCGGGCTGGTGGTTATCGCGCTGGCAGTTGGCGGTGTGATTGCGTTGGTTGGCAGGGGCGACGATGATTCACCCACCAACACGCCGAGCAATAC
Source organism: Anaerolineae bacterium (assembly GCA_016926875.1). GTDB lineage: Bacteria > Chloroflexota > Anaerolineae > Aggregatilineales > Aggregatilineaceae > JAFGNU01. The sequence continues at coordinate 16,308 of JAFGNU010000025.1, read as the reverse complement.
GCCCGCCAACACGCCGGATGTGCTGCTTCAGGAAATAATGACCGGTATCCCCAATACCCAGATCGCACTGACAGCTTATGCAGCCACCGCAGCGGTTGAGATCAGCGGGACCCCGGCGGAAGAAGGGCAGCCGTCCACACCGCGCCCGACGAGTACGCCGGACCTGGTGCTTCAGGGAATAATGACCAGCATTCCATACACCCAGGCCGCGCTAACAGCCCACGCCCCGCACCCAAGCGGTACCCCAGACCGGACGCTTGAGGCGATCCAGACCGGTCTGCCACTGACCAAGACAGCCTGCGCTGACGAAGCACAGCCGACGGTCTGCACGGGCACGCCCACGCCGGAGTGATCGCGCTCAGGGGATGGTGATGTCGTCAAGCGGACTTGGGTGCCCGGTGCCAAGGTCCAACACCTGAAACGCGATGTCCGGCAGCGTCAGGATCGCGCAGGTGTAACTGCCGCTGGCGTGCGGGCCGCAGACTGATCCCGGATTGACGATCCACGCTGCGCCAACATGCACCCGCATGGGCAAGTGGGTATGTCCCAGGATTACAACATCAGCATTTGCTTCCTGAATAACACGCCGGAACACGGGCGAACGGCTGGTTGGAAACACATATTGCCCGGCTTCCCAGGGCGTGCCGTGCGCGACCAGCACGCGCCGGTTGTCCCAGTTGAAACGCAGCGTGGGCGGCAGATGTTGCAGGTATGCGAGTGTCTCTTTGCTCAGTAAACGGACGAGCAGATTGGGGTTATCAAAGTCACCGTGTTCGCGCAGCCATGTCTGGTTGCCGGGAGCTGCAACATCGTGGTTGCCCTGCACGCACGGGATCGCCTCGGCTTGCAGCAGCTTCACCACGGCGTCGCCGTCGATGCCGCGCTCGACCAGGTCCCCTGCGCACACAAGCTGATCAACATTATGCCTGCGCAGCAAGTCCAGCGCGCGCGCCAGGGCGACAACATCGGCGTGCACATCCGAGAACACACCGATCCTCATGCGTATGCCGCTTCTACCGGCTGCACGCGCTGCCCGCCGTGCTCGTCCTGGACAAAATGCCCGGCCAACACCTGGGTATCGTGCTGGAAAATCAGCAGCGCGCCCGTATCCAGCGCCCACTGCCGCCAGCGGCGCTTGGTTTCGAGCGTAACCAGCGGCTCGACATCGTAGGCCGTCATCCACGCCAGCCGTTCAAAGTGCACCGCAAAGCTCGCCATATCCGCCACAAACAGCGCCCGCTGCCCGCCGCGCTCGAACAGCACGCACTGGTGACCGGGTGTGTGGCCTGGCGTGACGACGCCGCTGATGCCGGGTAGAATGTCGGTATCGCCGTCCAACAGGGTAAGCTGGCCGCTGGCGGCGAGCGGTTCGTAGTTCACCGGCAGGTAGGTGGCGCGGGTGCGCTCGTTGGGCTGCATGGCGTCTTCGAATTCGCGGCGCTGCACCATGTATTCAGCGTTAGGGAAGGTGGCGCGCGGCGTGCGATCCGGGGCAAACGTGGTATTGCCGCCGCAGTGATCGCCGTGCAGGTGCGTGTCGATCACAATGTCCACGTCCTCCGGCGCCACGCCCAACCGCGCCAGCCCGTCGATCAGTGTGCCGCGCGGGTATTCCATGCTCATCAGGCGGACCAGCTTGTCCGGCAGCTTGTCACCGTAGCCGGTATCGACCAGGATCGTTTTGCAACCGGCACGGACCAACAGGCAGGTCAGCACCATCGGCACGCGGTGCTGGTCGTCCGGCTGGAGGTACTGGCTCCACAGCGCGCGCGGCACCAACCCAAACGATCCGCCGCTGTCCATCCAGACCACGCCCGCGTTGATGGGGTGGATGTCGATGTTGCCGATCTGGAACATGAAACAGTTGCCTCCTGGGGGCTATCGGAGTATAATAGAACACATGTGCGGACGATTTACACTCACCGAGCTGGACCCTGATCTTATCGCCAAAACGTTCTCGCTGGAAAGCGTTATCCCGGACCTGCCGCCGCGCTATAATATCGCGCCCACGCAGCCGGTCGCAGCCGTCATACGGGACGCCGAGAGCGGGCGTAACGCGCTGGTCGTCATGCGCTGGGGCCTGATCCCGCATTGGGCTAAAGACCCCACCATCGGCAGCCGGATGATCAACGCGCGCGCCGAAACGGTCGCGGACAAGCCGAGCTTCCGCGTGGCGTTGTGCAGGCGGCGCTGTTTGATCGTGGCCGACGGGTTTTACGAGTGGCAGCCGCAGCCGGACGGGCCAAAAGCGCCGGTGTATATCACGCTGCGCGATCATGTCCCGTTTGGGTTTGCGGGCTTATATGAACGCTGGACCGAGCCGGAAAGCGGCGAAGTGCTGACTACCTGCACCATCATCACCACCCGGCCCAATGACCTGCTGGCCCCGATCCATAACCGGATGCCGGTCATCCTGCCGCGCGCGGCTTACGACCGCTGGCTGGACCCGGCGATCACCGATGGTGCACAGGTGACGCCGCTGCTCAAGTCGTACCCTGCCGACCAGATGATCGCCTACCCGGTATCGCGCCGCGTCAACAGCCCGGCCAATGACGATCCCGGCCTGATCGAGCGCAGCGCATAAATGCCAAGCCTGCAATCCGGCGCGTGTTTGAAGTGGCGTAGGGACGGGTGCGCGACTCCCGCCTTACGCTTCGTCGGGCAGGGACACGTCGGCGAGCGCCGTCTCAAACTGCCGGACCAGCGCCGCGCGTTCGTCGTCCGGCAGGAAGGCGGCTCGCGCTGCGTTCAGGATGTTGTCCTTGAGCGTCTCTTCCGGCAGCCCCAGCGCCACGTGGGCCAGCGCGAACTCGTCCGTCAGGGTGATGTTGCTTAACGATGGATCATCGGTATTGATCGTGGTCAGCACGTTGAGGTAGGTCAGGTCGATCAGCGGGTGCTGGTCCGGCTGGGACACAACGCCGGTATGCAGATTGCTGGTGGGACAGACTTCGAGTGTGATCCCGCGCTCGCGCACCAGCCGCACAACCTCGGAATCTTCGATTGAGCGCACGCCGTGCCCGATCCGCTCGGCGCCGATATGGACCACCGCGTCGTACACGTTCTGCGCGCCCGCCCATTCCCCGGCGTGCACGGTCAGGTGCAGCCCGGCCTCTCTGGCTCGCTTGAACAGCTTGCAAAACGGCTGCGCCGAGTGCCCGACTTCCAACCCGGCCAGGTCCATTGCCACAATCTGGTTGTCGGAGCGGGTGAGCGCGGCATTGAGCACCTGCTCAGCGATCTGGACGCTTTCGTGCCGGTTGACAGACACGATCAGCTTGACCTGGATATTGTGCTCGGCCTGGGCGCGGGCCGTTTCTTCGCACACGCACGCGATCACGTCGCGGTAGCTGGCGTTGTTCTGGCGGGCCAGCGCGTAGGGCGTGAAGCGCAGCTCCATATACTTGATATTGTCCAGCGCAGCATCCTCGACCGCTTCGTAGGCAAGGCGCCGGACGATGTCGGTGGAGCGGTAAAACTGGCGCAGAACGTTGAACTTGCCCAGAAAGACTGCAAAGTCGGCTTCGTCCTCGTCAGTCATCTGCACGTAGGGGCGCAGGGCTTCCTTGTCGTACGAGGGCAGGGGGATGTCATATTCACGCGCGACCTCGATCAACGTAGTCAGGCGGATGGACCCCTCCAGGTGGCGATGCAGTTCGATCTTGGGCCAGGCCCACAATGTTTTCCAAAGCTGGCTGTCACGTTTGACCACGGTTCGCACGTTGAATGGCACCGGCGATTACCTTTCTGAACTCAGCTAAAACTTAGTCTGAATGCAAGGGGAGCACAAATGTAAAGGTGCTGCCCTTACCTTCGTCACTTTCCACCCATATTGTACCGCTATGTGCCTCGATGATCCGCTGCGCGATGGACAGGCCCAACCCGGCACCGCCAAAGCGGTATTTGATCGGGTGATTGACCTGGTAGAAACGCTCGAAGATGTGCGGCAGCTTGTCGGCAGGGATGCCGATCCCGGTGTCGATTACCGAGATCTCAACCCGGCCTGCCGTATCATCAAGCCGCATCCGGAGCGTGATCGTTCCACCGTCCAGCGTAAACTTGGCCGCATTGCCTAGCAGGTTATCCAACACTTCGGACAGCCGGACACAGTCACCGCCGATCAGGCACTTGCCGTCCAGTAATTCGGTTCTGAATGTCAGCTTTTTATCGGCGAAGACTATACGCGCCTCATCCACCGCGCGGCAGCACAGATCGGTGATGTCGCACGGCATCACGTCAAGCGTTTTGGGACTGATTAGTTCCAGGGAGAGGATGTCATCGATCAGCCGGGCAATCGAATCGCTTTTATCCTGGATAATATCCAGCGCGGCAGCCTGCTCGTCCTCAATCGATCCCAGTTGTTCGTCGCGCATCAACCCGACGTAACCGCGTATCAGCGCCAGCGGGCTGCGCAGTTCGTGGCTGAGGTCCAGGATCAGCTCGTTGCGCAGGGAATTAAGCTGTTCCAGTTCGGCGGCGCGCTTGTGGGTTTCTTGCAGCAGCCGCACGGTTTCGATGGCAGCCGCGATTTGCCCCCCGGCGATGGTCAGGATGCGTTCGTGATCGGGCGAAAAAGTATTGGGTGACACGCTGTCGATGTTCAACGTACCGATGGCCCGGTCCTGCACGGTCAGCGGGACGGACAGCATCGAGCGGATGGTGGGATCGATGGGGTGGAAGCCTTTTTCGGTCTGCGTGTCGGGCACATGGACCACCGCGCCCGTTGCAACCACCTGCCCGGCGACAAAATCCCCCAGCTTGAGCCGTGCGTTTTCCAGGTACTGCGGCTCAATGCCAACCGACGCGCGCAGGGCCACGATCTCTTCTTGCTCGTCCAGCAACCAGATCGAAGCTGACTTGCACCCGTAAATATCCTGAATGGCCTGGACGACGGTGTTCAATATGTCGTCCAGCGAGCGGCTGGCGCTCACACGGCGGGCCAGGTCTTGCAGGGCCTGGACTTCGTTCAGGCTGCGGTGCAGCGAAGTGCAGTGGCGCGCGTTCTGGAAGGCGATGGCCGCCTGCATACACAGCAGTTCAAGCGCGCGCAGCATATCACTGCGGAAGAAATACGGCTCCCAGTGCAGCATCGCCAGCGCGCCAAGCTGGTCCTGGCCGCGCCGGATGGGATAGACCGCAGCAGCCTGGACGGCCCTGGGCATGTTAGTCCTGATCTGGATTGACTGCCCTTTGTCCAGCTTGTGGATGATCACCGGCTGGCCGGTCTGCCAGACCTGGTTGATGATCGGATCAGGCACCGAGCACACTTTGAAGCTGATATGCAGCGGCCCATGCAGGTGAATCGCGCGCCCAACCCACACACAAGACTTTTCCGGCGGTTCGTTGGACAAAAATAGCCAGACCTCAGCCGGGCTAAATAGTTCCAGCACGGCCTGGATGACCAGTTTGGCCACGGTATCCAGGTCTTGGGCAGATGTCAGCGGCAGGCCCATCTGGTGCAGCGCTTCGAGCGCGGCCAGCCGGTCGGCGGTCTGATCGTACAGCCGGGCGTTCTGGATGGCAGCGGCCACCGATCCGGCAATGGATTCCAGCATGGCGATGTTGCCCGGCGAGTAGGCGTTGGGCTGGTAGCTCTGGACCGTGATCACGCCCACAATGGTGTCCTGGGCAAACAGCGGCATCATCAGCAAACTGCGCGGCCTGTCACCGTCGATGATCGTTTCGGGCGGGAACGGTTCCACGTTGCTGTCGCGAATGATCACGCTTTCGCCCGTGCGCAGCACCAGCCTTACCAGGCCGGTGTTGGCGGACATTGTTTCGTCCGGTACAGGGCGTCCGTGTTCATATGCGCCGATGATGTGGACGCTGTCGGCTTCGGAATCGTACAGCCCGATGAAAAACGTGCTGGCGTCCATCAGGCCGCTGATCTTGCGGTAGACGACGTCCGCCACGTCGCGCAGGCTCAGGTGGCTGATCGCCAACCCAATATCACCAAGCGCCTGGAACCATTCGGCGCGGCGGGTTGCTGTCTCGTACAGGCGGGCGTTGTACAGCGCGGCAGCAACCTGGGTGGCCAGCGCCTGGGCCAGTTCGGCGTCTTCCTGGGTAAAGGAGTTCGGTTCCGGGCTGTCCAGGTTTAGCTCACCGAGGAATTCGGCGCAGTGGATCAGCGGCACGCCCAGCCAGCTTTTGGTTGACTGGTGATCGGGCAGCATGACCCAGCGCGGATCGTTGTCGCAGTCGTTGATGATCAGGGATTTGCCGGTTTCGCGGATAATCCGGTTGGTTTCAAGTTCGGGCCAGTGCTCCTTGATATTCGAACGGTATTCCTCACATTCTCCCTGGTGGATGCGCTGCACGCGCACGCTGCCGTCATGCTCCAGCATAAAAATGGTTATGATCTGGCACGGGATCAGGCGATACGCTTCTTTAAGTATGATTGTCAGGACTTCGTCCAATTCCAGGGTGCTGGATGCTGTCATCAGGACCGAGTATAGTGTTTCAAGCCGGTCGCGGGTCTGGTCGATGGTATGGAAGGCAACCATGAACTCGTCCCGGTCTGGCAGCCGCCAGATCGAAACGCGCCCTGGCCGACGGCGTTCGTTCGCGCTCAGCAGTGTCAGCGGCATCTCTGCCGACAGGCGTGTTGAATCATCCCGGAAGGTCAACCAGCGTTGGGTCAGGACATCGGAATCTTCAGGGGCGCAAAACCGCAGCACCGAACGCCCGATCACGTCCTGGTGAGTATACCCGTACTCATGCAAGACCTGGGGCACGGCAAAGCGCACGATACCGTTGTAGTCGACCAGGAACACGGCTTCGCCGTCGCTCGGAACGGCCAGAGCAGAAAAAGGGGAGGTATCCAGGTTATCGGTCATTTTCTGGCTGTTATCGATGGGTTCGCGGGCCGGGGTTCATGGTCTTCGTGCGCATAGACCAACCAGCCCCAATAACGCCAGGCAATAAATACCGACAGCGTAATACCGAGTGCCAGCGGCAGGTCGTGCAGCAAAACCGCGGGCAGGTCGGCGCTGTGCCCGGAGTCCAGGCCGGGCGCCAGCAGCCGTGCGATCAACGGCAGCAGCGTAAGGGCCTGTGCCACGTACAGCCCGCGATAGAGCGGGGGGCGGTGGGTGACTTCGCCAAAGCGGCGGCTGATCTGCGCCAGCATCCACAGCCCAACCATGATCGACAGGGGAGCAGCGGCGCTCGATAAGGTGATGAGTTTGCTCATAGGATTACGTTAACCTTACCTGTAGCAGTATCCCGCGCGAGGTGTACCTGTTCTTCTACGCCGGTGGCACAGCGGTTTGGACCGGGTTTGTTCCTGGCCGGGCGATCATGAATCAACATACACCGGGCTGGCGGCAGGCAGGCCGCCACCAGTTTGCGCACCATATGCAGTTACTGCCTGTTTCGTTTTTGCGTCCTGGCAGGCTAACGCCCGCTCGTCATCAGGCGATAGACATGCAGGCATAACACTGCCAGGCTCACCCCGCCAATGGCCAAAAAACCATCTCCCACCATATCGTTGGTCACCTGGTCCAGGCTGGCCAGGCGAATGGTCGCCCCGGTGAAGGCCAGCGCCGGGATGGTGAACAGCCGGTAATACGTGCGCTGGCCGGATAACCGCTCGTAGAACCGCGCAATCAACGCGAACAAAAAGAGTATAGTGCTCAGCCCAAACCACACGTAGACCGTCAAAAACTGGTGCAGGCTGATGTTGTCCATATCGGGTTTATCCCGTCTGTTTGTCCGACGGCAAAAACGCGGCGGCGAAAGCTTCGGCGTGGGTCATGGTTGGGGTGCCGCTCATGATCCCGCGCGTGCCCTCGAAGCGCGACCGGACAACCAACCCCTGCCCGGTGATCTCATAGTGCCGGATGTTTTTATCGTGATCGCTGCCGCGCAGCTTGAGCACCAGCAGCGCCTTGTGTACGGCGCTCTGGATTTCGACATAGCGCAGCAGGGTATACGAGTCAGCCACGAACGCCAGGTTTTCTTCAACGTCAGGCAGTTCGCCAAGCAGCGCCGCGTTTTCACGGGTGAGGACTGCCGTCAGGTCGAGGCGTTTCAGCCCGTTGATGAATTCAAAGATCGTCTGCCGCAGCTCGACCGGGCTTTCGGCCAGGCGTTCGAAGTGGCTCAGGCTGTCGACCAGCACGCGCCGCGCTTCGATCTGGTGGACGAGCATCTCGATCTGGCCGTTGAGCCGCAGCATGTCGGCGCGGGTAACTTCGGGGCTGGACATGATCACGCGCAGCCGGTTGGCGGCTTCGTGCGCGTGGAAGTCCCAGCCAAAGTTGGCGGCATCGCGGTAGTAATGCTCCGGGAATTCTTCAAAGGTCAGGATAATGCCCGCCTCGTTGTGGGCGGCGATGCCGTGCTCGATGAACTGCATTCCCAACGTGCTTTTGCCGGTGCCGGGCGCGCCTTCGACCAGGTTAGCGGTATTGCCCAGGAATCCGCCGTGCAGCATCTCGTCTAGCCCTAGGATTCCGGTGGGGATTCGGTTGGTGCTCATGGCTCGCCCGATCCTCTCAGCGCAGGCAGCGAATAACGTGATAGATCGCTTTGACGCGGAACTGCCGGTCATCGCAGGCGTGGATGAAGCTGTCGATCAGGTCGCGCGTATCGGAATCGTTGGACAGGGTAAAAACCTGCATACCGGACAGGCTCTCCATGCTCAGCACCCCGTCCCGTGCAAGTTGGGCCAGCTCTGGCTCAACGGTGCGGACATCGCGCCCGGTGTAGCGGGCGATACTGTCCGCTGTATCGGTCGTGTGGGGGTTTTCGTGGAAGAAGCGTACCAGGTCCCATTTGATGAACGAGTTGATACGGGTCTGGATGAGTTCTAGCAGGCGCGGGTCCATATCGTTCATCAGGCTGGTTGCAAGATCATCTGTGTCAGGCATAGCGCCCTTCCTTCGAACGTCCATCGGTTGCTTGCCCCTGGGCCAGCCAGCCGTCCAGCGGTGAGTGCGGCTGGCTACCATCGTAGTGTTTATACAATACACCGGTTTCGAGTTGGTGTCTTGTCAAAAAACGGTCACATTTTGCTTGTTGTGTAACGTGCTACCTGTACAGGCGGGTGTTTAGCGCCGCCGCCGTTGTGATACGCGGCGTTTGACTGCATCTTGCGAGATAGTTCGCCGCTGCTGCTGAATGATCGAGTAGTGGCAGTGCTTAAATTTTTTGCCGCTGCCACACGGGCACGGATCGTTGCGCCCGATATTATCGTACATACCCAGGTTGCGCACCGGTTCGGGTGCGGCCTGCTGCTGGGGCCGTGGCTGCGGACTGGCCGCAGTCGGCACGGGCATCGCACCGCGTCCGGCCTGGACGTTGCTCAGGCGAAGCTGGGTCGGGACGCGCTGCTGTTCGCGCGGGGCCACGCGGAAGATATCCTGCACAACTTTGGCTTTGATCTCTTCCTGGAGCGCAATCCACATGTTGTAGCTTTCACGCTGGTATTCGACCAGCGGATCGCGCCCGCCATAGCCAACCAGCCCGATCCCTTCGCGTAGAATGTCAAGATCGGTCAGGTTGCGCTGCCAGAGTTGGTCCACCGCGTTGAGCATGACGAATTTTTCGGCTTCAGACATCCACTCGCCGCTGAACTGCTCGATCCGCTTGTCGTAAGCTTCGAGCGCGCCCTTGATCAATGCAACCTCGATTTCTTCGGGATCGTCCAGGGTGGACAGGCTGTTGGGCGTGACATGTCCGGGGACGGGGAAGACGGTCAGCGCGGCGCGGTGCAGTTCCTCGACATCCCAATCGACAGGATCACCGTCCAGGTGTTGTTCGACCAATGCATGTATCTGCTGGCTGATCATCTCCTGGATTTGATCGCGCAGGTCGCCCGGCTCGGCGGTGAGGATTTTCCGGCGCTGAGCGTAGATCGTTTCACGCTGCTTGTTGACCACGTCGTCATATTCAAGCACGCGCTTGCGGATGTCGAAGTTGTGCCCCTCGACGCGAACCTGGGCCTGCTGGATCGACTTGGAGATCATGCCGTGCTCGATGGGCAGGTCTTCGGGCATGTCGGCCCATTTCATGAAATTGCGCACGCGTTCCCCGCCGAAGCGGCGCATCAGTTCGTCTTCGAGCGAGAGGTAAAAGCGGCTGGAGCCGGGATCGCCCTGGCGGCCCGACCGCCCGCGAAGCTGGTTGTCGATCCGGCGCGCTTCGTGGCGCTCGGTGCCCAGCACGTACAGCCCGCCTTCGGCCAGCACTGTCTCGCGGTCATGGGCGCATTCGGCGGCGGCTTCTTGCAGCACTTCCTGCCACTGGTCCGCGCTGGCCTCGGTGACGTCGATGCTGTAACGGCGGCGCAGTTTTTCGCGCGCCAGCCCGTCCGGGTTGCCGCCTAGCAGGATGTCCACGCCGCGCCCGGCCATGTTGGTTGCAATCGTCACAGAACCGGGGCGGCCTGCCTGGGCGATGATCACGGCTTCGCGCTCGTGCTGCTTGGCGTTAAGCACCTGGTGTTCAACCCCGCTGCGGTCCAATAACTTGCTGAGCCGCTCGCTGGTTTCGATGGCGGTGGTACCAACCAGGACCGGCTGGCCGCGCCCCTGGCGCTCTTGAATATCCGCGACCACGGCTTTCCACTTGGATCGCTCGGACATGTACACCAGGTCTTGCTGGTCGTCACGGATGCAGGGCAGGTTAGTCGGGATAACGGTCACTTCCAGTTCGTAGATTTCTTCAAATTCGCTGGCCTCGGTGTAAGCTGTGCCGGTCATCCCGGCCAGTTTTTCGTACATGCGGAAGTAGTTCTGGAAGGTGACGGTTGCCAGCGTCAGGTTTTCGCGCCGGACCTCGACGCCTTCTTTGGCCTCAATCGCCTGGTGAAGCCCTTCGGAGAAGCGCCGCCCGTGCATCAGCCGCCCGGTGAACTCGTCGACGATGATCACCTGACCGTTCATGATCACGTAGTCTTTATCCAGGTGATAGGTCACGAGGGCGCGCAGGGCGTTATCCAGGTAAGGCAGCATCTCGGCGTTTTCGGCGCTGTAGAGGTTGTCGCCCTTCAGCATGTCTTCTTTTTGCAGCGCGCGTTCGATCTTTTCGACGCCCGCTTCGGTCAGGTAAACGCTGCGGCTGCGCAGTTCTTCGACATAGTCGCCGTCCGGGTCTTCCAGTTCGATGCTGTCTTCGCTGCTGGCCTTAAGAATCTTCACCAGCCGGGCAAACAGCGTATACAGGTCGGAGGGCTGGTCGGCCTGCCCGCTGATGATCAGGGGCGTGCGCGCCTCGTCGATCAGGATGTTATCGACCTCGTCGACGATAGCATAGATGTGTCCCCGTTGGACCATCTGGTCCAGGCTGCGCACCATGTTATCGCGCAGGTAGTCGAAGCCAAATTCGTTGTTGGTGCCGTAAGTGATGTCGGCGCGGTACGCGTCGGCGCGGTCGATTGGCTCCAGGTATTGAAAGCGGGCGTCGTCGCTGGTCCAGGCCGGGTTAAAGCGGAACGAATGCATCGAGTCAGAGTCGCCCCGGCTCTGGATCACGGCGGATGTCAGGCCCAGGAAGTGGTAGATCGGCCCCATCTGCTGCAAGCCGAACTTGGACAGGTAGTCGTTGGGCGTGACGAGATGTACGCCGCGCCCGGTCAGCGCGTTGAGATACAGGGGCAGCGTCGCCACCAGCGTTTTGCCCTCGCCCGTTTTCATCTCTGCGATCTTGCCCTGGTGCAGCACGATACCGCCGATAAGCTGCACGTCAAACGGGCGCAGCCGGGTGGTCCGTACCGAGGCTTCGCGCACGACGGCGAAGGCTTCGATCATGATATCATCCAGTGTTTCGCCGTCGGCCAGCCGTTGTTTGAACTCATCGGTTTTGGCACGCAGATCGCTGTCGCTGCTGGCCTGCATCTGGGGTTCGAGCGCGTTGATCTGCTCGATCACTTCACGATGCTGGTTTAGCTCGCGTTCGTTTGGATCGCCAAAAACCGCTTTTGCTATTGACTTGAGCATATATCCTCGTTATGGCAGGGTGGTTTTGATCAGGTGCGTGGTCCTGCCGGTATTGTTTTCCAATGGTGAACCTGGATCGGATTATAACACAACCCGCCGTAGACCCGATAGCGCGGAGGTCATTAACCGCGCCTGTCTGAGCGGCGGCGGATTGCTGTCCTGCCATGCTAAAATGGGTGCGCAACAAGCATAATCAAGGAGCGGAGACGATGCCACAATTGGCCAAAGGTGGCAAGTGGATTTTTGGCTGGGTGATCGTGCGGGCGGATCGCACGGTGGCGGTTCCACCGGCGGCTGCGCAGGAATACGGCTTTGCGCCCGGTGATGAGGTGCTGCTGCTGCGGGGCAGCCTGGCATCTGGCGGCTTTGGACTCAGCACGCGGGCGAGGCTGGCAGGGTCGGCGCTCACCGACGGGTTGGCGCAGCGCACATTGGGCGAGTCCCAGATCGATGATGGTGGACGGCTGCGGCTGCCGCCGGGGATCGACGTCACGCCGGGGCAGCGTCTGCTGGTAGGGCGGGGGAGCGGGTACGCGCTTGGTTTTTTCACGCGGGGGCGCATCGTCGCGGCGGCGCAGCAGTACGACGCCGACGCCAGCCAGCCGCCGATTGAGGCGTTTGAGTAGGCTGATCGCGCCTCGCCGGTGCTATGTCAGCAGCAGCAGGATCGATACCAGCGCCAGTACCAGCACGGCGAAAGCGACAAAACCCAGCGTTACCAGGATCAGGATAGCCCAGTACGGAGTACTGCCGAGAGGGCCGGGGGTGAAGTTGGGATCGCGCTTGGGCTTTTGCGGCACAGTGTAGTGCGGGCTGCTGTCCAGCGGCGACAATAAGCGCTCTACCACGTTGCGCTTGCTTTTTTGATAGCTGGGGCTGTGAGCGTATGCCTCGGAGCGGTCGTAACGCTGGCGCACGCGCTCGTGATACGGAACTGGCTTCCGTTTACTCAGCCGCCGGGCCGAGGGTGGCAGCGGACCGAGCGAAGACGTATCGGTCGTGCTGTCCTCGTCATCATCGTACAGGTCTTGATTGCGGTCGATCTGCCCTGTTTCATCCAAGACGTAGCCGGACGCCAGGTCTTCGATCTCGACGTTGTCGTCGGGGATGTCGTTCTCGTTAGCAGCCGCCCAGGCATCATCGAATTCATCACTTCGCTGACGGCGTCGCCTGCTGCGGCGGTTTGCGCGGCGGTCTTCGTACTGGTCGCCGGGATCGTAATCGCTCATGCTGTGCCGTCCTGGCAGATTATCGTAACACTATACCTAGTGTACCGCATTCTGGGCCGCCGTCGATAGGTCGTTGGGCAGGCGTGCCAGCGCAAATGAACAGGGAAGCCAGAGGAACGCGCATCTCAAGTCACAGGGCGTATTCCAGGTATACGGGATTGCCCTGGATAATACCCAGGTGTTTTGCTGGTCAAAAACGATTTATACTCCACATAACGGATTCATGAAGGGAAAGGAGCGAACCTGTAGCATTGCCCATCAGGAAAGCAATTCATTTGTGAGGAGGACAGCTTAATGAACCTGCGGAATGTGGTCATGGGCGCTGTGATGCTGGCATTGATTCTGGGGATAGCTGGTATATCCACCCAGGCGCAAGAGACACATATCACCGCTGTATGGGCCAACAATGGCGAAGACAAAATCACGCGTGATGAACTACGCGCCAGCACCGATCCGGCCAGTGTGATCAACCGTGTGTGGGATGGATCAACCATCGCTGTTTTTGGAGCGAAAAACGAAGTGGTTGCCTTTAACCTGATCCTGGAAGCGCCAAACGCCACCGCGACTAACGTTACCGTGAACTTCGATACACTTACCGGGCCGGATGGCTACAGTATTCACTCCGAGCCAGCCAGTGGTGACGGTGTGTTTGACTGGACGAACCGGCAGATCGAGCTGTTCTATGTCCGCTACCTGGAGATCAAGGGCCTCAGCGTGCTGCTGTATGACTATTACGACGAGCGTCACATCCCGGAGCGCCTGCGCCGTCCCTGGACCGACGAGGGCGAAGGCAGCGGGACGTGGGAAGACCGCTCCGACCACAACAAGTTTTATCCTGACATCGCTGTGCCATTGGAACTGGTGCCCGGTTTTGACATCAACGCGGGACAGAATCAAAGCATTTGGGCCGACATCTACATCCCTAAGGATGCGCCTGCTGGGTTATATTCCAGCATAGTAACCGTTATGGAAAATGGCAGCATCACCCACACGATCCCGGTTGCGCTGACCGTCCGCAACTTCACGCTGCCCGATGTGCCCAGCGCGCCGACGATGCTCAACATTGGTTATGAAGACATCAACCTGCGTTACACCGGCGAAGAGTGGCCCGAACCCGATCAGGACATCTGGCCGACCGTTGTGCTGGTCCAGGACCGGTACTTCCAACTGGCGCACCGCCACCGCATCGCCGTGATCGGCGCGGACGACTCGGCTTGCTGCGGGGAATACGTGGACCAACCCCGCCCGGCCTGGCTGCCGCGTCTGGATGGGAGCCTGTTCACGCCGGAACATGGCTACGACGGCCCTGGCGTGGGGGTGGGTAACGGGCTGTATTCCATCGGCACCTATGGTGACTGGGAATGGCAGGATGAAGGTGAGGCGGCTATGCACCAGCACGCCGACGCCTGGGTGACGTGGTTTGAGGCCAATTTCCCGGATACCGAGTATTTCCTTTACCTGATCGACGAGAGCGACGACTATCCGCAAACCGAGCAGTGGGCAGCCTGGATCAAGAGCAATCCTGGCCCCGGCCAGCGCCTGATGTCGTTCGCTACCATCCCGCTGCCAGACGCGGTGGCGTATGTGCCCAGCCTGGATATCGCGGCGGCAGGCGCGGGCATTGGCATTACGGAAGTGTGGGAGCGTGCTGCTGACGTGTATCGCTCTGACCCAAATCGGCGGCTGTATGTGTATAACGGCTTCCGTCCGGCGACCGGTTCGTTCGCTACCGAAGACGACGGCGTAGCGCTGCGCACGTTAGGCTGGATACAGTACAAAATGGATATTGACCGCTGGTTCTATTGGGCGGCGGCGTATTACAACAATTTCGCTGGCGATATGGGCCAGACCGACGTCTTCCAATCGGCCTTTACCTTTGGCAGCTATGATGAACTCGACCCGGAAATTGGCGAAACCGGCTGGAACTACAGCAACGGCGACGGCGTGCTGATGTATCCAGGCACGGACACGCTTTATCCTGACGAATCCTACGGTGTGCTCGGCCCGTTCGCCAGCCTGCGGCTCAAGCATTGGCGGCGTGGTATTCAAGACACGGATTACCTGGCGCTGGCCGCCGAGATCGACCCGGCACGCGTGCAAGTGATTGTTCAGACTATGATCCCCGCCGCGCTGTGGGAAGTCGGCGTCACCGATCCAGGCGATCCCACGTGGGTGAGGGCCGATATAAGCTGGTCCACCGATCCCGATGCGTGGGAGGCGGCGCGCGCCGAGTTGGCCGACATCATAGAGCGCGGAAACTAGAACCAAGAAACTGTCAAGATGATGACACGTCACAAAAAGAGGTCACGATCGGATGTGGTTTTTGATCGTGTGATCAATGATCGCCAACACCTTGTTCAGATCGCGGCACTCGTTTTTTGTATGGTGCAGGAATGAAGTATAATGGTGCGCACTGTATTCTGTCTCTAAGGAGGGGTAAAGTCATGAAGCGTTTGTTCGTTTTAGCATTGGTCGCCGTGTTCGCATTGACCCTGATTCCGGCGGCTTCGGCCCAGGATTCGGGCTACGTGGTCTACGCCAGCGGCGGCTGGCTTGTTGATTGTGGGCTTGCCGGACCGCTGCCGCCTCCGGATGGTGGTGGTGTAGCGGAGATCGTTATTGATGCCTATGCCCCGACCGGCTCGATGGAAGAGGGCACCTGGGGCATGACGAACGCTCCCTGGTACATCGACCCGGTAACCGGTGAGTGGGTATACGTGGACTGGGAAGCTGACTGGTGGTGGCCCGGCTTCCATGTCGAATCGGTTAATTGGCTGGTCTATGTACCGGATGGCGGGACGGCCCATGAGGTCCGCGACCTGTACGCCGAAGGTGGCGGTTACATCGCGTCGATTGAGTTCCAGGCGAGCTGTCCATCGGGTGAGATCATCATCTTCAACAACAGCATCTACGGCGTGCACATGCCGGACCCGGCGGAACGCGTGCAGGCCAAGGTCCTGTTTGACGTGAACGTCCACTCGGAACCGAACCCGGATTTGGCGATCCCCGGCGCGGTGCTGCTGGCGGGCCAGGACTGGTTTGTGGTCGGTTCGGTGGTCGGCACGGATGGCAACCTGTGGTACGAGGTGTTCGTAGGCGGCGCGCACAACGGCTTTGTGCCTGCGGCGGCGATG
>JAFGNU010000104.1 GCA_016926875.1 Anaerolineae bacterium | reverse complement strand
GGGCATCATCGACCCGGCCAAGGTGACGCGCGGTGCGTTGGAGAACGCGGCCAGCATCGCCAGTATGATCCTGACCACCGAAGCCCTCATCACCGATATCCCGGAGAAAGAACCCTCGATGCCGCCGATGCCGGAATATTAAACACCGGTTCAAAGCAGTCTGATATGCACAGCCTCACTCGCAGGAGTGGGGCTGTTTTATTCCCCGGCAGTCCAGGCACAGGTTCGCCGCCGGTTAATAGTGGCATCGTGGGGGTAATAGGGTACACTGGCGGGAAAGGATGGTCCGGCGATTATGCAGGGCGCCGGTGTAACAACGTGCGGTGAGCTTCGCAGCAGGGATATACGATCCAATGAACGACAGCTTGATCGGCACAACTATCGGTGGCTACGAGGTCCTGGAAGAGGTGGGGTGTGGTGGCATGGCAACCGTCTACCGCGCGCACCAGCTCTCCATGGATCGCGATGTCGCGATCAAGGTGCTGCCGCCGCAATTCCTGCGCCAACCAACATCACTGGAGCGCTTCAAACAGGAAGCCAGTATCGTCGCGCGCCTGGAACACCGCGCGATTGTGCCGGTGCATGATTACGGCGAACACGAGGGCATACCCTACATCGTGATGCGCTACATGGATGCTGGCTCGGTCGATGAATTGCTGGCGGGCGGGCCGATCCCGCCTGAACGCACGCTGGCCATCCTGGGGCAGATCGCCCCGGCGCTGGACTATGCGCACCGCGAGGGCGTGCTGCACCGTGACCTGAAGCCGAGTAATATCCTGCTGGACGCAAACGACGACGCGTATATCACCGATTTTGGGATCGCGCGCATCCTGGGCACAAATACCAAGCCCCTTACTACCAGCGGTGTAGTGGGCACTCCGTCGTATATGTCGCCCGAACAGGCGCAGGGGCACAAGCTGGATGGGCGCAGTGATATATATGCGCTGGGAGTGGTGCTGTTTGAGATGCTCACTGGCGTGCGTCCCTTCGAAGGTGAGACCCCGTACAGCGTGGCCGTCAAGCATGTCACCGAGAAACCGCCATCCGCCTGCCAGATCAATCCGAAACTGACTTCGGCCATCGAGCAGGTATTGTTCAACGTGCTGGCCAAGAACCCCGACCGGCGCTACCAGACGGCAGTTGATCTGACAGAAGCGTTGCGCGCGGCAATTGAGCAGTTGGGGCAGGCTGTCCCGTCAGGCTTGATCGAAACCGAGCCATCGCTCAACGAAGCGTTGAAGACCAGTCCGGCGCGTCCTGAGATCGAGTCCCCAGCCATACAGCCGCCTCCGTCGTCATCGGTAGCGCCTGCGGTCAGCATACGCAGAGATTCGCCCAATATCCAGGTTATGTCGCGTTATGTGCCATCCGTGCCGCGTGCGTATACCGGCTCAATTTCGCGTCCCCGGCGGCGACGAAAGGCAGCACGCCAGTTCTCGTGGCTGACATGGGCAACGCTGGCGCTTGTGATCGGCGGGCTGGTGTTGGCGGTGGCACTGGGCAGTGTTTATTTTATCCTGAATTCAAACGATTCAAACGACGATGCGCCCCTATCAGCCGACTACAGCAGCACGGCAATTTTTAAACTGACGGCGACCAGACAGGCGATCCAGGGGACCAATATTCCGCCTGACGACAAACAGGCGCTCACGCCAACCGCACCGCTGACCAATACACCCCGCTTATCCGAGCGTACTCCGACCGCATCGTCTGGCGGCACGGATTAGCGCCCCGGCTTCTGATTCCGGGGTGTTTCCCCGCCGGATCGATCAAGAGATCATAGGAGCCTACCATGCTGAACCCGTTCAAACTATTCAATCGTCTCGCCTGTCTGGCTGTTTTGTTGTTTGGCAGCAGCACGGCTGTGATGGTAGCGATTGTCGTGCTGGCAACCGGCGGGCTGGGCAGCGGCGATCTGGTATCCATTCCGGGGGCCAAAGACCAGATTGAACAGCTAGGCCCGCCCGATGTGACGCTGAACGACGTCGTAGACAAACGCCCACTGATGCACAGCGTCCCGCTGCCGGACGAGGTATCCGGTGATACAGATGTGATCGTGACTAATCTCAGCCTGGCGATCTTGCTGGCGCTGTTGTTTGGCGTGGTATCGACGGTGCTTAGCAACCTGATCCGCGAAGAAGAAGATACGTTCCGGCGCTGGCTGTCGATCCCGATCCTGAAGCAGGTCATGGGACTGCTAGGCTGGGGCGCCGGGCAAAACGTGCGGCGTGGCTGCCTAACTCTGCCGATCATCGTGGCCATTTTTGCGCTGTACGGCTTGATCTTTGCGTTCCTTGAGGATGGCATCGACCTGCTGACGCCCGAAGGGATGCAGTTGGCGCTGGTCATGGCGATGAGCGTGGGCCTGATCAGTCTGGCGGGTGACGTGGCCCGGCGGCGCGTGGCCTTTTTCTGGCGGCGCACGGCGCGGTTTGGTCTGTATCCGGCGAACCTGCTGATCGCGGTGGGCACCACTGCATTTTCGCGCGTGGTTCACCTGTCGCCGGGAATCGTCTTTGGCACGCCGGGCGGCGCGGATATTGACATGGACGGCCAGCCGCGCTTCCGCGAGGTGACACTGGCACTGGTTACGCTGGTTGTGATGATCGGACTGGGCGCGGCAGGCTGGGCAGCAGCGGCGGCGATCCGGGCGGCAGGTGACCGGACGATGAGTGTCAACCAGGCGGATTTTGCCGGTCCGCTGGCCCAGCTTGGGCTGACGATTGGGCTGGCGCTGTTCCTGGTCGCGGTGGAGACAAGCTTTTTTGAGATGGTGCCCATTGGCGCAACGTTGGGCGGGGAGATGTTTCGCTGGAACCCGGTCATCTGGTTTGTAGCCTTTACGCCAGTGACGTTTGCTTTTGCACATACTCTGCTGAATCCCGGCAGCGACTATTTAGACGCGTTCGAGCAGGCGAATGTCCAGGTACTGTCAGCGGTGATCGGCGTGCTGACACTGATCACAGCGACCTTGTGGTTCTATTTCCACGTGCTGCGCCCAAAGCCTTCCCGCGCTCCGGTCCCGCCGCCGCCTTTTACACCGCAGCCACCCCCACCGTCATACCGGCAGCCATCGCCGGGACAGCCCATCCCGCCGCCATCCTTCACGCCGCAGCCGCCCGCGCCGCCGGTGATACAGCCGCCGCGCGATAAGCCGTCCTCGTCCGGTCGAAACGAATACGTACCGCCGCCGATCCTGATCAGCGACGATGTTCCCCCGCCGATTGTGATCGAGGATAAAAACGTACCACCTGCCAGGGGCGCACAGAGAACGGAACAGCACAGCGGGCCAGGTCCATCCCAGGCGGAAACGTTCTCCCGGCCTGCGCCGGGCGGTCCCACTCGGATCGGCGGACAGATGGCAGATATGGACGACGATGAGGATACGGTGCTGTTGGATGACGAACCGTAGCGAGATCGAACGAGCAAAACCGGCATAACACAAGCGGGGACCCGGCCTACAGCCTGCCAAGTCTCCGCTTTGCCTGCAATTACGAACGCGATAACCGGCTACCAGCCGCGTTTTTGGGCAGCAGCTTCTTTGATCGCGGCCAGCAAGCGCTCCAACCCATCGGAAATGCTGCCCACCGGCAGGTGGAACCGCACCACGCGCCGGTTCTTGGATTGCAGCGCTTCGAGATCCCCCTGGGCCTGGGCGCGCTTTAGCAGCATGAAGTCGTAAGGCTCGCCGGGGATGGGAATTTCCTCGTAGTTTTCGGCAGTGATCTGGATGAACACGCCGTTGTTTGGACCGCCCTTATGGAGCTGCCCGGTTGAGTGCAGGAAGCGCGGACCGTAGCCCACCGTGACCGCGCGGGTCGTGGCGTGGCGCAGTTCCTCGCGGATGGCTTCCAGCAGCTTGACGTGCCTGTCAGTCGGGGCAAGGTACGCCATCAGGGCGATATAGTCGCCGGACCGGGCCAAGCTGATGTGCGCCAGCAGCAGGTTGATCAGCGTGCCGTAGTTAAAGCCGCGCTGCTCGCCAACCCGACACAGTGTATCGACGGTTTTGGCGTTGGCGAAGAGCTTCAGCCCACCCTCTTCGAGCACCGATGTGTCAACCGGCAGATCGCCGTGCTCTGCGATGTAATCGAGCAGGCGGGCAGTGTTTTCCTTGCTTTCGCGGACGTTTGGCTGATCAAACGGGTTGATCTGGAGCATGTGCCCGCCGACTGCTGTCGCAAACTCCCAGCGGAAAAACTCGCCGCCCAGGTCATAAGCGTCTTCCAGGCGCAATGTCATCACCGGGTGCCCGGCTCGTTTGAGATTGTCTACCTGTTCATCCAGGTCGGTTTCCGGCCCATCCAGCCGCAGATAGACGAACGACCGGTCGTCGTCAAAGTCGCGCGGATCGCTCGGAATCACCCGGGGCACCGGAATGATACCGAGTCCTTCTTTACCTGTGCTCTCAGCGATCAACTGTTCGGCCCATAAGCCAAAACTGTCGATCTGGGGTGAAGCAACCAGCGATACTTTGTTCTGCCCGTGCGCGGCTGCGTAGCCCATCGCCACCCCCAACCAGGCGGCGGGATTGTTGTTGGGCGAAATACGCGGATCGCAAGCTGACGCCATGCGGCGCGCGCTGGCTAGAAGCTTTTCCAGGTCCAGCCCCATAACGGCTGCCGGGACCAGCCCAAAGTAGCTGAGCACGCTGTAGCGCCCGCCGATGTCTTCCGGGTTCAGGAACAGGTACTTAAAGCCCTGCTTGCGCGCGATGTCATCCAGCGGTGACCCGGCGTCGGTGATCGCGCAGAACTGCTCACCTGCTCGCTTGCCGCGCTGTGCTTCCACCAGGCTGTAGTAGTATTTGTACAGCGACAGGGTTTCGATGGTCGTGCCGGACTTGGTCGCCACGATGAACAGGGTGTTGTCCAGGTCGATTGCTTGCATTGCCAGGCTGATCGCCTGCGGATCGGTGGTATCCAGCACCGCCAGGTCCGGGAAGCCGGGCAGGACGCCAAAGGTTTCACGCATCACTTCGGCGGCCAAACTGCTGCCGCCCATACCCAGCAGCAGCGCGTGTGTATAACCGCGTTCCTTAACTTCTTGCTGGAGCCTGACCAGCGGTTCATAGAACGCACCGTCGGCGTTTACCACGTCCAGCCAGCCGAGGCGGTCGGTAATTATCTGCTGGTGGCTGGATTCCTGTTTCCATACCGACGGGTCTTTGTCCCAGATGCGGCGCATGATCCGGTTTTTGTCCAACCGGACCAGCGTTTCGCGGATGCCGTTTTCATAGGCTGCCATTGCCACAGCCTGGCGCGCCATCACGCCGGTGAGCATGACCTGCCGCTTGCCTTCGACGGCTTCGAGCAGCCGCCGGTAGTCATTGGCAAACGACTCGACGCCATCGCTTTGAAGCTGCTGCGCGACTTTGTCCATCTGCACGCCTACGTCGGCCAGGCTGTCCATCACGTCGCGGGCCTCGTCGATGCCTTCGTCCAGCGTGTTGGCTGCTGTGCCGTGATCCTTGAACGCCTTGATGGTTTGGGGCGGCAGGGTGTTAACCGTGTGGGGGCCGATCAGCGCATCGACATACAGCGTGTCGGAATAGGTGGGATTCTTGGTGCTGGTGCTGGCCCACAGCGGGCGCTGGACGCGCGCCCCGGCCTCGCGCAGCCTGGCGAAACGCTCACTGTCGAATATGTCATGGAACCTGGCATAGGCGAGTTTGGCGCTGGCAATAGCCGCCTTACCCATCAAGCGGCGGTTGATCTTGCCCTGCTCAAACCCACCCCGCAGCCGCCCGGCACGGATGTTGCTTTCCAGGATGTTATCGACGACGCTGTCGATACGGCTGACAAAAAAGCTGGCGACCGATGCGATATTTGAAACGTCCTCGCCCGCTTCCAGGCGGCGTTCCAACCCCCGGATGTAGCGCTCGGCGATCTGCACGTAGCTGTCAACCGAGAAGATCAGCGTAACGTTGACGTTTACCCCGGCGGCGATGGCTTCCTCGATAGCGGGCAGCCCTTCTGCCGTGCCGGGAATTTTGATCATGACATTCGGGCGATCTACCGTTTGGAACAGGCGCCTGGCTTCGCTCAGCGTGGTATCGGTATCGTAGGCCAGCAGCGGTGAGACTTCCAGGCTGACATAGCCATCCGCACCGCCTGTTTGCTGGTACACCGGCAGCAGCACGTCGGCGGCTGCCCGGATGTCCTCGACTGCCAGAATTTCATATATTTGCTCGGCGTCCAGGTCCAGCATACCGGAGATAGCTTCATCGTATTCGTCTGTATCGGCGATGGCCTTGGCGAAGATCGTGGGGTTGGATGTCATGCCCACAATGCCATCTTTCACCAGTTTCTCAAGCTCGCCGGATTTGATCAACCCACGCCGAATAAAATCTATCCAGACACTTTGACCATACTGTTGTACTTCGATCAGCCTGCTAGCTGTCATTCAATAGCCTCCTAATTGTTAGCACACAAAGGCGGAAAAACTCGCCATATTATTAGCACGAGGACCTGCGCATCACACTGTGTGAGTACAAAAGCGGAGCCATCCCCCAGGATTTGTCGGCGTTTCAACGCTTACCGGTTTTCAGAAACCGTCCCGGTTTTGTTCAATAGCTTTCACCTTGTTATGCCGCCGCACATGACGCTCCTGGTCAACTTCAAAACGGGCACTCAAAAAAGCATCAGCCAGTTCGTAGGCCAGCGCAGCCCCGATGACCCGGTTGCCCAGACATAGCACATTCATGTTATCGTGTTCTACCCCCTGGTGCGCCGAGTAGGTGTCGTGGCACATGGCCGCATAGATACCCGGCACTTTGTTGGCGGCGATACTGGCACCTACGCCACTGCCACAGACGACGATCCCCCGCTTCACGTCGCCGTTCACCACCTTCAGCGAAACGGCATGTGCGATGTCGGGATAATCAACCGGCTGTTCGGCGGTACCGGTTCCTAAATCAAGGACATCGTGCCCTTGAGCGCGAAGATGATCAACGAGTGCGGCTTTCAGCGGAAAACCGGCATGATCGGATCCAACAGCAATTTTCATAACCAATTACCTGACGATGAATATGCCAATGCAGCTCAAACAATGGCAAATTATAGCCAATAGAGATTAAAAAAGGTATAAGGCCGGACAGAATACAGGGCCTTATACCCAATCATTCTTCAACGCATTACGATCTCGCTACGTGCCGGGATCAAGCGTGGCCGTTGGCCCGGCGGGTTCAGCTTGTGTCGCTGCCGGGGCCAACGTCGGCGCACCGCTGGGCAGTGTGTCGTCACCGGTGCCTGCGCCAGCATCCAGGGCCGGAGCGGGCGCGGCTGCGGCGGAACCGCTCGAAACACAGCGAAAGCCGGTCGAGGCTGTGGGCTGGGTCGGGTCTGCACTCTGGCGATGTACGGCGCGCAGCAGAAGCGGCACAGTATCCCAACTTCCGCCGCGCAGCACCTTTTCGGTCCCGCTGATCGGTCCCTGTGGGTTTGGTCCTGCTGCCTGAGAATAGTAATCAAACTGGTACCAGTCGGCCACCCACTCGGAGACATTACCGGCCATGTTGAAAACGCCGTAAGGGCTGGCACCGTTTGGATAGCTGGTAACGATCTCTGTGCCCTCTGCTGCCGGGCGAGACGAGTTTGCTTTTGCCGCGTCGAATTCAAAGCCCCAGGGATACACATAGTTTTGTGGGCCGCGAGCGGCACGCTCCCATTCGGCCTCGGTGGGCAGACGCCGGTTGAGCGCATTACAGTATTGCTCTGCCCCCCACCATGTGACCCACGTAATCGGGTGATCGCTGTAAAACTCCGGGTTTCTCACCGAGTAAGTCGTGCCGTCAAACGCTATGTAGCTGCTTTCGGCTTCGTCGGTGGTCATCGCGCAAGGCTGTCCCTGGCACTGGTTTTTGTGGCTGTTTGGTCCCAACCAGTTAAGAAAGGCAACGTATTGTGCCACGCTCACTTCATAGGCTTCTATCTGGAAGCTGTCAACCGTCACCTGGTGCGCAGGCGTAGAGTCAGATACCCATTCGAGGGGACAGGTCGCGTCGTAAAGAGCACATTCGTCCACTGCCTGGCTGGCTTCTTCGGTGGTGGTACCCATCATGAATGTCCCGCCTGTAACCGGGACCATGTCGGTTTTGATCGCATCAAGCGCAGTCGGGATGATCGGTTCGCCACCAAAGCTGATCGTTTGCGTGGGCTGCCCGACGGGCGGGGTCCCGACAACCGGCGTATCAACGGCGAGCGCGGCTTCGGGTTGTCCTTCCCCGGCTTCACCCTCGCCAGTGGCTGGACTTTCCGGGGCGGCACTCTCTACCCCTTCGGCGGTTTCGGCAGGCAGCGCCGCGACATCTTCGGGGGTCGAGTCCGCGCTTTCAGGCAGAGGCGACGGCGTGGCCGTGATTTCCGGTGTTTCCAGCGCGGTTTCTTCGGCGGCTGTACCGGGTTCGGTCTCTTCGCCAGCGGGCGATTCTGCTGTCTCTGCCACTGGTGCCTGCTGAGCATCCATTGTTTGTTGGACGCGCGTAGCCAGGTTGGCGACATCGGTCTGGTTCGGCTCCACCTGGACATCGGGCGTTTCCGTGTCCGATTCGAGCACCGAGAACGTGATCACGCCAAACGCGTAGCCCCCGACGCATACCACCGTTGCGAATCCCATCCCCAGAATGACGCCCACGAGCAGCCACTGCCAGCCTGAGTCCCGTGTACGACGGCGCAGGCTACCGTAATCGTTCTTCATGGAGTATCTCTCCTTCTTCTGTGTTATCCGGGCCGGATTACACTCGACCACAGATAGCCCCTAATAATACCGCCCCGTCGGGAGAGGGCCAAACGGTTAGCCTACGATTCGTCAGCGTTGCCGCCCGGTTTGCCGGGTTCCTGGTTTTCCAGCAGGCGGCGGTAGGTTGCCTGAAAAGTCAATGCGTCTGCGACGTGGAACGGCTCCGGCGCTTCGACGGCGACCGATCCCCGCACGTTGTAATCCACCAGCGCTTGCAGCAGCTCCCGGTAGCGCAGATCAGCTTCATTAAGCGGCAGGTGATGTTTTTCGCCCCTGGGGCCATACGCAATGCCTGACACGTGAGCGTGCAGGCTTTCTAACCCCTCGCGCCCCAGGCTGGCTTCGACCGCGTCGAAAATGGCGGCGAATTCGGCGTAGCTGTTCATAGCCCCGGTTCGGGCGTGGAGATGGGCGAAGTCGATGCATGGCAGGACTCCCGGTATGTCCCGGCTGAGTTGCAGCACTTCATCCAGCGATCCGAACACCGCGCCTTTGCCCATGGTTTCCGGGCGCAAGATCACATCAACCCCTTCTTCGTCCAGAATCCCCCTGATCTCCTGCAACTTCTCTTTCATCCGTTCGTAAACCTGATCAGGGGACTGGTTGTGGTAGGAGCCAGGATGGAAGACAATATCGCGTGCGCCCGCTAAAAACCCCTTGCGCGCTGCGGCCAGCAGCCGCTCGTCGCTTTTGCGCATCAAGTCGGCAGTTTGGCTGTTGAGGTTGATATAATATGGCGCATGAATGCTGAGCGTAACATGGTGCTGATCGGCTGTGGCCTGTATGTCGGCGCACGTGCTGTCGGAGACGCGCACGCTGTGCACCCAGGCAATTTCTAGATGGTCCATCCCCAGCAACCGGATATGCTCGATAGCTGCCGGGGTGCCCGGTTTGGGCGTGGTCTGCGGGCTGCCAACGGTGCCAAAACGGATCGCGTCGGTGGTCGGCTTGGTCATGATAATGGGTATCCTTTCGGCGTTACCTGTCCGGTACTATTTTAGCGCTGGTGCGGAGAAACGCGTATGGCGTTGAATCACAGAGAGAACCCGGAGCGCTGGCAAAGCGCGCTCCCGGCGGTTGTAGCCTTCGGGATCGCGCTGGTAATCTGGCAGCTACCGGGCTTGTCGATTGCGGCCTATCCCTTCCGGTTGTTTGTGACCATGATCCACGAGCTGGGGCATGGGTTGGCCGCCGTGCTGACCGGCGGATCGTTTCTCCGCTTTGAAGTGTCACCGCGCGGCGCGGGATTGGCGTATACCAGCGGCGGATCACGCTTTATCATCATCCAGGCCGGGTATTTAGGGACGGCGTTGTTCGGCGCAGCGCTGCTGCTGATCACCAATCGTATCAAGCGCCCGGACTATGTCGCAATCGGGCTGGGTGTGTTTATCGGTGTGCTGACGCTGTTGTATTCAGACATCGGCGTAGCCGGACTCAGCCTGCTTCAAACGATT
Organism: Anaerolineae bacterium; assembly: GCA_016926875.1. GTDB lineage: Bacteria > Chloroflexota > Anaerolineae > Aggregatilineales > Aggregatilineaceae > JAFGNU01. The sequence goes on along the minus strand of JAFGNU010000104.1, from coordinate 16,414 downwards.
GCGGTAGCGGCTGTGATCGTGGCGGCGCTGTACTTAATTTTGATGCGCGAGGAAACCGGGCGTCGCATCGGGCTGGGCGTGGCAGCGCTGGGCGGCCTGCTGCTGGTGGTATTTGCAGGCACCAATCACGGCGGGAACGGGTTGTTGACGATTGTCGCAGGCGTCAGCAGCGGCGCGGTCCTGGCGTTGATCGGCTACCGCGCCGACCGGCGTATCGTCCTGATCGTACTCAATTTCCTGGCGTTCCTGGTGGGCTTGCAGGCGATCACCGATGTGTGGGTGCTGCTTCAGATCATCTCGGTGCCCAGTTCGGTCATGCCCCATAATGATGCGGCGGCGATGGCGGATACATTCGGCGGATCGGCGAAGCTGTGGGCGATCTGGTGGATCGCATTGGATGTGCTGATCTTCGGTACGGCACTGTACTGGACGGTCAAGCGGCTGGCACGCCGGGGGCAGGAACCGGAAACGACGCGCACCGGGCAGCCTGTTTAACAACCGGGCGAGTGCGGCTCAGTCCGGCTGGTTTGAGTCACTGCCGGTTTTGTCGCTCGTCGCGGGCTGCTCGTCGTCCGGTGGGGGACCAAACAGCGCAAAGATCACGACGCCGGATGATGCGATCAAAAAGCCGCCGATAAGCGCCGCCGCTTGCAGGTGGCCGAGCAGCGGGCGAGTGTCATCATTGGGCGCGTGGCTGCCGAAGCCCAGCACATCGGCAAACCCGGCGGCAGCCGCGATCAACAGGCCGGTCATGGTCAGGCGCACGCCGATATCCTGCGCCAGGGTGTTTGGCATTCCGGAATAGAACGTTTTTTTAGCGAAGTAGTACGCCCCGACAAACAACAGCGAGAACCCCAACAGGATCACCAGGACTTGTAGAACGCCTATGCCCTCGGCAGTTTCCAGCCCGGCGATGCCAGGAAACAGGCCGATCAGGGCGATCACGATGCCGAGCGCGCCAATTGTGATGCTGAGTTGTGTATATCTATCATCCATCGCTTGAACACCTGTGTCCTGGTGCCTGTCGAATAGTATCTCTCATGGGTTTCAGTTGCCCAGGTTGTCGAACTCGCTGTAATCGCGGACGCGCTCGCCGTTGATAAAAAAGCTGGGCGTGCCGCGCAGCTCCCGCCGTTCAAACTCGCTGCGCGCCTGATCGATCACAGCCTGCGGGCGGTTATCATCCATGCAGCGCTCAAACGCGGCAGTGTCCAATCCCAGTTTATCGGCGGCCTGTTTGATACGGCTGTTGTTAAATGTTGAAACGATAAAACGATCCTGCCAGTAAAACAGCGTGTCGTGCATTTCCCAAAACTGCCCCTGCTCGCCCGCGCACAGCGCCCCTTTGGCGGCAGTGTCCGATCCCCAGCCGATATGAGGCACGGGGATAAAAATAAACTGCACCTGTCCGGCGGCGATCTCATCGAGCAGGGCTTCGAACTGCTCCTCGTGAAAGTGGCGGCAGTGTGGGCAGGCGTAGCTCGAAAAATCTTCGATGATCACGGGCGCGTCGGCGCTGCCCAACCGGGGAAATCCCTGGTCGGTGGTGCCGCGTTCCAGCCCGGCGTAATGCGTTTGCACACCGTCCGGGATCGGCGCGTCGAGTGTGCGCCAGCGATATAGTAGACCACCAACCACGCTGAGCATCGCGATCACGACCACACCGCCAATCAGCCAGCCGGGCGCATAGCGCTGCCGCATAGCGTTGAATGATCCCAATATGCCGGGGATGCTGCCGGGAAGGTTGTCCGGAGATGTGGAATCGCTCATCGCCAGCCGTTGACAATGTCAAGCAAGTCGGGCAGCGCGGTGATCGTCGCGTCCGGCGTGATAGCCAGGCTGTCATCGGGTAGCCAGGGCATCTCCTGCTCAACCCATACTGCGCGCAAGCCTGCCTGCTGTGCACCCCAGACATCAAAATACAGGCTGTCGCCCACATACACCGCTTCTTCCGGCTTCAGGTCGAGCGCGTCCAGCGACAGTTGGAACACGTTTTTATACGGCTTCCAGGCATCCACATCTGCCGAAAAAATCATATGCTCAAAATAGGGCGTCAAGCCGTAGCGATCCAGGTCTTGCACGTGGTAGGACCCCGGCCACAGCGTATTCGAGATCAAGCCCACCCGGAACCCCTGTTCTCGCAGCGCGCGCAGCGTGTCCTGTGCGTCGGTCAGCGGGACCACAAACGCCTGGATCGCCGTTGCATACGCCTTGACGAGCACGTCGATGGTTTCGGGAGACAAATGGTTAACGCCCCACTGCTGAGCCAGGTCTTTGAGTTGGTAGGCCAGTTTCAGGCGTGTGACGTCCGCCATCGCTGTGCTGAGCGTCGCCCACTGCGCTTCGGCGTGCGCCCAGGCCGCGTCCAGCGCGGTATCCAACGGCGGCAGATCGTAGTCCAGCGCCAGCAGGTGATCGTACACGCCCTGCGCGCCGATCTTCTCCATATCTTCCCAGCTTTTACCGGGTGGGCTGTAGTATAACAACGTGCCGCCCATGTCAAATATCACACCGCGTAATGCCATTCAACGCTGCTCCTCAGGTCCCGTGATGCCCTGCGATCAGGTAGTGTTGAGTGTGGGGTGAACTGAACACAGCGTGAAGTATAACCCGACTTGCCGGGTCTGACGAAACCGCTGCCCAGGCGGGAGCGCGTCGGCGCAGGTGAAGCGGGGGATGCGTTTGAAGCGGCGTGCGGCGTGGAGACGGCGTTATTCGATGGTAACCGTCGCCAGCACGGCATGATCGCCCAGTGGATCGCCATTGGCGTCCGTGACGGGCAGGCGGTCGCCGGGCGTCTGCCACCAGTAGATCACGGCCCACAGCGCGTAGTCTCCCGGCGGGACGGCAGCGGGCAACTGCATCCCGTGATTGTCGCGGTGATACGAACCGGGCCGCCAGCTTTGCGTGTGTTCGAAGTTGTAGACCGGCGGCGAATCGTGTTGTGCGATCAATTGGCCGTCTGCCGACATCAAAAACAGCCCGACTGTGTAGTCGAGCGGTGCAGCCTCAACCGCCTGCCACAGCAGCGATACGGGCAGCACGTCGCCGGGGGAGCGTATCAGGCCGCCCGGTATATCCACGCCGACCAGGCGCAGGCTGTCGCCAAAGGTCGCGTTGAGGCGCTGTTCGGGCCAGGTCAGGGCGGCAGGTGGTGGGGCGGGCGTCATGTCAAACAACACTGCGCGGGCTGTGTCGGTGGATTTGATCTCGCTGACCGGGAAGTAATGTTCTACGAGGTAGCGTTCCACCGGGCGCACCGACCAGGGGATAAACGGGCTGCTGTTGATCACCAGCCACAGGCGGTCGTGCTGCTGCCCCAGGTAGCCCAGCGTCACCCCCACCGACGGGTGAATCAGGTCGCCGGGGTTGGATGAAATCCGTTCGGGCGGCTGCTCCGGGCTGGTGCGCTCGCCGGGCGACAGCGGCAGCGTCCAGATCACCGGTTCTAAGCGCTTGTAGTAGTTCATAAAAAACTCGGAATAGGTAAAATCGTTGAGCACTACGGCATCATCATCTTGAAGCCGCGTATCCAGCAGACTCAACAGGTCGCGCGTGGGCCGGAAATCGCCATAATAGCGCGGGTCCTGGCGGATAGCGATCAAGCCCAGCCCGAGCGTTAACGCCGTCGCCAGCGTGGTTGATCCCAGTGTGAGCGCGCAAACGGCCCGCGTCCCGTTCCGGCGGCGCACCCACCAGACCAGCCAGCCGAGCGCCAGCAGTACCAGCAGTCCGCACACGACCGGCAGCAGCCACGCGCGGCCTACGGCGTGCTGCCAGGCCAGATCGCTGTCTTGATCGCCCAGTAGGTCCAGGCAGAGACGGACCGGGAACCAGCGCAGCGTCCACGCGCGGTCCAACCAGGAAGTGTACTCTGCTTGCTGCTGGCCCAGGGCGGCGTAGTAACGATCCACCGGCACCAGCGCGGCCAGCACCTGCGTAGCCAGGCTGAACAGGAACACCAGCCCGGTGCCCAGCCGCGCCCACCAGGCCGCGCCGCGTTCTAACAGGCTCTCGATCAGCGGCAGCAGCCACAGCGCCACCACCGGCACGACCGGCACCATGTAGCGCGCGCCCCAGCCAAAGCCGCCCGACCACTTCACACCCCGAATGATCGCGTAGCCGAAGGTGAACGCCAGCAGCATAATCAGCGGAGTCACGATCTGGCGCCAGCGGTGTTGGCGAACTAGGCGAGGCCAGCCGCCAAAGCCAAGCAGCAACACAGGCGAAAACAACCACAGGCTGCGCTCCGGGTTAAGCATGTACCCGATCACGCCGTTGGACATGTCACCCAGGTTTTCGCGGGCCTGCCGGATGCGATCGGTGAACTCGTAGCGGCTGGAAATGCCAAACAGAGTATCCGCGTTCAGGACGACCAGCCCGACCGCGATCCCTAATGCTGCCAGTGCTCCCAGGATCAGCACCCGGCGGCGCGTGAGGCGCACCTGCCCGAAGCGTGAAGGCGCCAGTTCAACAGCGAGCACCGGCAGGATCAACAAGGCGGCCTCTTTGGAGAACAGCGCGCCGATCACCACCCACACAAACGCGATCAAGGTCAGCAGGGGACGCTGCCCGACAGTGATCCGCAGCCGCAAGCGCCGCGCCAACAGCAGGCTCAACAGCGCCAGCCAGGTGAACAGCGGTTCGCGGAAAAATGTCCGGCTGTAGGGCCACAGGATTGTGCCCAGGCCGAGCGCCAGCGCGGCCAGCGCCGCCACGCGCGCCCGGTAGCCGAGCGCCAGCCCATATGCGTAAAACGTGCCGATTGTCAGCGCCGTGACCAGGATGTTGAAGGCCCAGACGGTATGGACCAGCCCGATGCCTGGCAGCGCCTGCGCCAGCCAGAACAGCGGCACGGCCAGCACCGGCTGGAGCGGCTCGGTATCGGCAACCGCCGGTTGCACATCGGCCAATGAGATCGGCTGGTGATCGTCGTATTCGTAGTTCATGCGCATATCGCCGCGCCGTGCCATACTCTCGGTCGCGTCGAACAGGAACCATTCATCGCGGCTGATGGCGTAGCCGTTGAAGGTAACAAAATACACGGCGATAAAAAATGTCATCAGGCTGATGCCGATAGCCAGCCGCCGCCAGGGGTTGCGGGTAGTGTCTTGATTCATCGGCGTGACGCTCCGCGTTTGGCGCTGAGCAGGTCGCGGTATAACGCCGCGAGATCGCCCGCCAAGCGGGAAATATCATACTCCGCCAGGATCGCCGCCTGGATCGACCTTTGCTGATCGCCCGGACTGGCCAGCGCCGCGATCACGGCCTCTGCCAGCGCGTCCGCGTCATTCGGCAGCACCAGCCGCCCAAACTCCCCGCCGCGCAGCAGGTCCGGCACGCCGCCGACCGCCGTCGAGACGACCGGCACACCCGCCGCCAGTGCTTCGATGACCGAAACCGGCGTCCCCTCGTTATGCGACGTGATGACCAGCGTATCCAGGTCGCTGTAGACCGGTTTGAGGTCGTGCTGCCAGCCGGTAAAAGTGACCGCGTCCCGCAGCCTCAGCGCATCAACCTGCGCTTCGATTTCGGCGCGCCGCTCGCCGTCGCCGACGATCACAAAGTGCGCGTTGGGGACCGCCCGCCGCACGCGCTCGGCCATCGCCAGGAACAGTTCATGGTTCTTGACCGGCACAATCCGCCCCACGATACCAACCAGCGGCGCGTCTGACGGGATGTTGAACCGGGCGCGGAATGATCCCTGGTGGCGCGGCGTGTCGGCAAACGGTTGAAGTTCCAGGCCAAGCGGCACGACGGCGAACTTGTCGGCGGGGGCGATGCGATAGGTTTGCGCCAGTTCATCTTTCAGCGCCGGGCTGATCGTGATCAGCCGGTCGGTCAGGCGCGCAGTCAGGCGTTCCAGCAGCAGGAACAGGCGCGTTTTGGCCGGGCTGAAGTAGCCGTGAAAGACGTGCCCGTGAAAGGTATGCACGCGCACCGGGACGCCCGCCAGCCACGCGGCCAGCCGTCCAACAAACCCGGCTTTGGCCGTGTGGGTATGCACCACGTCCGGGCGAAACCGGCGCATTTGACGCCACAGCTTGACCAGCGTGATCACGTCACGGACGGGCGAGAGCGCGCGGCCCAGTTCCACGATATACACCGGAGTGATACCCCGTTGATCGGCCAGGTAAGCCATATCGCCTTCGTGCGGGCCGATGTGCCCGCAAACCAGCCTGCTTTCAAAGTCCGGCGGGCTGAGCCGCTCGGTCAGCAGCACGACATGGATCGCCGGGCCGCCCACATTCAGCCGGGCGATAATACGCATCACGCGGATCGGGCGCCTGGTGGTCATGAGTCCTCGGTGGGTGCAGTGGGTATGTCCGGGTCAAAAAACAGGCGGTGCCACCATTCAAACGTGAGCAGCGTCCAGATACGCTGGCCGTGATTGCGCCCGCCGCTCGTGTGCTCGTCCAGCATCCGCTGCACGGCGGATTTGTGGAAGATGCCGCGCGCCAGCGTGCCCGGATCGAGCAGGATTTCACGGGCGTAGTCTGGCAGCCCTTCGCGGAACCAGCGGCCCACCGGCACGCCGAAACCGTGCTTTTTGCGGTGGATAATATCGTCCGGCAGCAGCCCAACCGCCGCCTGCTTCAAAATGGCCTTGGTGACGCCGCCGTGCAGCTTGAGATTGGACGGGATGCGTGCGGCCAGTTCGACCAGGACATGATCCAGGAACGGCGCGCGCGCCTCCAGCGAGGGAGCCATACTGGCCCGGTCGGTTTTGATCAGCAGGTCGTCCGGCAGGTAAGTGGTCAGGTTAACGTCAAGAAGCTGCGCCGTCAGGTCGCGCCGGTCCGCCGGGTCGAACAGCGCGGCAAAGTGCGCCGTCGGCGTGGGATCACCTGCGCCATCGGGCAGCAGGTCCGCGATCCAGCCGTCATCAAACAGGCGCACCCAGCTAAAATACGCATCGGCGGGCGCCATGTCCGCGCCCAGCACAAACCGCCGCGCCCGCTGCGCCACGCCCCGGTAGGAGGTCGCATCCGGCAGCAGGCCCACGCCTGCCCTGATCCCGGCCCGCACCATACCCGGCAGCCGCCGGTAGCGCGCGGCCAGGGCTGCCGCATGAAAGCGCTCGTAGCCCGCGAATAACTCGTCGCCGCCGTCGCCGGTCAGCGCGACCGTGACATGCTCGCGCGTGAGTTTGCTCACTAAATACGTGGGAATGGCCGACGAATCCGCGAACGGCTGGTCATGATGCCACACCAGCAGCGGCAGCAGGCTGATCGCATCTGGCTCGACGATAAATTCATGGTGATCGGTGTCCAGCAGGGTTGCTACGCGGCGGGCGTGCGCCGTCTCGTCGTAGGATGCTTCGCCGGTGAATCCGATGGCGAATGTTTTGACCTGGCCGCTGGTGTGGCGCGCCATGTAGGCCACGATCAGGCTGCTGTCCAGGCCCCCGCTAAGGAATGCGCCCAGCGGTACGTCGCTCAGCAGGCGTAGCCGCACGGCTTCTTCGAGCGTGGCGCGCAGTTCGTCCAGGTAGTCCTCTGCACGGGCGGACGGATCGGCCCCGGGAAACGCGGGCGGCGTCCAGTAGGCGCGCGTAGTGATCGCGCCATCCCGGCAGATCAGGACATGCCCCGGCGGCAGCATCCGGATACCCTCAAAAAACGTGAGCGGCGCGGGCACATAGCCATAGGCCAGCGCCAGCGGGGCCAGCGCGTAGGCCGGGCGGCGCGGCACGTTGGGATGCATTAACAGCGCTTTGATCTCCGAAGCGAAGATCAACCGCCGTCCATCTTGATAATAGTACAGCGGCTTTTGCCCCATCCGGTCGCGCGCCAGAATCAGTGTATGGGTGGAGTCATCCCACAGCGCCAGCGCGAACATGCCGCGCAGGTGGTCGAGGAAGCCCGGCCCGTGCTGCCGGTAGAGCGCGATCACGGCTTCGGCATCCGAGCCGGAGCGGAACACGTGCCCCTGTGTTTCCAGCGTCCGGCGCAGGTCCGGGTAGTTATACACTTCGCCGTTATAGGCCAGTGTGATCACCCCGTCGGCGCTTTGCATGGGCAGCGCCGCATTAGGCGACAGGTCGAGGATCGCCAGTCTACGATTCGCCAGCCCGCACGCACCGTTGATAACTGCTGCGCCCTGGTCCGGCCCGCGATGGATCAGGGTCGCGTTCATGGCATCCAGCACAGCGCGCGGGACGGGTGCGCCGTCCAGGTTCAAGATGCCACACAGCCCGCACATCAGCCGCCTACCTCCAGCGACCGGTAAAGCGCCAGCGTCCGGTCGATCATGGTATCGGGCGAGAAATGTGTTTCTAACCGGCGGCGGCCATTTGCGCCCCGCGCGCGCATCACGTCCGGGTGCGTCAGCGCGTCCAGCAGCGCGGCAGCGATGGCATTGGCGTCACCGGGCGGCACCAGCCAGCCGGTTTCACCGTCGATGACAACCTCCGGGATAGCGCTCACACACGTGCTGATGACCGGCACATGCAGCGCCATCGCTTCGAGGAAGACCAACCCAAAGCCTTCCCACAGCGACGGGGCCAGCAGTACATCCAGCGCGGCCAACACGGCGTGCGCATCGCTGCGCCAGCCGAGAAAATGCACCCGCCCGCCCAGGCCAAGCGCGCGCGCTTCGGCTTTGAGCGCTGCCCGCAGGTCGCCGTCGCCTGCGATGACGTAGTGCGCTTCGGGCACCTGCCCCGCGATCTGGACGAAGCCGCGCAGGCCGTAAACCAACCCCTTCTGCTCGATCAGGCGGCATACCGATCCAACAATCAGCGCGTCGGTGGGGATATTCAGTGTTTCGCACAGTTCAGTACGCGCGCCGGTTGGCGCTTTGATGCTCGCCGGATTCAGCCCGTAATAGATGGTATGGATACGGTCGGCGGGCACGCCCTCGACGTCGATGCAAAAGCGGCGGATCGCCTCAGAAATGGCGATGCCCGCGTTTGTTTGCCGCCACAACCAGCGGTGCAGCAGGCGTATTGGCGGCCAGCGCCGGAATTTATCATCGTTGTGACGGGAACTGATCACAACCGGCACCTTTGCCCGCCGCGCCGCCGGGATGCCGTACAGGTCGGCGTGCAGCAGATGCGTATGGACGGCGTCCGGTTGGGCCTGCCGGAACCGGGCCGCCAGCGTCCGCCACAGGCCGGGGGCGATGTGGCGCGCAATGGGCAACCGCTCAGTTGGGATACCAAGCGCTTCGGCGCGGTCAACGTAGCCCTGAACAGGGCTGCCTGGTTCGACCAGAATCCACAGGCGCGCATCCAGGCCCCGCGCGCGCAGCCCGTGCAGCAGAACCAGCAAGTGCCCCTCAGACCCGGCAGCGCCGGTCATTTTGGAGAGGTGTATAACCCGGTTGATTGGCATGGGTTGAAAAATCAGACAGGTGTAGGCGCTTCGTACCAGGCCAGGGTACGCGCCAGCCCGTCTTTGAATGACATGACCGGCTCGTAGCCGAGCAGGCGGCGCGCCTTTTCGATGGATGCCCGCGAGTGCCGCACGTCACCGGGGCGCGGATCGGTAAACACGGGCTGAATGTCTTTGCCCAGCAGCGCATTCAAATCGTCGATCATGTCTAGCAGGTTGGTGCGCCCGCCGCAGGCGATATTGAACGTTTCCCCGGCTACGCCGTCCGTGTGTAAGGCGAGCAGACTGCCGTGTACGACGTTGTCAATGTAGGTGAAATCGCGTGATTGCAGGCCGTCACCCTCAACTACCGGCGGGTGATCGTCCAGCATGGCCGTGACGAACTTCGGGATCACGGCGGAATAGAGCGAGAGCGGGTCCTGACGTGGACCGAACACGTTGAAGTAGCGCACGATCACCGTTTCCAGGCCGTACACATGCGTGAACGCCTGGCAGTAGTGCTCTGCCGCCAGCTTGGCAACGGCATACGGCGAGAGCGGGCAGGGCGTCATATCCTCAGACTTGTACTCTGATTCCACGTCACCATACGCGGATGACGAGCCGGAATAGAGCACGCGCTTTACCCCTGCATCGCGGGCCGTGATCAGCACATTGAGCGTGCCGGTGACGTTGTGTTCATTGCTGGCGATGGGGTCTTTGACGGAGCGCGTCACCGATGCCAGCGCGGCAAGATGAATCACGTAATCCACGCCCTGCATGATCTCGGCCAGCGCCTCGCGGTCGGTAATGCTGATCGCGTGCAGGTCAATCTGGTGCATGACATGCGCCAGGTTCTCGCGCTTGCCGGTCGAGAAGTTATCGACCACGCGCACGTTGTGCCCGTCCTTCAGCAAGGCGTCGATGATATGCGAGCCGATGAACCCCGCGCCGCCTGTCACGAGATAGGTTTTGGGTGTTTCCTGCTGCATGACTCCCTCTCCGGGTGGTCTGGTGGATCAGCGTGGTTTTTGATGGCTGCGGATATAGACATATTCCAGGTAGATAAACGCGGCCAGCGCGCTAATCACCAGCCTGAAAGCAACGGTCAGTCCCTGGTTAACGTTGGCATGTGACAGGTCAGTAGCGGTAAAACCCAATACCGCGCAAACGATGTACAAAAACAGGACGGCGGCTCGTTGGCTCAGCCCCAGGCGTACCAGGCGGTGGGACGTGTGATCTTTACCGCCCAACATCGGGGAACGCCGCTCGCGCAGGCGGGTGAAGACAACCAGCGCCGTGTCAAAAATCGGCAGGCCCAGCACAACCACCGGTACCATCCACGTGATCACCTGGCGCTCCGCCGGGACGTTAAAGTCCAGCTTGATCGCCAGCACGGCCAGCAGAAAGCCCAGCGGCATACTGCCCATATCGCCCATAAAGGTCGAAGCCGGGTTGAAGTTGTAGAGCAGGAAGCCCACCGATGCCCCGGCCAGGGCTGCGGCCAGGCTGCTCACCAGGCTAAGCTCTTGCTGAACAGCCATCACAAAGAAAAAGGTGGATGCGACAGCCGTGATGCCTGCCGCCAACCCATCCATGTTGTCCTGGAAGTTCATGGCATTCGTGATGCCGATAACCCACAACAGGGTGAACGAATAGTTCAAGATGTCGCTGGCGAAGATGCGGACGTGAATACCGGCCAGGATCAAGACAATCCCGGCGGTAGCCTGCCCGCTCATCTTGACCCAGGGGCGCATTCCGTGACGATCATCCACAAACCCGACCAGCATCAGCCAGGTCGCCCCAGACAGGATGGCGCCAAACTCAACCAGATAAAAAGGCGGGCTGAAAAATACCAGCGCCAGCACCAGCGCCCCATAGATCGCCAGACCACCCAACAGCGGGGTAGGCGTTTGGTGCACCTTGCGGCTGCTGGGTTGATCCAGCACGCCAAAGCGGAAGGCTAACCGCTTGGTGATGGGCGTGAATCCCACTGCTGCGGCAAAACCAGCGATCATGACCGGGAAGAATTGTGTCATTTCCATAAAACTTTCTGCAATCCGTTTTTATCCTGGTTTTTCCTGGCCCGCAAAACGATGTGCATCCCGTTGGCCGGGCAACCAGGGAAAACCGGGCGGGAGTATACCGTATGTGTTCGGCTCCGTACAAAACTGGTAGAACGGCGCTGGCTGGCAAGTGGCAGCATCCGATCAGAATAGACTGAGTTGTTTGGGTGGCGGCGGCTCGTCCTCGATCTCGCCTGCCTGGTCGATCTCTTCGATCAGCGTCAGCATCCGTTTAAAATCTTCTTCCATCACCGGGCGCAGGTTGGGGTTACGCAGCACTGCCGCCGGGTGAAACAGCGGGTAATAAATACGTCCCCCGGAACGCTTTGGCTGGCCGTGTATCCGCGAAATACGCGAGTTTTTCGGGAAGAACAGCGCCATGCTGAAACGGCCCAACGTGGCGATCAGCCTGGGCCGGATGATCTCGATCTGGCGATCCAGGTAAGCGCCCGTGCATGTTTCGATCTCAGCCGGAAGCGGATCGCGGTTGCCCGGCGGACGGCACTTGATCACGTTGGTGATGAACACGTCCTGGCGAGAAAGCCCAATTTGCCCTAATAATTGATCCAGGTATTTTCCGGACGCTCCGACAAACGGCAGCCCTTGCTGGTCTTCGTAGTAGCCCGGCGCTTCACCGATGAACATAATATCCGCGTCCGCGCGGCCTGCTCCGGGGACGGCCTTGGTGCGTCCGCTGTGCAAGGGACATTGATCACAACCCCGAACTTCTTTGGCGATAGATTCCAATGCGGCGCGACGTTCGTCTAAGTTTGGTGTGTCAGGCACTTTCTCCTCCTTTATAAGCGGGCTCACGAGCGAGTGAAGCGATCGACGAAATACACGCGTTGACGCAGAGCTTCGAGCCGCGCGATCAGGCGCTGGCGGTATGCAGAATCCAGCGGGCGGACCTCCATCAGCAGGGCATCCTCGCCATCATCCCGGTAATAACCCCGGCGGCGTCCCACGACTTCGTACTCGTACTTCCGGTAGAGTGCCTGGGCAACCTGGTTGCTGGCCCGGACTTCGAGCACAGAGTATTCGCCGCCCAGGTTGATCGCACGTATCAGCATGCCCGCCAGCAGCAGTTCGCCCAACCCCTGCCCGCGATAGTCCCGGTGTACGGCGATTGTGCTGATATGCGCCTCACCCGCCACCAACCAACACCCGCCATATCCGACCAGCACGGCAGGCGTTTGGGGTTTCCACAGCCGCCGGATGGCTGCGCGCAGGCCGTGTGCCTGGCCGGTATCGTCCGGCCATGTTTCCAACACGATCAGGTGCGATGTGCTGATGTTGCTGATCTCAAATTCATAGGTGCGCGCCGACCAGGGCATGGGAAATGAAGCTCTGTCAATGTCAACGACCTGTGGGATATCTTCTGAGCGCATAGCACGCATCAGAACGCGCTGTGAGATCATGGGTGAGCTACTCCGGGTTGGTGCAGGTAGATGGGGGTGACGCTGGCCAGATCGTCTGTTTCATTGGCTTCCAGCCGTGCCCAACCGATCTCTGCCAGGAACCCTGCGCGCCGTAGCGCCACTGCACCAGGTGCGATCCGTACCGGACGCTCGGTCGCGTCCAGCAGCGTGTGCCCTGTCTCATCGACCTCTCCGGCGAACAATGTTTCGCGCCGGACGGTGTTTATCAGCGTATCCCAGGACGTGATCTCTGCCTGTGCGGCAGGCAGCCACATATCCCTGTGCCGCTCAAAACGCTGCGCGCAGACCCGCCCCCGGCCTGCCTGGAGCACTGCCACCAACAGCCCGTCGAACACCGGCACCGCAGCAACAACGATCTCCAGCGTTGGAACGGCTACCAGCGGGATGCCCCGTGCCATCGCCAACCCTTTCGCAACGCCCATACCGATCCGCAGCCCGGTAAACGATCCGGGACCTGACGAAACGGCAACAGCCGTCAGGTCTGCCGGGGTGATCTTCACCTGTGTCAGCGCCCGCCGGATTGTGGGCGTTAATTCGATGGTGTGATTGTTGGCCGTGCGCCACGTAGCTTCAAACCACACCTGGTACCCATCGTGCAATGCCAGACTCATAAACCGGGTGGCGGTGTCGAGTGCAAGTAACAAGCGGGGACTCCTTCACTTTTGCTTGAATATCAGGCACCAGATACCTGCTGCCGGAATGCTTCGACCAGCGTCGTGTACCGTTCGCCTGTGGCGTTGAAAACCATACGCCGTTGTGTTTCGTCCATGATGTCGAGCCTGATCCACAGGTGATCTTCCGGCAGGGCTGCCTGGATGTGTTCCGGCCATTCGATAACCACGATGCCATCGTCATGCAGCAGGTCTTCCAGGCCGATCCCCCAGGCGTCGGCGGTGCCGTGCAGCCGGTAGCAGTCAACATGATACAGCACCTGTTTATCCCGTGCGCGGCGGTGCTCGTGGATCAGGGTAAAAGTCGGGCTGGTCACGGCTTCCAGCGCGCCCCAACCCGCCGCGATCCCTTTGGTGAGCGCTGTTTTGCCCGCGCCGAGATTGCCTGCCAAGCAGATCACGTCACCTCCCACCAGCAGTTGACCCAGGCGCGCACCCACGCGCAGTGTTTGGTCGATGTTGTGACTGATAAATTCCACGCTTCCCGATCCCAACCCCGGCATGGTGTATGGTTCTATCTTCAGCTTGCCAGTGATTATACTGCGAGCCAGACGAGAAACAATACCGCCAACCAGCGCCTGACCACCGGCCCCTTAACTCACCGTTGATGTATTCGCTATGCCTCCTAAACCGTGCTATCATTCAGGATAATCCATGTCCACGTCTCGTAGGAATTGTATCGTATGCGAATCCTTGTTATTTCCGATATGCACGCCAACCTGGCGGCATTTGAAGCTGTTGTAAAAGATGCCAAAGGCGACTGGGACTATGTCTGGTGCCTCGGCGACGTTGTGGGCTACGGCCCGGACCCGAATGAGTGCTGCGAACTGCTGCGGAGCCTGCCGCATTTGTGTCTGGCGGGTAATCACGATTGGGCCGCGCTGTCGCGCCTGGATATCCGCACCTTTAACGCCGACGCCCGGCGCGCAGTGATCTGGACGCGCGAAACACTCACGCCGGACAACATCGAGTACCTGTCTGCGCTGCCCACGACGTTTGTGTTGGGAAACTACACGCTGGCCCATGCCAGCCCGCGCGAACCGATCTGGGAGTATATTCTTGATCCCCTGATCGCAGCGCTGAACTTCCCGCATTTTGAGACGCCCTACTGCTTTGTAGGGCACACGCACATGCCGGTTATTTTTCAACTGACCAATGACCGGGGCGATACTGAGGCACTTCAGCCCGCGTACCGCGAACCGCAGGCGCTTAACGGGCGGCGGTTAATTATCAATCCGGGCAGTGTGGGCCAGCCGCGCGACTCGAACGCTGATGCCGCTTACGGTATCCTGCATGTGCAAGAGGCGATCTTTGAGCACCGCCGCATCCCTTACCCGATCAAGGTCACACAGGATAAAATGCGCAAGCTTGATATGCCTGAACGATTGATCACCCGGCTGGGGCACGGCTGGTAGCCAATCTGCGGCAGCCGAATACGCGATAAAAAACCGGGATCCTGTGCGCGGCCCCGGTTGATTGTTGTCTGTGAGTATATGTCCACCGGCTGTTTAGCGCCTGCCGCTGTCCTCCGGCACGTGGGCATACAGCCACCAGAACCGGCTGCGCGGGTAAACATCCTGAAGCCTGTCATCGAAAATAAAATCCCCATCGTCTACAGTACGTCGCAGCCTGTTGTCTACCTGCTGTAACTGCGCGTCCAGTTCCTCGGACAGGCAGTCGTGTTCCCTGGCCTCGTCACGCAGGTGTTCGATCATCGTCCGCTTTTCCGCCTGGACGGGATAGTAAGCGGCGCAGCTTTGCAGATCATCACCGCATTCGTTCAAGAACCGACTCAGGACGTCGATTCGCACCTGTAGCTCGTGTTGGAGCTTGCCCTCATAATGAACCGCCCATTCAGATGCCGCCGCTTCAAAGTTGATGCGCGCGTTCTGAACCAGGTTTTGCTGTTCTGCGTTCAGGCTTTCTTCCAGGTGACTCAGCCGGTACAGGCGCAGCAGCAGCCCGCCCAGCGTGAGCTTTGGCAGGTCGTTCGAGAGATAGCCGTACATCTCCTTTTCGTACAGGTACGGCGTCAAGTTAGAGGCCATGGCCGCCAGGGCCTGGACGTCGTGTTCGAGGTTAAAGGCCAGTGTCGGCACTCGATTACTCATAGCGTTACCGGTCCTTGCCAAAAGGCTGACGGGCCGCTTCGCCCGTGTTTTGCTACCTGTTATAACGCGTGATATTGCTGTACTTTGGATTGCCCTGGATTTCTTGCAGGCGGTGATCGGCCTGTTTGGCATGCCATTCAACGATCAACTGTCCATTGAGATCAACATACGAGATGGTCGGCTGCAAGCCCAGAATCTCCTTGATCCCAACAATCAGCAGGTCTGCATTGCTGCCCGGTTTGGTATACAGGGTCAGGTAGTCATTAGGCACCCATTCGAGTGTGACAGGCGCACCGCGCCACTCACCAGTCAACCGGAACGGCGGTTCTTCACTGGTGCAGCCCAGGTAGATCGCACTGATCCGGTGGCTCCATAACGTATGGTTAACCCGCTCTTCGATCAGGTAGGCTTGATGTTCAGGTTCCGCGTAAAACCAGGTGCTCGCGTTTGTTGCCATAGCGTGTGATGACCTCCCATAGCGTGTGCCCTATGCCGATAATCATAACATCAAAAACTGAACTCAGGCCAACCGTGACGGGTATTTAACGGGTGTGAGCAAAACCTGTCAGTGAAAAAGTAGGCAAAAAGCCTCAAGTGAGGTAGGGAAAAGGTGCAACCCAAATTTCCCCCACGAGAGGCAAGCATGGAGTTGAGTGGCCAATGGGATCAGGTCTGCCAGCAGGTTGCCTAAACTTGCCTGTCAGATTTTGCTCGCACTCCAACTGGCGGGTCCACGAACGAGTTGTTGGAAAGGAAAAAAGGTGAAGCCTCTCAAACTATCCGGTAGGATAGCGGTCGTCACAACCCAGGAGG
>JAFGNU010000004.1 GCA_016926875.1 Anaerolineae bacterium | reverse complement strand
TGGAACTCGAAAGTAACGAGCGAAACAGCGCCAATTCATAGCGTATTTAGCCAACAACCAGCCGAGTTTTTCACGCAGCACTTTCGGTGAATGGCTTAGTGTGCGTATAGTCTAGAACCCGCTGATGTCGTCCACGCACCAATCGCCGCTTTCCTTCTTTAGCATGAGCGTGATGTCCAGATCGCTTTCCATTTCTTCGTCGCCCATCTTGAGCTTCATTTTGCCCTTAACCTGGATGTCGGCGGTGTCATCTTTCTTGTTCTTTTCTTCGAACTTCAGGTCATTAAATTCGACTTCCATGTCGCCGATAGCGTCTTCGAAGTCTTCATCCGGGCTTTCGCAGGAGAGGTCTTTCAGCTTATCCACGTTAAGATCATCATAGGCTTTCATAAAATCCTTGGCGGTGTCGGTGGGACCGTCGCCCCCACAGGCGGCGAGCATGGACATAACGAACACGGACAGCAGCACAATTACAGCGACCTTTTTCATAGTGATATGCCTCCAAAGCAATAACGGGCTACACCAGCCCCAAGAGTTTCTTCATTCTAGCATAATTGCCGCCTCACGCAATTTGCGGGTTCAGGGGGCGAAGATGGTATCAAAGTTCGCCAGCGTCCAGATGATGTAAACCAACCCAATGAGAATGCCCAGCGGGTAGGAGATAAACCACACGGGCGTGATCTTGGGCTTTTGAAAGCGCAGACTGGTGGCTGTTGTCATGGTGTTGCCCCAGACATACCAAAAGCAGGACAGCGCCAGCAGGTAAAAGCCCCACCGGTAGCTGATAAACACCAGGATGACACCCGCCAGGCTGACTGGGCAGGCGACAAATATGTCGGCAAAGGCGATGCCATACAACATTTTTTGCTCGTGCCAGTCATCGACCGACCCGTCGGGGTTTTTCATACTGCCACCCCTCAGCACCATGATCTGCCAATACAGCACCACCACATCGAACAGGGCAATCAACGCCATCAAGATATACAGCACAAGCTTCGAGAACGTGGATAAATCGGGCATGGGATTTCCTCCTGATAACTCGCCAGCGCGTTAGTGTAAGTGTAGTCAAATTACAGGCCGGAGGATAGTGCGCCCGTTTGGTGATTCATTTTCGCCCTGGTACACTTGCTGGCGTATTTTTCCTGACACTGGTGGGGGAAACGCAGAATGCCCATTCTCCAGGCGATAGACCGCCGGGCTGCCAGGTACGGGCTGGTACTGGTGCTGTGCATCCTGAGCGTGATCGCCATCGACCTGATCACCAATGAACTGAACACCACGCGCTTCTTTTGGGATTTTGCGCTGTACTACGACATGGCCGAATTTGGGTTGATCGGCAACGATTACCTGTGGGCGCCGTTCGTCTACCGCTTTGCCACGCCGCTGATCGCCGGGCTGATGTCGGACGCGCTGTCGCTCTCGGTCCTGGCGAGCTTTCAGGTGATCGCCGGTTTTTGCGCGGTGGTCCAGTTGTTCCTGGTCTTTGTGCTGGCGGAACACGTCGGCGCCAGGCTGGCGCATGGGCTGGTTGCGGCGGCAGTCGTGGCGCTGTCGCTGTATAACATCAAGTTCCTGATCTTTGACGTATCGCGCCCGGATCACCTGGCCTACCCGTTGATGGTGATCGCGGTGCTGGCATTGTTCCGGCGCAATATTGTTGCCTGTGTGGCGGTGTCGTGCGTGGGGCTGCTGGTGCGCGAGTTTTTGATCATCCCGCCCGCGATCCTGGTGCTGATGCTGGCCCGCGAATACTGGCAGACACGGTCCTGGACAGCGGTGGGCTGGCTGGTGTTTGTGTGTGTGTCGGTCAGCCTGTTTGTGATCGTGCCGCGCGCGCTGATCCCGATCCAGGGCAGCGGGCAGTATATCGACCCCATCAACGACCCGGATTCGCTGTCCGTGCTGTGGAACGCGCCCCTGTCCAAGCGGCGGGATGTGAACCTCCTGTTCAACCTGCTGAGCTATACGCTGCCGCTGCTGGTCCTGCTCACGGTGGGACGCATCCGGCGGGCATGGCGCGCGCTGGCCGGATACCGGCTGTTCCTGGTGGTCTATACGGTGCTGGTGCTGGTGCTGGCGATGTACGGCGGGACCGATATCTGGCGCTTTATGAGCTACCTGTTCATCCCGCAGATCATAGTGCTGGTGATCGTGCTGCGGGATGATGTCGATACGGCGGAAGTGCTGTACATGCTGGCGGTCGTGGCGATTTACAACAAGATCGGCCAGGACATACCCAATGTGCACGGGCCGTACCTGGATTTTTACGGGGGCTACGACAACCGGATCAACGCGGCAACGCTGGCGCGCCTGTTTGAGCTGGCGGTCTATATCTTCGGCGCGGTGCTGCTGCGGGCGCTGCTGATGCTGTCGCGGCGGGGCTGGCGCCTGGGACGCAGCACTGCCGCCGGATGAACGCCCCATAATTCGGTCAGCATCCAATACAAAACGGCGCACCGGGGAAAACTCCTGGTACGCCGTTGTATGTGTGTGGCACTCGACCGGGTCAGCCGAGAATGCCGCCCAGCAGTTCGTTATAGGTCGGTTTGTCAGGCACGCGATCCGCCCAGTCGTCGCGGCGCTTGATGTCCGCCTCAACTTTCAGTTCGTCCAGCCATGTCTGGAACTCGTCCTGTTTCCGCGTGCTGAGTTCGGAATCGGTCAGGGGGCGCACTTCGCGCTCGTGGACCTGGATAATGTGATAGCCAAACTCGGTTTCAATCGGGCCGATGATCTCACCGATGGTGGCTTCGCGCACGGCATCGGCAAAGTTGACGGTGTAAGTATCTGGGCTGGCCCAGCCAAGCTCGCCACCGTCTGCCCCGCTGCCGGGATCATCCGACACTGCTTGCGCCAGGTCGGCAAACGGCTCGCCGTCTTGCAGCGCCTGCATCACCTCGTCTGCGCGGGCTTTGGCCGCTTCTTTTTGCTCATCGGTGACCGGAACGCCGGTTTGTTCGCTTGTTCCAGCCGGATCAAACGCGATCAGGATGTGGCGCGCGTTGACCTGGAGTTCTTCGGTCGGTATTTCCTGGCCGATATCTTCGAGCAGGGCTTCGCGCAGCGCCTGGTAATAGAACAGGTCGTGCACGGCCTCGCGGTCAACGCCGGAGTCCTCTTTCGCGTTGTCATAATACGTGTCGGCGGCTTTATCTAGCGTGGCCCGGACCTGGTCCGGTTCCAGCGTGCTGGTCGGCGTCGGCGTAAGCGTTTCAGTCGGTACGGTGGTCGGCGTCAGGGTTGCCGTGGGGGTACCGGTGACCTCCTCCGGCGGCGTTGTTGGCAGCGGCGTCTCTGTGGGGGTTGAACTGGGCGTCTGGCTGGGGGTAGCCGAAACCAGCGGCGTTGGAGTCAGGCTTGGCTCGGTTGTCGGCGTGGGGGTATCGTTGCCGGGTGCCTGAATGCCGACCATATAGGCCATAAACTGGTCCACTTCACGCTCGACTTGTTCGTCGTCCACCTTCACACCGCGATCTTTGGCAGCCTGAGCCATCAGCAGTTCTTCTTCCATCTCCTCAAGAATCTGGCTGCCGAACAGCACAGGGTTGCGGAGCACATTGATCTGCTGCCCGGCATACTGCTGGAGCGTGTTCACGTCCCCGCCGGTCAGCATGTACAGCTCGCGGATTTCCTGGCCCGTTTGCCAGCGCCGCAGTTGGACGCGGTTTTGGAAATCCTCGGTAGAAATATCATCGCCGTTGACGGTGGTGATCGCCTGGCGCGGCGTGATCACCTGGTCGTTGAGCACACCGACTAACAGCGCAACGAGGCTGATCGTGATCAGAATGACGGCGGCAATGATGGCACGCCGCTGCCACATGTGATCCCGTTCGGCGCGGGACTGGTATTTTTCGCGGCGCTCAATGTCCGCTTTGGTTGTTCTTCGACGACGCGGACCGCCGACGGTGCTTTTTTTTGCCATAAACGATTATTCTCCTCAGAAGGTGCATCACCTAAAAGGTCACAGAGGGGCACGGCCTGGAATGACCCTGCCCCCCTCGTCTTGGCCGAACTGGTTATTCAACGACAAGCCAGGCTTGAGTGTCGTCGGCAGCCCGTTCTGCGACCGGCGCATGTCCGGCGGGACAACGAACGCGATTCTGACACGCCCGGTCGCAACTAGCTGCGCAAGTGCTCGTCGGTATAGGGCAGCAGCGCCAGAAAGCGCGCGCGCTTGATCGCGCGGGCGAGCTGGCGTTGGTTTTTCGAGGTCAGCCCGGTCTGGCGCCGGGGACGAATCTTGCCGCGATCGGTGATGAACCGCCGCAGGCTGTCGATGTCTTTATAGTTGATTGCCAGGTTATTAACCTCGAAGTAGTCTTCTTTACGACGACGCCTCCGGCGGCGATCAACACGTTGGCGCCGTCCAGGGGAGAATCGAGAAGACTGTTCGTCTTCATCGTTATCCGACAGGTCGTCCATGACATCCATATCTTCGTTTCTACTCACCTGAACCATCCTCACAATATCGTATCCGTGCGCTGGTGTTACGGGGTAGGGTCAGCCGCCCCGATTATGCTTGGTTTAAAAGGGAAATTCCTCGTCAGGATTGTCGGTGCTGCCGAAATCATTGTGGCGATTGCCCAGCAGAATCATCTCGTCGGCTACAAGCTCGGTGCGGTAGTGCCGGGTGCCGTCGTCGTCTTCCCAGCCGCGCGTTTGCAGGCGGCCTTCGACATAAACCTGCTGGCCTTTGCTCAGATGCGTTTTGCAGATCTCGGCCAGGTTCCCCCACGCGACCACGTTAAACCACTCGGTTTCTTCGCGGCGGTTGCCTTCGGATGACGTCCAGGTGCGCGCGGTTGCCACGCTAAAGCTGACAACCGGGCGTCCGCTGGGCGTATAGCGCAGCTCTGGATCGCGTCCCAGGTGCCCGATAATCATTACTTTATTGAGTCCGCGCGGCATAGCGTTCCGCTCCTGCTGAAACTAGGGCCGTGTGAGAACAACAGCGTCCTGACGGCGAGGTCACTCGTCCAACCGGACCACAAGGTGCCGGAGGACCCGTTCATCAAACCACAAACTGTGTTCAAGTTCGCTTAACTTCTGGGCGGGGAACTCCATCTGTAGAAAGACGTAGTAGCCTTCCCGGAAATCCTGGATCGGATAGGCCAGGCGGCGACGTCCCCAGAAATCGACGTTGGTGATCGTGCCTTCGTGGCCCTGAATCCATTCCCGGACGTCGTTGATCACAGCCTGCGTTTCACTTTCCTGTACACTGGTCGGAATAATGAAACCCAATTCGTATTTGCGATTCATGGTGTTTGGAAGTATCTCCTTTCCACGGGTCTGCTCGTCATGGGCCGGTTGGCACCGCTTTGACGAGCGGAAAGGCGCCCAACCTTAACGCGGGCGCTAAAAGCGGTCAGAATACTACCGCAGGTCTGCGGGTTTGGCAAGGTCGGATCGTGTGGTGTGCGGTCACGCTGCGGTCACGTGGTGCACATAGTATGTTCGTGAGGCCGGTTTGCCGATTGGCAAAACTGTACTAGACTTTTTGGGTAGGAGATACGCTAAGGAGAGAAAAATCCCATGCTGCAACCAAAACGAATAACATCCTGGCTGAGTGCGGCGCTGTTGAGCGCTGCGCTGACGCTGCCAATGCTGACTCCCTCGACGCCGGTCGCGGCTTCTCATCTGGTCAGCCCCAAACGGGCGCCATCCATCACCAACGACGTGACAAGCGCGCACGATATTGTCACGGCGGCCCAGGCGTGGGTGGACGGTGTCGCGCCGGAAATGGCGCACCGCCCGCCGGTAGACCCGGCCCAACAAGCGCAAACAACCGCCTCGTGGACGGTGATGGTTTACCTGGCGGCGGATAACAACCTGGACGCCGCCGCTATGCGCGATTTAAACGAAATGGAAGGCGCGGGATCGTCACCGGATGTGAACATCCTGGTGCAGATCGACCGCTCGGCGGAGGAAAGCGACGACTGGACGGAAAGCCGCCGCTACTACGTCCAACCGGATGAAGATGTCTGGACGGTGAACTCGCCCGTGATGCAAAACCTGGGCGAGGTCAACAGCGGTGATCCAAACACCATCGCGGACTTTGCGATCTGGGGCATCACCAACTACCCGGCGCAGCGGTACATGCTGGTGCTGTGGGATCACGGCGGGGGCTGGACCAGTCACGCCAGCGACGACGACACCGGCGACGATATGACGCTGCTCGAACTGAGCGCAGCCCTGGAACGCGCGGTGACCGATACCGGCATCGGCCAGTTTGACGTGGTCGGCTTTGATATGTGCCTGATGGGGCAGTTCGAAGTGTACGAAACTATCGCGCCCTATGCGCACTACGGGATCGGATCGGAAGACAACGAGCCAAACGCGGGCTGGTTCTACCTGTTCCTGCAAGAACTGGTAGCGAACCCGACGCTCGATGGCGCGCAGGTGGCGGCGCATGTCGTAGATTACTTCATGGCGTTTTTGGACGAGTACGACCCCTATGACGCCTACGGGCTGGGCGCGGTTGACCTGGGGCAGGCGGGAACGATGGTCGGCGCGCTGGACGCGTTCACGGCAGTGATCCGGGCCAACCCGCAGGCGGCGTTGAGCGCCATCGCCGATGCACGTAACAACGCCATGAGCTACGGCGGCTTTGACGACCCGCAGTATTACGACATCTGGTCATCGGTGGACCTGTACGGCTTCGCAAACCTGCTGAACAGCATCTCGGCCTCGCCGGATGTGCAGGGCGCGGCGCAGGGGATTATGCAGGCGGTAGACAGCCTCGTGATCCACGAGGGGCACAGCGACCCGCTGGAAGGATCGAACGGGGTCTCGATCTACTTCCCGCGCTCACGCGAGGCGTACAAAAAGAACGCGTTTAACGAGCATTATCCCCTGCAAGCGCCGCAAAGCATGGCAGGCTGGATCGAGTTTTTGGACCTGTTTCATGGCACGGCGACCGATACGGTCACGGCAGCGCCTTCGGTGAGCGTGATCAGCGTGTACCCGGATGTATCGGACATCTACCAGCCCGCAGTGGTTATGCTGGAAGTGTCCGGGCGCGATATCTTGCAGGTTAACTACGCCGTGACGCGCATCATCAGCGAAAACGAGCGGGTTGTGCTCGATTTCGACTATCTCGTATCCCGCGCGACCACGCCGGACGGGTCGAGCTATGTCGACTGGCCGGACGGCGTGACGACGCGCACTTTTGCCTGGGATGCCGAGGTGCCCGTGCTGACGGACGGCAGCGCATCCACCTACGCGCTGCTGATTCCAAACCGCGAAAACCCGGCGGTGGCAACGGTCAACGGCGAGTATATCCCGGCGCGCGGCGGCGACCGGGTCGAAGCGCAGCTTGTTTTTGATCTGAACGCACGCCAGGCGACGGCTTTGTGGGGCCTGAACGAAACGGCGAGCGGTGCGCTTCAGCCGTACCAGATCGACATTCAGCCGGGCGACCAGTTCCAGCCGGTCCTGCTGACAATGGACGCCAACAACGATCTCGCCGGTACAGGCTACGGTGAAACGCTGGTGATCGGTGGTGACCAGCCGGTCCGGTTTGATAAGCAGCCCGCGCCCAGCGGCAGCTACGCGATCAGCTTTGCGGCGGAAAACGTGGCGGGCGTGTCGTCAGTGGACGAGATCATCATCCAGGTGAACAACGAAGGGCTGGACCCGGTCCTGCGCGGTTACACCGACCTGACGTTTGGCGTGAATTTCCGCTACCCGGCCAACTGGCTGCGCCCGCGCTTCACGCCGGACGGCCAGCGGTTGTACACGGCGGACCTGGCGACCAATACGTTGATGACGTTGTTCCCGTATACCGGGGTGACGACTGCCGAGGAAACTGCCGCCGCCGTCAAGGAAAGCTGGAGCGACCTGGCCGACCTGGTGGTGCAAAACGAGCGCGACGTGCAGATCGGTGATCTGCCTGCGTATGTGGCAGACTACACCTACTCGTTCAACGGCCAGCCGCGCGTGGGCGCGGTGATCGCGATCTATGTGCCGGTGCAGGGTGTCGGTTATGGCTTTGACCTGGACGCCCCGGCGGAAACGCCCGAACCGGCCACACAGGCGCTTCAGGTGCTGGTGGACAGCATCAACTTTTTTGAGCCGACCGAGATCGTGGGTGAGAGCGCCTGGCAGGTGGTGACGTTGGCCGAGGGACAGGTGATGTTCTCGGTCCCGGCAAGCTGGGTGCAGGAGACGGGCGAAAACTGGGTGCTGTATGGCCCGGCGACCAATCCCGCCGTGTTTGTCGGGTTGGCAACCGCGCCTGCATCCGGCCAGACGCGCGAGCAATTGGCGCAGTCCTGGATCGACCAGCTTCAGGCCAGCGTGACCAACCTGGAAATCCTGGCGTCCGAACCGTACTACGTCGGCAACCGAGAATGGCACCTGGTGGTGTTCGTGTACGACGATCAGGTCAAGATGGCGGGCGCGTTCTTTGTGACGACCGACGGGCAGAACGATTACACCTTCTGGCTGGAAGCGCCGGACGCCGACTTTGACCAGATTTATGCCGACGTGTTCTCGGTGACGGTGGACGGTTTCGCGTTTGGCGGCTAACCGGGGATAGTATGCACACGGGATCAACAGGCGCGCTCCGGTTGGGGCGCGCTTTTTTATGGTACGTTTGTGCGGGCGTTTGGACTGCGGCATAATCACGTTTTTCTACCGTACACGCACAGCAAAAAATGGTGAGGTATGACGCGTATTGTTATTCTGGCCGATATTCACGGCAACCTGCCCGCGCTGGAAGCGGTGATGATCGACATCCAACAGGCAGCGCCGGACCAGGTGATCGTGAACGGCGACATCATCAACCGGGGACCGCAGAGCAAGGAATGCGTGCAGGCGGTGCGGGCGGCGGGCTGGCCGGGGGTGTTTGGCAACCACGAAGAGTATATCCTCAAGTACGTTGATAAGACCGGCGTGCCGGACGAGTGGTATTCCGATTTCTGGCTGCCGTTTCCGCGCGTGGCCGATGAACTCAGCGCTGACGAGATCGCGTACCTGCGGGCGCTGCCGCACGAGCGCGTGATCGCGGTGCCGGGACTGCCCGCGATCCGGGTGGTGCACGGGTCGATGCGCCGCTTGAACGAAGGACTCGGTCATTGGCTGTCGGATGACGAACTGCGGACGGCGATCCACGGGGCAGAAGAACCGGTTATCGTCGGCGCGCACACGCACCGCACGTATGAGCACCGGATCGATGGGCGCTGGGTGCTGAACTGCGGATCGGTGGGCGTACCGTACAACGGCAACCCGGCGGCGCAGTACCTTGTGCTGACTGGGGCAAACGGCGCGTGGCAGGCCGAGTTTCGCGCCGTGCCCTACGACCGGGCGTTGGTGTATGACGCCTGGGAGCAGATCGGCTACATGCAGCGCACGATGTCCGCGCAGGTGTTTAAGTACGAGGTAGAGACGGCTACCTATCACCTGGGGGGCTACCTGCATTTTTGCGAACAGCACGGGTTGGAACGCAACGCCCCGGCGACGTTCGCGCGTTACAAGCAGGCGACGGCGGGTATGGCTCCAGGCTGTTCGATGGCGTCAAACTCGGATTGGTGAGCGGCGCGTGCCGGATCACGTCACGCCGGAGAACGCCGCGCAGTGAACACCCCGGAATCCTTGCCGATGCGAATCGCGCCCTTAGCCGCGATTTCTTTGTTGATGAACGCCGTAACGGTTGCCAGCTTGACGCCGGTCAGCACCGGTCTTAGGTGGCCGGACAGGATGTAGTCTACCAGCGGTTGGGCTTCGGTCACGACAAACGCATCGTCATAGCGCTGCATGGTCACGTCGTCGAACGACTCTTGCAGCTCATCTGCGCCGGACTCCAGTGTGAACGTGACGCCGCCGCCGAGGCTGCTCCAGGCGTCGGCTTCTGGTACAAGCTGTTGCAGCAGATCATGCAGATCGCGCATGTGGTTCTCGCCGATGGTGGTTGCGAACAGCCGCCCGCCCGGTTTGAGTACGCGCCGGATTTCGGACAGGGCGCTGGCGCGGTCCGGGACATGGTAGAGCATGTGATTGGCGATCACGGCGTCAAACGCGGCGTCGGCGAACGGGATCGCCTGGGCGTCGATGCACCGGAAGTTAAAGGGGCGCGGGGCGGCTTGCAGGTGACGCTGCGCTTCTGCAACCATGCCGGGCGAGAAGTCCGACAGCGTGATCGTCCAGCCCGCCGGGATGCGGTCCAGGTTTTCGCGCCACAGCCAGCCGGGGCCGCAGCCCAGTTCCAGCACGCGGGCGGTCGGCGGCAGGTCCAGCAGGCGGTCGAACACCCACGGGTGCCAGCCGTAGGTATTGGTCGAAAAGCGGGCGTGCAGCGCGGCACGGGCGCTCAGGTTGGTATGGTCGCGGTACTGCTCGTTTAACAGGTAATCCTGGTCAGATGCGTGTGG